>CAZEIK010000001.1:0-162572 GCA_964512315.1 uncultured Candidatus Saccharibacteria bacterium
ACCCCAACGTTGCCCCTAGCGTGTGCACGTCATACGCGGCCGGGGTTTACGTGTCGGCTAACCCCTAGGGTTCACTCGGCGCGACGCAAAAGCCCGACCTTCGTGAGAAGGTCGGGCTTTTTTCTTTTGTTGTTAATGTTGTTAAGGGCTTGTGACTCTTGACATTGTGCTTGTGTTGTTGTTAGTTGTAAACTGGTGTTACAGTTTTAAAGTTTAAGAAACTTACAATCTGTTATTTATTATCTTCAATCATACACATGTTTTTATGAATAAAAACGTATACAAATTTCATCTTATATATTATATAGTGGCTATTTACTTCTTTGTTGGCAGTTTTGGATTTGCTCAGTCAATGGCCCCAGCAATTGTAACGGAAAGTTTTTATGCTAGCTGTTCGGGATCAACTTACCTTAATAGATCCAACACCTCTCATCCGGTTGCAACAGGACTTTATTATTGTGATAGCTGCCCAGATGGATACACTGATAATGGTGGTCAAATTAATTCAAATAGCGCAACGGCTTGTAGAAAGTATCCGACACCTTACTACGCACCGGCGGCCTACAGCAACACCCCAACATCTAATATAAATTTTGCAAATCAAAACGGCATATGTGAGCCAAGGTTCGGAGAGAATAGCTCCAATACTTCGGATTGTGTCAGCGGTAGATACGCTAATCAATGTGCTGACCTGCCAGCAAATCCTGACGGTTCAGTTAGGTGTAATCCAACTCAAGATCAGTGGTTAGTTTTAAGTTATGGTGGCAAGAGTGCTCTTTGTGCTGCTTATGGTCCTGAGTGGGGGTGGGTTAGTGGACCAAATTTTGGATACTGCAAGTATTGTACCCCGCCAGAAATTGTGAACTCTTCAACTGGTGCATGTTATAAACAACCAGCAATAACAACTGCTTGTAAGATTGCTCCATGCCCGTCTAATTCTCCAAAACTTGGCAATATCGAACAAACAAATAACACACAAGTGAATATCCAGCCAGCAACTCAACCAGTTCCAGTTCAACAAAAACCACAAGAGAAGCAGGGCTTGAAAGAGTTCAAGGAGTCGTTTGCTAACCTTTCTCTTTATAGTAGAGACTCGAATAATGATAAGTCGGTTTCTTTTTTGCAGAGTTTTTTAAAAGAAAAAGTTTGCCCCAGCTTATCGGTTAGTGGGTTTTTTGGAACTAAAACAGTAGCCTGTCTTGAACAATTTCAGAACGATAACGGTATACCGACAACTGGTATAGTTGGTCCAATAACAAAAAGTCAAATTATTAATTTGATAAATAAGTAAAAGTTGTTTAAGCTAAAAAGCTCTTCCTGTGAAGGGCTTTTTCTTTTTATGTATTTAGTTTAGCAATCTTTTTTATTTAAAACCTCTTAGGGACACATTTGACAATTTTAATGTTAAGGATATATAATATTTACATTGTTGCCATCAGGCACTCGAGAAACCCCGCGAAAGCGGGGTTTCGATTTTTATATATTTGAGAAAGCTGTTTTTATCTCCTTGAACTTAACTCTTCCTATCTTGACTATTTTTCTTATGAGTCTTTTTGAACTTAATGTTTTTGATTGGTTTAGACAAACATAGCTTTCTGTATTGTTTATCGTACATTTATATTTATAAATACTCTGCTTGTTTGTTGCTGTAAGAGGGATTCCTAGAAAAGATTCTCTGCTAAACTTTTTTATAATTAAAACAGGTCTCTCATAATTTTCATTTTTACCGTCCATTTCCACACCAACATTTAAACCTATAGAGCACCACCAGACTTCATTCTCGTTGAATAATACGTCTTTTTGATTGTCGTCTAGTAGTTTCTTTTGTTTACTCCAATCGTCAAAGTTTTTAGTCATTCAAATATTATATCAAATAAATAATTTTCCCTTAGCAATCTTTTTTATTTAGAATGGAGTTGCAGTAGCGTAGGCACTCCTCGAATACGTCTTCACGGCTTAGGGTGCTGGTGTCTATGTGATGGCTGTCCAATGTTAGCTTGAGGGCGCCATGTTCTCGATTGCGATCGCGATGGTCGCGGTCTCGCATCATCTGTACTAACACTTCGTATGTAATGAGTGAGTTGCGATCTATTTCGTCTTTGTGTCTGCGGCGTGCGGCCTCCTCGGGGGACACGTCTAAGAAAATTTTGATGCAGGCGTCAGGGAATACAGAGCTTGTCATGTCGCGACCTTCGGCAACTAGGCCAGGGGATTGTATCTGATCTCGCTGAAGAGTGAATATTGCGTCACGCAGTTCGTGATAAGGACTGATGTGTGCAGCCATCTTGCCAACTTCTTCTTTGAAAGCTCGGGCCATATGTCCACGCCATCGATGATGACTTTTTCTTCCATAAAAATAGGGGAGATGTTTCTCCCCACTTCTGCTATTGCTTTACGGTCATCAAAGTCAACATTATTTTGTTTAGCTATGTACGCTACTAGCCTATATAGTGCACCAGAGTTGAGATAGTGGAACTTGTAGTGATTAGCAAGGCGTCTTGCAATGGTACCTTTACCGCTAGCTGATGGTCCGTCTATAGCGATAATTGGTATATTCATAATTAAATTGTAGCATGTCGGCCAAGCCTTGCAACACCTTGAAAAAGTATAATCTTTGTAGTATTATGTGCGAACTATGACATTCACATTAGATGTAACCAAACGCCAAGCTGGCGAGAAGAAGGTTGGTATGATACCAGCTGTTATGTACGGCGCTCACGCTGCGTCTACTCCTATTTTTATTGATTCTATTGCTTTTTCTAAAGTTCTAAAGGAGGCAGGTGAGTCATCTGTTATCAAGCTTGGTGGAGATTCAAATGAGAACGTTCTAATACACGACGTTCAAATGGATCCAGTTAAATACGTGCCAGTTCATGTTGACTTGTACGTAGTAGAGAAGGGTCAGAAAGTTCACGTTGATGTTGAGTTATCATTTGTCGGTACATCTAACGCCGTTAAGAATATGGGCGCTAATCTTGTAAAAGTTATGCACGCTGTTAGCGTTGAAGCTGATCCTACTAACTTGCCACATGAGATTGAGGTTGATATTTCAAAACTTGAGAACCTTGATTCTAATATTACTGTAGCCGATCTTGTTCTGCCTAAGGGTGTAGAGCTATACCACATGAATGTAACTGACGTCGTTGCTTCTGTTGTTGCTCAGTCTGAGGAGGACTTATCTGCTGCTGTTGCACAGGTAGACATGGAGAATATTGGTTCTTCTGTAGAGAAAGGTAAGAAAGAAGAAGAGCTTGCTGCTGAGTAGGTATCTGTATGTGACGAAAAAGCGCCCAAGGCAAAGCCTTGGGCGCTTTTTCGTCACAATTTACACTCATCATCTGTTATACTAACTACATGAAGAAAAGTTTTTCTGTTTTGATCTGTCTCTCAATTCTTTTTACTCCTTTTATCGCTAGCGCTCAATCTGTATCTAGGGAGCAGCTACAACAAGAGTTGAATCAATTAGAAGAAGAAGTTAAAAAGCAACAAGCTCTACTAGACAGTAAAAAGAATGAAGGTGTCTCTCTTTCTCGAGATATATCTATATTGCAGACCAAAATAAAAAAGACAGAGGCTGAGATCAAGGCTCGTGACAAAGCTATACAAAATATTAACTACAATATTACAGACAAGAATAAGAAGATAAATGTTCTCAATGGTAAATTGGCTTCTGAGAATGCGTCCATGGGTGCGACATTTAGAAATTATCAGTCTATGCAAGCTTTCTCTCTTACTGAAGTGGCACTCTCTGGAGACAGTATTTCTGATGTTTTCGATAAAGCCAAAAACTATTCAAATATAAAAGACGCCTTGTATGGATCTATTCAAAATATCAAAGGCACTAAAGTGGACCTAGAAGACGCCAAAAGTGACCTGCTCGACGCCAAAGCCGAAGAGCAAGCCCTGAAGCAACAGCAAGTAATGCAGAAGCAGGAAATACAAGAGACCAAAAGTGAGAAGGACGATCTTCTTAAGAAGACCAAAGGCGAAGAAAAGATATATCAAAAATTGGTAACCGATAATCAAAAGAGAATAGCTGAGATACGCTCAGCGCTGTTCAATCTTAGTGGGTCTAAGAGTATTAACTTCGGTACTGCGTATGACTTGGCTGTGCAAGTCGAGAAGCAGACTGGTGTCCGTGCGGCGTACTTGTTGGGTGTAATACGTGTAGAGAGTAATCTAGGCCAAAATGTCGGTAAAGGTAATTGGAAAGATGACATGCATCCAACACGTGATCAGCCTATATTTCAGACCCTTATGAGTGAGCTTGGACTTGATCCAGATAAGCAGCCAGTTTCTAAGAGGGCCTGGTATGGTTATGGTGGAGCTATGGGTCCGGCGCAATTTATCCCTTCTACTTGGGTCTTATATAAATCACGCATTTCTTCTGTTACTGGCAATAATCCGCCTAATCCTTGGAATAATTTTGACGCCTTTACTGCAGCGGGCTTATTGCTTGCTGATAATGGCGCCACAAAAGGCACTCGTGCAGCTGAGCATCGTGCGGCAGTATGTTACTTAGCAGGGTGTGGCAATGCTAGCAAGTCAGCCTATCAGTTCTATGGCAATGACGTGATGAAATACGCTGACGAATATGAAGCTTCTATCAAGATCTTGCAAAATGGCAAATAATGCTGTAATATAGTGTCTACTTATGAAATCAGACATTCACCCACAATATTTCCCAAATGCAGTAATGACTTGTGTTTGTGGTGCAAAATATGAGATCGGATCAACACGCGAGAGTATCGAGGTGGAAATCTGTGCAGCTTGCCACCCATTCTACACAGGACAAGAGAAGGTAATGGATACACAAGGTCGTGTAGACAGATTCAAGAAACGCCAAGCCAAGGCAACTAAATAGGGCTAACAAAATCCGAGGCATTGCCCCCGGATTTTGTAATTTGCCGTAGTATAATAAAGTAATGAATCTAGAAGATTTTAAAAATAATATAAAGACTAAGTATCTAGCTGACAGTTATGAGAAGATGCTAATTGAGCTTGCTGACGCGAAGGAGCTGCTTGCTGACCCTGATATGACTGAGCTTGCTAGTGAAGATATTTCTAGATTAGAAATAGAAAGCAAGAAGCTGTATGACGAGATGTCAGAAATAGTTAAAAAAGATAGAGAAGAAGAGTCTAAGCCTAAGGCACTGATACTAGAAATTCAGGGTGGTGCAGGAGGTGATGAGTCGACGTTGTTCGCAGCCGAGCTTGCTCTTGCTTATCAGAACTTTGCATTAACTCATAATATGGGTTGGCAGAAAATGGATGAGTCAATCTCTGACGTTGGCGGTTACAAATATGTTTCATTTGAAGTGAAGGGTAAGACTGCGTACGACTTTTTCAAATTCGAATCAGGTGTGCATCGTGTTCAGCGTATTCCTGACACTGAGAAGAATGGTCGCGTTCACACATCGACAATTACTGTATCTATAATGCCTATACGTGAAGTTAAAAAAGTAGTAATACCCGAGTCTGACATAGAGATGGAGACATCTCGCTCGGGCGGTGCTGGAGGGCAGAATGTTAACAAAGTTGAGACAGCAGTACGCTTAATACATAAGCCGACAGGTATTGCGGTGCGCTGTACTATTGAACGTAGCCAGCTTAAGAATCGTGAGCGTGCTATGGAGATGCTGCAGGCCAAACTAGATCAGATGCGCGAAGAAGAGGAGTACGCCAAGGACCGCGACGCTAAGCTTGCTCAAGTTGGTACAGGGGATAGAAGTGAGAAGATAAGAACTTATAATTATCCACAAGACCGCGTGACCGATCATCGTATCAAGCAGTCTTGGCATGGGCTACCAAAGATAATGGAAGGCAATCTTGATCCTATTTTTGATGCCTTGAATAACTTCACCGGAGAATACGGCACCGCCGACGAGGAGTAGCTTCTTATTGCAAAAGTCTTAAATATCTGTTATTATTGCCGGCATGTCTATATTTAGTATTGATAATCTAGTAAAGGTAGGAGCGCACTATGGATACACTCGTACACGCCGCCACCCTTCAACTAAGACTTATGTTGCTACATCTTCAAATGGTGTTGATTTTATTGACCTTGAGAAAACTATCGTTGACTTTGATAAAGCTATAGAATTCCTAAAATCTGTCGTCGCTGCGAATAAGCAAGTTCTATTCGTAGGAACAAAGCCTGAGATCCGCCAAGTGGTAAAGGAGATCGCACTATCTATGAATCAGCCATATGTAGCAGATCGTTACATCGGTGGAGCTATAACTAATTTCCCTCAGATTAAGAAAAGAATTGAGAAGCTACACGAGCTATTGTCTAAGAAAGAGAAAGGAGAGCTGGCTGTTTATACAAAGAAAGAGCAAATGCTAATTCAAAAAGATATTGAGCGTCTTGATCGTAACTTTGGAGGATTATCTAATGTTACAGGACTACCTGGAGCGATTGTTGTTGTTGACGCTAGAAAAGAGGACATGTGTATCAAGGAAGCGCAACGTATGAGAATACCAGTTGTGGCTCTCGCTAACACTGACTGTAACATAGACGGTATTGATTATCCGATTGTTTGTAACGAGGGTGCGCCAAGCACTGTTCGCGCTATACTAGAAGCTATTAAAAAAGAGTTAGCATAAATATATTCTATGGACACTATTAAACAACTTCGTGAGGAGACAGGGTTATCATTCGCTCAAATTAAAAAAGCTTTAGATGAAGCTAATGGAGACGCTGACAAGGCGCGCGAGGTGTTACGTAGTTATTCTGCTGCTCAAGCTGAGAAGAAAGCTGATCGCGAGATCGCGGCTGGTGTTGTTGCTAGTTACGTTCATGGTACAGCTACAATGGGTGCAATTATAGTTCTAGGATGTGAGACTGACTTCGTAGCTAACAATCCTGACTTCCGCGCAATGGCTAATGATATTGCTATGCATGTGTGTGCTATGGCACCAAACGATGAAGCAGAACTTATGGCTCAGCCATTCATCAAGAATGGTGAGTTGACAGTAGAAGGATATATCCAGTCAGGAGTTCAGAAATTCGGCGAAAACGTAAAACTAAAATCATTCTCACGTTATACTGTGTAAGCAGTAGTTGGCGTGCTATATGATAAGCACTATTTTTATAACTTTATTCTTGTTAGCTGGTATTGCGAGTTTTTCTCGTGCAGGATTTATTTTTTACAGAAGCCACAAAGCTATATCTTCTGGAGTGGTTACAGTTGATCAGGATTATAATGCAGTTTTTGTTTTTGTTGAGACAATGGACTCGGTTGTACAATTTTTAATAAAGAAGGCCATCAGGATGTACAAGTTCTCTTTGCATTATGTTGTGTTGTGGATATTGCAATCCCTAGATTTGTTAAAAGATCTTATTGAAAATAGATATCAATCTCTGAGGGCTAGATTTGTTACCAAGTCCGTAGAGAATAAGGCTTTCGTAGTGCACTTCTGGAGTCATTTGAAGCATTACAAAAGAGAGATGGACAAGGAGGAGGAAGATGGGGAGAAGTGATAGTTATTGACTTACTTAAATAACTATATTATTATATTGTTTAGCAGTTCATTGTACAATCCCTGTACAGCTGTTTTTAAGGAGTAATTTCCAATGGGTGGTATTAATCATCAACCGTGTCGTCAGTTCCTCGGCAAATCAACCCTGATGTCCCGCTCGGTCAGTCTGGCGGGGATTTCCATTGAAGGATTCAACGTTCGTCTTGAAGGCGAGATTTTGAAGAATCTCAATGGCGAACAGGCAGACGTTGCGACTCTGGTTTACGGTCTTCGTGAGGCATCCAACATGGTTGCCGGCGTGAAGGCTTCGATCAAAAGCTTGCGTCAGCAGATGTCCGAGCTTTACTACGTAGACCTTCCGGCGGCAAAGCTGGTAAACTTGCCTCAGCTTTGCTCCGGTTTCTCCAGCAAAGGGATGGTTGCAATTGATGCTGCCGAAGAAATCGCAAAAGCCTATGCGGCTGGTGGCTTCGAGTCGGCGATTGCTCATCTTGACGGCTTGGTGGAAAGCGTTCAGTTTGCGGCAGGAGAACTTCTGTCAAAGGTTGAGCGCCTGCACGCACTCGGCATCAAGAACATCGCCGAGGAGTTTGAGACTAACGGCGATGGCAACATACGCCCCGAATTTGCTGTACTGTATACAGCCTGGACGAAATTCCATCAGCAGTTCCTTGCGAGCAGCCTTATCTCCACGGAGATTTACTACAAACAGGAACGTTGCGGATCGTTGATCGAAGAAGCTGTAACGGCTTAACATCGCACATCCGTCCGATGTTCGAGAGGGCTTTGCAAGCCCTCTCTTTATTTTACTATGACAAAAAAAGAAATTATTTTAAAATTGTTAGCGTTAGAAGTTGTTGGAGACCACATCTCAGCTTTTAATCTACTAAGTGATAAATATGTTATGTCTTGGGCCTATAAAAGTAAATCTACTTTCCCAAGTGTGAAGGTAGATAAAAATTTTAATGAGAAACTTGCCGAAGCTTATTCTTTTCCAGATAGAAAATATGAAATTTATTCTATGATTCAAGAGGGTGATTTTGTGGCCGCTGAAGTAGTTGAAAGCTACCTTGATAACGAGTCTGGTGTTTTTCATAGAACCCCTATATCTTTTGTGTGGGAATTTGATGATCAAAACCTTGTTGTATCAGGGAAACATTACTGTGATCCAAATATTTCATCGGCGGGAATTACAGATAATGATCTTTTTAAACTCTATAAAAAATACCCTATTATTACTATAGATAAAAAATCTGCTGCAGTTTTTTTATCTGTGGAAAAAAAATAAATTATGTGCTAGAATGTTTCCTATCGCCGGCATAGCTCAGTTGGTAGAGCAACGGTTTTGTAAACCGTAGGTCGTCAGTTCAAGCCTGACTGCCGGCTCCAAATTTATGAAAATAGATTACTCAAGATATGTTATATCCCTTATTATAACTATCGCTATTTTTACAACAGCTTTTTATCTTTCTTATTTTTTCTCACAAAAAAGAGTTGATAATATAAAATCTATACAAGACTCAATTGCGATAGACGTCATGTCTACAGAGACAGAGTTCTTGCTTAAGGAGGTGTCATGCAGTAATGAAGGAGCAAGTGGTGTAGTGCAGAAGCTTAATGAGCTTGGTGATAAGTTAACATACACCGAGAGCAAGCTTGGAAGTGACAATGAGCAAGTTATATATTTAAAAAAGTATTACACATTACTTCAGATCAAAGATTACTTACTAGGTAAGAAAATAGGAGACAAGTGCGGGCAAGCTAAGAAGCCTATATACATGATTTATTTCTATAGCAATCAAAGTGGTGTTTGTGATGATTGTGCAAAGCAATCAGCAGTGCTATACAACCTACGTGATGTTTATCCTGAGCTGCGTGTTTATACTTTTGACTATGACTTGGATCTGGCCCCATTAGACACACTTAAAAAGATTTACAAAACAAAAGCAGAGTTCCCGATGCTTGTAGTAGAAGACAAAACATATTACGGGCTCAAGTCAGTTGAGGATTTGAAAGCTTTGTTACCTGACACTTTAAAAGAAGCAACCAGCACCGCCCAGACCAAGTCCACCACGACCAAAAGCTCAACAGCTAAATAGTCATGCCAAGTACGATTAACACAATACTCGAGTCACTTTTGTATCCGTTCATTTTCTTGTCTATTTATTTTCAAGTTTTTATGTTGTACAACTTTTTGTCCAACAAGAAAAAAATGCAGGACGAAGAGGCTGTCTCAAAAGATTTTTTCCCAAGTGTTACTTTTTTGCTCCCTGGTTGGAATGAGGGCAAACACATAAAGACAACGATCGAGTCTATTCAAAAGTTAAATTATCCAAAAGATAAAATAAAAATATTTTATTTGGACAACAACAGTACAGACAACACAAAAGAAGTAGTGGCTCAGTTCGTCTCTAGTGACAGTAGAATCAAATATTTCTTTGAGACTAAGCAAGGCAAGCATCACGCACTTAATACCGGTCTCGAGTATGTAGACACTGACCTTGTGGCCTGTCTTGACGTTGACTCTACACTTCATCACGATGCCATGCTGGTCGCGGCGCAGTATTTTAAAGATGATTCCATATCGGCTCTTGCTAGCTGTATGCAATTGCGTGAAGTTAAGACTATTTGGCAGAGGGCGCAAGCTATAGAGTATATGTTGTCTGTATTTTGGAGAAAAGCCTACTCGTCTATCGATGCTATACAGGTTATGCCTGGGCCATTTTCTGTTTTTAGACATAAGGTTTTTCAAGAGCTCGGTAATTATGTTGCTGCTCATAATGCAGAAGACTTCGAGATGACTTTGCGTCTACACAAGAATCATTATAAGATAGCCAACGCACATAAGGCGTATGTATATACAGTTGGGCCTGCGACATTAAAAGGTTTGATACGCCAGCGTGTTAGATGGATAAGAGGCTTCCTCGAGAATGCTTGGGACTATAGAGAGATGTTCTTTAGAAAAGAGTATGGTCACTTTGGATTATTCACTCTTCCTGTTGCTGTGACTTTTGTTTTTTATGTTCTGTATGCAATTAGCTACACTTTAACTTCAACAGCTTTTCATATGTATCAAAACTTACAAACCTACCTATTCACAGGCTTCCATATGCCAAAGTTTACTTTTGATATTTTTTATTTAACAACTGATGTATTTTTGTTCCAAAGCATATTTCTTTTAACTGTTCTTGCTTATGTAATAATGGTGTCACGCAATATAACTGAGAGTAAGAATAAGTTGATGCCGAATTTTGCAATTTACTTTTTACTTTATCCATTTGTAGCGCCGATTTTTATCTTTATTTCCGTGTACAAATTTGCCTTTAAAAAAGAAAATAAGTGGATTTTGCAGGATAACAAGGCATAGTGTAGAATGTATATATGAGTGGACATGTACATCCTATAACTTTATCGATAGATAAGATCTCGAGAATATTTAACAAGCTAGGTTTTGATGTTGTTGATGGTCCAGAGTTGGAGGATGAGTGGCACAACTTTGATGCTCTTAACGTTCCAGGTGATCATCCAGCTCGTGATATGCAAGATACTTTTTGGATTGACGGGCGTAGGGGCCACAATAAGCTAGGGCAAGAGGTTGGTTATGTATTGCGTACCCACACTAGCAATATGCAGATCAGGACCATGGAGAAGTATGTTAAGGAGAATCTGCCTATGCCTATTGCAATAGTCTGTCCAGGCAAGGTGTTCCGTAATGAGGCAACTGACGCAACACATGAAGCGCAATTCCATCAGGTTGAGATGCTCTACGTGGGTAAGGATGCATCGCTCTCGATGATGATTGGCATCATACAGAAGTTCTTCTCGGAGTTCTTTGGAGGAGAGCTTAAGATTAGGTTGCGCTCGAGCTATTTTCCATTTGTAGAGCCTGGTAACGAGGTAGACATGCAATGTTTCAAGTGTTTAGGTGAGGGGTGCAACATTTGTAAGAATACTGGCTGGATAGAAATAGGGGGTGCTGGTATGGTGCACCCTAAAGTCTTAGAAGCTAGCGGCATTAACCCTAATGAGTATCGTGGTTTTGCTTTTGGTTGTGGTATAGACCGTATGGCTATGCTTAAGTGGGGGTTAGATGATGTGCGTCTGCTATACAATGGTGACTTGCGCGTAGTTAATCAGTTTTAATTTATGAAATTTTCTAAACATTGGATACAGCAATATATTGTAGAGACTCTGCCTAGTGATGAGGTAATTGCGCGCGAGCTTAATGCTAAAGCTTTTGAAGTGGAGGAGATAACAGAGATAGGTATATTAGTTGACGAGAACAAAAACGATAAACCAAGAGATAGTATTTTTGATATTAAAGTTCTACCTAATCGTGCGCATGATGCACTGGGTCACCTTGGTATGGCTCGTGAGTGGGCTGCGGTACTCGGGCTTACATTCAAGCCTTTTGATATATCAAGATTAGAGTCAGACGACTCAGTTGCAGGAGTAGAAGTTAATGTTACAGACACTAACCTGTGTACTAGATTCATGTCTGTGTGTATCGACGGAGTTGAAGTTACAGACTCACCAAGCTGGTTAGCAGATAATTTAAAAAGAATAGGACAAAAGAGTATTAATAATATCGTAGACATAACTAATTACGTTCAGTTCACATTGAACAAGCCTATGCACGCCTATGGAGCTGAGAATTTAGAGGGTTGTATTACAGTTAGATTCGCAGAAGAGGGTGAGGAGCTGGAGACTCTCGATGACAGACAACTCAAATTAAATTCCAAGACTCTTGTAATAGCTGATGACAAAAAAGTTCTAGGCCTAGCTGGCATAAAAGGTGGTAAGTATAGTGGTATAAGTAATAATACCAAGAGTGTTATTATTGAGAGCGCTAATTTTAATCCGTCTCTTATTAGGAAGACTTCGCTTAAGTATGACTTGCGTACCGATGCTAGCAAGAGATTTGAGAATGGAATATCGGACTCACTTATTGAAGATGGATTCTGGATGGCTGTAAATGAGATCAAGAAATTATTCCCTAATGCAAAGATGGGCCCGGTGACAGATGTGTACCCTAAGCCAGCCGTCGGCAGATGGGTGGGTGTAACCGCAAAAGAAATTAATCAATTCCTAGGGTCTAACTTCTCAGGTGTAGATATAGAGCGCGCACTAAGTCTTCTTAACTTTAAATTTGAAAAGATTGTGCCAGAGAGTTACATAAAAGAAAATATGGACAAGTGCCTAGGTGCTGAATATAAGAATCCTAGCAGTATGTCTCTTGATGCGCCTCGTTACTTTTCTTGCTCATCGCTAGTTAGTTACTTGTACAAGGGTATATGGATGCCATCTATATCGGTGGACAAATATGTATTTTCTAAAAAAATAAAACAAGAAGATGTTCAATTCGGCGATCTGGTATTCTCTAACTCGGGAGAGGGTAGAATATATACACAAACAGTTGAATACTTACCTGGTACAGATGTTCCAGAAGGAGTTGATCATGTTGGTATTTATATTGGAGATGGTAAAGTGCTACATGCAACCAAGCGCGAAGGCAAGGTTGTGATTCAGACCATTGAAGAGTTTGGAAAAGACAGAAAGATGGTCGGTTGGGGAAGGGTCTCTGAAGACTTGAATGAGGAGAGATATGTTATTACTCCACCGCCTGAGAGGTTGGACCTAAGGATAAAAGAAGACATAGTAGAAGAGGTCGGCAGAATAATAGGCTATGACAAGCTTACACCAACTTTACCAGCTCTTGGTAGGCTGGGGCTTCAGAACAAGAGGCTTTATTATCAGAATATAATACGCAACATTTTGACTTCTAAAAACTTTGCAGAAGTTATAACTTACTCTTTTGTTAAGGAGGGAGAGGTTAAGTTACAAAAGTCAGCCAGTGATAAGAATAGATTGAGGACCAATCTATCTAGTGGTCTATTGGATGCATTAAACAAAAACACATACAACGGTCCGGTCTTGAACGTAAAAGAGATAGCGGTATTTGAGTTCGGTAATTGCTTCACTTCAGATCGTGAGTGGACTAGTCTTGCAATAGCAATAGACGACGGCAAAAAAAAGTCTAACTTTTCAGAGCAATTAGATATGGTTTTAATAGAGATTAAGAACGCTTTGCGTGTCGAGTCTATCGAGACCTCGAGAGCAAGTGGCAAGCCGTTAATAGTTGAGATTGACTTTGACGCTTTGCTAGACCAATGTCCTGAGCCAACTAGCAGCGAGTACTTGAGTGAGACTTTGATTAGAGATGTGAAGTATAAGTCATTCAGCCAGATGCCATTTATAGTGCGTGATGTGGCATTCTGGGTCTCAGGTACCGCTAACAAGGATGAGCTGGAGCAAATAATCAAAGACAATGCCGGGCAGTTGTGTGTTGCAGTTAATCTTTTTGATGAATTCGTAAAAGATGGCAAGACAAGTATAGGTTACAGGCTAGTATATCAGGACAAAGATAGAACTCTTACTGATGAGGAGGTTAATGGTTATGCTGCAGCAGTGTATGATGTTTTAAAACAAAAAGGGTACGAGATAAGGTAATTAGAATAACTTCAAATCATTTTTGTACATGTCGTTATGGTTGTCGACAGTTCGTTCTTCGTCACTTCGACATAATTCTTTTAACTTTTTTATATCTTTGTTCCAACTTCTACCATCCCAATATTCTAATGGTTCAACATTTGTCTTGTATAAAGCTTTTTGTGCATAGCATGTCCCAAAGTAAAAATATTCTTTGCTAGTCTCTTGCATATCCCTTATATAGTCTAATGCCAGCCACATACCAAGACTTGTTTTGGAATATTCATCTTTATAAAATGAGAACCAGTAGTGAGAGAAGTTCTCGCCACTTACTATTAAGAAGTAGGCAACGGGGGTGCTGTTTTTACTGTACTCTATTACTTCTGTTATTAGATTAGAGTCTAATATTAGCTCCAGTCTTTCCCTCGGCATTACATCTCCGTGGGCTAGATTAAAGTAAGACAGACAAAGGCTAAAGAAGTTCTCTTCATTCCTAACTTCAGCAACAGTTTTAACCTTTTTTGAAAACTCTCCATCGAACTTTTTTAAAACCCTTCTATTTTCACTAGTCGGTACCCAGTTTTTAACATAAGACCTCACACTTCTTGCCATGTAGAAAATATCTTTAATCTCTTTTGCTCCAGAAAAAGGAAGAAAGCCCTTCTCATATATTTCTTTTAAGTTATCCGAGCGATCTCTTTCGGCGTATACAGTGTAGGCAAAAGAGTATGTTTTGTAGTTGTGTCCGAATTCACTAGTGAATACTTTCATTTATTTATATTTATTATCTATTGTTCTAGGTATCTCTTTCAACATGCCGCCCATGTCTCCAGATGACAGTATTAGTACGACCGAGTTGTCTGTAACTCTTTCTTTTAATAAGTCTTGATAATTTTGAGAGTTTATTGATAGCACTTTTGTGCCAGAGCTTTTTATTCTTTCTATTATTTCCTCTAATGTCGATTGGTTGTGAGTGCTACTGCCATGTACTGGTGGCTCGTATACCATAACAACTTTTGCTTCTTTAAAAACGGTATCATACCAATGTAGGGCGTCCTTGTTACGCCATGAGAAAGTATGCGGCTCAAATATTATTATTAATTCTTTGTTGCTATAGTGTGTTGTGATTGCGTCTATTGCAGCTCTTGCTTTATCGTATGAAGACCCGAATCCTTCATAAGCTTTAACGACGTTATTTTTAGTTAAGAGGTCCATTCTTCTTTTGATACCCTTGAATGTTTTTACTGACTCTTTGAACTGTTCTGGTGTAACAAGTCCTTTTTCAAGCAAAAGCGCAGCAACTCCAACTATGTTTTGTATATTGTGTTTACCTAGTAGACTAGTTTCAATCTGCGCAATATCTATACTATCTTTCGTTAATGTAAAAGTTGTGATTTCGCCAAATCTAATATTTTTAGATTGCCATGAGCCACTACTAATACCATAGGTTATAAAGTTTTTATTTTGATCTTTAATTATATTTTGATTGCTCGCTTCATCGGTACAGATAACAACCAGTCCCGGTGTCTCTTCTATAAGTTTTATAAATGGCTCTCTGTAAGAGTCATGAGTCGGGAAGATGTTAACGTGGTCATGTGCTGTGGCTGTTACCAATATATCTTTTGCGTTGTAGTGTAAGAACTTTGAAGTGTTATCCCAGTTGCTAGAAGGGTACTCATCTCCTTCTAATACGAACTCTTTTGCTTTACCAACATGTGCATTTGTTTTTGGTGTTAATGGCGCAGCGCCTATAAAGTATCCAGCATCCACACCAGACGACTCTAATACCCAAGCCGTGAGTGACGTACAAGTGCTCTTACCATAACTCCCAGAGATAACTATGTTATCTCTGCCATCAGTGATTATTTTTAAAAGCTCAGGGAAAGATAATATCCTGGCTCTAGTATTGTAAGCCTCTGCTACTTCTTCATTTTCTTCTTTGGTTAATTTGGCATGTTTGCCTATTACTATGATTTCAACACCCTTTGGTATATTTTCTTTTTTGTATGGACTTGAGCAAGGTATATTATTCTCAATCAAATAATCTGAAATAGGCGGGTAAAACCCTTCATCTGATCCAGATATTTCATGCCCCAAGTCTTTGGCTAATTTTGCTACGGCGCTCATCCCGGCACCGCATATACCTATAAAGTGAATTTTCATTTCTTGTTATTATAACCTTTTTTGGGAAAAGAAAAACGGCAGCCGTAGCTGCCGTGAGTGACGTGTGTGCTTACTCATAGTAAACCATCACTAAGTTGCGTTCATTTGCGCCCCTTACGTTGGAGCCCCAGATTGGAACTCCGTTTGCGTCAGTGTCACAGTGGGTGCACACACTGTCGAGCGTGATCTGCTCAGCTGGAACACCGAGCCGCATGAGCTGATGCTTGGCGATTTGCTTGATGTCCAGCCATCCACGACTGTAGTCGGGGCGTTCTTCGGTGCCGTTGTTTTTCACGCAGTCGCTACTCAAGCTTAGGGCGTAGTCAACCCATTTCTTGTTATCTTGCCACTTAGGATTGTCTACAAGATGTTCAAAGTGTGGGCCAGCCGAGATAGAGAGGCCCAGCCAGATGCGTAAGGCTTCTGGTGCAATGCCACCGCTTTTCATTGTTGCAACAATCTGTGCAGCAACACCATGTTTCTCGTCGTTCGGTGACCAGAGGCTGTTGCGTCCAGCGTGGGATGTAATCAAGCGACTCCTTCCGAAGCGGTACTTGCCATATGCAACAATCAACATGCAGTTGGCGGGTGACATTACGAACGCGTCACCTGGCTTGAGGTCATAGACCCCATCCGCATCCATGCCGCGCATTAGCTTAACGTCAGAGTAGACGGGTATCGCTATCTTCAGATCATCCTTACTACAGATGGCCCCGTTCATCTTTGTTGGTGCTGGGGCATAGTAGTTTTGTATTTTTGGTGTGTGGGATAGTGCAGACCAAACGTCTGGGTGCGTTAGTTTGAGATTGGTGCTGTCGCTTGTGCCAGCCAGAGACAGCTTTCGTCCAGGCTTGTGGGCGAAGGCTTGTACCATCATGGGCAAGTCTGGCCATGGTTTTGTGGTTAGCTGTGGCTCCATTTTGGGGCCTCCTTTCTTTGTTTTCGCTCAAAATGAGCATCTATTTATACACTAATACACCACAACCTCTCTGTCAAACTAAAAGCATAAATTGCAAATAGTTATTCCTAATAAATGGGTAAAAATGGGGGTTAAGTTTAGGCTCAAAATATGCTATAATTATCACAATTATGGCAGCTAAAAAATCATCATACGGAGCAGATAGTATTCAAGTTCTGGAGGGTCTCGAGCCGGTACGCAAGCGCCCAGGAATGTACATAGGCTCAACAGGGCCTGATGGACTTCATCATCTTATATGGGAGATATTCGACAACTCACGTGACGAGGCTATGAATGGTTATGCTAATCGTGTAGAGGTGGCGCTACTTCCTAACAATCGTATTCGTGTGGTTGATAATGGTCGTGGTATACCGGTGGACATTCATCCTAAAATGAAAGTCTCAGCTCTCGAAGTTGTTATGACAACTCTGCATGGTGGAGGTAAATTCGATAACGAGAATGACGGTAGCGGTTATAAGGTCTCAGGAGGATTGCACGGAGTGGGTGCGTCTGTTGTGAATGCTTTGTCTATACACACTTCGGTTGAGGTTCATCGTGATGGTGGACTGCATAAGCAAGAATATAAAATAGGAAAGCCAGAATATAAAGTTAAGCAGCTCGGCAAATCAAAATTCACTGGAACTGTTACAGAGTTTGAGCCGGACATTACAATTTTTAAAGAAATCAAATTCGACATTAACAGAATTACTAATCATTTACGTCAACAGTCATATCTAGTAAAAGGTCTTGAGATTATAGTTATAGATGCTCGCGACTATGAAGGCAAGATTAAGTTGGAAGGCGAGACTTATATTGCTGACCTTGGATGGGCTGTGCCTACAAATGTGTTCTATTTTGAAGGAGGTCTTAAGTCTCTCGTTAAGCATTACAATATCTTAGCGAAGCCAATACATAGAAATGTTTTCTATATAGATAAAGAGGCTGATGGTATAGAAGTTGAAATAGCTTTGCAATATATTGACGACCTGACTACCAAGGTGGCTGCTTTTGCGAACAATATCTACACAGCAGAAGGTGGTACACATGTGACAGGATTCAAAACTTCTCTTACAAGATTAATTAACTCTTATGCACGCAAGAATAATATTCTAAAAGAAAAAGATGAGAACTTGGGTGGTGATGACGTGTTAGAGGGATTAACTGCAGTAGTGTCTGTGAAGATGCGTGAGATACAATTTGAAGGTCAGACAAAATCTAAGCTTGGTTCAGTTGAGGCCCAGGGAGCAGTAGCAACAGTGTTCTCAGATGCGTTTGCACTTTTCTTAGAAGAGAATCCAGATGATGCAAAAGAGATAGTAGGTAAGGGGCTCTTGGCTATGCGTGCTAGGAAGGCTGCTAAGGCTGCTAAGGACAGCGTTCTACGTAAAGGTGTGCTCGATGGTATGAGGTTACCAGGCAAGCTTGCAGACTGCCAATCGGGCGATCCAAGCGAGTCAGAGCTATTCATAGTGGAGGGAGACTCAGCGGGAGGTTCTGCCAAAATGGGGCGCGATCGTCGTACTCAGGCAATACTTCCACTGCGTGGAAAGATTTTAAATGTTGAACGTGCAAGACTAGATAAAATGCTAGGTAGCGAGCAGGTTAAGAACTTAGTATTAGCTATGGGCGCGGCTATTGGAGATACTTTTGATATTGGTAAGTTGCGTTACCATAAGATAATCATCGCAACAGATGCAGATGTTGACGGGTCACACATTCGTACGCTATTGCTTACATTCTTCTACAGATATTACAAACCAATTATTGAGGCGGGTCACATATTTATCGCACAGCCACCACTTTATAAGATTTCAAAAGGCAAAGAAGTTCACTACGCCTACTCAGATGAAGAGAAACATAAAATAGTTGGTAAGGAGGCAGCAGAAGAAGTTGAAGAGGAGGAGAAAAGTGAGGAAGATGAGGAGTTGATTGCTAAGAAGGCTGGTAAGTGGAAGATACAACGCTACAAGGGTCTAGGAGAGATGAATCCAGACGAACTCAAAGAGACAACTATGGATCAGAAGAATAGAACCTTGCGTAAGGTTGACATAACTGAAGCCGCTGAGGCCGATAAAGTGTTCGAGATGTTGATGGGTAGTGAAGTTGGTCCTCGCAAGTCATTCATTCAGACCTATGCGCACTTGGCTGACTTGGATATTTAGTTTTAAGGGAAAAATAATTATTAAAAATAAATTTAGATAAAACAAATGCCCGCGCGTAGCGCGGGCATTACAATGCCTTTAAGGTCAAACAGGTTTACCGTTGATGAAGTTGGCTAACCTGTGGAGCCTCAGATAGTCTGGAGTGGTGGTCAGGGCATCAGCTCTGCACAATTTATTTTCAGGGCTAAACATTTTTGCCATGAAAATTTTGTGTGCATGGGCTCGTGAACACCAAATCAAGAAAAGAGTTATTCCGGCCCCCATTACGAGGCTAAGAGCCTGCCGTCTTGTTGCCATTCCATCTATCGTACCCATTGGATCCCCTCTCAGGTAACGCACCGGGTCGCTTTCGTCACCAATGGAGAACTGCAAATCCCCATTTAGGTAGTAGCTCGCCAGCACGTCGCTGTAGTTTGGGGTTACTACTAGCTCAGCCTCTGGTATGTGTATACCTCTAGTCCCACCCCCAGATCGAAACGCCCGGTTAAGAGATCTGTGTCCGTGAGTATCATTCCACGCCATACTTTTCCCCTTCGCAAGTTAATCAAACGTTCACGTCTAATATAAAATTCTACTCCTCCTACAGAAGTGCGCAAGAGTGGACGTGCACAGTTTTATATGTTATTTTGATTGATAAGAAAATGAAAACAACTAAAACAGATTGGGGTGGAGTAGCCTCTTGGTACGACGGTGTCGTCGAGGGTGATGATTCATATCAGAAGAATGTAATCGAGCCGAACTTGCTGCGCATTCTAGGTGACGTCAAAGGCAAGAAAGTTTTGGATCTTGCTTGTGGTCAGGGTTATTTCTCATCGGTTATCGCTAAGCTTGGAGCGGAAGTCTTGGGTGTAGATATGGGTGAGGGTCTGATTAAAATAGCTAGGGAGAAGTATAAGGGTATAGAGTTTAAAGTATTAGATGCGCAAAACTTTGCAAATGGTGTAGAGGGAAAGTTTGATGTGATTGTCTGTGTTCTAGCAATTCAGAATATTGAGAATGTTAAAAAGGTTATGGAAAGCGCTAAGCAGACACTCAAAGAAAAAGGCAGGATGATAATCGTTCTCAATCATCCGGCATTTCGTATACCTCGTGCCTCATCTTGGCAGAATGATAATGACATACAATACAGAAGGGTAGACGCATACATGTCAGAGTCAAAAGTAAAAATGGATATGAATCCAGGTAAGAAAGACAACAAAGAGTATACATATTCGTATCACAGACCACTGCAGCATTATTTCAAAGCGTTTTCTAACGCTGGATTCGCCGTCACTCGCCTCGAAGAGTGGATTAGTCACAAAGAGTCAGAACAAGGTCCAAGAAAAGAAGCCGAAGACAGAGCCCGCCACGAATTCCCAATGTTTATGTGTATCGAGTTGACAAGTCTCTAGCTTGTTGTTAGTTTTAAAACAGTAGTTTTTTTGGAGAAAAAAGTGAAAGCAATTCAAGCTTTCTTTGGCAAAATGGTCCATGTTACCGGCAACTTGGAAGAGGGTAATGAGCAGACGGCAAGACGCCCCGGTGGAAGAGGAAGGGTGATATCTGTGGACCAGTGTCGCCTAGATTTAACTTTTTCTGTAACTGGGTTGGATGACATACAGCTCTCGGTTTGGGTCAGTAATGAGATCAAATCTAACGCTCTCGCTGCTATCAATCGTTTACCAACCAACTGGTTCCGTTTGTCTCGCATTACGAACGTTTGTGACACCTTCAGAATCTTCAAAGAAAGTCACCCTCAAGAAATGTTCAGACTTTACCCAGTATTGCGTGTAGAATCAAAAATAATTATCCCAAAATGAAAATGGGAGCGACCACTTCAGTGGTCGCTCCCATTTCTTTTTTTTATTTAGCTTTTTTATAAGCGAAGTAGGAGATAAGTAGTACTGTTAGTCCGACAATGACAGACATGAGCGGCATAGTCACAAATCCAAAACTGACAACTTTTGCAGACTCACAACTTGCAACGAGTGGGTTAGGTGAGCATGGCATTGTAAGTGCGCTTTCACCCATTACATATTTGCGAAAGTGGAATGAGTAGTGATAAGTCGCCACAAGAGTGGTCAGTGCTGCGAATATACTGATGAAGTGATGTGCAGCTCTTGTCTTTTTAAAGACTTCCACAATTGCAATCAGCAACATGCCGTATATGGTCACACGCTGATACCAGCAGAACATACAAGGCGGGTCATTGTATACATATTCATACATATTTGCACCCACAACACCGAAGGCCACAATTGCTATTATTGCAGTCATCCAAGATTGATAAGAGATTTTTGAGACTAGGTTTTTAAATTTGTTATTTGTAAAATATAAAACCAAAACAATAATGTCTAGTGCAAGCAATGCCGCAACTCCGACTGAGTTCAGGTCCGAGAACTGTTGAAAAGAAAGTATTTGATCCATATTATATTATTATATCAATAAGTAAGAGTATCGCTGCGATTATGATCCCATATGTTCCAAGTGCTGCCATTGCTAGGTCCATGAAGCTGCCCGACGGGAAGGTGATAATGTGTGAGGCGACTATTGAGATTATCGATAGCGCGAATATTATAAAAGCAACTTTCTTAAGCATATTTATTTTTTATTTTTTAATTCCTCTCCTAGTCTAGTCACTAACTCATCAATAGTAATGCTGACCTTTTCGCCACCTCTTGACTCGAGGGTTACAGTTTTACCTTCAACTTCTGCATCACCAATCACAATCCAATACGGCACCTTCATGTCTTTGGCGGCACGCACTTTTTTACCTAGACCATTTTTATCATCGTCTAACTCTGACTGGATACCAATATTTTTAAGTTGATTGTGTACCTCTGTTGCATACGCTAAATGCTTATCATTGTTGATAGGGATAATAGACACAGCTGTTGGTGCGAGCCAAAGAGGGAAGTCTCCAGCAGAATGCTCGAGATATACTGACATGAATCTCTCTAGTGATCCAGCGATGGCGCAGTGTATCATCACAGGCATCTCGCGCTTACCTTCTTCATTAACGTACTCGAGACCAAAGTTAGTCGGCTGAACAAAGTCCACCTGTATAGTCCCCACCTGATGAGTGCGACCGATCGCGTCTTTGGCCATGAAGTCAACTTTAGGGCCATAGAATGCGGCCTCGCCTTCGCCATCTATCCATTTGCCAGCAGCTCTTTCGTCCAGTAATGACTTGATTGCTGACTCTGCCTTTTCCCATAACTCTGGATTACCTTTGAATTTGGGATCGTTGTCACGTCTTGAGAAACGGGGAGTGAGAGTGGTAAATCCAAAAGTCGAATAGAATCTTTCGATAAGATTCCATATATTGTTCATCTCTTCTTTTAATTGTGACTCACGGCAGAATACGTGAGCGTCATCTTGAGTGATAGACAGTACACGTGTTAGACCGTTTAGTTCACCTGATTGCTCATCGCGATACACCATAGTTGTCTCCGAGTAACGAATAGGGAGTTCTTTGTAGCTGCGCAGACTGCTGGCATATATCTGTGCATGATGAGGACAATTCATTGGCTTCATACATAATGTATGCCCATCACGAGTTTCTATTTTGAAAAGGTCCTCGGCGTATTTATCCCAGTGACCAGACTTTTTGTACAAGTCGCTTTTTGTAACGTGAGGTATTGTAACTGGCGCATAATTGTACTCGCTGCGTAGTTCTTGTACATAATTATTAACCTTGTTTCTGATGTATGTTCCGCGTGGTGTCCAAAGTGGTAGTCCTGGTCCGACCAGGTCTGAGAATATGAATAGTCCAAGCTCGCGGCCAAGTACGCGATGATCACGCTTTTTGGCTTCTTCTATTTGCTTCTCGTAATTTTCTAATTCTTCTTTTGTATCGAATGCAAGACCGTATACACGAGTTAGCATTTTGTTTTTCTCGTCACCTCTCCAGTACGCTCCTGCTGCATGGGTTACTCTAAAGCTTCCGATTTCGATTTGATTTATATTCTCAATATGTCCGCCACGGCACAAGTCGGTAAATTCTGACCCGTCAGCAAAATGTATAGTGTAAAAAGTAATCTTCTCGCCACGGGCGTTGATCTCTTCTATTAGCTCTTTCTTGTATTCATTGCCATCTACAATCTTTAAAGCCTCATCTAATGTAACCTCCTTGTGTGAAAAAGTTCCTCCTTTTTTGACTTTATTTTCTACTAGCTTTGTTATCTCTTCAAAATCTCCTGGGGTGGCAGGCCTGTCTCCATTTGAGAAGTCTATGTCATAATAAAAACCATTATCTATCGCAGGACCAAGGGTTAACTTGGCTCCAGGGTACTTTTCTATTATTACACTAGCCGTTAGGTGTGCCAGTGTATGCCTTGCCGCAGCGAGATCTACTTTTTCTTGCATGAGATAATAATAACACAATAATCTTAGTCTGTATAAGGCTATAAATGGTTTTCTATTGACAATTTCGGTGGGTGCTCTATAGTATTTAGACACATGAATAAAAACCATCTTTTAGAACAAAGGTCAACTAATAATATTAAGACTTTTATTTTATTAGCAGGCATAACTGGAGCGATACTAGCTCTCGGGTACCTGGTTTCTATCGCCACAGGTAATACTAATTATCTCTGGATGGCCTTTATTATTGCTTTGGTGCAGAATGTCGCTAGTTACTTTTTTTCTGATCGTATTGCTCTGTCTATGAGTGGGGCGGTGCCAGCCGACGAGCAGAAGTACGCCGACCTACATGAAATAGTCGCAACTCTTGCAAGTAAGTATGACTTACCAAAGCCATCTGTCTACGTTATCAACGATCCAGCACCTAATGCTTTTGCTACTGGTCGTAACGCTGAGCATTCAGCGGTGGCTGCAACCACGGGCTTACTCGCTATGCTTAATCGTGGAGAGTTGGAGGGTGTTATGGCTCACGAGCTGAGCCACATTAAGAATAAAGACATATTGATAATGTCTGTAGTTGTGGTTATGGCTAGCGTCTTGTCTACTCTTGCCAACTTTGCCATGCATGCATCATTTGTTGGAGGTAAAGATAGGAACAATAACGCACTCGTTACAATTATAGGAGTGGTTGCGAGTCTAATTATCCCAATAGCTGCAGTAATAATACAATCATCAATATCAAGGAAGCGTGAGTTCATGGCAGACGCGGGAGGAGCGTTACTTACTGGATACCCAGAGGGACTAGCGAGCGCTTTAGTAAAGATTTCTAATTTTAAGCAGCCAATGCAGAACGCTAATCCAGCAACTGCACACCTTTATATATCTTGCCCATTAGGCGGAACTGAGCATCAGACATTTTTCCAGAAGCTGTTCATGACTCATCCTCCAGTTGCTGAGCGCGTTGCTGCTCTTCGTGGTGAGACAAATTAGGTGTATACTAACAATATGAAAAATAAAGGTTTACTTATTTTAGGTGGATTGGTAGTTTTGTTATTAATACTAGGGAGCTTTAGTTATAATAATTTTGTAAAGCTTGGCGAGGATACTAATGCTAAATGGGCGCAAGTTACTACTCAGTATCAACGTCGTTATGATCTTATTCCTAATCTTGTGGCAACTGTTCAAGGTGTTGCCAAGCAAGAGAAAGATGTATTTGTTGGTATCGCTGAGGCTCGTGCTAAGGTTGGTCAGGTTACTCTTTCTAAGGAGGCATTGTCTGATCCGCAAGCACTTAAGAATTTTAATGATGCACAAGGCCAGCTTGGGGTTATGGTTTCTAGATTGCTTTCTGTTGCTGAGCAATACCCACAATTAAAATCTAATGAGAACTTTTCATCTCTACAAAAAGAAATAGAAGGTACAGAGAATAGAATCGCTGTGGCCAGGAAAGACTTCAACGATGTTGTTCAGACTTACAACACAAAAGTAAAAACTTTCCCAGGAGTGTTATTCGCTAAAATATTCGGTTTCGACGTTCGCCCATATTTTGAGTTACAACAAAATGGTGCTGAAGTTGCTCCTACAGTTAAGTTCTAATATTTAATATGAAAAAGGCACTTGTATTATCATTTTTTATAGGTGCCTTTTTCATTTCTAATGTATTCGCTTTTGATATTCCTTATAAAGCGTCTGGATTCGTTAATGACTTTGCTAATGTTTTGTCGAGTGACAAAAAAGAAGAATTAGAGCAAGAGCTGTCCAACTTTAGAGCAAGCACTACAAATGAAATAGTAGTAGTCATAATCCCAAATATGTCGGGGAGGTATATTGAGGAGTATGCGACTCAAATGTTCCGTGAGTGGGGAGTTGGTTCAAAACAGAATAACAATGGAGTTTTACTTTTAATTTCCCTAGAAGAAAGAAAAGACAGGATAGAAGTTGGATATGGCCTCGAGGGTGCGCTCACAGACCTGCAAAGTGATCAAATTTTAAAAACAGTTAATACATATTTGAAAGAGGGCGACTATGACTCAGCTGTTCAGGTTGGGGCAAGCAGTATAATGTCTGCCGTGCAGGGCGAGTACAAAGCTGAAGACAACTCGGCGCCCACAGCTTTTCTTTCTAGCTTGAGTCCTGATGTATTCATGGGGGCGATATTCTTTTTCTTCTTTTTCGTTATACCTTGGACTGCTGCGATATTAGGCAGGACTAAGAGCTGGTGGTTAGGTGGTGTTGTGGGTTTCGTTTTGGCTGCTTTGTTGTTCGTATTTCTGATCAAAACATTATTCGTGTTCCTGTTAACATTAATTGGTTTACTCTTTGACTATGTAGTTTCTAAGAATTACGGCAAAGCCAAGTCGTCAGGCTCGGATCCTTCTTGGTGGGCGGGAGGCAGGCATATGGGTGGCGGATTCGGAGGGTTCAACTCCTCATCGGGAGGCTTCGGCGGATTCGGCGGTGGGTCATCAGGCGGAGGCGGCTCAAGTAGCAGCTGGTAGTTGACTTTTTATTAGTTTGTTGTAGTATATTGTGCACATGAAAAGAAAGGGTTTAATATTTTTGGATGGCGCAACGCATATTTTGAATGCTTTGGTTGAGAGGGGTGAAGGGTTGAAGCTAAATACTTTTACTTTTGGATTTTCTTTTTTCTTTGGGCTACTGATCACATCTTTTGCGTTACTTTGGAGTGGGCCATTATCTTTTATAGGTATCACAATTTTAATCCCCTTTTTAATAGTTTCTTTTACAAGTTTTTTTATAACACCAATAGTAATGTCTGGTATTGCAAACGCTTACATGCTTCAGAATAGAGTTAAGAAGATATCAGTTAAGAACTTTATTTTGGGTGTTGCATTTTGTGTTTCGTTTTGGGTTATACCATATGTAGGGCTTTGTTTGTGGTTCATTTTGTTCTTATATTGTTTCGGCGTATTGTGTGAGTATATAAGGAATGCTTACTTTTATTGGAAATATAGTGTAGCAGCTTAGTGTATCTTTAACTTTTATCTGTGCTACACTTTGATATATGACAAAGTTTGGGTATTTGGTCCTCGTGCTTATTATCTCTACTATTTCTCTGGGCGGTTATGGAGTTTATTATTTGAGTCACAAAATTTCTAATGTTGAGCCTGTTCAGACTGCGTCAGAGGTTAGCTCTTCATCTACTGTGGAGGCAGTTGTGGCTACTACAACTGAAGTTGCAACCGGTAGTATCGTATATATTAATGAGGACTTTGGATTCAAATTAACACTGCCTAGCACGTGGGCTGGTTACAAAGTATCAACAGGAACTGTCGACAGAGGTCAGTCTGTAACAATCACACCCGCCTGGTCCACTAATGATAAAAATAGAGAATTTGTCCCGGTTCTAATATATCCAAAAGATGTGTGGGTAGCTTGGGAGAAGAATAATTTTGAAGATTATAAGACAGCTGCACCAATTGGTCCAACTGAAAGAGGAAGAAATTCTGACTTTGTTTTTGCTACTGCCCCTAGGTATAATTTCTCATTTGGCACAGGTACCGAGGAAGTGGAGGGCATAGTTAAAAGTATTAAGTCCTTCTAGTTTACTATTGAAGGTATTCGTGATATTATAGAGGAGTACATGAAAAAGTTATTCGTAGGCGGTATACCATTTAAATATGGTGACCAAGACCTTGCAGCGTTGTTTACCCCTTTTGGGCAAGTAATATCAGCAAAGGTGATTATTGATAGAGCAATGAATCGCTCAAAAGGATTCGGTTTCGTTGAAATGAATGCAGCGGATGCCGACAAAGCGGTCGCAGCCTTAGATGGTAGCGATCTAGAGGGACGCAGTCTTGTTGTAAACGAGGCTCGCCCAATGGTTCCACGCGACAACCGCAACTAAATTTATTTAGAAAATACAAAAATCCCGCTCACGCGGGATTTTTGTTATAATGCCATTATGAAATACACACAATTAGACAGTAATGATTTTGCTTGGGTGAAGATGCAAGAAAAAGAAATACTCTCTTTCCCGGCTAAAGCAAATGCAAAGATAGTTAGCACATTAGCTGATATTAAAAATATTAAAAAAGAAGATAGGACATTCGCTAACACTGTGGCGGCCTATGAGAATGCCAACGACGCAGAGAGCAAAACTTTCCACCAGATTAACTTGTTAGGAATGGTCAGCGATAAAAAGAATATTCGTGAAGCGGCACGCAAGGCTGAGGTTGAGTTCTCCAAATACGCAGTCGACATTGCTTATGACGAAGGTATATACAAAGCAGTAAAGGAATATTATTCATACAACTACAAAAAAGAAAAAAAGAACCTAGACAGTGAGGATGATAAGTTAATCAAAGACATGATGTTAGGCTTCAAGAGATTAGGGTTCGACTTGCCTAATAGTGACAGAGAGAAGCTAAAGAAAATAGACAAAAAGTGTAGCGAGCTTGCTAATGAGTATGATGCGCGTATCAATGAAAATGCTGATTATATATTATGTAGCAAGGATGAGTTAGATGGCATACCAGAACAAATTATAAACTCTTTTGCGATGGAATCGGGTAAGTACAAGGTCACATTGCAATACCCAGAGTATGGACCATTTATGCGTTATGCTAAGAATAGAAAAAAGAGAGAGGAGTTATATAAGCTATTCAACAATGTGGGAGGACAGAGGAATGTGTCTATTTTAAAAGAGCTGGTGAAGTTGCGTGTACAGAGAGCTAAGATATTAGGATATGACAATCATGCTGAATTCAAGCTTGAGGTTCGTATGGCCAAAAATAGTAAGAATGTTTATAAGATGAAGTATGATCTTTTGAAAAATCTTTCCTCTCAATTTAAAAAAGATTATGAGTTGATTAAGGGTGAAGCTAAATCTCTTGGGTACAAAGATGTGAAAACTTCCGACACAGGATTTATTATGAATGCCATAAGACAGAGAGATTATGCATTAGATGAGCAAGAGGTTAGGCAATATTTCGAGTCGGGCAGTGTGATGGATTTTATGTTTGAATTCTTCGGTAATCTTTTTGGATTCAAAGTCATAGAGTCTAAGATAAAAGTCTGGCACAAAGATGTGAAGCTATTCGAGATACAAGACAAAAAGTCCAAGTCGACTGTTGCCTACCTCGCTGCAGACCTCTACCCTCGAGAAGGCAAGTTCAGTCATGCGTGTATGATGCCAATGATAGAAGGGCAGAGACTAGATAAGAATTTATATCGCACACCTTTTGCTGTTCTAATTTGCAATTTTTCAAAGCCGAACAAGTCTGTGCCATCATTATTAACTACAGGTGAAGTGGAGACTCTTTTCCATGAATTCGGTCACGGTCTTCACAGTCTTCTGACTGAGGCCAAATATGCAACACACTCTGGTACTAATGTCGTATGGGACTTCGTAGAGATGCCGAGCCAAATAATGGAGCAGTGGGTAACCGAACCACAAATACTCAAGAGTCTAGGCAAGCATTACAAGACAGGCGCACCTATGCCAAGCGAGCTGATTAACAAAATAGTAAATGCTAACAAATTGTTCCAGTCCGTCTTCTATACTAAGCAGTCCATACAAGCGCTATTAGACCTAGACCTCTACACAGGAGTTACCACTGACCCGGTCAAACATTTTCATTCACTCATGAGTCAGTACATGTTGCCCGAGTCCAAAGGTGTACTGTTTGCCTCTAGATTCTCACACATTGTTGGCGGCTATGACGCGGGCTACTATTCATATCTCTGGGCAGAAAGATTGGCTCATGACGCTTTTAGTATTTTTAAAGAGGGCGGGCTCAGCAACAAGACTATAGGCGCAAGATATAGAAAAGAAATACTTTCTCGTGGTGGTAGCCGTGAGGAAAAAGAAAGCATAGAAAAGTTCCTCGGCCGAAAGCCATCCAACAAGGCTTTCCTAAATAAGCTGAAGTAGTTTTTAGTTGACAGGCTGGTAATTAATGTTGTTTTCTGATATAATTGCGGAACATTTTAGATTTTATTATATATGCAACAAGAAATTAGAAACATCGCCATCATTGCTCACGTAGACCACGGTAAGACAACTCTTACTGATGCGCTAATGAAGCAATGTGGCACAGGAGAAGAAGGATACACAATGGACTCGAATGCACTAGAGCAGGAGCGTGGTATTACTATTTATGCCAAGAACACATCAGTTGAATACAAGGGTGTGAAGATAAATATATTGGACACACCGGGTCACGCGGACTTTGGTTCTGAGGTGGAGCGTGTGCTCCGTTCAATTGACTCGGTACTTCTTCTTGTTGATGCTCAAGAAGGTCCAATGCCACAAACAAGATTCGTGCTTAAGAAGTCTCTTGAGTTAGGTCTTAAGCCTATTGTTGTAATAAATAAAATTGATAAGCCAGCGGGAGATCCAAAGCGTGTACATGATGAGGTATTTGAGCTATTTATGGAGCTTGGGGCTAATGACGAACAGCTAGACTTCACAACTGTGTATGCTATTGGTCGCCAAGGAGTTGCGATGAAGAATGTTGATGATGAGAAAGTTAATCTCGATCCGTTGCTAGACACAATCCTAGAAAAAGTTCCAAAGGCAACAGGAGATCAGAATAACAAATTCCGCGCACAGGTATTCAACTTGGCTTATGATAACTTCCTCGGTCGTATGGCAACAGCACGTATATATGACGGTAAGGTTAAGACAGGAGAGACTATAACAGTATTGAAGTCAACAGGTGAGTCTCGTACCGGCAAAGTCTCAAAGATGTTTGCGTTTCGTGGTGTGCAACGTGTAGAGGTTGAGGAGGGTATAGCCGGAGACATTGTGATGATAGCTGGATTCCCAGACATTTTCATTGGGGAGACATTCGCAGAAGATGCCACAGTCGAGCCAGTGAAGGCTATTAACATTGATGAGCCGACTATCGCGCTTTACTTCCTAGTTAATGATTCGCCATTCGCTGGTAAGGAGGGTAAGTTCGTAACCACAAGACAGATCAGAGACAGACTTGAAAAGGAGCTTGAGGTTAACGTTGGTATGCGTGTTAATTTTGACGGTGACAGATATGAAGTGTTCGGTCGCGGTGAGATGCATATCTCGGTACTTTTGGAGACTATGCGTCGCGAAGGTTTTGAATTACAAGTGTCACAACCTAAAGTTATTATTCATACATTAGCTGATGGGTCTAAAGAGGAGCCATATGAGGAGCTAGTTATCGATGTTCCAACTGAGCACAGTGGTATTGTTATGGAGAAGCTCGGTAAACGTAAAGGCATGATTACTGACATGCAAGAGAAAGATGGTATCACTCGTGTGAAGGCTGAGATACCAACTCGTGGGCTACTTGGTTATCGTGGTGAATTTATAGTAGATACTAAAGGTCTTGGAATATTGTCATCACGCTTCATCAAGTTCGGCCCTTATGCAGGCAAGATTGATCGTCGTGACGTAGGCTCGATGACAAGTATGGAGACAGGTAAGGCGCTAGGATTCTCACTTTGGAATCTTCAAGACAGAGGTGTGCTATATATTGGTCCAGCTACTGAGGTGTATGAAGGTATGATCATTGGTAACACAAGTAAAGGCGAGGAGATGATTGTTAATCCAACTAAGGGTAAACAGTTAACTAATATGCGTGCCAGTGGGTCAGACGAAGCTATTACTCTTGTGCCTCCATTTGAGATTACAATTGAGCGTGGTCTTGAGATCATGAATGACGATGAGTATCTCGAGATTACTCCTAAGTCAGTTAGATTGCGCAAGCAGCTATTAACTGAGAGTGAGCGTGCCAAAGCTAATCGTAAGAAAGAAGACTAACTAAAACAATAAAAGCGCCCAGGCTTTGCCTGGGCGCTTTTATTGTTTTAGTTGTATAATGTCTAATACTTTATGCAAAAATATTTCTCTATTACATTGCGCCTTTGGAAGCTTCTAAAGCCATTCCATAGAGACTTCTATATACAACTAGTGTCCATAGTCTTGGCTCAAGCCGCTTCTATTTTTTACATATACATGGCTGCCAAGATGTTAGATAGCATAATTTCCAAAAACTTTAACCTAGCGATTCAGGTTTTTATTTTATTTTTTGCGGTAAAAATATTAGACACAATTATTGCTTACTTTTTTGAGAAGCACTCTTTTTCAACAATTGAAACTAAAATTCAACAATATTTGCAAGAGTATTCTTTCAGAAAAATTTTCAAGCTAAATCCTTCTCAGTACAACGAAGACCACAGCGCCATAAAAATACAAGTTGTAAGCAGAGGCGAAGGTTCGGCAGACGAGATAGTGAGCAGGTTGGTTTTGGAGATATTGCCAGTATTTACTCAGATAACTTTCTCTGTGCTGATGATATTAACTTTTTCTAAAAGTATATTCTTGATTTGCTGTATTACTTTACTTATATCTATTTTTTGGTCTTATAAGTTTACAAATTATCACAGACCTTTTGTAAAACAAAATATGGACAACTGGGATAAGTTTCAAAAAGTTAGAACAGAGTCTTTCCAGCATTTATATCTAATAAAAATAATGTCTCAATCAGAAAAGTATATAAACAAATACTTATCTAGCAGGGAGCAAAATATAGAGTATCATCTGTTCACTTGGTTTAAGAATATTAAGCATGCTCTTAGGAGAAGGCTATTTTTTGTTGTTAGTAGAAATATGTCTACCGCTGTTCTGGTTTATATTGCTTATTTGGGGCAGATTACAGCTGGTGGCATATATGCTGTATGGCAATATATTAATAACGTCTACGATCAGGTCCAAGTCATAGTCCGCGCTATGCGTCAGCTGCCTTTACGTTTCGTTGAGCTGGAGAAGTATTTGGATATCATTGATAAGCAGCCTGAGTTTAGCGAGACAGGCAAACATAAGTTCTTAGATGGTGATATTATTTTTGATAATTTTTCTTTTAAGTACCCAAAGGGTGAGTCTAATGTTGTCGACAATCTGAGTCTCACTATACCGCAAGGCAATAAGGTAGCGTTCGTAGGCCACTCAGGTAGTGGCAAGAGTACAATAACCAAGTTACTTTTGCGTGCTTATGCGTATACAGATGGCAGTATAAAGATAGGTAACTTTGAGCTTAAAGACATTAACGCAGACTCGTTAAGGCAAGGCATAGGTTATGTCGAGCAACATGTAGACCTTTTTGACGATACCATTAAGAATAATATTTTATTTGGTGTTGATGAAAAAGTTTTAAATAAGTGGACCAAGTCAAAAGAAGTTGACGGTAAATTAGAAGAAGTTGCTAAGCTCGCCAGAATAGATGAGTTCTATAATAGGCTAGGTGAAAAGAAATTTGAAACAGAAATAGGCGAGAGAGGTATCAAGCTAAGTGGCGGTGAGCGTCAGCGTATAGGAATAGCAAGAGCTATTATAAAAGACCCTAGCATTCTTGTCTTCGATGAGGCGACATCAGCTCTCGATACAGTCAACGAGCAGTATATAAAAGAAGCCATAGACAATGTAAGTCGTGGCCGCACTACGATCATTATTGCGCATCGCTTGTCTACTATTCGTGGCGCAGATAAGATATTTGTTTTAGATCACGGACAACTAGTTGGAGAGGGTAAACATGAAGAGCTGATGCAGACTTGCTCTATATATAGAGACTTGGTAGAGCATCAAGAGTTGATGTAAAAGGTGTGACGTATTTAGTAAGGTATTTTACACTCTTCAAAGCAGTGTGCATCGCGGTTAAGTTTGTATATACGATTTCTTCCAATGGTTTGGCTTTCCACCGCGTCGACAGACTGGAGAACTTGTAAGTGATGTGTGATTGTTGGTTGTTGCAAATTCATTTGTTCTGTTATTTCTCCAACAGTCATTCCTTCTTTTGTTTTGCCGAGCATACAGACTAGGTTGTATCTACTGCGTTCCCCGACAACTTTGAAGCAGTCAGGGCAGAGCTCTTTTTCACTCGATACTTTTTTAGGAACCCATTCTGGAACAGGGTATGTTTTTTGTTTTTCAGTATTTTTTGGTTTTTTTGGGCTTATCCCCAGCTGTTTTCTATTCATAGACGGTCATCTATATTATAATAAAAACTATAGATACTTATCAATATAACATAAATATAAAATGAAAACACATATACCTGTTAACATCGCTCCGAGCTTTAAAAAGATAATTAAACGTGACAGGTCACAAGTCTTGTTTGATAAGAATAAAATAGTGTTAGCAATAGCCAAAGCTGGGCATGCAACAAAAGAATTTGATTCTAATATGGCGGAATTGCTGGCAGATAAAGTTGTCACTTATCTAAACGGCATAGTTCAGGGTGATATTGTTCAAATAGAACAAGTTCAAGATGCTGTAGAGCACGTCCTGATGGTATCTCGTTTTAAAGCCACAGCAAAAGCTTACATTTTATACAGAGAGCAACACGCAGAAATGAGAAGTTTTGCTACAATGTCATCACTCGGACTGGTTGATAATTATTTAGATAAGTTAGATTGGCAAGTAAAAGAGAATAGCAATATGGGTTATTCTCTACAAGGTTTGAACAATTACATCTTTTCAGAAGTTAGCAAAACATATTGGCTAAATAAAATATATCCAAAAGAAATACGTGACGCATACGAGGCCGGAGATATACATATACATGACTTGGGTACATTATCGATATATTGCGTTGGGTGGGACTTGATGGACTTGTTAATTACAGGCTTCAAAGGTGTTAGTGACAAGATAGAGTCAGCCCCAGCAAAGCATTTCCGTACTGCTTTGGGTCAAGTTGTGAACTTTATGTATACGCTTCAAGGTGAAGCTGCTGGTGCGATAGCTTTTTCGAATTTCGATACATTGTTAGCACCTTTTATCCGTTATGACAACCTTAGTCAAAAAGATGTAAAGCAAGCTCTTCAAGAATTCGTCTTCAACATGAATGTTCCTACTCGTGTCGGTTTCCAGACCCCATTTTCTAATATAACTTTAGATTTGAACCCCTCTGTAAATTTCAAAGACACACCTGTAATAATAGGTGGTAAGGCACAAAAAGAAACTTATAGTGAATTTCAAAAAGAAATGGACATGTTCAACGAGGCTTTTTTTGAAGTCATGATGGAAGGCGACTCCGCAGGGAGAGTCTTTTCTTTCCCTATACCAACCGTAAACATAACAAAAGACTTTCAGTGGGATAATCCAAAATTAAAAGGATTGTGGGAGATAACTGCAAAATACGGTGTACCTTATTTTAGTAACTTTGTTAGCTCAGATATGAAGCCAGAAGACACCCGTTCTATGTGTTGTAGATTGCGTTTAGATTTAGAAGAGTTAGACAGAAGAGGCGGCGGGTTATTTGGAGCCAATGCACTTACAGGATCTGTTGGCGTGGTTACTGTTAACTTGCCTAGACTAGCTCATATTGCGAAGTCTAAAAACAAAGACTCTTTGGAGTTAGCAAAGAGAGACTTTTTCGCAAAACTCGATGAGCAGATGGATATTGCAAAAGAAAGCTTAGAAATAAAAAGAAAGTTATTAGAAAAGCTTACCGATGCTAACCTTTACCCATATACAAAGTTTTATCTTAGGAATATAAAAAGTGGTTTTGGTCAGTATTGGAAAAATCATTTCTCAACAATAGGTCTTATTGGCATGAATGAAGTATCTCTGAATCTTTTTGGAGAAAATATTGGTACACAGTCTGGTAGAGATTTTGCAGGAGAAGTTTTGGATCATATGAGGACAAGACTGGTCAAATATCAAAAAGAGACCGGGAATCTTTATAACTTAGAAGCGACTCCAGCCGAAGGAACATCCTTTCGTCTTGCTCTTAAGGATAAAAAAATGTATCCAGATATAGTTGTGGCAAATGAAAGTCTTTATAAAAAAGGAGCTAAACCTTTCTATACAAATTCTTCACATTTACCAGTTAATTATACAAATGACATTATTGAAACATTAAATATTCAAGATGGATTACAAACCAAGTACACAGGAGGTACAGTTATACATTTATTTTTAGGAGAAAAGCTGACCGACTATCAATCTGTACCAAATCTTGTTAAGAAAATATGTGAGAATTATAAGTTGCCATATTTTACTATTACGCCCACCTTCAGTGTGTGTCCTCAGCATGGCTATATATCAGGAGAATGTTTTAGCTGTGGTATGTGTGGGAACGTTTGTGAGGTCTATTCACGTATAGTTGGGTATCTCAGACCTGTTAGTCAGTGGAACGAAGGTAAACAAGCCGAGTACGATATAAGAGAAACTTATATAACAGAGCCCGTTCTTACTATTAATAGCAAAGACTTAACACAATTAGCTGCATAATATGTTATTTGGTGGTTTTGAAAAGTTCACTTTGATAGATTACCCAGGGAAAACTGCTTGTATGGTTTATACAGTAGGCTGCCCATTTCGTTGTCCATATTGTCACAACCCAGAGCTGGTAAGCCAGGTTTGCGAAACAAAGATTGACGAAGAAAAAGTTATAGATTTTTTAAGGTCTAGAGTTGGGCTATTGGATGGCGTCGTTATTACCGGCGGAGAGCCAAGTATGCACGGAGACAATTTGATAAATTTTATGAGAAGAGTTAAGCTGCTTAACTTTTCAATAAAGCTTGATTCCAATGGTGTCGATCCCAGCTTTTTACAAAAAGTTATTAAAGAAAATCTAGTTGATTATATAGCTATGGACATAAAGTCGCCGATGGTGAAATATATGCAAACAGTAAATAGGTCTGTGGATGTAGAAGCTATTCGCAAAAGTATAGAGTTAATTAAAAGTAGCGGTAAGGATTATGAGTTTAGGACGACCGTTCTCGATTCTTTATTATCATTTGATGATATAGATAAAATAGGTACAGAAATTTCTGGTGCCAAGAGATACTTTTTACAAAAGTTTGTATCAACAAAAACTCTTAATCCAAAGTTTGCTAAAAAGTCTACATACAAAGATGAAGATTTTATAAAAATGAAAACACTTATGGAAAGGTACGTAGACTTTTGTGGAATAAGATAATTTATGCTAGAAAACACAATTCAGTACATCGTTGTAAGAGTAGAAAAAGAAACGCATGATGTTTTTAGGTTAGGCCTGGCTCCAGAGGGCGGACTACTTAGTTATGTGGCAGGACAAGTTATTACAATATATTATCCAGAAGTTTCTAAAAATAAAGGCAAGGAATACAGTATCTCTAGTGCCCCAAGTGAGAATTGTTTTGAAATAACTGTAAAAAGAGTGGGAGTGTTTTCTGAGATGATTACTAGTAAAAAACCAGGGGATATTATTATCGGGTCCCTGCCTTATGGGTATTTTTATACAGAGTCAGAAGTTTCTGATTTGGTATTTTTAGCTGGAGGTATTGGAGTCGTGCCGTTCATGAGTATTATAGTAGAAACCTTGAAACTTAATCCAACTAGGAAGATTAGTCTTTTTTATTCTAATAAAAATCTCAAAGATATTGTGTTTAAAAGTAAGTTAGATAACTTGGTCAAGTTACACAAAAGTAACTTTCATGTTTTTTATTATTTAACAAAGGAAGTATCGTGTGAGGCTGACACAAAGAGTGGCAGAATATCAGTCCAAGACGTTCTGCAATATTGTAACAACGAGACAGAGCTCTTTCTCTGTGGATCAAGCGGTTTTGTGTCTAGTTACTACAGGGCTCTTGTTCAAAATAACACATCAGAGCAAAACATTTTCACCGAAGAGTTTTCCTAGGTGGTGTTATACTTTTATTAAGTTACCTTTATCTTTAAATTTAAAACATGTATTCATATATTATATTTGAAATATTATCTTGGTTGTCTGGTCTTGTGGCTGCGATAGTTTTTTTGGAGCATTTATTAAAAAGAAAGTCTATTAGAGATTTTTTTAAAAGAAAGTGGGTATATATACCAATTATAGTTTTGGTGTTGTCATATTTTGGTGGCGTTTTATCAGATAGAACTTATTCTCCTGGGTTTGCTATGCCTATGTTCATGCACACAATGGCTCCAGGCGGGGTAGCGCCGAATTTACCTTTCGCTAATGTGATTAACTTTTTTAAAAGCCAATCTAATTTTGAAAAGGTTTCAGATATAGGAAGAGATCCTAATGATGTGCCATCAGCCTTAAGTAGAGATACATCACAAGAAGTTAAGATAAATATAAATGTTAAAGAAGTTATAAGTGAGGTATCGCCAGGAATTTATTTTAATTATTGGACATTTGATAATGCTGTACCTGGTCCAATGTATAGAGTAAGAGAAGGGGATACTATTATCATGTCTATAACCAACGACAAGACAAGTTTACATCATCACAACATAGATCTTCATGCCGTGACAGGTCAAGGCGGAGGAGCCTCACTTACCGACGTTATGCCAGGAGAAACCAAAACATTTAAATGGAAAGCTCTCAATCCTGGACTTTTTATTTATCATTGTGCCATGCCAAATGTGAGTACTCATAATTCGCATGGTCAATATGGCTTGATACTTGTTGAACCGAAAGAAGGGTTAGCAAAAGTAGACAAAGAGTTTTATGTGGTTCAGGGTGAACTTTATACAATGGGGGAAATAGGTAAAAAGGGGCTAACTATTTTTGATTCACAAGCCCTTGTTGATGGGCATCCGAATTATGTTACATTCAACGGTAAGATAGAAAGCTCGCCACGTATGCACGCAAAAGTCGGAGATAAAATACGTATTTATTTTGGTAATGGTGGTGTTAACTTAATATCTTCATTCCATGTTATTGGTGAGATATTTGACAAAGTTTATCCAGAAGGCGCAATAGGTGAAGGTGGTGCGGTTTTAAAAAATGTTCAGACAACAGCTGTGTTGCCTGGTGGGTCTACAATCGTAGAGTTTAAGGTAGATGTTCCAGGTAAATATTTGTTAGTGGATCATGCTCTAGCTAGGATGAACAAGGGAGCCTGGGCGGTGTTAGAGGTCACAGGGTCTAGTACTCCAGAAATATATTCTCCAGTATATCAAGAGGGAGAGGATATGGAAGACATGCAGCATTAGTTAAAATAAAGTGTTTAAAACAGGCGCGGTTAGCGCCTGTTTTTGCGAAAGTTGTTCAGGTTGTAGGGGAGCGATGTAACCTTCCTTTGGCGAAGGTATGCAACCAGCATGCACGCCGACAACTCACTGGGGCACCTGATGAAAATAGCTTTTTTGGGTCCAAGCATTGCGACAACGTGTACGACTTTCGGTAGTGTCTTAGCGATATGTCTGAGCACTTCGCTGGAGGGAATGTAATGGTCTAACATTTTGCACCTGTTTCTGTCTGTGGAGCTAGTATTAAGTGTAGCATGTTATTATTTGTATATGAAAAATATCGCACTTAAGACCAAGATATGGCAATGGCCAGGCGATACGCCTTGGCATTTTGTAACAATAAGCAAAGCTGACACCCAGAAGTTGCGAGCAGCATTCCCGCGTGCAGCAATGGTCAAGGTGGAGGCCAAAATAGAGGGTGTTGAGTGGCTAACTTCACTTTTTTACAGCAGGGAGGGTCAGGCCTATATAATGCCTATTAAGAAGGGTGTACGCCAAAAGCTAGGCCTATTCCATAGTGAGGAGGTAGAGGTGAACATAAAAGTACTGTAAAAATAAAAACAAACCTCACCTTCGGGCAGGAATTATTTTTTATTCTTGTAAAGCTTCTTTTAACAGTTCTGGGAATTCTCTTGTATTCATATCTTCCAAACAAAAGTGCCCGTAGTTTTCAAAGTTAACCAATTTAATATTTTGAATAGATTCGGTTATTTTCTCGATGCTATCTTTAACTGTCTGGTCGTCGTTAGATGATGCAAAAATAGTAATACCTGAAGTTTTTAAAGTTAAGTTACCATCTAAGTGCAGATTATTAAACATCTCAATCTCTTCTTCGCCTTTTGAATTTATCCAAGGCGCAACAAGAACAACTTTTCCTACTTTTATATTATTTTCTGAGAGAAATTTAACAATAAATCCAGCGCCACAAGAATGTCCTACAAGAATAGTGTCTTCATTAATTTCAAACCGCTCAAAAACAGACAGCCACTTTTCATAGTTTGGGTTGTAGGATTCAGGCATTTCTGGTGCATATGAAGGTGTTCCATTTATTTCCAAATGCTCTTTTAACCAGGGTAGCCAGTGGGACCCAGATTCGCTATTTAGGTTAGGGTCCAAATATTCTTTTTTATCAGACATTCCATGAATTATTATCGCAGTTTTCATGTAAAATTGGTGACCTTACGGGGAATCGAACCCCGATTTGAGCCGTGAGAGGGCTCTGTCCTAACCGTTAGACGATAAGGCCAATTTATAGATAATAACATATATATAGAGAATTAGCAAAAACCCTTATAAGATAAGGCTTTTCTAGATAGTTTGACCCTAAAAGACTTGACAAAAGTATATGAGTATGCTACAATGCTTGACAGCTGGGATATCAATTTGTTAGTATATCCAGCATTCGTTCCTAAAATCAGTTCAGAAGTTGGTAGAGCTCATACTACTGCATCATGCTAAAAAATATACAAAAATTCGGTGCCGTATTTGCCTTCGTTCCATTATTCGCAATACCAGCTACCGAACTAAATATTGCTCCTAATACAAGCCTTGTCGCTAACGACGTAGGCGCCAGTGTTGAGGAGATACGTGAGGAAAGGGCTGCTAAGATAGAGAAATATTTCTCGGATCGTAGTATGCCACTACAGGACAATGCTATGAAATTCGTTCTCGAGTCAGAGAAGTACGGACTAGACTGGAGACTGTTACCTGCGATCTCAGTACGTGAGTCGTCAGGTGGTAAGAATGCTTGTTATAACAACCCATTCGGTTGGGGATCTTGTAAGATTAAATTCAGTAACTATGACGAAGCCATCGAGGCACTTGCGAAAAATCTTGGTGGTGCCAACAAGAAGACAGCCTATTACTATGCAGGTAAGTCTGTAGAGGAAAAACTTTATTACTATAACGGTACTGTGGTTCCAACATATCCAAAAGAAGTGATGGCGATCATGGACAAGTTAGATAAAGTTGAGTTAGATTAAAATGGAAATTAGAAAACGCGCGACCCTCAAGAGGGTCGCGCGTTTCGCGTTCACTCGCCGTGCCACCGTTCACCATCTTCATCATGAATGATGTTTTTCATTATCACCCAGAAGAAGTTGATTGCTTCGAGTGTCTGCTTTGCGGCCATCTTGTAGCCGTGGCAAGCGACAGCAATGTCGCGTTCGGCAGAGTTCTTGATGGCGAACTCTTTGTCCAAGTAGTGACACAGAAACACTCCTAAGTAAAAGACTAGAGCTACGGCTACAAGAAAGCAGCCAAACACTTCCATCATTTCCATTTTGTACCTCCTGGATGCAATCTACAACTATATTTGAATTTATGCAAGAGGCTTGATTTCGTCTAACACCATTGTCTTGTCGCCGTTGCGACTTGCTGCTTTGCCTTTGATTATGACAGTTGTATCTTTTTTAATCTTGTCTTTGAATTTCTCATAACTTTCTGGGAATACCGCTATTTCAAAATTAGAAGAATAGTCACGCACTCCAACTAGAGCCATACGAGCACCTTTTTTTGTTTTGGTTATTTTGACACTTTCTATTAATACAGCGAGTGTGATCTCGGTGTTATCTTTGATCGCATCTTGTACTGTTCTTATGTCTATACCGCGAGCTTGTATGCGATCTTTCCAAGGATCAAGAGGGAATCCTGATACATACAGTCCAAGCAATTCCTTTTCCCATTCTAGCTTTTGTAGGTGAGGTGTAGGTTCAGCCTTTTTTAATTTGAAGCTCGGAGCTTCGATAATGCCGAACAGTGAGTCCTGCCCACCGCTATCTTTTACTGTCTGCTTGTGATACTCGAGTATCTCGTCCATGTTGTGTATTATTTCGTTGCGCTCAGCGAATTGATCGAGTGCTCCACACATAGCCAAAGCCTCAAGAGACTTCTTGTTTAGATTTTTGTGCTTAACGCGAGAGATGAAGTCTTCAAAAGTTTTGTAAGGGCCGTTGTCTAGTCTTTCTTTTATTATTGCGTCAGATATATCAACGCCAAGATTTTTAATTGTATAAAGTCCAAAGCGTATCTCTTCTTCATCTCTCTCATTTTTTACAATTTCAAATCCGCCTAGCGAGTGATTAACATCAGGAGGCAGAACATTAATACCCATGCGTTTACATTCTGAGACAATTTCGGATATTTTATCTATGTCACCAGACTCATGTGTAAGTATGGCTGTCATGTAAGCGTAAGGGTAATTAGCCTTCATATAGCTGGTCTGATACGCCACACGACCGTAACTCGCTGCGTGGGCTTTGTTGAATCCATACGCCGCGAACGGCTCGATACGAGACCACAGCTCGTCAGATTTTGCTTTTGAGAGTCCGTGCTCGAGGAATCCTTTCATTAGCTTTTCTTTTTGCTCGGCCATTTCAGCTGGGATTTTCTTTCCCATAGCTTTACGTAACTTGTCAGCCTCAAGCCAAGAGTAACCTGCCAAGTGTATCGCGATTAACATCACGTCATCTTGATATACGATTACACCGAATGATTGATCTAGTATTTGTTCGAGGCGAGGGTCTAGGAACTCTATTAACTCAGGATTGTGCTTACGCTTGATATATTCCGGTATCATCTCGAGAGGCCCAGGGCGATACAGTGCCACCATAGCGTTAATATCGAATATAGTAGAAGGACGAAGCTCTTTTAAGAATCTTGTCATACCACTACCGTTAAGTTGGAATAGGCCTTCAGTCTCGCCACGAGCTAGCATGTCGAAAGTCTTCTTGTCGTCGAGTGGTATCTCTTCAATGTCTATTACTTTATTATATTTTTTTTCTACTATTTCCAGAGCGGTCGCTAGTATTGAAAGGTTACGAATACCAAGGAAGTCGAATTTGAGTAATCCAGCATCTTCAATAGTGTACATGTCGTATTGAGTGATTAGTTTGCCTTCACCTTTAGGGTCGTATTGTATAGGTGAGAACTCCCAAATCGGGGCAGGGGATATAACAGTACCTGCCGCATGCACTGACACATGCCTCACACAACCTTCTACCTTTTTGGCCATATCTAGGATTATGGCTGCATCACGATCACCTTCATACATTTCTTTTAGCTCAGGCACTTCTTGTATTGCGCTATCAATAAAAACTGGGAAGCCTTGCTTGGGTGGTGGTATCATTCTTGATATTTTGTCACCAACAACATAAGGGAACTTCATGGCGCGCGCAACGTCACGTACTGCACCGCGTGCCATCATAGTACCAAATGTACCGATCTGGGCTACGTGGTCTGCACCGTATTTGCGTCTCGCATAGTCGAGAACGTCGTCACGGCGGTCGTCGGCATAGTCCATATCGATGTCCGGTGCCGAAGGGCGCTCAGGATTAAGGAATCTTTCAAAAGGTAATTTGTATTCGAAGGGGTTACATTTTGTAATACGAAGTAGATATGTAACTAAGGATCCCGCCACTGATCCACGAATGTTAGTTAGGACTTTGTTCTCACGTGCGAAGCGTAACAGGTCATACACAACCAAGAAGTAAGGCGAGTAACCTTTGTCCTTGATTACTTTTAGTTCATAGTCTAATCTTTTTATAACTTCTTCAGTTGGCTCTAGCTTTCTGTCTGTTAGGCCTTTATAAGCAAGCTCGCGCAAGTCCTCGTCATAACTTTTATTGAATTCAATAGCGGGGAACACCCAGGCCCCTAGTGGTATTTCAAAATTAATCTCATCAGCAATCTTTACTGTGTTCTCTACGGCCTCAGGTACATCTTGGAACTTTTCTTTTATTTCGGCTTGTGACAAATAAGAGAAGTCCGCAAGGGCAAAGTTAACTTTGTAGTATTCTGATGCATCTATGTCATTGTGAACACTTATAAGTGTTTTGTGTGCTGACTTATCACTTGGTGAGAGATAGTGAGTGTTAATGGTGGCTACCATCGGTATATTATTCTCCTTGGCAAAGTTAATTACATTGGCACGCATCTGGGCCCCATAATCCATAAATGTGTGTGGCGTTACCTCCAAATATATATCTTCAAAATATTCTTTGTATGTGTCGTATATTGATCGAGCTTTTACTGTGTCATTTGTTTTTAATGCATCTGCAATCTCGCCCCAAGGGCCACCGTCTAACATTATGATGCCGCTCGATACGCCTGGCAGGTCTGACAATTCTAAATACGGCTCCTTGATATCTATACTTTTAAGATGAGCAACGGACACGAGACGCATCAAGTTCTTGTACCCATCTAATGTCTTAGCAAGCAAGACTACGGTGTACAGTCTCTCGGACTTTTTTATTTTTAATTCAGATCCGATTATTGGCTTTATATTCTTTTTCTTACACTCTTTGTAGAATTCAATCGCTCCATACATATTGTCATAATCAGTGAGAGCGAGTGCGGTGTATCCGTGAGATATTGTCTTCTTAACAAGGGCGTCAACTTTTGGTAGTGCGCGCAGTAAGGAATAGTGGGAGTGATTGCGTAGCGATACGAAGCTCATGCTATGATTATACCATGCTCGGAATAGATGAGGTTGGCAGGGGTCCGCTCGCAGGACCGGTTACAATTTGCCTATTTTACGCCCCCAAAAGTCTAGACCTTTTAAGTCTTTTCGAAGACAGAAAGTTAAAAGATTCCAAAAAGTTGTCGAAGAAAAAGAGAGAAGAAATATACAGAAGCCTGCAAGAATTAAGACAGAAAAATAAAGTAGACTGGGTTGTTCTCAGCAGGTCAGCCAAAGATATAGATAAGTTTGGAATTAGCAAATGTATATATAAGAGCATACAAAAAGGGTTGAATAACTTTCCTAATGTAAAGAAGAAGGATATTAAGTTAGATGGAGCTTTGCCAAAAGAGTTCGGTGAGATAATTATAAAAGGAGATGAGAAGGTGCCAGTTATTGCTCTCGCTAGCATAGTCGCCAAGGTCACAAGGGATAGATATATGAAGTCTCTCGACAAGAAAGTGCCTGGTTATGGGTTCGCGCAACATGCAGGATATGGCTCGGCCGCGCATCGCGCGGCCGTCAGGTCCCTCGGCCCCAGCAAATACCACAGAATTACATATCTCGGCCGCACATTGCAAAAAAGCTAGATTTGTAGTATAATATTGTGACTATGGTAGTAAGAATGAGACACACAAGAGCACACACAGGCAATCGCCGTGCTCATCATGCATTGAAATCTTTGAATCTCGCAGCATGTCCTAATTGTAATGCGGTAATACGCCCACATCGTGTTTGCGACGCTTGTGGATTTTATAAAGGTAAACAAGTAATAACAGTTAAAAAAACCTCTTAACAAACTAATCAGTTCTTTCTAAACTAAATATTATGAGTGCGAGACACACAGGAAGGGTAATAGCGATGCAGACAATGTATGAGCTGGACATTAACGAAAGCCTTGGAGTCTCTCATGCGGAGGCTAAGAATGTGTTGCGTCATAATATAGAAGAGTTTGGAAGTGCTTTGCGTGAGACTGAATTTGTAGAGAAGTTATTATTGGATACATTATCGAGAATTACTACTCTCGATGAGATTATACAAAAGGCAGCTCCTGAGTGGCCAATGGATAAGATAAGCATAGTAGACAGAAATGTCTTACGTGTTGGTCTTTGTGAGTTACTTTTTGGAGATAGGGATCATGTTCCTCCAAAAGTAGCTATCGACGAGGCTATTGAGATTGCAAAGGAGTACGGTGGTGAGTCTAGCGGTAGATTTGTTAATGGTGTACTTGGCGCTGTGTACAAGGAGATGGGTGAGCCTGGCAAAAAGGAATCTTCTCAGAAGCCTATAACAGTCGAAGAGTTAGTTGGAGTGATAGTCACTAGCACTTATGGTGATAAGAAATATGTTGGTATGGTGCATGACATATTTGGACATTGGACTTTGTGCAAGTCACACAAAGCAGAAGGCGAGTCTATAGATGAAGCTGTTGCTCGTGTTGTCAAAAAGGAGTTCGGCTTAAGTGGAGCAACTGTTGTCGAGAAGATAGGTCAGAATGCCTATGTAGCTCATCATCCTGAGAAGGGTAAGGTGCGCAAGCAAGTTGAGTATTACTTGGCTAGGACTAATCACGAGGCTCCAAAAGTCGAAGACAGTAAAGGTCTAGACGATGCAAAGTGGTGGAGGTTGGACGAGGTAAGCATCTTGCCAGTGTATGAAGATATGAGGCCAATCATTTTAAAGGCAGTAGATATAGTAGCAAATGAATAGTTTAGAAATAATTTTAAATAAAAATAATATAACTCCTAAAAAAATAGAGTTGTATGAGCAAGCTTTTGTACACAGGAGCTTTATCAACGAGAATCCAAAATTCAAATTAGGGCACAACGAAAGATTAGAATTCTTGGGTGACTCGGTCCTCGAGTTGATTGTGACTGACGCGTTGTATTTCAAATATCCGGACCATTCAGAAGGCGACCTTACTTCTTATCGTGCCGCATTAGTTAACACTACCTCGATCGGTGAGACGGCTTATAATTTGGGATTCAATGACTTATTAAAATTATCCAAAGGCGAGCAGAAGGATACTGGCAAGGCGAGACTATCTATCTTGGCTGACACTTATGAGGCCTTTTTGGGAGCTCTTTATTTGGATCTCGGATATGACAGATGCGTATCTTGGGTAAAGGAGACACTGCTAATCAACACAGACAATATTGTTCGTGGGGGATTGTTCAAAGACCCTAAGTCATTAGTTCAAGAGAAGGCTCAAGAGAAGTTACAAGTCACACCTAGTTATAAGACTATATCTGAGACAGGTCCTGATCATGATAAGTTGTTTGTGGTTGGTATATATTTTGGTAATGACATGGTCTCGGATGGAAGCGGTAAAAGCAAACAAGAAGCCGAAGTCTCTGCTGCAAAAGCAGCTTTAGCTAAATACAAATGGACAAGTTAAGATTGGATGTTTTTCTTGTGGAGAGTGGTCTGTGCAAGTCCAGGACATCAGCCAAAGTTTTGATAGAAGATGGTAAGGTTTCGGTTAATAATTTGATTGAGAATCAGCCTAGCAAAAAAGTTTCAAAAGAAGATAATGTGGTATTGCTCGAGCAGCAGAAGTTCGTATCTCGTGGAGGAGAGAAGTTAGAGGGGGCGTTAAACTTTTTTGGAATTAATCCAGAAGGGAAAACTGCAATTGATGTCGGCTCATCAACTGGAGGCTTTACCGATTGCTTGCTACAACATGGAGCAGTCCATGTCACAGCTGTTGATGTTGGACGAGATCAATTTGACCAAACTCTTTTAAATAAAAACAAAGACAAAATAAGTCTTTTTGAAGGGATGGATATTAGAGATTTTAATATGGGAACAAGTTATGACTTGTTAGTCTGTGACTTATCATTTATTTCTATTCGTAATGTAGTTGAAAGTTTTTATAAACTTTTAAAAGTTGGTGGCGTTGGAGTAATACTTGTGAAGCCACAATTTGAAGTTGGTAAAGGCAATACAAAAAAGGGTATAGTGCGCGAATTAGAATTGCGTGAGCAGGCTCTCGCTGATGTGGTATCAGAGTTAGAAAAGCACAACTTCAAAATACTCGGTACTTGTGACTCGCCAATACAAGGTGGTGATGGCAATCACGAGTATTTCGTCTGTATACAAAAGTAATATTATTTAACCCCAGAGATTTTGCCTAGATCCAATGTCTTGTTGATGCCAACTTGGCGAACGAAGTCGTTAACGTGAGATACAAGTATCAGAACTCCTTGATAATTCTTGAGTGCTTCAGCGATAACTGGTATGTGCAAGAAGTTAACGTGATTAGTTGGTTCATCAATTATAAGTATTCCTGGCTCATACATAGTTATATATGCCCACATCAGCAATGCCTTCTGTCCCTCAGACAGTGACCCGATTTTTGTCGCCAACTCCTTACCGCCAATTAGGAACCCTGCCGCAACCGAGCGCAGATGTTGATCGTCGAGACGCTTGAATATTTTTGCTAGCTCCTCATATGCTGTCTTGTTGAAGTCTAGAGTAGAGAAGTCTTGTCTGTAATAACCGATCTTGATGTCATCTTTTATTTTGATACCTTGTGCATTAGGCTTGCCTATAAGGTTGAAGAAAGTTGTCTTACCGATTCCATTAGGGCCAACTATTTGTAGTTTGTCACCTTTGCGCAAGTCTATTTCAACATCAAAATCTTTCTTTTGTCCTTCGACTAATAACTCGATACTTCTAATCTCAACAATGTTACCTGACAACTCGTCAGAATTTTTAATATTGAATTTCTTGATTACGCGATCGTCTTTTCTTTCGTCCACCTTACTATCCTCCATCTCTTCTATTTCGTCACGCAGCTTACTAGCAAGCTTTCTCATCTTTCCTCCTTTTAGTGCGAAGTAGTTAACTTTGTCTTTGTTCTCTTGTATCTCTTTGGCTAGCTGAGCGTTAGCTTTTCTTTCGGCCTCTTTTTTGCGTTCTATTTCTTCTAATGCTTTGAAATAGTTACCAACATATTGCTCAATCTTTTTGAATTGAGTGTTCACATACACGATACCGTGAGTAAAGTCATTTAGGAATTTCTCATCGTGAGAGATAACTAGGGCAGTGCCTTCATAATCTTTCATGAACTCGGTCAGGTCCTTGATTCCATTTTTATCTAGGTTGTTAGTCGGCTCGTCCATAAGCACAATGTCAGGATTAGCAACCAATGACTTTGCGATTAGTAGGCGGCCTTTCTGGCCACCGGACAGGTCCTTAATATGTTTGTCGAGTGGTATATTCCATTTCAACTTTTCAAATATTTTTTTAGAGCGTGGCTCGATGTCATACACCTTCTCGCTAAATGCCTTTTGCATATACTCCAATCCTGTCATGTGCCACTCTTCGTGGGGTATGTATTGCTCAGCGATAGAAATGTTTAGCTTGTTCTCCTCGACCACACGACCTTCAACTGGCTTCAGTGTCCCCAAGACCATTTTGAATATTGTAGACTTGCCTGCACCATTTGGTCCCATCAGTGTTAATTTTGCTCCACGACGCAGAACAAAAGACGACTCCTCGAGCAACATTTTGTTCTCCTCATATCCAAAAGACACATCTTCGAATCGAAGTAATACTTCTCCATGCTCTGGTACTGCTTTTTCTACTGCCATCTTTGTTTTGTCTTAAAATTTCTCGCAAATTATAACACATTTTTACTAATTTGAAAAGAAAAATAAAAACGCACATCAAATATGTGCGCCTCTACTTTTTCTAACTATTCAGCCTTTTTGTCTATTTTGTTTAGTGGAGACTTCACAAAAACAAAATACACAACAGCGAGTACTGCACAGAAGTCTATAAGACTTGAGATGAATGCGCCGTACTTGAATGTGATGGTTGTAAGTGGGACAGTGTAGGCCATTTCGTTCAGGTTACCAGCTGAACCAGTTACGAATCCAATAACAGGGTTAAGTAAATTCTCTACAATGCTAGTAACAAACTTTGTCACAGCACCACCCATGATAATACCAACAGCGAGACCGAGTACACCTTTCTCGCGGATAAAATGAATAAATTCTTTCATGTTTTTAAATTATTTTAAACCCATACTATGCAATATTATGAGTGTTATCAGTATAGCAGATTTGTGATATAATGTTCGTCATCGGAAACGTGGCTGAGCTGGTCTAAGGCACCTCACTGCTAACGAGGCGACCCCTTAAAGGTCCGTGGGTTCGAATCCCACCGTTTCCGCCAAGAGAATTTATCACCAGATATTTATATGAATAAAATAACAGTTAAAACGGTTGTTAATTGTGACCTAGAAAAAACTTGGGAATATTTTACTAATCCAATACATATTAATAATTGGTGCCACGCTTCGTCTGACTGGGCTGCAAAAGATGCCGAGAATGACTTGCGTATTGGTGGCAGATTCAAAACTACAATGTATGCAATTGACGGTAGTGCAAGTTTTGACTTTGGTGGGGTGTATGATGGGGTGGATTTAAAAAAGTCTTATTCTTATACAATGGATGGAGATGACAAAAGACAGGTGTCAGTGATGTTTAGCTCTATTAATGAGGCAACAACTGAAGTCGTTGAAACTTTTGACCCAGAGAATATTAACAACGAAGAGAGGCAGCAACAAGGATGGCAGGCTATATTAGATAACTTTAAATCCTATACAGAGAGTAATTAATATCTTTTTATTTAATTAATTTTTAAGATCTGTGAAATTTTGTCCCCACTGCCAGCGTGGTGTTTCGCCTTTCCAGTAGCATATTATTATTAGAATAATCAGAGCAAAGAAAGTTTGTATGACAAATGGTCTTATGGTGTCACTGTTTGAATGTGACACAGAGTCTAGTCTGAGAAAATTCCAAAACTCGAAAACTACAAAAGCTAGAATTACTAGCCATCCTTGCCAAGAGACAGGTATCCATCCCCAGCCATAGAGTTTTCTTTTAAACCAGAGATTTTTAGGATTGTCATTAATATATTCCCAATATTGTTTCAACATATACACAAGTCTATTCCGTTTGTTATTAAATTACAATTAATATTTTACTTAATCACAGGTTGGTTGATGCGAGTGATGCTATAATCAAAATAGCATTATGAAAGAAGAAAAAGCTTTTGAGAAGTACGTAAGAGCGGCTAATTATTTGTCAGCAGCTCAGATTTTCTTGCAGGATAATTTTCTTCTGAAGAGGCCGCTGAAGTTCTCGGACATTAAGCCGAGACTGCTCGGTCACTGGGGTACTGCGCCAGGTGTGAATCTGGTATATGCGCATTTAAATAGGCTAGTAAGAGATAATGACCAGGAGATGATTTTTGTACTTGGCCCAGGGCATGGCTTTGCAGCACTGCAGGCTAATCTTTTTATGGAGGGGACATTAAGTAAGTATTATCCAGAGTATCCAAGGGATGTGGATGGTATGAGCAAGATGATAAAGATGTTCAGCTGGCCTTACGGATTCCCAAGCCATACTAATCCTGGTACGCCTGGGGCAATATTAGAAGGAGGAGAGCTGGGCTACTCATTGTCTACCGCTTATGGGGCAGTACTAGATAATCCTAACTTAATAGCAGCGGTGTTAGTTGGTGATGGCGAAGCAGAGACAGGACCACTAGCTACTTCGTGGCATATTAACAAATTCATAGACCCAAAGACATGTGGCACGGTGCTACCTATATTGCATAGGAATGGATATAAGATCTCGGGGCCAACTATTTTTGGTAGAATGAGTGAAGAAGAATTGGAGGCACTGTTTACTGGTTATGGATATCATCCTTATTTTGTTTCGGGAGGTAAAAATGTTCATCGTGACCTGTCTGCGACACTGGATAAATGTTACAAAGAGATACAAAAAATAAAGTCACAAGATGGGGATTTTGTTCCACGCTTCCCAATGATTATATTAACTACTGAAAAGGGTGAAGGTGGTGTAAAAGAGTTAAACGGAAGAAAAGTAGAAGGCAATTTTGCTTCGCATCAAGTGGTATTAACTGATGCTAACAATAGCAAAGAGCAGTTAGTGATGTTAGAAGAGTGGCTGAAGAGTTATAAATTTGAGGAGCTGTTCGACGAGGAGGTTGGCTTCTGCGAGGAGATAGAGTCACTAATACCCAAGTCAGAAAGAAGAATAGGTAATAATAGGCAATGCTTCGGCGGTGAAGCGGTGTGTAAGGACTTATTCTTGCCTGATATAACGCCAGATGCAGTACAAGTTGTAGCTCCAGGCGATAACTCGTCTAGTAACATGCGTGCAGCAGGAGCTTATCTAAAGCGTGTAATTGAGATGAATGAAGTATCTAAAAATTTTAGAGTATTTTCTCCAGATGAGACTTATTCCAATAAGCTTGATGCTATTTTCCAGAAGACCACTAGGCAATTCTTATGGCCAATCAAAAAGCAAGACGAAGACATGTCTAGGAGCGGTAGGGTCATAGAGATGTTGAGCGAGCATTCACTGCAAGGCATGATGCAAGGTTATATATTAACGGGCAGGCATGCAGTGTTCCCATCTTATGAGGCATTTGTTCAGATCGTTAGTAGTATGGCTGATCAATACGCCAAGTTCATTAGAGTCGCAAGAGAGATACCGTGGCGTGGGCATGTGGCCTCTCTTAATTATATTCTAACTAGCCCAGGCTGGGCTCAGGAGCATAATGGCTTCTCACATCAGAATCCTGGCTTCATAGATACTGTATTACAAAAACACGGCTCATTTGTTCATGTCTATTTCCCGACAGACAGAAATAGTACATTAGTAGTACTTGAAAAGTGTCTCGCTTCCAAGGAAGGCATTAACTTAATTGTCTCAGGTAAGGCCGATACCCCTGAGTGGCTCAATTTGGACCAAGCTAGAAAAATGGGAGATATGGGTCTAGCCATATGGGACTTTGCTAGCGATCAGAATCCAGATATTGTCTTTGCGGCAGTGGGTGACTATTTAACCAGGGAGTGCTTGGCAGCTATAATGATTTTGAAAGAAGATGTAGAGGGTATTCGTTTGAGGTTTGTAAATATTTTAGAACTGACTGCACTATTGCCTCAGAATGGTAAAAGATTTGAAAGTTTTAATAATTATTTTACTGAAGATAAGCCAGTTATAATAAATTTTCATGGTTATCCAGAGACTATAAAACAAATACTTTTTGATATGGGTAGTGCGGCGGGCCGTATGTATATACATGGATACTTAGAGAGCGGGTCAACGACTACGGCTTTTGATATGCAAGTTCGTAATGAGACAAGTCGTTATCACCTAGCAATGCAGACCTTAGATATTTTGTATAAAAAGGGAGAGCTAAGCTCAGACTTGTATCAGAATCTTAAAAATAAATATAAACTTATACTCGAGGAACACCGTAAATATATTATTGAAAATGGTGAAGACCCAGAATTTATATCAAAATGGAAATGGAGAAAAATATATTAGTTCTAAATATCGGTAGCTCATCTAAAAAGTATTCGCTCTTTAGTGGCGACAAGCATTTGTATTCTGCACATTTTGAAAAAGTTGGTGATGGGTATGTAGTTAAGTATGGTATAGAAAATGAAGTCGCTTCTAATGCTTTTGAATACGGCGAGGCCGTTGAGTGTTTCTATAAAAAGGTTAATGGATTGGGGTTTGTAAAAGATAGACTTGATGTTGACCTTGTCGCCATTCGTGTCGTTGCTCCTGGGACAAAATTCCAACAAAATTGTCTAGTTGATGACGTGTACATATCGTCACTGGGAGAGGTTGCTGCTGATGGTTACTTGCATGCACAAATAGTTCAAGAGGAGATAGTGAAAGTTAGAAAGTTTTTAAATGAAGTTAAGATTGTTGCAGTCTCAGACAGTGCATTCCATTCTAATCTGCCTCGAGTCTCTCGAAATTATGCATTACCAAAAAATATTATAGAAGAAAATGACTTGTATCGTTTCGGTTATCATGGGCTATCTGTAGCAGCTGCGGCTAGATTTTTAAAAAGTGTTAACAGATTAGAAAGTAGAGCTATAGTGTGCCACCTCGGTAGTGGTGCAAGTGTGACAGCATTGATTAATGGTCGTAGTGTAGACACTAGTATGGGATATGCTCCATTCGACGGGTTAATCATGAGCTCGAGGTCCGGTAATGTTGATCCTGGTGCAGTGTTAAAGTTATCTAAAAAGTATAGCCCAAATGAAATAGAAAATATTTTGTATAAAGATAGCGGACTCTTGGCTATAAGTAACATATCCAAAGATATGAGGGACCTCCTGGCTCTGGAGCAGAAGGGAGACAAGAATGCTGAGCTTGCAATTAACTCTTTTGTTTATTCTGTTAAGAAGTATATTGGTGCCTATGCTGCAGCTATGGGTGGAGTAGATGCGATAGTATTCTCAGGCACAATGGGTATAAGGTCGGAGCCAATCAGGAGACGCATTTGCTCTAGTATGAAGTTTTTAAATATTGAATTAGATCAAGACAAAAACAAAGAAGGTCAATTCAATAAAAACACCTCTACAGAAAAGTCCGTTCCAGTTTATCTTGTAGAAACAGATGAAGCCAAAGAGATGGCGTTAGTTGCTCTTTCCTTTTTGTAGAACTATACTTATAAATTATGGAAGCAAGAAAAGAGAATCAAGAGTTCGAGTTACTTTGCGCGCAATTAAATGACCCGAAAGTTCTTGAAGATTATAAACATTGTGATGATAATTATCGTCCAGCATTAGTGCCTAGGATGCTGGGCAAATTACTTGTAACCGCTGGTAACATTGTATATGGTTACAAGTCATCGTATTTAAAATTTAGAGCAGTGGAGGTTATTGCTCGCGTTCCTTATCATTCTTGGGACTCGGCAATGTTCACACTTCAGACAATGTTCTACTCTAATGAGAACAAGGCAATGCAATTATCTAAAATAGCCGAGTTCTCAAGAGTGGCAGCAGAGAATGAGACCATGCATGTAATAGTTATATCTAGCATTGCCAAAAAGGAGCACAAACGTGCTGGTATATTGAGGCACACTGTTATACCGATGTTATTCGCATTCTTCTATTTCTGGATGTCATATTTCTTATATATGATAAAGCCTAGATATTCATATGAGCTTAATTATCTTTTTGAACAACACGCATTCGACTCTTACAGTGAATTCTTAGAGCTTGATGGAGAGTCTTTAAAAAAGAAAACAGTAGATAGTGAATTCTTGAGATGGTACGGACGCAATCCGATAAGTCAGTATGACTTTTTCTTGTCGGTTCGTAACGATGAGATAATACACAGAAATACTTCTATAAGAGAGATTGAAAGAGTGGAGAGTATCTAAATACAAAAAGTCGCCCGCGGAGCGGGCGACTTTTTGTATTTTATTATTTATAATGATCGCGTATCTCGAACAATATATAGAAACCAATAAGAGCACTAACAAAAGTTCCTACAAATCCACCAAACATCAAAACCATACTGACGACACCACTTATTACACTAAGTATCTCACTGTAAAAAGCATAATCCCAACCTTTCTTTGTTCTGGCTGCCAGTCCCTTGTAAGCCATCAATAAGAATATTGCAGAAGCAAGAGATATTAACAGAACTACAAGTAATGGTAAGCTGGCTCCCAGACTTAACACTGTTAATCCTGCTGTTAAGATCCCTCCTGTAGCAAGACCGATAACACCCAATATTCCAAACACTAGAGCGACGTAAGGAGAAACATCTACTAAGAATTTTCTTCCACCCTCGGGTAAGTGTGGAAAGTTTTTAAAGAAGTCCGCAAGAACAGACTCTAATTTGCTAGCATGAGAGTGCACCTTGTGATGCATGTTCTCATGTGAAGCATGTTCATGATTTGTTGTATTTTCCATAATATTTAAAGTATACTACAATTCATGGAACAAGTACTTCTACCTTTACACTTACTAAGTTTATTATATTGTATCGTTACAATAATACGTTCTGACCTGTTGGGGTCTAAATGGTTACGCGGCAAAATAGATACGATAAATAAAGACAAATTACAAAGCCTACACAAGCAAGCTTGGATAGGATTAATATTAATGATAGCCACAGGCTCGGTATTGTTCTATCAAAGTATGGACGTGTTACTTGCTTCAGCACCATTCTATGTCAAAATGGCGTGTGTTCTGGCATTAGTAATAAATGCTTTTGCAATAGGCAGGCTAATGAAAGTTGCTACAGAAAAGAAGTTCTCAGAAGTAAGTAAGGAGGTAAAGGTTAAATTATTTGTATCAGGGTTTGTTTCTATATTTTGTTGGATAATGGCAGCCACAGCCGCATTCTTTATCTTGCCTGAAGGTGAAGATGCTGTACTTCCTATAATAGACAATCAATCAACAACAAAAACTTTTACACTAGCTGAAGTTGCTACACACGGAGGAGAGGACAGTTGTTATACAGCGATCAATGGTAATGTATACGACATAACAAAATACATATCATTGCATCCGGGAGGCAAGACTGCAATTATGAGAGTTTGTGGTAATGATGGAACTGCAACATTTACTCGTAAGCATGGTGACGATGAGAAGCCAAATTTGATTTTACGCAGCATGCAAGTAGGGGTGCTTACTCAATAAATATGAAAGCTGTAGTTAACTTTTTCGACAAATTAGAAGATCATGTAAGAGGAGGACTCTCTAAATATCCACTTATATACTCTTTCTTTGGGGGCACTGGTGTTATCTTGTTTTGGAGAGGGCTTTGGCATAGCGCAGACTGGTTAGAAAGTAACACATTGTATGGCGAAGTGCTTTTTTCTAATGTTGGGTCAATGCTTTTGGGTATAGTTCTATTGCTTATTACTGGCTTATTCGTGTCTGTTTTTATTGGAGACAGCATAATCATGACAGGCGTTAAGCATGAAAAGAAATTGACCGAAAAAACAGAAGACGAAATAGAAGAGGAAAAATTAGAGCTACTACATCTTCACAAAGACTTAGAGGACATAAAAGATAAGTTGAATTAATGAGCAACTGTAAAAGCTATCACACTTTTTACACCGCTTGGAATCAATAACTTTCTTATTTCGTAAAGAGTAACACCGGTTGTGGTTATGTCATCAATGATTATTACGTCTTTATTTTTAATTTCTTCTAAAAATTGATCGTTAACAGTAAAAGAGTTTTCTATTTCTATTTTCCTTTCGTCTATATTTTGAGTTTTGAAAAGCTTGTTGGTATTTTTGGTTCTAGTTAATGCATCGCAAATCTTAAAATTATTGTTCCCATTCGCTAGGCCGCCTGCTACAGACAGCGCCTGGTTATAACCTCTTTCTGAGAGTCTTGATTTTGATATTGGGACGGGGATGAGTAAGAATTGTCCATCTTTTACTTTTTGTTTTAAGTGGTCACGTGAGTATTGTCCTAAAATATATCCAAGTTCCTCAACGTGATCATACTTTAACTTGAAAAGAAGTTTCCTTACGTCACTGTCTTCGTAGGAGTATTTGCTATGTATCCAGTCTGGTAGTGTTCGATGGTTTAGCTTAAGTCTGGACTCACACTCTTCACATAATAGATAATTATATTTGTCACACAAAATACAAAATTTTGGGAATAATAATTTACTTAAAATGCTTAGAAGTTTTGTTAAGCTCACAATAAAAGTATACAAGAAAAGCCTTATTTAAATAAGTTTTTCAGCTTTAATTCGAGTGCTTTTTGTGGTATAATCTTCGAATGTCATTAATTTCTAAAATATTCCCTAGCGAAGACTCACGCACCATAAAAAAGCTTGAGCCAACAGTGAAAAAAATCCTGGATCTAGAAGAAGAGCTCAAGGCTCTATCTGATGAGGAGCTTAAGCAGAAGTCTCTAAGCTTGCGTGACAAGATACGCGCAGCTGAGCACAAGTCTAAAGAGTTAGACGATAATATACATATTGCTTTTGCTCTATGTCGTGAAGCAGCGAGACGTACGCTCGGCATGATGCATTATCGTGTACAGTTAATAGGAGGACTATTAATTCACAAAGGACACATAGCGGAGATGCGTACAGGAGAGGGTAAGACATTAGTAGCCACACTTCCAGCTTATGCGAATGCGCTGGTAGGTGAGGGTGTACATGTTGTAACTGTGAATGATTATTTGTCACGTCGCGACGCAGTATGGATGGGTCAAGTGTACGCCGCACTTGGAGTTAGTGTTGGTATTATCAATCACGAGAAGAGTTACCTCTATACAGAAGTAATGAACAAAGAGGAGGATCGTGTTCGTGATGAGGCCGGTGGATACAAGGTTGAGTATGACTATCTTAAGACTGTAGACAGAAAAGATGCCTACAATGCAGATGTGACTTATGGAACCAATAATGAGTTTGGGTTCGACTACTTGCGCGATAATTTAGTGTATACAATGGAGGAGACTTCTCAGCGTGGACATTACTTTGCAATTGTTGACGAGGTGGACTCTATCTTGATCGACGAGTCTCGTACGCCGCTTATTATTTCTAATGCGGCTCGCGACAGTGAAGACTTATACAAGACTTTTGCAAACATCGCAGAGGGGTTAGTTAAAGATGTCGACTACACAGTAGACGAAAAGCAGAATGCAATTGCTATGACGGAGTCGGGTATTGCAAAGGCCGAGGCAAAATTAAGAGTACCGAGTCTTTATACCGCAGAAAATATGAAGCTGGTGCATCACTTAGAGACTGCGGTTAAAGCTAAGGCTTTATATATAAGAGAGAAGCAATATGTTGTGCGCGACAATGAAGTGATAATTGTAGATGAGTTCACTGGTCGTATGCAGCCAGGACGTCGCTGGTCAGACGGGTTACACCAAGCGGTGGAGGCAAAGGAAAATGTAGAAGTTCAGAAAGAGTCTAGAACTGTTGCCTCTATTACTTTCCAGAATTATTTTAGATTCTATAAGAAGCTTTCTGGTATGACAGGTACAGCTAAGACTAGTGCCGAAGAGTTCTACAAAGTATACGGTCTCGTGGTTACTACTGTCCCAACACATAACCCAATCAAGCGTATCGACCACAGCGATCTTATTTATCAGACAGAAAAAGGTAAATTCAAAGCACTAGCTAAAAAAGTAAAAGAGTTAAACGACAAAGGTCAACCAGTTCTAATTGGTACTATTTCAATTGAGAACAATGAGATACTTTCTAAATATCTAGAGCGCGAAGGCATAACTCACTCAGTACTTAATGCTAAGAATCACGAGAGAGAGGGGGAGATTATTGCTGATGCTGGTAAGCGTGGTGCAGTGACTATTGCAACTAACATGGCTGGTCGTGGAGTGGACATCAAGTTAGGTGGTGCCAATGCTACAAAAGATCAACATGATGAAGTAGAGGGCTTGGGCGGACTGTTTGTAATCGGTACAGAGCGTCATGAGGCACGTCGTATTGATAATCAGTTGCGTGGTCGCGCTGGTCGCCAAGGAGACAGAGGTGAGACACAATTCTATGTATCATTAGAAGACGATCTTATGCGTGTGTTCGGCTCTGACAGGATTAAGAGCATGATGGGCAAGTTCGGCATACCAGAAGATGAGGCAATATCTAACAAAATGGTATCGCGCGCTCTCGAGACAGCTCAAGAGAAGATAGAAGGTTATCATTTTGATGCACGTAAGCACACATTGCAGTACGATGATGTGCTCAATCAGCAACGTACTAGTGTATACGACAGACGTCGTAAGGCTCTAGAGAATAATGTTAACTATATAGAAGAGGTCCTGAGTGATCTTTCTAAAGATGAGAAGGTTGCAACTATTATCAACGAAAAGCGTATCAAGTATCCAGCTGAGTTCAATTCTCTTGTTCGTGCTGTGTTACTTCAAATATATGACGTAGTGTGGATGGACCACCTGGAGCACATGGACAATCTTCGCCAGACTGTTAACCTGCGTGCATATGGTCAGCGTGACCCATTGGTAGAATACAAACGCGAAGGACTCTCAATGTACAAGCATTTAGACTCTAGAGTTAAGTCAGACCTGGCGGCGTTTATTACTCACATGGACTCGGTTGTTATGCAAATGCGTATGGCTGAAGTATCTAAGACAAAAGATGCAGTTGGTGACCTGGGACGTAATGATCCATGCCCATGTGGTAGCGGTAAGAAGTTAAAGAAATGTGATTGTAAGGAGTACGCACATCTTAGAAATTAGTTAAAATATAAACATGAAAGAGCTCGTTAAATACATCATAGTTACCATAATCACCCAAGAGGCCAAGTTAATTCTAAAAAAACATAAGCCATTTGTAATAGGTGTTACTGGTAATCTTGGTAAAACGAGCACAAAAGACAGCATTGTTGCGGCGTTATCTAGTCTCTCAGTGAGAGGAACAGAAAAGTCTCTTAACAGTGAATTCGGTGTGCCTCTTACGATAATTGGCGAGAAAAGTGGTTGGAATAATTTGTTCAAGTGGCTGAGGATTATATATCGCGGGCTTGTAGTTTATTTTTCTAAAAACTATCCTAAATACTTAGTCTTAGAAATTGGTGCTGACCACAAAGGTGACATAGAGTCAGTTACAAAGTGGCTCAAAACTGACGTAACAGTTTTGACTCAATTCTCAGAGATACCTGTACATGTCGAGAACTTTGCCTCCAGAGAGGAGCTGGTAAGAGAGAAGCAATTCTTGGCAGAAGCGGTAAAAGAGGGCGGGCTATTTATCTACAATCAAGACTGTCACGACAGTGTCGGGATAGCAGCAAAGATTAAAAGGAATAAAATTTCTTTTGGTGTACACAGTGGTGACTGGGTAGCCAGAAATATATCCAACTCTCTAGCTAATACTGGCTCAGTATCAGCTGAGATATTTAACAAAGACAAACATTTAACAGATATATCTTGCGCTGGAGTATTAGGTGAGAGTCCTATATTGTGCGCATTACCAGCCCTTATTGTTGCGGACTATTTGGAAGTGAATGTGAATGACGCAGCTAAGGGGGTAAGTAATATGAAGCGCGCGGCAGGCAGGATGAGAGTCTTAGAAGGCAAGATGAATTCAATCCTTATCGACGATACTTATAATGCTTCACCGCTTGCGACTATGCACGGGCTACATACATTAGGTAACTTGGATGGCAAGAGAAAAATTGCGGTCCTGGGCGACATGTTAGAGCTAGGCGAATACACCAAAGAGGCTCATACAAAAGTTGGCGCCTTAGCTGCTAAGACCGCTCACTTAATATTCACAGTTGGCAATCGTGCTCGCACCACAGCAGAAGCAGCGCTTGATAATGGCGCAGCGGGTGAGTCTGTTATACAGTGTGAGAATTCTCGTGATGTAGGCAGGGAAGTTTTGAAGATATTGCAGCCTGGTGACATAGTCTATTTAAAAGGCTCGCAGGGTATACGTATGGAAAGAGCGGTTAAGATGCTCCTTGCTGACCACCTGGACCCATCTATCAACCTTGTTCGCCAAGACGAAGAGTGGCTCAAGAGATAACGCATCTGATGTATAATATATTTATATGAAAATATTATTCTGGTTATTTTTAATAACCGTTGTTTATATAATTTATAAAAAGCATTTTGTAAATTATGAAGATAAGATCACAAGCGATAAAGATATACCTATAGAAAAAAGACCTTTTGTATTTGATATACAGTCAGAATTAGTGCTCTATAAGGTATTATTAGAAACATTTTCCGATAAGTATTTTGTAATGCCACAAATTGGTTACGAGAGATTGATAAAAGTAAAAGCAGGAGAAGATCGATACTTTAGAAATTTTTTTGATAAAAAAAGAGCTGATTTTGTATTGTGTGATATAGAGAGAGGCGTGGCTAAGCTTGTTATAGAGCTAGATGGACCAAGTCATGGTTCACAACAAAAAATTGATAGAGATGAAAAGGTTGATCAAATGATGGAAGCCATAAAGCTTCCTATACTTCATTTAACAACAAATAACTTCGATAAAGAATACTTAAGACAAGAGGTTAATAAAAAAATATCTGAATATTTATAATTTTATTTATTATTTATATTTATCATTAGATACACCAACAAAGTAACTGCTAGGGTAGTTGTAAGCCAGACTACATTTCTATACAACGAGTCGCTGCCGTAAGTAAATATAAATGCAAAAGGGGTTATACCGATCAGCGTGGTTGCAGCATTCATTTTGTGCGTTACTTGTTTCGAGAATAATGCTAGTCCATATGACAGTACATCAACTGGGAATGTCATGCGTAAGAGTATTAATTTCCAGAATACATTACCGCTACTTATCATCCGGTCTATATATAGATAATTCTTAAAAGAAGGGAATTTGGTTAGTAGTAGCTCGCTATAATGCCTACCAATAGCGAATGACCCCACAGACCCGATCCACCATCCGAGTATACACAGCACAGCTGCCCAGAATGGTCCGAATACAGCAGTACCAAGCGGTATGAACATCATGTTTGTAAAAGATGGGAACACTACCGCAAGCGCCGCCAGCATTACAAACACCACACTTCCCATCGTGTGATGATTGATAACGTATCCGAGTACTTCATCTTTTAAGTAGTAAGACAAAAGTAAACCAATACCAAAAATTAAAACACTTACTACAACTGGCTTAACAATAACTGAGCTCCACTTCATGTCTAGAGTATACCCTAATAAAACTTTATTTTGTGATCCCAGGGGGAGTCGAACCCCCGTTAACGGATTGAAAACCCGTTGTCCTAACCATTAGACGATGGGACCTGAATAGGGTATATATTAACACATTTTATGTCTTTTGAAAATAGAAGCATTATAATTAAAATGGGAACTAGTTCTCGATTTTGTTAAGGTAAGAGTTGATGTTAGATAGGACTTTTTGAGTGTCGTTTATCTTGTTTACAATTGTCTGGGCGCTGGTAAAGAGGTCGCCAGTCCAAGAGAAAATAGCTAAGACACTACCGAGGCCTATTCTGCCACGAAGGAATAGCGAGACGGCTATTATGAGTGATAAGTAACGGGTGAAGATTATCAATAGCTCGCGCCTGTGCCCGTGGGTAAGTCCGTAGCTGAGGGTTAGGGTGTGATATTTTAAGAAGTTAAGGCTTCGATGTTTCCAATTCTCTTCGTTCTTCTCTGCCATGTTGTTGTGTAGTGTTGCGAACTTTTTGATCCAGAGTATTAATATGGCTATCTTTATCATACACAAGACTGCGATAAAAGGTGAGTAGTAGGATATAGCTAAGACAATAAGCGTTAGGTATGAGAGGCTGGGTAATATGTAGTTAAAGTAATTAGTCACCAGTAGGTTGATGCCTTGCTCACCTTTTAACTTGATAGTATCACTCGAGTCTAGATTCTTCTCTGAGAAGTTCTCCAAAAAAGTGTGTAGCTTAACTTCTAATTTCTTGAGGCTGTGAAGCTTCTGGAAAAGTTCAGCACGATTAAGTATAAGTGAGACTATAGGATAAGTGAGTAGCCACAAAACAACCATGTTAACGTCCTTGATGTATAGATTATTAATTATCTCAGAGAGGAGTAGGGTGAGTAGTATCTTAGATATTTGTATACAAAAGTTAACCAAGAATTGAACATAGAAGTCCTTATGGAAGGGCTTGAGCATTCTCCAAATCTTATATATAAAAAACTTCTCTTTCATAAGTTGAGTTAATTATAACAAAAACATATCATTTTGAATGATAGTTTTTGACAGGTGCCTATTTAGTACGAAGGTGTACGTATATATCCTCGATAGCACGCACAGCGTCACCTGAGGCTATATTGTTCTGATGATACAAAATATTAGTACAATCCCCAGCAGCCCAAACATTGTCTCCCGCTTGTTGTGTCCAAGGGTCTATTTTGACTCTGTTGCTGTCGTCGAGTGTGACTATGTCTTTACACCAGGCAGTGGCTGGTATCTGTCCAACCTCTACAAATATTCCAGATACTTCTAATTTGTTTACTTGCCCGTCAGAATCTCTGTAGCTGAGTGCGTTTACGAATTTGTCACCGTGTACTTCGGTTGGGACTGCATTTTCAATTAATTTGAATTTAGGATTTGATTTTAATTTTTCAATTGTTATGGCGTCCGCTCTTGCGGCGCTCCTCGAGAGCAAGGTTACTGATTTACAATATGCAAGCAGTTGGGCAGCAGACTCGAATCCAGCATTACCACCACCGACCACAACCACATCCATACCAGAGAAGAATGGCCCGTCACAACTAGCGCAATAAGTGAGGCCTTTGTGTTCGAATACATCCGCATTAACGGCATCCAATTTTCTTCTCTGTGATCCGGTTGTTATAAGTAGGGCAGAAGAGGTGTATTCAGATCCATCTTCTAGTTTTATTTTGACTTGATTATTATCGCGAGATGCAGACGATACATATGAGCCATCTTTTATGTCGAGGAATTCACCTTTGTATTCCATTACGTGTTGCTTCAAGCTCTCGGCTAATTTTGCGCCACTGATGTGCGGTGTACCTATCCAGTTTTGTATATCTTCTGAGACAGTACTTTGCCCGCCCCATTCCTTGAGAATGAGCAGTGTGCGTAGCTGCTTCCTGGCAGCATAAACAGCAGCAGATGTTCCTGCTGGCCCACCTCCAACAATAATTAAGTCATATGTCATAATTATATGATTATAACATATTAATATTTCTTATCCCCTTCCTATATATATATACATATATATACTGTATAAGATGAGATCGCCTGTTCGTGGATTCACTTTATTAGAGCTAATAGTAGTCATAGCTATTATAGGAGTATTGTCAGTAATAATAATACCGAGTTTTAGGACGGCGCTGGATAGGGCTAATGATACAAAGTTGAAACAGTTTGCTATCACATTAGATAAGAAGAATGACATTATAAATAAATATGATTTTGAAGAGGGTTCAGGATTGTTGTCAAAAGATAGCAATGTATATCAACGAAACAATTTAACCCTCCCAGGTTCTGGTGTTACATTTAGTCAAAATACATATTCTAGTTCCTCGGCTTACTCTTTACTATTTGATGGTACTAGTTTTGTTACTTCTCAAAATAACCTACCCGTTATTGATGGCAAGTCATTTTCGGTGTCGGTTTGGGTTAAAAAAACTCAATCTGACCCATTGAAGAAAACCTTATTTGGTAAATATTCTGGCCTTAATGGATTAGTATTTGTTTTTAATAATAATATATTTGCAGTTGAGCGAGCAGGTTTTGTGTCTTGTTCATTGCCATATTCCAGTGATACAAATTGGCATCATTATGTTTTTTCTTTTAACTCTAATTCAAACATGGGGGTTATTTATGTTGATTCAAAAAAAGAAAATCAATGTAATATGGGAGGGGTGTATGTTGGTAACGATACTCAGCCAATAATTTTGGGTCCTGCTATTAATGCTACTTATATGGATGATTTAAGGTTCTTTGATAAGGATATACTTTCCAGTGAAGTGCAGAAGTTATATGCCGAAGGGCTCAGTAGTGGCAAGTTTGCGAACAGGTAAAATTAAAGTGCGGCCACGTAGTGACCCCGCACTTTAATTTCACCCTATTTCTTTCTTCTTTGTAAGAATGGAGGCAGCGATCCCCAGTCATCATCTTCATCCTCATCAACATTAACCATTGGTTTGGTTTTTTTGTCTTCTGAGAATTTTTCAACTTTGCTCTCTTTCTCTTGTGTGTCACTTTCAGTCACTGAGTTGTCGATTCTATTCTCTGTATCTTTTTTAGAGATTGCATCACGAAGAGTTACCTCCTTCTCTAGTTTTGGTTCCGGTTTAGGAGTCTCCCTGTTGTAAAAAGTTTCTCTGTCTTCTGAGTGTTTGCGAGAAGTAGGGAAGCCAGTAGCTATTACAGTTACTTTTATCTCATCTTTTTTCAAAGTCTCATCATTGTAAATACCGTATATAATCTTGGCATCATTAGAAACAGATTCAGTAACAATACGAGAAGCGTCAGCAGTTTCGAGTAATGTTAAGTCATCTGAGCCGAATATTACATATAGCAGTCCTGTTGCATTGTTGATTGATATATCCAAAAGCGGATTAGATATAGCGGCTGTGGCTGCGTCTGCTGCGCGACTCTCTCCAGCGGCACGCCCCATACCGAATAATGCTGTGCCAGAATCCTTGAGAATGCGTCTAATATCATTGAAGTCCAGATTCATGCGGCCCGATAGGCGTATAATCTCCGAGATGCCTTCTACGGCTTGTTTTAATATCTCGTCACACATCGCGAAGGCTTGTGTCACAGTAGTGTTCTTGTCTACAACAGATAATATTCTGTCATTCGGAATTGTGATGAGTGCATCAACCTCTTTCTCCAAATCCTCCAAACCTTTCTCAGCTAGACGCATACGTTGTGCACCTTCGAAGAAGAATGGCTTAGTAGCAACAGCAACAGTTAATATACCTTCATTTTTACAAATACTAGCAACAACAGGAGCGGCACCAGTGAATGTTCCTCCTCCGCAACCTCCAGCAATGAATACCATGTCGGCACCCTTGATAGCCTCCATTATCTCCTCGCGAGTCTCTTCTGCTGATCTCTTGCCAACTTCTGGATCCATACCAGCCCCGAGGCCTCGTGTTAAGTTCTTGCCGATGTGAATTTTCTTCTCAGCTAGACAATTGTGAAGATCTTGAGTGTCTGTGTTTATAGCGATGAACTCAACTCCTTTTATTTTTGAGTTAACCATGTGATTCAGTGCGTTCTTGCCTGATCCTCCTATGCCGATAACTTTTATATTTGCTGCTGTTTCTATTGTTGTACCTGTGATTTTAGCCATACTTTTTAATGTGAGTAATGGGTTAAGTATAGCAAAGAAATATTTGTATAGCTAAGTTGACAAAGGTGTCTTTTATGGTAGAAATCTCTTTATAAAATTAGATGTTTTTGCGAATCCTCTTTTAAGCAATGACATATATAGACCTCCCTCGGATATAGATTCAGCGAAAAATGTTAGGCCGTACACACGGGCATATTTTATATCGTCTATGTAGAATCTCTCACTTGCGCGCAAGTTGCGTAGCGCATTACCAATAGGTAGCCTCAGGTCGAATCTAAAGTAGTGCTCAATCTTATTTAGAAGTGAGGTGCCTCCCAATAATACAACTCCAGCAGGCAATAATTCAGCGCGCATTATTCTCGCTAGTTCATCTGTGATTTTCATTGCCATGTCACTGACTCTGGCTTCTACTATTTCTTCATATCTTCTCTTTGAATATTCAGTGTCATTGTTACCGTGCTTGATCTCTTCCGCTATGTCTACTGGTACGCGTAGCCCTAATGCTATGTCACTAGTAATCTGTTCGCCGCCAGCTTTTATTATTGAGATTAATAGTGGCACACTGTTCTCATATACGCATATCGATGTTGTGTCTGCACCTAGGTTAATGCTAGCCGAGCCTATTCTTTTTTCTCTTTTAGAAAGTGATACATATGCATCAGCAAGTGGGGCAGAGACGAGCATGTCTATGTCCAATCCTATTGAGTCGAATACTTCGTTAACTATTTGCTCTTGCTTGGAGTCGTCTGAGATTATTAGTATTTTACTTTCTATTTTAGAGCCGCGTAAACCTTCTGGGCTACCAACAACTTCTACACCATCTATCCAGTTTTTAATTGGTATAGCGTGTAATACGGTTTTGTTCTTGGCATTGTCGCATTTTTCTTTGGCTAGGTCTGTGAGCTTTTCTATATCTAAAAATGTAATCATGCCGTCTGCACGAGATACAAAAGTGTTAACTGTGGTAGTGCCAGAGCGCTGACCTATTCCGCCGAGACCAACTATTGTCTGGCCCGGAATCTTTTTGTAATTCTTAGTAACTTTCTTACTTAGCTTTTGTAGTGAGTCTTTGAATAGATCTGGCTCTACAATGACTCCGCAAGATACACCAGCCGAAGGCTCCTCATAAGCATCCAATAGCAAGCCGTCATGTGTTGTAACTGCAGCACGCAAGAATGATGAACCAATATCAATACCGAGCCTCAAGTTCTCAGTAGACAATTCTTTTTTATTTGTAGAATTTTTTGGTAAGTTCATCTTCTAGTTCTTCCATTCTACTACTATGATCGTGTCCTTTCAAATGCAATATCCCGTGTACGACTAATAACGTGAGATATTTTTCATAATTCATATCAAAATCTTTGTATTGTTTTCTGGCTACACTTCTGCAAATATATATTTCGCCATTATTCTCATCTAGAGGGAAAGTTAATATGTTAGGAATATAATCTTTTTGTCTGTATGTTTTGTTCAGGTGCAGAGCTTTCTTTGGTCCTATAAAAATTAAGTTAAGGTTGAACTTTTTTCCTAAAATGTACTCTTTAATTTGCAAAACAGGCACATTTGGAATTGTGCCTGTTTCTGAAACTATTTCTACGTTGTGTAGAGACTTTCTCATTCTTATTTCTTTTTCTTATCTAGAGACACTCCAAGTCTTTTTAGTTTTGCGTATTTTGCTGCTCCAGCTAATTTTTTCAATTTAGCGCGTTTAACTTTCAGTCCTGATATTTCACGCTCACTGTATCTTATGCTGCGAACACGAGGAAGAACTCCAGATTCTTGAACCTTCTTCTGAAATCTGCGAAGCAGGCTTGCAGCTGGCTCTGTCTTGTTTTTATCTACTTTAACATTAATCATTGTCATGCAGGGCATCATATCACATTTTAGAGGAATCGTAAAGCGCCGCCCCTCCGAGGCGGCGCTTTACGAAGTCACAAATATCGCCTTTTATTTAAGATTTTTGATGTACTCACAAAGCTTTTCTATTTTAACTGTGTCTTGGCTGTGAGTTTTCATATTGCGAACTATGACAGTGTTATCCATCGCTTCTTTTTGGCCGAATATAACACAATAAGGTATATTCATTTTTTCTGCTACAGCTAATTGTTGAGACAGGGAGTCCTTGGACAGTGACTGGTGTATTGGTATATGAGCCTTGCGAAGTATTTCTATTATTTTTAGAGATTTGAGTTTAGCTTCGAATCCTAGTTGAATAAAGTACACTTTAGCTGGCTTCATTATACGAGGCATTAGCTTAGCGCATTCAGGGAATAGCATTATGCGATCGAAACCAAGAGCTGTACCAACAGCGGGGACATCTTTTTTACTGCCTAGGTCTTTGGCTAAGTAATCATAGCGTCCCCCACCAGTTATAGTGATTTCTTTTTCATTACCTTTTTCGTCTACTTCTGTTTTGATTACTTCGAATACTGTGCGACTGTAATAGCTAAGACCACGCACTAGTCCTGGGTTAATACGATAAGGTATATTCATCTCCTCGAGATATTGCAGAACCTCTTTGAAATGCTTGCGTGCATCAGAAGAGAGGAAAGATATAGATTGAGGTGCATTTTCTTTGTATGGCTGACATTCTTCTTTTTTACAGTCGAGCATACGTAGAGGGTTGGTCTTGATTCTCTCCTTACAATCGTCACACATATTAGATACGTTCTTCTTGTAATAATTAGTTAGCTCACGCAAATATTGTGGGCGTGTCTCTTTGTCACCCATAGAATTAATATCTATAGTTAAATCCTTGAATCCAAATTCTTCTAATATGTCATACAAAGTTCTTATGACTAACGCATCAGCTACTGACTTCTGTGTACCTATTATCTCTATGTCGAATTGTCTAAATTCGCGAAGGCGTCCACGTTGAGGATTCTCATGGCGGAAAAGTGGGCCATATGAGTAGAGCAGTACTGGTTGAGGGAGGTTCTGCATACCATTCTCCATGTATGCACGCATAATGCTTGCGGTGTATTCTGGGCGCATTGCTACTTTGTCGCTACCTTTAACTGAGAATGAGTACATCTCCTTGTCTACAACGTCAGTTCCTTCTCCTATAGCTGAAGTAAAAGTGTCTAGTCGCTCTAGTGTTGGTGTCTCTATGGGGGTGAATCCATAATAAACAGCAACCTCTTGAGCTTTCTCAAACATTCCTTGGTATTGATAATAAACATCTCCTATCAAATCCTGTGTACCTTTTAATTTTATCGGGGCTTCTTTTTTGTTTTGCGTTTCTTTGCTCATAATTAATTGATTTTCAGATTTTATTTTTCACTAGTATACGATATTTTTCCTGGCATTACATCAAGCACCGGGAATAGTTCCAAAATTACCTTTCCTGCTATTTGGTGACTGTGTACAGCACCCCAACTTCTCGAGTCATAACTACCATCTCTGTTATCTCCCATCACGAAGTATTCGTCGGGTAGTAATTGCTTTGATATATACTGATCAACTTTTTGATATTTGACGAATGACTCATCTGGGTGAAGTGTTCCGTCAGGTGTGATTATTGTTGTGCTGGTGCCATCCACAATAATAGTGTCACCAGGAAGGCCTATTAGTCTTTTTATAAAGTATTTGCCATCTAAGTCGCTACCTTCTTTTTCAAACTTGAACACAACAACATCGCCACGATGTGGAGTACCTATTTTGTAAGACAGCTTATCTACTATAAGTAGATTGTTATTATAAAAAGTTGGTAGCATTGATGACCCGTCAACCAGGAATGGTTGTATGACGAAGACTTGTATAACTCGCACTATTAGTATTAGCCCAACTATCCAGCCTAGGAACTCTTTTGGGTCCTCGTCTGCATCTAGCAGTCTAATTAGTCTTAAAGCTTTTCTCCAACCTTCGCTCCATATTGATATTATTAAGCTGAGTATTAGCGCTCCTATTAAAAATATAAAAAATAGTGCCAAGGGGTTATCGGGTAGCTCAAAGAATTGTGAAAGCATAATAGTATGAGTATACTATACACAAGATGAAATACACCATATTCCCATTAGGCAACCCAGGTAGTGAATATGAATACACTAGACATAATGCAGCGAGGATTGCTTTTAGGAATGCTAACTTAGAAGACACTGGTGCAGAATTAGTAACGCCTGATTGTTATATGAATGAGTCTGGAAGATTTGTTAAGTCTTATCTTAAATATCGCAATAATTGTATACCGGTGATTGTATACGACGACATAGACTTGCCGCTAGCCAAGATTAAGATAAGCTTTGGTCGTAGTGCAGGAGGGCATAATGGTGTGCAGAATGTTATAGATGAGCTAGGCACTGAGGACTTTGTGCGTATACGAATCGGCATTGGTGGCAAGCCACACAAAGAGATGCTCTTGCAGGATTATGTAATATCAAAGTTATCCAAAGAAGAAGTGGAGATTCTAAAGGCCTTAGGTAAAAGCTTATCTGATATTGTCGCAACAATAGTAAAAAGTGGAGTGGACAAAGCAATGGAGAAGTATAACTAAGATAGAATAACAAAAGGCCGCGCGAAGCGCGGCCTTTTGTTATTATTTACTTAGACTCTTTTAATACCAATGTCATCTTCTGCTCAGACGCATCGAATAGTGAGATTTCGAATTTGTACATCTTACCAAGAGAAACCTTCTCTCTCATTTTCTCTTCAGATCCAAAGTCAGAAATATGCATAAGACCAGCTACACCTTCTTCAACAGACACAAGGGCTCCGTGTTTGTTGAACTTGATAACAAGCCCAGAAACAACATCACCTTTTTTGTATTTGTTAGTAGCCTCTTTCCAAGGGTTCTCGCGCATAGTCTTAATAGAAAGTGAAACTTTACCAGCCTTAACTTCTATTACTTTAGCTTTGATAGTGTCACCAACCTTTGCATGATTGTGTGTATCTTCTACTAGACCCCAGTCGATCTCTGACTTGTGCACTAGTCCTTCTGATCCGTCTTTTAATTTGACGAATATACCGAATTCAACAACACCAGTCACAACACCTTCTACAACATCACCAACCTCATACTTAGCGTTAGTCTCATTAACAACCTCATCAAGATCTATCTTTTCGTTACCATCAACACCTTTTTGGCTGAATATAAGCTTGCCTTCTTTTGGTTGAGCTGAGATGATATTCATCGATAAACGTTTGCCGATAAGCTTCTTAAGAGCAATCATAATCTTATCCTTGTCTCCATCTTCTACACGAGGATAGTTCTTCTCATCAAGTTGTGAAGCAGGCAAGAATCCTTGTATGCTTTGCCATTCAACGATAAGACCACCTTTGTTAGCATCCTTAACAACAATATCAAGTACACGCTTGTCTCTGATTGCGGCTTCTGCCTCACTCCAGATAATAGCTTGTCTTGCCTCCTTTAGAGATAGCTCAACATAACCATCCTCATTCTCAGTTAAGATTACTTTAGCACTAATAACATCACCGATGTTGATGCGTTTGATAATCTCACGAGCGTTGATGTACTCACTACCGTATATAATACCTGTTCCTAGTGGTCCAAGGTCAACATATACAGCTGAGCGGTCAATTGTTATAACTGTACCCTCAACAACATCTTCGTAGTTAAGTGTTTTTGAATTTTCTAATAATTTTTCAGCAATAGTTTGCATATAAAATAAAAATTTTCCGCACGCGAACGGAAAAGTGTAATGCGTGCTCGTGGCCGGTCTAGTTTTTCCATTTCTGAATACTTCTAGGGTTATCGATCTCGAGTTGGTTATTAAAAATAACTTAAATACAATAATACCACACTTGACTAGTATTTTCAATGGGTGTAAAATATTGTCACTGCGGTTCGAGAGGAGGTGATCTTAAGAGCGCAGTACCCCCGAGGTGGCCAACGACGTGAGTCGTAAGCCACCTCATTTTATTTTATGATATAATATTCTCACTATGATTATTACTTATCACGGCAAAGGTCATGTTAAATTGGTAACAGGTGACACAACTATTGCCCTAGGACCAGTATCCAAAGATTCAAAGAAAAGACAGACAAAGTATGGTGCAGATCTAGCGATGATACCTATTAATCATGTTGATTATAATGGAGCTGATAATGTAACACATGGTAACAAGGAGCCATTTGTAATTAAGAGTGCTGGTGAGTTCGAGGTGTCGGGAATATTTATTAATGGATTTGCCGAGAAGGTTACGCGTGAGGGTAAGGAGTATATGACTAACAGTTATGTGTTTAATTTTGACGGTATACGTGTTGTGTACTTGGGTCAGATACAAGATCAATTAAAGCCAGAACACAAAGAGATAATTGACGAGGTGGATGTACTGTTCGTCCCGGTTGGTGGAGATGGAGAATCTCTTAATGCGTACGATGCAGCAAAGCTTGCGACAGCTTTGGAGCCAAAAATTATTATTCCAATTGACCACAATGAGAAGACTTTACCAGTATTTATGAAAGAAATGGGTGCAGAAGGAACTCAAGCTGTAGACAAGTTAACAATAAAGAAAAAAGACATAATGGAGAAGCAGGGTGAGGTGGTATTAATTGAAGAGATGTAATATGGCAATCTTACGCAAGTATTTAGAATATCTGAAGCGTGAGAGAAAAGAAATACAAAAAGTTCATGCTGTTTTTGTTGCAGCAATAATGACGGCATTTTTTACGGGTATTTACTTATATGTTCTGTACGACATAACTCCACCAAAGCCAGAGATTAGTTTCAATCAAAGTCATATCTATGTAAGAGATCCTAATTCTGATTTTATTAATAACAATACTATAAATGACATTCAGGTAGACAACAGTGAATATTATGCGAAGCAGAATGAGAACAAGTTAACTGGAATATTAGATAGGTTTGCAAATGCTTTTGTTGGCTTCCAAGCGGAGATAGAAAATTTGAAGCAAGTATTGCAATCAGAGAAGACTTATAAAGCGGAAACAGTGGAATAATTAGCGCTTTTTGTGTTATAATGTATAGACAAAAATATGGCAAAAACTAGAGAAGAGCAAGGTCAAAATGAAGACGAAAACAAGCCAATAACAGGTATAATAAATGCTCCTATAGTTGAGGAGATGCGCAAGAGCTATCTTGATTATGCGATGAGCGTTATTACAAGCCGCGCCTTGCCTGATGCGAGAGACGGTCTCAAGCCAGTACATCGTCGCATATTGTACAGTATGTATAAGAATGGACTTTCTCCATCTGCTAAGTTCAAGAAGTCAGCTACAGTAGTAGGAGATGTACTAGGAGCATATCACCCTCATGGTGATGCGTCTGTGTATGATGCTATGGTGCAACTTGCTCAAGATTTCAAGTCAAGATATCCTCTCGTGCTCGGTCAAGGTAACTTCGGATCAATAGATGGTGACGGTGCTGCTGCCTACAGGTATACAGAGGCTAAGATGAGTAAGGTTGCAGCTGAGATGATGCAAGACATAGAGAAGGAGACTGTAGACATGAGGCCTAACTATGACGGTAGCAAACGCGAGCCAGTGGTACTTCCAACAACAGTGCCAGGGTTACTACTTAATGGAACTTTGGGTATTGCTGTAGGTATGGCTACCAACATCCCGCCACATAACCTGGGTGAAGTAATAGACGCAGCCACACATTTGATAGATAACAAAGATGCAACTATTGATGATCTGGCTTCTTTTATAAAGGGTCCGGACTTCCCAACTGGAGGATTAGTGTTCGGCGAGTCAGATATTAAGCATGCTTATGCGACAGGACGTGGCGGAATGCTCTGTCGTGGTGAAGCGGAAATAGTTGAGACCAAGAATGGAATGTTCCAAATTGTTATCACTTCTATTCCATTTCGTGTTGTTAAGGCGAACCTTCTAGAGAGAATAGGAGAGTTGGTGGGTGAGAAGAAAATAGAAGGTATCAAAGATATACGTGACGAGTCTACTACAGACATACGTATTGTTATAGACCTAAAGAGCAATTCTCAACCAGAGAAGATTTTGAATTATCTATACAAGCATACCGATCTTGAGACAACTTTCCACATGAACATGGTAGCTCTTGTTAAGGGTGTACCACAGACTCTTTCTATTAAGGGTGCTTTGTCAGAATTCTTGGACCATAGAAAAGAAGTCGTTCGTCGCAGATGCGAGTTCGATTTGAAGCGTGCTCTTGAGCGTGAGCATATATTGTTAGGACTTAAGAAGGCTCTCGATCATATAGACGAGATAATACAGACTATTAAAAAGTCCAAAGATACCCCTGATGCACACGCGCAGTTGATGAAGAAGTTCGGCTTTTCTCCAATTCAGGCTACAGCTATTCTTGAAATGAAATTGCAGCGTCTAGCTGGACTTGAGCGCAAGAAAATAGAGGATGAGCTCAAGGCTGTACAAGAGCTGATCGAGGAGTTGCGTGCAATACTTGCTAGCGAGAAGAAAATGCTCAAGATCATTAAGGATGAGTTGGTTGAGGTTAAGAAGTTATATGGCGACGAGAGACGTACCAAGGTAGTTAAGCACAAAGCCAAAGACTTTAACCCAGAAGACCTGATCGCTGAGAAGGAGGCCGTGCTAGTTTATACCAAGGGTGGTTATATTAAGCGTACTGATCCAGAGGAGTTCAGAACACAGAAGCGTGGAGGAGTTGGTGTGGTTGATCTCGATACAAAAGAGGAGGACTTCGTTTCTATATCGCTCACCGCTTCGACTCATGCCGACATGTTATTCTTCACCGACAAAGGTAAGGCTTATCAGATCAAGATGTATGAATTACCAGAAGGTAAGCGTGCCACAAGAGGTAAGAGCATAATGAATTTCTTACAACTAACAGAAGGTGAGAAGGTTACAAGTATATTAGAAGTCGACAAAGACAAAGACTATTCAGCGCTAAGTATTATGATGGTGACTAAGAATGGTGTTGCCAAGAAATGCGCAGCTGAAAGCTTTAAAGATGTACGCAGAAGTGGAATCATCGCTATTCGTCTCGAGGATGCTGACGAGTTGGTTACTACAATACTAACAGGTGAAGGTGATAGCGTGATACTGACTTCTCAAGACGGTCAATCGATCAGATTCGCCGAGAGCGATGTGCGTGAGATGGGTCGTACTGCAGGAGGAGTAACAGCAATGAAGCTAGACAAGGGTGACGTGATAGTTAGCGCTCAAGTAATAGATGCTAGCAACAAAAAAGCCAAGCTTCTTATATTAACTGCTAATGGTTACGGCAAGATGACTGAGATAACTGAGTACAAGATACAAAAGCGCGCTGGTAGCGGTATCAAGACTGTAAAAGTAACAGACAAAACTGGTAAGTTGGTAGTAGCTAGAATTGTAGGTGAAGGTACAGAAGAGATATTAGCTATTTCTAAAGCTTCTCAAGTTATCAAGACTGAACTTGCGACTATCCCGACACTAGGACGCGATACACAAGGCGTGCGTGTTATGAAGTTACGCGAAGGCGACTCAATTGCTGGGTTAAATCTTCTTTAATTCACGCTTACTATTTTGTGGGGGTGGAGGTGGCCGCTGACTATTTTGATATTGGAGTTAGGGTGATGCTCACGAAGAATTTCTAATAGTCTCTGATTGGCGAGTCCGCGCTCCGCAGGAGCGCGGACTGATATCTCATACAACTCACTATTTATAACTTTAAAAGAGTCATCTTTTGCGTCCGGTCGTAGATGTATCTTTATATACATGTGTATACTTTATCATAAAATAATTTCCCTCTTATCCCCTTCCATATATATATATATATATATATACTCAAAACATGAGACATCATGTTCGAGGTTTTACTTTACTAGAGTTAATAGTAGTAATAGCTATAATAGGTGTATTGTCAGTAATAATAATACCTTCATTCAAAACAGCATTAAGTAGAGCTAATGATACAAAGTTAAAACAAAATATTACCAACATAATAAAAAGGTATGATGTAATTGCAAAATGGGAGTTAGAAGAAGGGTTCGGTAATATTGCCAAAGACACATCTATCAATCAAATAGATAATACAATACAGAATAATGCCACGATACCAGGCTCAGGAGTGACTTGGTCTACAGACACATATGCTAGCTCTTCACAGTATTCACTCGCATTTAATGGTACTAACTATTTAACTACAGTTAATAATACTTATCCAAAATTAGATGGTTCGTCATTCTCTTTTTCGCTTTGGTTCAAGAGAACTGGAGGATTTGGTGTGGGAGACAGAATGCTTTTAGCTAAGGGCACCCATGGGACAAGGCAGTGTCTTGCTGTTGGATTTAGAGATGATGAGTTGATGATAGGTCCATGGGGTCCTGAGTATATGACAGGATTGCGTATTACGGATCAGAATTGGCATAATCTTATGTTTAGTTTTGACGCTAGCACAAACATTGTGACCGCCTATGTAGACAACAGATTAATTGGACGAGGTAACTGGGGAGGGTCACTAGCAAACACAGATTCATATCCGCTAAGGATTGGTACTTATGGTGGTGGTAACTTTATAGGTAACATCGACGATGTTTATTATTTTAAAGATCTTATCGTTAAGTAAAATCTTGTGAACATATAAGTTTTACTGTTTTGTTTTGATGGTATAATTTTGTTATATGGCATTTCTGTCCCCAAGACAAATGGTTGACTTGTTAGACATAACACCAGGGTCTACGGTGGTGGATTTGGGGTCTGGATCTGGAGCTTATGTGTATGAAGTTTGCAAAGTTAATGGCCCGCATGGAAGAGTAATAGCAGTAGATATAGACAGAGATAAGTTACAAATGGTTGATTCCGCAGCTAAGATAGGCGGCTACAAAATAGATACATTACTAGCTGACCTAGATAAAAGCATTATTTTGCCTGATTATTTTGCTGATTACATTATCCTCGCTAACACTTTACACTTGGTTGATAACAAGCTTGGACTACTGCGTGAGTGCGCAAGAATGCTTTCTCCTACTGGTTACATGTTGTTGGTTGACTGGAGTTCTGATTCTAATTTGGGACCAAAGAGTGATAAACTAGACAAGACGTCCCTTGTGGCATCTCTGGCTGCGGCCAAGTTACGTGTGAGACGCGAACTACCAGCCGGGGATCATCATTTTGGATTTATAATAGAACCGCTAAAATAAAATGGACAAACCAAATATATTTAAAATAGTAACAGTAGGAATAGGATTATTCATAGGAATATTTGCTATATTAGTTTTTAGTGGCAAGATACCAGGGTTAAGTAACTCCTCAACGGCTAATGCTAATAAGCCAACGATAAATGTTTGGGGCACTATACCTGAGGACGCCTTTACTTCTGCTGCTTCAGAGATGTCTATTAGGACTGGTAAGCAGACATCTATTGCTTATACATATATACCAGCTGAGCAATTCGCAGACAAGCTTTCTCGCGCTGTTGCGGTTAATTCTGCACCGGACCTAGTGCTAGCTCAGCATGACATATTGCTATCAGTTAATAGCTTGCTGTACCCAATGTCTTATACTTACATGTCAGAATTGGAGTACAAAGACACTTTTGTAGACGCGACTCATGCATTTGCTTTGCCATTCGGTGCCGTATTTTATCCAGTCTTAATCGACCCAGTAATCACTTTTTACAATCGTGGCATGTTAAGTCAAAAAGGTTTTACAACACCAGTTAAGACTTGGAATGATTTGGCAAAGTATCAAAAAGAGTTAACTGAGTACGATGTGAGTGGCAAGCCGAAACAGAGCGCTTTTGCAATAGGTGCTTACTTGAATGTTGCATACGCCAAAGATATCTTAATGGCTATGATTATGCAGTTGGGCCATATTCCAGTTACTGCTATTTTCTACACAGATGCTAGTAACAAAATTGTCGGTAATATTAATACTGACGTCGGACTGGGTACAACAGGTGACGATACTGTTCCGGACTTGGTTAAGTTGCTCCGCTTCCAATCAGCCTTTAGCGACCCACAGAAGACAACATTTACTTGGAGTGAGTCAGGTGACAGAGATATAAGCATGTTCTCAAGAGGACAATTGGCATTCTATTTTGGAAGAGCTAGTGACATGAATAAAGTTAGAGGTGTAAATAAAAACATAGATATAGGTATTACTTACTTCCCGCAATTCTCTGGCTCTAGTTTGGTTGTTACAAGTGGTTCAATATATGGAGCCGCTCCTGTTAAGACAACGTCTGATCCCGTTTATGCAATCTCAGTTGCTAGAAAGTTCTCAGATAATGTATTCTCGTCCGTGCTCTCTAGTGTGTTAGGTATGTCTTCAGCGAGACGTGACGTTCTGGCTGGTACTGATGGATCCGAGAGGGCAGAAGTCGTCGGTAGAAGTGCCCTAATTATGAAGAGTTTCTATGATCCTAATCCTATCAACTCTAGCGCTCTGGTTAGAGGTCTGTATGACAATATATTATCGGGGCGCAAGTCAATATCAGAAGCGGTGGATGCATTTGATAGAGACTGGTCAAAATTATATACTAGTAACAAATAAAAATTATGCCAGCTGATACAATAGACGGAAACACAACTAAGCTAGTAACTTGCGGTAATGTAGATCAGAAAGTTTGTCAGTTGTCGGATTTGTTTTCTGTGGCTAATTTGTTCGCAGAATATGTAATCAAGTTTTTCTTACCAACACTTTTCTTCGTCGGACTGTTCTTAACTTTTTGGCCTATAATTAAGAATCCGAGTTCAGCTGAAGCCTTAGCCGAAGCAAAAGGTAGATTCATTAAGCTATTAATAGGAACAGTCGTAGTGGTGGGGGCGTATCTTATTGTTAGGGTGGTTCTTCTGAGTATTGGAGTAGACAGCGGATCAGGTGTACTTCAAAAAGCTGTAGGCGGCAAGCCTTCTCTTAACGTTCCATTTATAGAAAGAGTTTATGCAGCAGAAGACACTGAGAATACTGGTAAGTTCAATAATCCACTAGACTCTGTGTCTATTCAAACAGTAGTAGCCGGTATTGCGAACATTGTAGTTTATCTTGGTACTATTGGCGTTATTTATCTCTATATAAGAGGTGCTATGTATTTGGTTATGAGTCAAGAAAGGCCCGAGAATCTTTCCAAAGGTAAAAAGTATATATTTTGGGCTACGGTAATAGGGCTATGTATTTTTGGTGCTGAGATGATATATACTACTCTTGTAGATACAACCAATTCAATTTTTAAAACTAAGTAACATATGCTGAAAAACATTACAGATCTATTCGACGGACTTAACAAATTAATAGGTGGAGGAGTCACTACATTTTTAATGGGGCTAGCTTTTGTAGCCTTCCTCTTATCTATTATTAATTTTATTTGGAAGAGAAGGTCAGGAGATGGTGACGGTGTGCAAGATGCCAAGAACATGTTGGGCTGGAGTATTGTGGCGCTGTTTGTGATGACGGCGGTGTGGGGGTTGGTTACTTTTATAAGTTCTGCTCTGGGCGTGGACGGTCAGACAAGTATCAAACGCCCTCAGACAGTATTCACAAGCAGCTCGACTAACACAACAGGTAAAAAAGCAGCAGGTGAGACTTGTACAAACAACTCTGATTGTCAGAGTAATAGTTGTTACTTAGAAAAAACTTTAAGCAAGTACACTTGCCAATAATTAATAAAATTCTATGAAAAAAATAATTACAACTTTATCAATATTATCACTAGTTCAAGTAGTAGCGGCTCAGCAAGTTCTGAATAATGTCGAGACCATAGTCACAAAGTCATCCGGCATTATCGGTAGTGGAGTAACAGGCCTATTAATGGGTGTTACTTTTGTGGTGTTCCTAATATCTATCATTACATTCTTATTAAAGAGAAGATCTGGAGACGACAAGGGTCTACAAGATGCCAAGAATATGTTGGGCTGGAGCGTGATTGCTATGTTCGTTATGGTTGCTGTGTGGGGCTTGGTTACATTTATTTCTCAGACTTTTAATATAGGGCTCGGCGGGCAAGTTGCCAGACCTTCTGCTATCCCTATAGAGAAAAATTCTAATCAACCTGGCGATACCCCAGGTTCTGGGTTAGGAGCTGTTGGTTCTGTTTGTAGTCAGCCCTCAGATTGTTTGAGTGGTAAGTGTACTGCAGCAGCTAATTCTTCTATAAAGACCTGTGATTAGTTATGACCACTTTAAAAGATTCTGTTAACTCAATAAGTGACTTCGTAGGTAACACTATTACCAGCTTGCTTCTAACTGTTGCTGTTGCGGCATTCTTTTGGTCAGTAGTGATGTTTCTCTTCAATAGATCAAGAGGTAACACTGACGCGATGCAGGATGCTAAGAATAAGTTGCTGTGGAGTATTATCGGGCTATTTGTAATGTTTTCTATTTGGGGCATTATTACCTTTTTCCAAGAAGGTTTTGGAATAAAAGATAAAAACACTGTAAAAGTACCAAGTATTGAGGCTAGTTCTAACTCAGAGAGTAATTAATACTTTAAGGGTTAAAGTGGACAAGCTATTGCTTATTAAAATTAATATAGATACACTTAAGACTATACATATAGTATTTGTAAAATTATGAAAAAAATTATTTCTTCTGTTACCGCTCTTGCTACTGTTGCAGTTGCTTCAGCTCAAACACAGCTTAATCTTCCTCAGGTTCCTCCTTCTGCTAACGGCGGATCACAAAGTAGTATTGGGCAAACTTTAATTAATATCGTTCTTCAATTCAAACAGATTTCAACCTTAGTTTACTCATCTCTGTTTGTTGTTGCTTTGATTTTATTCTTCTTCGGTATTTTCCAATACTTAGCACCAGGTAAAAGTGGTGAAGACAGAAAGAAAGGTTATGAGTATATGGGCTTCGGTATCTTGGCTCTATTTGTGATGGTTGCTATCTGGGGACTTGTAACATTCATCTCTCAGACTCTTGGGGTAGGTATCGGTGGAGACATTATGACTCCTGGTGTACCAGTTAACGTTCGTACATATTAATTTACTCTAATCGTGCTCTCTTCTTTTATACAAGTCGTACACGCTCAGGACGACTCAGGTGAGCCTATAGACGGCTTTACCGGTAACTCTGGAGTGGATACAATTTTATCTAAAATATTAACTGATGTAATCAGTCCACTTCTTGGTCTTGCAACTGTGCTCATGCTCGCATGGTTCATGTATGGAGTAGTCAGATTCATATTACTTAAAGATAAAAGTCCTGAAGAAGCAGATAGGGGCAAGAAACATTTAGTCTGGGGTGCTATAGGGTTATTTATAGCTACATCACTCTGGGGTATAATGGGATTCTTGGCTGACGTAACAGACTCAAATGTTTGGTTCAGATAAATACTAAAAGGCGCCCAAGGCTTTGCCTTGGGCGCCTTTTAGTATTTTGTGTTATTATATTTTCTATCTATGGCACAAAATAAACAAGTAAATATGGAGGATATTGTATCGCTTTGTAAGCGTCGCGGTTTCATTTTCTCTGGTTCTGAGATATATGGTGGCCTTGCTGGCACATTCGACTATGGTCCAATGGGAACTCTTCTAAAGAGAAATATTGAAAATGCTTGGTGGAAGCACTTTGTCGAGAATCGTGAAGATATGTATGGTATGGACGCGGATATTTTGATGAATCCAAAAGCTTGGGAAGCCTCTGGTCACGTCGCAGGATTCTCAGACCCGCTCATTGAGTGTAATAATTGTCATAAAAGATTTAGAACAGATCACATAATAAATGAAACCGAGTATCAAACCTATTTTGATAACTTTAAAGATAACCCAGAAGCGCCATGGAAGTTAGAAAACAAATGGTTGGGTATTTTACCAACTACATTTTTAACACAAAGTAATTTTAAATGTAAAGAGTGTGGTGTTTGTAAGTGGGGTGAGTCTCGTCAATTTAACATGATGTTTAAGACACAGGTTGGTGCGATGGAGGATAGTAGCTCTACTGTATACTTGCGCCCCGAGACAGCTGGAGGAATGTTTGTAAACTACAAAAATGTTATGGATAGTATACATCCAAAGCTTCCATTTGGATTAGCCCAAATTGGTAAAGCTTTCCGTAACGAGATAACTCCGAGAGACTTTATATTTAGATTACGTGAACTGTCTCAGATGGAAATAGAGTATTTCGTAGATCCAAAAACATGGGAAGAAAACTTTGAAGAGTTACGCAAATCTTTCAAGGATTTTATGATTTCGATTGGCATAAGAGAAGAAGGCATACATGAAGTAGAAATAGGTGATGGCGACAGAGCTCATTATAGTAAACGCACAATTGATTTCGAATTTGATTTCCCTATAGGACAAAAAGAGTTAGCTGGACTCGCTTATCGTGGAGACTTTGACCTTAGTTCACATGCTAGTATGAGCGGGGCTAAGCTAGATTATTTAGACGAGTCTACAGGAGAGAAATTCATACCACATGTTATTGAGCCATCTATTGGAGTTGAGCGCACAGTTCTTGCTGTTCTTGCTAGCGCTTATGAAGAGCAAGACCTGGATGAAGGTGACTCGCGTGTTGTGCTACATCTAAAACCAAGCATAGCCCCAGTTAAGGTGTGCGTTTCTCCATTGCTTAAGAATAAAGAACAACTTGTCGGCAAAGCTCGTGAAGTGTTTACAACTCTTAAAAAAGAATTTGGTGCTGTTGTGTATGATGACAATGGTAATATTGGTAAGAGGTACAGAAGACAGGATGAGATAGGCACACCATATTGTGTAGTGGTAGATTTTGACACAATTGAGACTGATGGATGCGTGGGCGTGCGTGATAGGGACACCATGGAGCAGGCAAGGGTGAAGATTGAAGATTTGAAGTCCTATCTTGCAGAGAGGCTCAAAATATAGTAATATACTAGAACTATGTCACAAGACCGCCTAATCAAAATAACCAACAAAGAATCTGGTCAGGTTATTTACACCACAAAAAATAAAAAGAAAGTAACTCGTAAGATTGAGCTTAAGAAATATTCTAAAACTCTTCGCAAGCACGTTGCCTTCAAGGAGTCTAAGAAATAAAGATTTTATAATAAGAAAAACCTTGCGTTAGCAAGGTTTTTCTTATCCACAACTAACCTTGACTTTTATATATAAAAGTGTTAAGATATGGATCAGTACAGACCTCAACCACGAAAGGAGCCGGTTATGGCAAAGCAATACACTGCCACCAAAGGCATTCTTGGGCGGGCAGAAAACAAAATCAAGAGAGTGTATCAGCAAGATTGCGGGTTTTTTGATTGGAGAGGCCGCGAGACCAGTAATTTGGGCTGCGCTGTTGAGTGCCTTGAATATCTAGTCAAAGCCTTCGAGTCAAAGCTCGCTGAGGGGCATTCTGAGGAAGATGCGCTTGAGCTTACTTTCTCAGCCTATAACCGAGATGCATTATCTAGGAATGTCTCGCAGAAAAATCGAGATTTGATGCGAGAGGCTATGGAGATGGTGATTGCTGAGGCAAAAGAAATCAAAGAGGATTCTGCCTCAACTCGTCGCCACAGAGACACTCGTCCTTGGTGGTTGCAGCAAGAAGACGATCGCGTTCCTGGATGAATAGTGCGCTCATGGCGCCCTCTAGCCGAAAGGTTGAGGGCGCTTTCTTTTTCTGTTCAACAACCTATTTTTTTGTTAGAATGCAATGGTTAGTAATTCAAATAAGGGCCTATCGTACAGTGGTAGTATACCGGTCTCCAAAACCGTTGACCGAGGTTCGAATCCTCGTGGGCCCGCAAAAAAAGTGATAGAGATCACTTTTTGTGAGGATGAGAATATTGGGCCGAGGAGCAACATTTTTATTGAGTTCAAAGAACGAAAAGAAAAGTGTATGCGAGACTGGCCGAATCCTCGTGGGCCCGCAAATAAGCAATAGAGGAATATGTTTCGTGACCGAATCCTCGCCGGTTTGTTGATTTAAATAAAGTTTAAGAACAACAAATTATTAAAGAATTAATTTTTAAGTTAAAATAGTGATATGGAGCGTTCACCATCAAATACTACAATAGCTGAAAATAAGATTGAAAAAACTCCGATAAAGGAAGGGGTTGATTTTGTGTTCGACCAACATCCAGAATTAGCATCGATTGGCACCAAGGAGCAGTATTCTAAATATATTGGAACAATTTTTCCTGATAGCAAATTTAAGGAGATTGTATACCATAACTCCGACGCTGAATTTAAGAATGACACATTTAAGCCAATGAAGCCAAATTTTGAAACTCTTAACAGTATTGAAGGGGTATATAATTTTAGCTCGAATCGTATGTTTATTAGACGTTATGGTGCAAATACTTACGCTGTTGTTTTGGATATTCATAATCCCATAGAAGATTCTTCTTCTGGAGAATATTCCGACGATATGGATAGGCCTTTGTCTGAAGCGTTGTTTAGAATTGGAAAACAAAAAGATCAAAATCTTTTGGCTCCGGAATACGACGAGAGCCTAAGAAATTCCGATGCAGTGGTCAATCGTATTTCAGGGGATGGTTATGTAGAAAAGCACCCAAGAACAGGAGAGGAGTGGGGTATTCCTAAGCAAGTAGTTGTAAGCGTATTTAATCATTATCAAATACACACCCTGGGTTCGTCATCCGACATGCAAAGATTTAAAGAATTTGTAGAAAGAGACTAGTTCGCTAATAAGTTTTTATTTTAAAATAATACTGTAAACTTAAATTATGTTATATCCAATTATTTCAATAGTTAGCATAGTCTTCCTGGTTATATTTTTCGTTAGCTTTATTCCAAAGTTCTTCAAAGAGAACTCTTTGGGTTTTAGATTTGTAATTGCTGTTGCACTCGGCGTTATGCTTGGTATCGCATCTCTACACTTATTGCCCGAGGTGTATTCTACTGGGGAGGAGGGCGGACTAGCGTTCCTGGGATCATTATTATTCTTTGTAGTATTGCTGTGGCTTACTCACTCGCATGAGCATGGTGAGACGCATGGTCATCACTCACACAATGAAGTCAAAACTTCGACCATGTTCCTGGGTCAGGCTGTGCACGCTGTGACTGATGGTGTGGCTATAACTTTGGCTTATATGACTAGTGATGTCGCAGGGTTAATAGTCTCCATCGCTATTGCTGTTCATCATGTGCCAATGATGTCAGGTATAGCCGAGAGATATAGGAAATATTTCTCTTCTCAGAAGCTAACTCTTATCACAGGGCTTTCGAGTGCGTGTATGCTGGTGGGTATGATGTTGGTGATCAAGCTTTCTAGTTTCGTGGTGCCGTCGATTATGATGGCTATTGCTGCTGCTTCGTTTGTATTTGTTGCTTTGTCCGATTTTGTAATTCATCTTAATGAAGGTAAGCCCGGAGTAGCTAAGACTGTCATTATACTTGGCGCAATAATAGGATCTTTTTTGGCCTATAGTGCTGAGGAGTTCGTGCACAAGTTCGAGTACGACGAGACCAAAGAGGTTATAAATTTATAACTTATTTGCCCCCTTTAAAATATCACAAATCTGTGTTATCATTTACTAACTTGCAGATGTAGCTCAACTGGTTAGAGCACCCGCCTGTCACGCGGGAGGTTGCGGGTTCGAGTCCCGTCATCTGCGCATAAAACAAAAATCCAAGATTCTTTCTTGGATTTTTGTTTTACAGCAAAGTAATAGAGCATATGACCAAAGTCATATGCGTCGGGACGAGAATACGGGGTCGCGAAACAATGAAGCGTAGCGGAATATGTTTTGTGACCGAGTCCCGTCATCTGCGCATATTTGTGTTAATCTTAATTTAGGTCACGCTCTAGTACCTGGATGCTCCACGTGGTTGAAATGAAAGCGTGATCATAAAATAGGCAAACTAACCAGTGGGGAAAAGTTTAGTCCTGCTTTTTAATAGGACGAAAAACCACCCCCCCCACGGCGGGTAGGCACCGCCTAAGAGTGCCGCCCGCCAGAAACACTCAAGTCTGAGACACTCTCGAGATGTTTCAGACTTTTTATTTTTCATATAAAAACGGCCCGTGTGGTACGGGCCGGGTGCGGCAGATTCTGGTCAGCCGAAGTGTATGAGGTGACCTAGCCACTCAACTTTTTTTGGTGCTAAGTGCTCAGTCTGCCCATAGCGGACAGAGATACTGCTCGCAACAAGAAATGTTTGCACGTGTTGCTTCATCTCGAGAACGTTCGTAGCGTCAACACCACTTGCTACAGCGATAGGATTTTGCTCGCTAACGAGATCTGCAATACGCTTCAACTTGTCGATGCTAGGCGTAGAACCAGTCTTGTCGCCAGAAGTAGTGATGGTGTTTGCGAAATCAATCGCAAGAGACACCTCTTTTGCAAGTTGATGATCGCTTGGATTTGGATTCAGATATTTGAACGCAACACCAGCGAACACTTCGCACTCAAGGCTGGTGAGTTCCTGATATGCCAAACCGTTTAGCCAGATGGCATTAGCCTCGATGCAATTAAGTGCCCGCTCGAGTGCGTTAAAGTTTGCAGAGTTCGCCGGGATGTCGAGAAAGTTGACCCCGATCCAAGCAGTAGGGAATTGCCCCCGTACAGCATTGTGTGTGTTGCATAGGTCTTGGTGTCCGAGTTCGTGACCGATGAGCATTACACCGTCCGCGCCATTATCGAGCGCAACACGTGTATTGTCTATGGCGTGCTTGGCCCCACCGTTATTCCAGTAACTTAGGCAGTGAATAACTGGGTAGAATCTGTGTCTGGACATGATGTCCTCCTTTACAATGGTCCAGACTTCATCCTAGCAGCTGTTGTTGGTAAATGTCAAAATTTGATACCGATGTTATAATCTTGATTATGGACCGGGTATTTATTGAGAATTATACATTGATTGCTAAGCATGGGTATTACAAAGAGGAGCATTATAAGCCTCAGAGATTTGTAGTGAGTGTATATGCGGATGTGGTCAAGAATAAAAGCGGGGACACTGACAAGCTTGCTGATACTTTTAACTATGAATTCATAAGAAAAGTTATACAAGAAGTGGTGAATGGTAATCATCATGATTTACTTGAGAGCTTGGCCGAAGATATGGCTAAAAAAGTTCTGACTCACAATATTGTAGCGAGTGTAGAAGTCAAAATAACCAAGCCAGACATCTGGGGTGACTGCGCCCCTGGCGTGCAGATAGTTAGAACAAGATAGATTGTAATTTGACAAAATAGCATATATTTGTTATAATAGATTTATTATTTGAAATATCTATATGAGTATCATTTGTAAGTTTTATTGTAATGATAGTCATGAAAGCCCGCGATTTTAAAACTATAGAGGCTGGCACAATTAAACCCAAATAATACAAAATACGTGAATACATATACAACAAAGAGATCTTTTTCTCCGCGCTCTAGCTCGGACAGAAAAGATGGTGGAAGAAGAGAAGGACAAAGTAGAGGTGGTTATAGCTCGAGACCCAGATCCGGAGGATCTAGGTTTGGTGGAGCTAGATCATCTGCACCACGTCCATTTAATGCAAAAAGGTCATTTAAAAAAGACTATATAGATGAGAAGCTTTTTATTAACAAAGCTACCTCAGCAAAAGAAGTAGAGAGTTATGTTCCAAAGCACACTTTCTTGGATTTTGGTGTGCATGAGCATTTGGCTAAGAATCTTATAGAAAAAGGTTTCGACAAGCCATCACCAATACAAGATCAGTCCATTCCTGTTGCGTTAACAGGGCGTGATGTTATTGGTATTGCTAGTACCGGTACTGGTAAGACTGCAGCTTTTCTTATCCCAATTATTAACAAGCTGGTTGCAGACAGGAATCACAAAGCAATGGTGCTCGCTCCTACTCGTGAGTTAGCTCAACAGATAGAAGATGAGTTCAGGGCTTTTTCAAAAGGTATGAGATTGTGGTCAGTGACATGTGTTGGTGGATCACCAATATATCGCCAGATCAGTGAACTATCTCGCGGCGTTCATCTTGTTATAGGTACTCCTGGTCGTGTGAAAGACTTGATCGCTAGAAACAAGATTAGAATGAATGACTACAATACTATTGTTCTAGACGAAGCAGATCGCATGTTAGACATGGGATTCGTTGGGGACATGCGTGAGATATTGGGGGCTATGCCAATAGAAAAGCAAGCGCTATTCTTCTCGGCGACATTGTCAGCAGAGGTACGTAGACTCTGTGGCGACTTCTTGCGTGATCCGGTGAGTGTGACTGTGAAGGCTCGTGATACATCAAGCAGTGTTGAGCAGACAGTTGTGAAGGCTCGTGAACGTGATGAAAAGATAAACGTTCTACATGATATTTTGACAAAACCTGAAGCTAATAAGGTTATAATTTTCCGTGAGACAAAACGTAGTGTAGATGAGCTGGCTCGTGAATTGCGTGCTCGTGGATTCGTAGCTGTAGCGCTGCATGGTGATATGCGTAATCGTGAACGCGAACGCGCAGTTGAGGCTCTCTCTACAGGGCGTGCACACATATTGATTGCAACTGACGTTGCTGCGCGTGGTATAGATATACCAGACATTAGCCATGTGATTAACTTTGACCTTCCGAACAATTACGAGACATATATACATCGTATTGGTCGTACTGGTCGTGGTAACAAGACTGGTAACTCAATAACTTTTGTGTAAGAGTTTGTAGAAAAGGCGGCCGCGTAGCGGCCGCCTTTTCATGTTATAATCTCAAAATATTCATGGCTTATTCTAAAAATAAATTTGAAATAAAAGGATTTACTCCAGCTGGTGATCAACCAAAAGCTATAGAGGGCCTGGTCTCTGGTTTGAAAAAAGGTATGCGTAAGCAGACCTTGCTCGGTGCAACTGGAACTGGTAAGACATTTACTATTGCAAATGTTATCGATCAAATACAAAAGCCTACACTAGTGATAGCACACAACAAGACACTCGCAGCACAACTAGCGCAGGAGCTAAGAGACTTTTTCCCTGATGCAGCGGTGCATTATTTCGTATCTTATTATGATTATTATCAGCCAGAGGCATACATAGCAGCGACGGACACATATATAGAAAAAGATGCACAGATCAACGAAGAGATAGAGCGTCTCCGTCATGCGTCCACTCAGGCACTATTAACCAGAAGTGACACAATAATAGTTGCGTCTGTGTCTTGTATTTATGGTTTGGGTTCGCCGGTTGAATATGAGAAAGTGAACAAGAGAATATATGTAGGCATGAGCGCGAGCAAGGTTGACCTCATGAGCGCTTTTATATCTATTTATTATGAACGCACTAATGCTGACCTCTCGCCTGGAACATTCCGCGCTATTGGTAATCGTATAGACATAATGCCAATCAGTGAGACGCATATGGTCCAGATTGAAATCTTTGCTGGCAAGGTATCACGTATAGCAATCACTGATCCGGTATCGATGAAAGAGTTGAGTGTGGTGGAGGATTATTTTATTTTCCCGGCCAAGCATTATGTGAGTGACGCCGAGTCTCGTACTCGCGCTATTAAGTTGATCGAGGATGAGCTCAAGTCTAGACTAAAAGAGTTCGACAAAGAGGGTAAAATATTAGAAGCTGAAAGGTTAAAAAGACGTACCACTTATGACCTCGCCATGATACGTGAGATAGGATTCTGCCAGGGTATTGAGAACTATTCGCGTCACTTTGCAGGCAAGGCCGCTGGTGAGCCAGCTGAGACATTGTTATCATATTTTCCTCATGATAAAAATGGTAACCCAGAATTCTTAACTGTAATAGACGAGTCACATGTGACACTACCACAATTGCGCGCTATGTATGCAGGGGATCAGTCACGTAAGCAGAATCTGGTTGATTTTGGATTCCGCTTGCCTAGTGCAAAGGATAACAGGCCTCTACAATACAAAGAGTTCGAGGAGAGAGTGGGGCAGACTATATATGTGTCAGCTACTCCAGCAGAGTACGAGCGAACTGAGAGTGAGCAGATAGTGCAGCAGATAATACGCCCAACGGGTCTCGTTGACCCAGAGCTTTTGGTGCGCCCAGTTCGCGAAGGTGGGTCTTATAAAGGTCAGGTACATGACTTTATCGATGAGTCAGTCAAAGAGATTAAGAAGGGTGGCAGAGTGCTAGCTACAACACTTACCAAGAAAATGGCTGAGAACTTGGCTGAGTATTTGCGTGAGCAAGGCCTCAAGGCAGAATATCTACACAGCGATGTGAAGACTATTGAACGTATCGAGATATTAACCAGGTTACGCAAAGGGGAGTTCGACTGCTTAGTTGGAGTGAATCTTCTTCGTGAAGGATTAGATCTTCCTGAAGTGTCATTGATTGGAATATTGGATGCAGACAAAGAAGGATTCCTAAGAAGTGAGACATCGCTGATACAGACAATTGGTCGTGCTGCTCGTAATGAGAATGGTAGGGTAATATTATACGCTGACAATATGACCGGCTCACTCGATAGAGCAATAGCCGAGACCAATCGCCGCCGCAAGATACAGACTGACTATAACAAAGAGCATGGCATCACTCCTAAGACAATTAAAAAGAATATTGCTGACATTACAGACCGACTTAAAAAGGATCATGATAAGGCTGTTGCTGGGGAGCTATCTATAGATGAGAAGCTGTTCAAAAAGAACCCGAACAAATTGATCAAATTAAAAGAGGATCAGATGAAAGAGGCTGTAAAAGTGCTGGACTTCGAGACTGCGGCTATACTTCGCGACGAGATCAAGCTTCTAAAAGAAAGATATTCCAAAGAAAAAGATAATTAGTGAAATATTTTCTACTTTGTGTTGTAATAAGAAGGTGAGCGATATGACTGATCAAGAATTGGTGAATCTAATCAGGCAAGGGCGTAAAGATCTTTTTTCTGAGATCGTTCTTAGATATGAAGAAAAAATCTCTAGATATATCAAAAAGTTCATCTGGGACAGGGACGACCTCGACGACGTAGTTCAAAATGTATTTGCCAAAAGCTATATATATCTTAATACTTATGATGACTCTCTTAGTTTTAATTCTTGGATTTATCGTATCGCGCACAATGAGTCAATTAACTTTCTTAAGAAGAATAAGCCAAAAGATATTAGCTTTATAGATATAGACACTTTTATCCCGTATCTTTTGGCCAAAGAGAATGCAGAAGACAAGACGCTTTTGCGCGAGAACAAGGAGTTAATTGATTTGCATTTATCAGAATTAGAGTCCAAGTATAGGGAGGTGATTATTCTATTCTTCTATGAAGACTTGGACTATGAAGAAATATCTCAAATATTAAAAATACCAAAGTCCACAGTAGGCGTGAGGCTCAGTCGCGCTAAACAGCGCCTGAAAAGCATATTAGAAAAAAGTAAAAATTATGAATCAAATCTTGCATAATGTAGAAAAATTAGTACAAGAGAATAAGATAAAAATGATACCTCGTTCTCATTTTATTTTGCGCACAGGCGCCATGGCGGTGTTTATTTTTATGTTGATGCTTTGTGTTATCTATGCGCTTAGCTTGCTAGTATTCTTGGCAAGACGTAATGGCCCACCAAGCTTTGGTATGAGGGATTTGTTTTTTAATTTAGATACATTACCAATACTAATAATAGTCTTCTCACTGGTTGGCATGGTGTTGGTTGAAGTGTTGAGTCGCAGATTTACTTTTGCATACAGGTGGCCTAGCCTTGTTGTGTTCTTGTCTATAATTTTGACTGTGTCGTGTTTGTCTTATTTTGTAGATAAGTTAATGTTCCACGATAGAATGCATGACATGTTGATGAGGAATAGATTCGATACTGTTGATGTTGTATACAAGAAGCCTTTTATGCGAGGCATGGCTGCGCCAACTACAACTTTTATTCATATCGAAAGACAAGTTGAAATATTCCCAAGATAGCTTTGTAATAAAGTTTAGAGAGGACGCTCTCAAAAAGAAACTCAATAATTCAACAAACTAAAATATGAAAAGCACAAGAAAAATATTATTAACTTTCGCGTCACTTTCAGTAGGTGGTGCAATGATAGCTTCGGCACATATGGAGGACATGAACATGACAGCAAGCAACTTGTCAGCTAGGTTCACACAGGAGGCAAGTATATTAGGAGTGTCAGTTGATGACGTCAAGAACGCTTGGGCCGAAGGCAAAACTTTACAAGACTTAGCAAAAGAAAAAGGTATATCAGAGACAGATCTTCAGGCTAAGTTAGACGCTGCACGTCAAGCAGAGATGAAAACTAAAATGCAGGAGCTGGTTAGTGCTGGCACAATTACCCAAACCCAAGCTGACAAGAGACTCGCTACTATGCAGACCAAATTCAAAGACGGTAAAGGCAAAAGAATGGGTCATCACAGAGAAAATAAGACTAACGTAACAGTTCAATAACAAAACAATAGAGGATTAGTGTCAAACTGTTAGACATCGAACATTATTGCTATACTCTATCTTGTAGGTCAGCCATAGTATAAAAACTGATCTCAAGAAAACATGAAAACCAATTGGAAGATGTATGTAAGTCTAGCCCTGTACGTTGTATTGGGGTTAGCAGCTGGATACTTGGTTGCCAAAGGAGTTCGCGCATTTATGAACAGCAGGCTTGCTGATGATGTAAATGTTGTGAGCGAGGAGAAGATGGCAACAAAGACATTTAGCGGTGATGTTTCTGCTAACTTCGAAGGAACAACTACTGCAAAAGTAACTTTTGATTACAATGCAGCCTATTCTGTAGAGCAAGGCACAGGAAACAAGTCGAGATATTTTGTAGTTAAAAATGCGAGCAACACTCTAGCGACTATCTATGTAAGTTACGAAGGTGGTAGAGGATACTCTGCTGCTGACTACTTAGCAGAGGTAATAACTAAAGCGGTGCCTACTGTATCAGCTCCAACAACAGCTGTATACGGGGAAGCTAGCTGGATGACTGCAGGAACTGCAATGACAGAGTGGCATATCGCTCCAGAGAAAAATGGAGAGTGGCTACTAGTTGTTGAGTCTAAAAAGGCTAACAACAAAGAGGTGGGAGAAATCTTGAAGACATTAACTATAAAATAATCATACTGTTTAATTTATAATCTTCGGAACCCTATACAACAAAAGCTTGGTTGACCAAACCAAGCTTTTGTTGTATATTATAGTCTGAACTTGTTGCTCAAGGAGGGCGTTGTGAAAAAGTTAGTTCTTATCTTTTTTCTAATCGGGGCCATCTGGTACCTGATTGCGCATTCGTCACCAATACAAGGTGCCTGGCATTTTGCCAGCTGCCTGGTGTTGGCTTTGTTCGTTACGGTCGGCGTGCCGGCCGCATTCTGGTTTTACCTCACAGGGAGGCGCACATGAATATTCTTCTGACAGTGTTTGCGCTCGAAGTTCTGGCTATGCTTGTCGTAGCTGGACTGTACAGCGGCAATCGTATCTCTAGAACCGTGAAGGCAAACCTTTTCTTGGTTCTGTCGATCGTCATGTTCGCGACCGTTGGTGTTCTGGTCTGGGGTCTCATGATGCCAGGCAGCTCCAAGTGGTTAGCGCTGCCGTCAGCGTTGGCTGGTGGGTTCTTGGTAACCTGGCTTGTCTTGTGGGTCATCAAGCAAATCTTCTTTCGCAACATACCGAGGCAAATTAACTGAAAGGCGGGTCTATGCTGTTTGAGATCTATGGTTACATCGATCGAGTACTGAACTCGATCGCCGGGCTTCTGCCTAACGAATACCACGGGTTAGCGCTTGCTGTACTCTATACTGTATTTTGGGTGCTGCTAATGCTAATTCTTTTGGTTGTTGCAATAGGTCCACTTATTAGCACAACCAAGTACAAGTAGTGGCAGTACTTGTAGCCAAGGGCTCGCGTTCGCGCGGGCCTTTTGTTTTTGTGTTATAATCCACGTAATTATTTATGTCTAAAAAAGATCATAAGCCAGTTGAGAAAATAATAGTTAAGGGTGCCAGGACTCACAACCTTAAGAATATTACAGTCGAGCTACCTCGTAACTCGATGACTGTTTTTACTGGTCTGTCTGGCTCGGGCAAGTCATCTCTCGCTTTTGATACTATTTTTGCCGAAGGGCAGCGCAGATATGTGGAGAGCTTGTCGGCATACGCAAGACAATTCCTCAATCAAATGCAGAAGCCTGATGTGGACGAGATATCAGGTCTTTCGCCTGCTATATCAATAGACCAGAAGTCAGCAGGACGCAATCCACGCTCGACAGTAGCAACCATAACTGAGATATATGACTACCTTCGTGTTCTGTATGCGAGAGTGGGTAAGCCTTACTGTGTAGACTGTGGTTCTAAAATTCAAAAGCTAAGTAATGAGGAGATTATTAACTTTATAACTACCAAGGTTAAGAAAATAGACTATAAAAAAGTTAATCAGAATCTTATGGGTGTAGAGTGGAGCGAGGCAGAGGTGCATATACTTTCTCCTATTGTGCGCGGTCGCAAGGGCGAATATTATCAGATGCTATACGATGCTCTAGGTAGAGGCTTCACAGAAGTAATAGTGGACGGCGAGCGTAAAAGCCTGCGTGAGCAGATAGTCTTAGATAAAAATAAAAAGCATGACATAGCGCTCTTGGTGGACTCAATATTAATTGACGACTTTAAGGATAAGAATAGGAATAAGGATGCTATGATGCGCCTCGCGGAGTCAGTTGAGAGAGCTATACATGAGTCAGAGGGGCTAGTTGAGATAGATATATTAGGAGAGAAGACAATAATGAGTAGCAAGTTCTCATGTTCTAATTGCGGATTCTCTTTTCCTGAGATAGAGCCAAGATTGTTCTCATTTAACTCGCCATATGGAGCCTGTTCAACTTGCAATGGACTTGGGACCAAATACTTCGGAGGGCTAGATGCTTGTGAGGATTGTGAAGGCAAGCGCTTGCGCAAGGAGTCGCTAAATGTGTTCTTGGACGACACCAACAAGATTAACATTGTAGACATTACTGACTTAACTATAGAAAAAGCGAAAGAGTATTTCGCGGGACTGCCTCTTACAGAAAAAGAAATGGAGATAGCGAGTGTGGTTATCAAGGAGATACAATCTAGACTTGAGTTCATGTTGAATGTGGGTCTGTCTTATTTGCAGTTGAATCGTAAAGCTGACACCCTCTCAGGTGGTGAGGCCCAGCGTATTAGACTAGCCTCACAATTAGGATCGCAACTCGTGGGTGCATTGTATGTGCTCGACGAGCCGACAATAGGACTGCATCAGAAAGATAATGACCTCCTAATAGAAACATTAACCAAGCTGCGCGACATGGGTAACACCATTATTGTTGTTGAGCATGACGAGGACACTATATATGCGAGTGACTACATTGTAGACATTGGTCCTGGTGCAGGAGTGCACGGTGGCAATGTTGTGGCTTCTGGTTACTTGGACGAGTTATTAACTGCACCAAAGAATAAGTCCGGCTCATCCACTCTTGCTTATCTAAGGGGAGAGAAGCATATAGAAGTTCCTAATGAAAGGAGAAATAGAGAAGCTGGGGAAATAAAAGTAAAAGGTGGTAATGTTTTTAATATTAAAAATTTAGATGTGAAGATGCCATTAGGCAGATTCAATGTTATTACTGGTGTATCAGGATCAGGCAAGAGCTCATTCATGTATGAGATATTGCATCGCAATTTACTGGCAAGACTAGAGAAGAAGCAGAGAACTGCGAAGATATTTAATTGTGAGAGCTTTACAGGTTCTGAATATCTTTCTCGTGTTGTGCTTATTGACCAGTCTCCAATTGGGCGCACACCCAGGTCTAATCCTGCTACATATACAGGTGCATGGACTCATATACGTGACTTGTTCGCCGAGAGTGAGGAGGCTAGGCTCCGTGGGTGGAAGGCGAGTAGATTCTCTTTTAATGTGAAGGGTGGTAGATGTGAAGCCTGCCAAGGCAATGGAGAGATAGCCGTAGAGATGCATTTCTTGCCGACAGTGTATGTTACTTGTGATGTATGTATGGGCAAGAGATTCATGAAGGAGACCTTAGAAGTAAAATGGAAAGGTAAAAATATTTACGATATATTACGCATGACTGTTGAGGAGGCTTTGGAATTCTTTAACGACATACCAGCAATACATGATCGTATCAAGACTCTTAATGACGTAGGTCTCGGGTACTTGGAGTTGGGTCAATCAGCAACCACTCTCTCAGGCGGTGAGGCGCAACGTGTGAAGATTAGTAGCGAGCTCTACAGGCCCCACGTTGAGAAGACTATATATCTTCTAGATGAGCCGTCTATTGGTCTTCATTATGACGACATCGCTAAGCTGATTGAGATACTTAATAAGTTAGTAGATAAAGGTAATACTGTAGTATTAATCGAGCACAACTTAGACATAGTCAAATGCGCAGATTACATAATAGATATTGGTCCAGACGGAGGAATAGGTGGAGGTAAGTTAGTTGCAAGCGGAACACCAGAATATATTGCTGGGGCAGGTGTTGGTTATACAGCAAAATACTTAAAGAAAGTTCTACAGAAAGATAAAGAGTTTAAGAAAAATAACAAATAGAAAAGGCGCCTTTTGAGCGCCTTGTTCGCAGGTCTTGGCAGGGTTTTACCGTGTTGCCGGCATTCTCCAGCTACCACGTTTTGTGGATTTGATTCTGGTTGTTTGACTTGGTTTTTGAATACCGTTTTGCTTTCGCCACATTGCCCGAGACTCAGCTACCATGCTTTGTGCTTTGGGTATAGTGTGCCCGTCGGTCGCTAATTGCGAGATCGCGTCGTTCTCTTTCGATAGACGGAAGGTGCGGGCGTCACTTCTTGTGACAACCCAGAAACCATTTTCGTAACTAACCGTAGCTGCCATAATCGCTCCTTGTTTCTTGGCACATCCTCGCGTGTTTACGCGGGGAAGAATTTATTGTACAATACAATCCGTGAAAAAGCAAGACTTAGCAAAATTAAAATTGCCAGATTCTCCAGGAGTTTACTTTTGGAAAGATAAAGATGGGAATATTTTGTATATTGGTAAGGCGACCAATTTGAAGGATAGAACTATGTCCTATTTTGCAAAGGACCTTGCTGAGACTAGGGGGCTGCGTATTGTGAACATGGTGTTGGCGGCGGACACTGTTACATATCAAGTGACAGGGAGTGTGCTGGAGGCATTGTTGTTAGAAAACGTACTGATCAAGAAGCATCAGCCGATTTTTAATGCCAAGGAAAAAGATAACAAGACATACACATGTGTAGTCATAACCAAGGAGGATTATCCGAGAATTCTCACCATGCGCATGCGTGAATATGAGAAGAGATTTGTAGCCGATGGCAGCATTGAGAAGGTGGATAAGGTGTATGGGCCATTCTCTAGTGCGAGTCAGATCAAGGAGGCGATAAGAATAATCAGAAAGATGTTCCCATTTAGAGATAAGTGTGAGCTGGGTCAGAACAAGCCATGCTTCAATGCGTCTATCAAGCTATGTCCTGGTACTTGTGTCGGCCTCATCAGCAAAGATGAGTACAAGAATACAATTAAGAATATTAAAAACTTGTTCGAAGGCAAACGTGAGTCCGTAGTTAGAGACTTAGAGAAACAAATGAATCAATATTCTAAAAGTATGGAGTTTGAAAAGGCTGCACGCGTTAGAAATACATTGTTTGCATTAGATCATATCAAAGATGTGTCCCTGATCAAGAATGATGATATTTTAGATTTTAAAAATAAAAACTTTAGAATAGAAAGTTATGACGTAGCACATATATCAGGTAGCAGTCGTGTTGGAGTTATGACTGTTGTGATCAATGGCAAGAAGGCAACTGATGAATATAGAAAGTTTAAATTGGATGAAAAAGTAAATGATGACTATCAAGGTATACGAGACATGATGAGAAGAAGATTCGAACACTCTGAATGGCAAATGCCAGACCTGGTGGTATTCGACGGTGGAGAAGGGCAGAAGTCAGCAGGTGAGGAGGCGCTCGCGGCGATGGGTATACAGGTGCAGACATGTGCCGTAGTGAAGGACAAAAGCCACAAAGCGAGGGACATTTTGACCAATTATCCACATATCAAAAAGTATGAGAAGGCTATACTTTTGGCGAATTATGAGTCACATAGATTTGCTATTAATTATCACAAATTATTGAGAGATAAAAAGTTTTTGGGTTAATATTTATCTGTTACTTTACAAATTGAGTTTCTATTGTACAGTTATTTTTGTAGACTATTTACTTTTTTGGAACATGTTGTGCAATTATTTTTTTACAGGTGTAAAATTACATCATTAGAAAATAAAAACTTGCAATATGTCTTCAATTACAAACATTAAAAAAAGAAATGGTGACCTTGTTCCTTTTGAGATTACAAAAATAGAGAACGCTGTTAAGAAAGCTTTCATACAAGTTACGCGTGAGGAGCATGCTGACATCGCAAAGCAAATCTCTGAATTAGTAGAAAAAGAATTAGCTCTCGAGGCTATGGGTCGCGATGAGTACGTGCCATCAGTAGAGCACATACAAGACCTAGTTGAGAAATACATCATGGCTGTCGGGTACTTTGATGTTGCTAAGGAGTACATCATTTATCGTTATGAGCATGAGAAGATACGTGCTGAGAAAAAAGAAGAAGACCTAGAGAAACTAGAAGAGAACAAATTAAAAGTTACAAAGCGTGATGGTAGAGTAGAAGGATTCTCAGAGAATAAAATCAGAAAAAATATTTCCTACTATATTGCAGGTTATGAGAAAGAGATAGACGTTGAGAAGATTGTTAATCAGATCAAACTAGAGGTGTATGACGGTATCTCAACTAAGGAGGTGTCAAAGGCATTGGTGATGGTGGTGCGCAGCATGATTGAGCTGGACCCAGCATATTCATATGTTGCATCACGCCTACTGATGCGTGATGTATACAGCGAGTTCATAGGAGAGAAAGTAAAAGACCACTCATCATTGCACTCTAAATTGCGTGCAGCTTTTGTTCGCAATGTTAAGTTCGGAGTTGAGAAGGGGTATTTGGACGAAGGGATGCTTAGTTTCGACTTGGACTCTCTTGCTAAGACACTGGACTACTCTCGTGACGAGATCATGATGTACATGGGTACTCAGACTTTGTATGAGAGATATTTCTATAGAGACACCAACGCAACAGGCAAGATATTAGAAGACCTCCAAGGATTCTGGATGCGTGTAGCTATGGGTGTTGCCTTAGGGGAGAAGCCAGAAGATAGAAATGCTCGCGCTGTAGAGTTCTACAATGTTATGTCGGCTACACGTTTTGTTCCATCATCTCCAACTCTTTTCCATGCTGGTACACATCATGCACAATTGTCGTCTTGCTACCTCAACAGTGTAGGAGACAGCCTAGAGAGTATATACAAGGTGTATGGAGACAATGCTCAACTAAGTAAATACGCAGGAGGAATCGGTACGAATTGGACATGGGTACGTGCTAGTGGCGCATTAGTGAAGGGTACTGGTATCAAGTCTAATGGTATTATCCCATTCCTAAAGATTGCTGACTCTTCTACTGTTGCTATCAATCGCTCGGGTCGCCGCCGTGGCGCTGCTTGTGTATACCTTGAGAACTGGCATTATGACGTAGAGGAATTCCTTGAGCTTCGCAAGAATACAGGTGACGAGAGACGTCGTACTCATGACATGAACACCGCTCTTTGGATATCAGACATATTCATGAATCGTGTAGCTATTGATGGGGACTGGTATCTATTTTCTCCAGAAGAAGTTCCTCTATTAACCGAGTCATATGGTGCAGAGTTCACAAAGAATTATGAGAACTATGAGGCCGCTGCAGAGCGTGGTGAGATCAAGCTTTTCAAAAAGATGAAGGCACGTGATCTTTGGAAGAAGCACATCACAATGCTGTACGAGACAGGGCATCCATGGGTAACATGGAAGGATCCTTCTAATGTTCGCTCACCTCAAGATCATGTTGGTATTGTCCGCAACTCTAATCTTTGTACCGAGATCACACTTAATAACAATCTGGAGGAGACGGCAGTATGTAACCTCGGCTCATTCAACTATGAAGTTCACGTTGTTAATGGTGTATTCGACAAAGCGATGGTAGCCGAGACTATCAAGACTGCGATGAGAATGCTAGACAATGTTATCGATGTTAATTATTACCCAACAGTTGAGGCTAAGACAAGTAACATGCGCCACAGACCAGTTGGATTGGGTGTGATGGGATTCCACGATGCACTGTACAAGCTAGATATTAACTTTGATTCAGAGGATGCGGTTATATTCTCAGACGAGTCAATGGAGGTGATCAGCTATAATGCAATACTTGCAAGTACCGACCTTGCTCGTGAGCGTGGTGCCTATTCAACATTTGCTGGATCTAAATGGGATAGAGGTCTTCTTCCTCAAGACACACTCAAGTTATTAGAGGAGGCGAGACATGACGTCATCGACGTTACCAAGACCGGCAAGTTAGATTGGACACCAGTACGCCAAGCCATCAAGCAATTCGGAATGCGTAACAGCAACTGTATGGCTATTGCTCCAACCGCAACCATTTCAAACATTGTTGGAACAATACCATGTATCGAGCCTATATATAAGAATATTTATGTGAAGGCTAACATGAACGGTGACTTTATTGTTATCAACCCATATCTAGTCCAAGATCTTAAGAATCGTGGTCTGTGGGATTATGAAGTGTTAGGACAACTCAAATATCACGACGGTAGTGTTAAGAATATTGCAGCCATCCCTCAAGATGTAAAAGAGAAATACAAAGAGGTATTCGAAATAGATCCGAAGTGGCTCATTCGTACTGCTGCATTCCGTGGCAAATGGATAGACCAGTCTCAATCACTCAACATCTACTACAGTGGTACATCAGGACGCGAGCTTGCTAACATCTATGAGTATGCTTGGAAGATGGGTCTCAAGACCACATATTACTTGCGCTCACTCGGCGCTTCTCAAGTTGAGAAGTCTACTGTCTCGACTGCTGAGTTCGGAGCAACTCACAAGCGTGGCGGTACAGCTACAACAGATGTGAAAGGTATAGAGCAGACACCGACTCCTGCTATGACTCCATCACCAATATCAATCTTGCAACCAGTGCAAGAGATCAAGGTCGAGGCTGCGACTCCTGTTATCAATGTTCAGCCAGTTGTGAATCACGCTCCAGCATTCAATGCTATGCGTGACCCGAGTGCCGCACCAGTAGCTCAGAAGCCAGCCTACAACATAACTCGCGCACCAGAAGCAACCTGCGACGGGTGTCAGTAAAAAATGGACGATCAAACTCTAAGGTTTATCGAAAAAGTACAAGAAACAAGGTTTAAAAATGCTGAGCTTTTTGAGAAAAATATTATCTATCTTTCTGGAGGGGCTATAGCTTTAGTGTTTAGTCAAATAAAAGAAATACAAAATTTTCATTGTAAGATTTTGTTTGTAATTTCTTTTGTTTCATTAACTTCCACATTGTTTGTTAGTCTATTAGGTTATCTTTTAGCTGTGTCATTTGGAGGCAGATATATAAAAGATATTACTTTTGGGAATCTTAATTCTAAAACAGTCACCATAAGAAATACAATCCTTAATTTTCTTAACTACACATCTCTTCTGATGTTCCTTGTTGCTGCAAGTCTTCTGTGTTATTTTGTTACTATTAATGTTTTATGAAAATAAATAAAAAAGAAAAAGCTATACCATATCCTCCATTACCGATAATTAAACCAAAAAGGTAGTATATACTTAGTTCATGAACACAAACACAACACGGGGGTGGTATACGGAATTGGTGAAGCCGGGGTGGGCGCCGGAGTCTAGTGTATTTGGGCAGGTGTGGAGTGTGCTGTATGTGATGATTGCTATTGCATTTGCTTATACAACTTGGAAAACATTTTTTGTACCAGCTGCAGAGTCTTGGCCTAAATATATTTTCTATATATTCTTGTTCAATCTTTTTGTGAATCTTGTATTCACACCGATACAGTTTGGGCTACGCAACTTGCCACTAGCGATGCTCGATATATTGTTAGTGTTGGGATCATGTTTGGCTTTGATTTATTATATTTTTCCTAATTCAAAATGGGTAGCATTATTGCTCGTGCCATACACGGTGTGGGTATGTATAGCAACAGCATTGCAGGCGAGTATTACTTATTTAAATAGATAGTTCTGGGTGTGGTGTAGAGATGATTTTGAGCTTGTAAAATAGACCAGCCTTAGCTTTAGTTGACAATTACTTGACAATACAAAAGCATTAGTTTACAATCTATTTACAATATGAGCTTAAAAGAAAATATATTATCTGCTGTTAAAAAAGAAGGGTCTATTTCTGTTGCAGATATTGCAAAGAGCTTTGGTTTTAGTAGGCAACATGTTTCCAATACAATGTCTATTCTTGTTTCAGAAAAGAAACTTTTTAAAGTCGGGTCAACTAGGGGGGCTTTTTATATTTTGCCAGAAAAGATCAAGGACTTTTCGGGGCAAATTAAAAATATTTATTCTAAGAGTTTGATTAATAAAAACTTAGAAGAACACAAAGTTTTGGATGACATAGAGAAAAGTTTCCTAACACTCAACACTTTACCTGAAAATATTAAAAGTATTTTTACTTATGCTTTTTCTGAGATGCTCAATAATGCCATTGAGCATTCTACTTCTGATAAGATAAAAATAAGTGTCGCCCTCGAGGGTGATGTGTTATCTTTTATTGTAGACGATATGGGCGTAGGGGTGTATAGAAATATAATGAACAAAAGACGTCTGAATGGAGAGTTAGAAGCCATACAGGATCTATTGAAAGGAAAGATGACAACGGCACCAAAGTTACATTCTGGTGAGGGAATATTTTTTACATCTAAAATAGGGGATAGTTTTATTTTAGACAGTTACGGCTATCAGTTTATTGCTGATAACACTATACCTGATATTTTTGTAAATAAAGTGAAAGGTATAAAGCAAGGCACAAAGGTGACTTTTTCTATAAACATAAAAGATAAACAGCATTTGAATGATGTTTTTAAAAAGTATACTAATTTAACATCTGGTAGTGATTTTGGTTTCGACAAAACAGAAATAAGGGTTAGATTGTATATAATTGGTGGCGTGCATATATCTAGATCTCAAGCCAGACGTGTTCTGGTTGGGCTCGATAAATTTAAAGTTATTGTAATGGATTATGAGGGTGTTCCTATGATAGGACAAGCTTTTGCTGATGAGATATATAGAGTTTTTAGTATTAAGCATAGCGATATAAAGATAGAAGATATTAACACAAACGAAGCAGTGGAGTTTATGATAAAAAGAGCAAAACAAGAAGCCGGTGTTTCAAAAGAATAGCTTTTTAAGGCTTGTAAAATAAGGACTTTTTTGTCCCCAACTTGACAAAAGGGGCTGCTGAAATGAGGTCAAAAAGTGGTAAAATTAGAAGTATAAAAAGTGGGAATCTTTTTGTGGGCACTTATTAAAATTAATAAAAATAATTCTAAGAAATATGAATCCAAGTACAAACAATGGAACAACAACTGGTGCAGTGGTAGTGGGGGAAATAGCGGAGTCGCTCAATCGTAATGCGGGGCGTGTGTCTATTAATGATCGCAGACTGATCAATGGTAAAAATGCAGATGTGATACAACTGCACCCGCTCAAGCATACATTTGCTTGGGATGCGTATAATGTTGGTAATGCTAATCACTGGTTGCCGACAGAGATATCGATGCAGCTAGACATCGAGCAGTGGAGGAATCCTAATTTCTTAACAGCAGACGAGAGACACGCTCTTAAGATGGTTATTGGATTCTTCTCAACAGCAGACTCGATAGCAGCGAATAACATAGTGCTCGCATTCTACAAACACATCACATCTCCAGAGGCACGTATGTATCTACTACGTCAGGCTTATGAGGAGGCTATACACACTCAGGCTTATCAATACATTGTGGAGTCGCTCGGGCTGGACGGTTCAGAGATATTCAATATGTATCGCGAGGTGGATGCTATATACAACAAAGACAAATTCATACTTAGTTTTAATGAGGGCATAATGCGTAATGACTTTAAGACTGGTACATTTGAGAATGATCAGAAATTCTTGGAGAATATCTGTGTGTTCTCGCTAATCATGGAAGGTATATTCTTCTATTCATCATTTGCGGTTATGTTCGGATTCCAACGCCAGAACAAGTTGCCTGGTTCTGCAGAGCAGATACAATACATTATGCGTGACGAGTCTGCTCACTTGAATTTTGGTATTGATATGATTAACACAATCAAGGAGGAGCAACCAGAATTGTGGACACCAGAATTCCAAGCTAGAATCATTAACCTAATACGTGAAGCTGTGCAGTTGGAATACACATTTGCACAAGATGTTTTCCCTAAAGGAATATTTGGACTCAACGCTGATGGATTCAAACAATATATCGAGCACATTGCAGATCGCAGATTGCAACGTGTGGGACTGCCTATACAATATGGATCACACAATCCATTCCCTTGGATGAGTGAGGCGGTAGACCTAGCGAAAGAGAAGAATTTCTTCGAGACACGTGTGACCGAGTACAAGACTGGTGGAACATTGGATTGGTAAAATTTATGTTTTTTAGAAATAAAACACCTGCACCAAAATTTGAAACAGTAAAACCATCTGGTGAGTTAGATTTTGATGCTATTGGTAAAAGAGATGAATATCTTGATCAAAAAACAAAACTTATAAATCAAAAGTTAGAGTCAGTAGATAGAGGGGTACTGGTAGACATATTTCTTGAAATATATAGAAAATCTTCTAAGGACCAGAGTGAAGAAAAGTTGTTCAGGTATAAAAGAAAAATTGAGGTCGTACTTGGCGAACTCTCAACATATTTACCAGAAAGCAAAAATGATCAGAGTGTCGCTCGTGTAATTAGTGGCTATGTTGAGTTTAATTCTGAAGTTTTTGAAAACTTAGATCCTCTTAAACTACTTCGAATTTTTGTTCACGAGGTTTGCCATGCCTCATCAATCTACAAGAGTAAAGGGGTGGAAATTCCCAGTAAGGAGTGGTTAGGAAAACCATCTTATACCGCCATGAATGAAGCGATAACTGAAAAAATGGCAGACTATGTTGTGTTTGAATATATATCTAGAAGTGGTAACAAAAAATTATATGAAGATTTTGATAAAGAGATGAGATCTAGAGAAGGGTATGCCTTAGAGGTTTGCCTTCTGGAGGATGCTATTAAGGATATTGCTTCTGAGACAGGGGTATCAGAAGAGGTGGTGTTAAGGTCAATTTTTGGGCATTATATTAGAAATGACTTTGAGAGAGTCTTAGAATCTTTATCTCCAGAGGAGGTGGCTATGTTTTCAAGACTCAAGGAGCCAGAGGCAAAGATTTCAGATGGGTTAAAGGTACTTTTTAAAAATATAGTGGCTAAGGTTTTTAAAAATTCATAAATTGGTGGAACATTGGATTGGTAAAAACACAAAAGCCGCCCGACGAAGTCGGGCGGCTTTTGATTTGCAATTTGCTTGTATTTTGTTTAGGATTGTCTAAGATTGTAAAAAGCGAGGTAGCGTATGATACGCATGATACTGATAAAACCTAAAGGGTCAGCCGCCAGGTTGATAGGCTTCCAAACTCGAGACGCACCCTGGTTGCCAGGATTCGTTAGTCCGATATTCGAGGTCGATGGTCATCTGGTGATTCAGACGTCATCCAGAACCCTTGTTGAAGAAATTGAAGACAGTGGACGTATTACACCGTATCCGACTGTGGAGCTCAGGACTTTCTGTAAATCCTACAACCCGAAAAAGGATCGATACACAGCCTACTGGGACACTGGAAAGGTGTGGGTAACCCGAGAGGGTGAATTCAAAATCTCTCTGCACCCAGAAGACATAGCCGAGATACAATCCAAATGGGAGAATTTGAGTCCTAGGGACAGAAATGTTGTGTGGGGTGCGTGGGCTAAGCATCGCTAATCTCTGATTGGATTAAGGCCAGCATCTAGAAGATTCGAATCTTCTAGATGCTGGCCTTTTGTGTTTTTCCTGTATTCGCTAATTGTCATTCATGTTAAACTGTTAATATGAATATAGGAGTTTTGCGCGGAGGGAAAATACGAGAACATGACTCGCATTTGTCTGCTGCAGAGATATTGGCTGATCTGCGTCTCGGCGAGCACAAGATAATAGACATAACAATAGATCAAAATGGTGATTGGTATGAACGCGGAATCAAAACCACTCCGCATCAGATACTGCCATATGTTGATGTTATGGTGAACACTACGAAGGAGACGTCACATGTATCGCTAGTTAGGGATTTTAAAATACCAAAATTATTCGAAGTTGAACCAAAAATAGACAATGTCAGAAGATTGCTTTTCCAACTCGGGATAAAATATCCTAATTACACAATTATATCTAAAAAACAGATAGACGAGTCAGATATGCATAATCTGTGGAGGACTTTGCATTTACCACTTGTGATAAAGTCACAGACTAGATTGCTACCTAGCTTGCTTACATATGATCCAAAAGAGTCGCTCGAGTATATAAAAGAAATACAGAAGAGAGGCGACACGCCAGTAGTCGACAGTCATGTAAAAGGAAGATTGTATCACGTTGCAGCAGTCAGCAACCTTCGCGGTGAACGTGTGTATATACCAACAATACTTGAGAGCTTTAAAAAGGGTGGCAAGAATAATTATGTCCGAGCGCAATCGTTAAATGAAAATGAAAAAATGGAATTGAGAGATATGATACACAAGATACATGTTAATTTGGATTTACCATTAGCTGTTTATGATTTTGTTAAAAATAAAAATGGTTTTACATTGGTACATGTATCCACCAAGCCAAGATACACAGAAGGGTCACTGCTGCATGAGGCCTTCATGTCGTCAGGCGTTACATTCAGAGAGATAGTGGCAGCAATGAGACAAAAATAAACACCCCTCGTCAGGGGTGTTTATTTTCGAAACCTTAGATTACCGGAGTAATCTCAGGAGTTTTCTTAGCAGCTACCTTCTTAGTTGCTTTTTTCACAGCTTTTTTAGCTGGAGCTGCTGCCTTTTTAACAGGAGCAGACTTCTTTTTACTAGCCGCAGCTTTTGCTTTGGCAGCATCTTCTTTTGCTTTTTCTAGGTCCACGATATTTGTTGTATTAGCCCAATCTTTCAATTTCTTTACTGAATTCATGGCACCACGCTTCTCGGTGAATCCTTCTCCAGCGTTAGCTACTGGCTCGCCATTTTGAGCGAGCAGTCTCCAACGATAATGTCCTTTTCCGTCTTTATAAATTTCAAATTTTGTTTTTGCCATTTTATTTTTTAATTTTACATTGTAAGCAGTGAACACGTCTACAATAAATTGTAGCATCTGCTCGGTTGTCTGCGTGGTATAATATCCACATGAAAGTTGATTTTGAAGAGATTGTAAGTGCTGGCTATGTAAGTAAGGGTGAGGCTATTAACTTGGGTGCTGCATTTTATGCAGATAAAGTGTACACGGACTCAATTGTGAAGGTGCCACTCTCGACTCTCAATAGGCATGGCCTTGTAGCTGGAGCAACAGGAACAGGTAAGACCAAAACTCTTCAGAAGTTGTGTGAGCTGTTATCTAAGTCAGGTGTGCCGAGTCTCGTGATGGATATTAAAGGTGACTTCTCAGGTATATCACAAGAGGGTCAGATGAATGATAAGTTAAAAGAGAGGATTGGCGCTACCGCTTATGACTGGTCGGCTGAAAAGTTCCCAGTTGAATTCTTGAGTCTGGCTGGTAATGATGGCGCGAGATTGAGAGCGACTGTCTCGGAGTTTGGTCCAGTACTGTTTTCTAAAATGCTTGAGCTGACTGATGTGCAGCAGTCAGTGATGTCGCTAGTCTTCAAATATTGTGACGACAAGGGTCTGCCGCTACTCGACCTACCTGATATAAAAGAAGTTCTCAAATACATACAGACAGACGACGGACAAGCAGAAATAGAAAAAGAGTTCGGCGCTGTGTCGTCGGCTACTATTGGTGTTATTATGCGAAAGATAATAGAGCTGGAGGAACAGGGTGCGGATATGTTCTTCGGTGAGCCATCATTTGAAGTTGAGGACTTGCTGGGTGTTAAGAATGATATGGGTGTAGTGAATGTGCTCAGACTTCAGAATTTGAATAATAAGCCAAAGCTTTTCTCGACATTTATGTTGGCGCTATTATCTGAGGTATATCAGAAATTCCCAGAAGAGGGCGATATGGATAAGCCAAAGCTAGTAATATTCATAGACGAGGCGCATCTTATATTCGAAGATGCAAGTAAGGCTCTGTTGGATGAGATAGAGCAGATAATCAAGCTGATACGTAGCAAGGGAGTTGGTATTATTTTCTGTACCCAGAATCCAATAGACATACCAGATGACGTACTAGCTCAACTAGGACTCAAGATTCAGCATGCTCTGCGCGCCTTCACTGCCAAGGACAGAGAGGCGATCAAGAAAGCTAGTGAGAACTATCCTGAGACGGATTTCTACGATGTTGACCAGGAGTTAACTGAGCTAGCTATCGGTGAGGCCTTTGTGACAGGGTTAAGTGAGAAGGGTACACCGACACCGCTTGTGCGCACCTATGTGTATCCTCCACGCTCTAGTATGGATACTATTAGTGATGAGGAGTTAAAAGAGGTGTTGGATAATTCTGACCTGTTTAGTAAATACAATAAAGAGATAGATAGAGACAGTGCGCAAGAGATGCTTTGTAAGAAAATGGAAAGTTGTGCGGAGGATGATGCTGAGAACGAGGAGATAAAGAAAAGAGGAGAAGAGAGTGTAAATACTGCGATGGATACATTTAAAGAAATATCTAAGAACCCTCTGGTTCGCCAAGTTGCCCGCACTGCTACCAACGCCGCAATACGCGGAATCTTAGGCATGCTTAAGAAAAGGTAATTTGTTATAATTATTCTATGTCATACAAAACTAATATTATTTTAGAAGCGGCGAATAATCAGAATTTTAGAAAAGTGCTATTTACTGGCGATAAGTCACAGCTAGTAGTAATGAGTATTCCTCCTAAGAGCGAAGTAGGTGAGGAGGTGCATGATCATGTTGAGCAGACATTATTCTTCTTATCGGGCACTTGTGAATGTGTATTGGACCACGAGAGACATATTGTTAGCGCTGGTGATGTAGTGGTGGTGACGCCAGGAACAAGACATAACTTTATCAACTCTGGAGAAGAGGATGTAAAAATATATACTGTTTACGCCCCAGCTAATCACATAGACGGTAGGGTGCACGCAACAATACAAGACGCTGAGAATGACGTCGAGGACGAGGAATTCGGCCACAAATATACTTCTTAGTTAAGCTTGATAACTTTAAAAAGCTTCTCTAGATCAACAGGGTCTATGGTTTTGGCTTGACCGCTACGTATGTATTTGTCATTTAGGGTGGCGATACGCTTACGAGTCAAGGAGTTAATTGTAAGATTAAGAGCGTTAAACATTCTGCGTATCTCATGCTTCTTGCCCTCTGTAATAACAACATCGACAGCTAGTCCGTCCTCATGTATAAATACTCTTTTGGCTGGCTTGTATTCTCCTTCTTGAGTCTTTATACCATCTAGTAATATCCTCTCAACTCTAGGGGTTGCTTTTTCTCTTATACTGACACGATACTCTTTTTCGACTTCATTTTTAGGGTTAAGTAATGCGTCGGTTAATCTGTGGTCATTGGTGTAAATTATTAGCCCATCAGACTCCTTGTCTAGTCTTCCTACTGGATGTAGTCCAAGCAATAACTCTTTGTCACTTACTCCAGTTATTTCTCCGCGCGGCTTGAAATACAGAACATATTTCAAATCTTTTTGTTCAGACTTGACTGCTACTGTGTCGCCAATTGAGACTTTGGATCCGAGTACGGCTAACTTTTTGTTAATATAAACTTTGTTGCTCTCTATTAACTTGTCAGCTTCACGACGTGAACATACTCCAGAGTCAGCTAGAAACTTATTAATTCTTCCTTCTGTTGTTGCTTTGATTTCTTGCATATTTATCTAGTGTCTTTGATTTTTAGTAATGGAACAAGTGAGTACAATATAAGTATTCCAGCTAGTATGAATAATAATTTAAAGCTTTCTGAGAACATAAAGAAAATAGATCCAACTAACGGCACAAATATAAATGCAATATTTCTTATGCTCCCAAAAAGCGCCACTAGCCCAACATCGCTACGCTCAACCCTTTTGAAGAAGTAGCTGAATATCATTGCCTCAAGTGTTGCTGCTCCTGCACGAGCAGCGAATAATACTAGCCCCCAGAATATTGGATTAGTGCTAGTTATAAAGGCAAGAGATATTGCACAGACCCCTATAATTGCTAGTCCTAGCAAAGCGAATTCTTTTTCTCCAGTTCTTAGGTCGGCTAATTTGCCCATACCATAAGGCAATATTACAAATGGAATAAGAGCAAACGGCATAATTACTCCAAGATATGTTGGTAGTGGTATGCCAATTGTCTCAACTATGTATATACCAGCGTACACGCTCATTAATACATAGAAAGACTCAAGAGCGAACAGTGCAGTCAGGGCTCCAAATATATTCTTGTCACTTTTTGCCTCATGTATCGCTTGTATATAGTCTATATTTTTATATTTAGGGTCACGGGATTGCGAGTAGAACTTTCTCACTAAGAATATAACAGGCAGTAGCATGAGAGAGCTGACTAGATATATTCCAGGGTATCCAGATGTATTAACTAATCCGCCAGCAACCAGTGGAGCTATCAATATACCGGTATTTAGTAAGGTTAAGAATATACCGCGAGTCGCACCTTCTTCATCTACGTCAGTGAACTCCTCTATGTAGAGGTTAATCATTATAAAGAGTGCTGCGCTACATGAGAAATGTATCATATAGAGGACGGCAATCAGTAACCCTATATTAGTAAAGCCAATAGCTGCGGTACTTATTATGCCAGCGAATAGTAGCAACAGGGTGGTCTTATAATTGTGATACTTTTTTATAGATCCGCCCAAGTGTGTAGTTACGAACATGGCACACAATGCGGCTAGCATTATGATGGCTCCTACTGCTTCACGTGAGAAATATTGTCCGAGCATTATAGAATTTACATATAGTGGTATAGCGAAATGTAGTGAGTACAAGAGGGTTACAACAAATCCAACTACTAATAATTTCTTTTTTGCTTCAGAGGGCATCATATTGCTTAATTATAACTTATTAAATAGTTATAATTACTGGTACAATCACAGGGTCTTTTGAAGTCTTGTCGTACAACACTTTACCAATCTTCTCTAGTATCTCTTTCTTAAGATTGTCTATTTGCATCTCTCTATTTTCTGTTAGATGTGTTTCGATTATGTTCTTGACCATAGTTCTAGATTCACGTAATAACTCCTGAGACTCTTTTAGATAGACGAATCCACGAGAGGCGATGTCTGGAGACTTTTTCAACTTGTGTAACTTCTGGTCTATAATTGCGATAATTATAAATATTCCTTCTTCACGCAAGTTGTCACGATCACGCAATACCATATCTTGCACCTTACCAACATTTGTACCGTCTACCACTATAATGTCATTAGATACACGTTCAGGTAGGGCTACTATTTTCTCGCCATTATTCTGTATCTCAATTATTAGACCATTGTCAGGTACTACAATGTTTTCTTTTGGCATTTGCCTCGAGAGTGCGATGTCGCGATGCACTGTTAGCATGTAGTGATACCCGTGCACAGGGATGAAGAATTTAGGGTTGATAGCGCTATGTATCCAAGACAGCTCTCCAGCGTTAGCGTGACCTGATGAGTGCACGTCAGATGTCTTGTAATGAATAAGATGTGCTCCTTGGCGAGACAGGTTATCTTTTAGCTTCTGTACTGGTTGCTCATTGCCAGGAATAATAGAAGACGACATAAGTATAGTGTCGAATTTGTTAAGCTTGATGTATTTGTGAGTCTTATTAGCTATACGACCAAGTGCCGCGAATTCTTCTCCTTGGGCTCCAGTTGCTAGTATGACAATTCGATTAGGAGGGTAGTCTGGCACACTTTCAATTGGTATCAGTGTTTCAGGCTTGATGTCTAGCATCTCAGCTAGTCTGGCCACTTCAATGTTTGTCTTCATGCTGCGACCTTCAACTACTACCTTACGGCCATATTTCTCACACATGCGCAACATGAACAACATGCGCTCAACTTGCGAAGCGAATGTCGAGACTATCAATCTTCCTGGAGTATCGCGTATGACTGACTCCAGGTTTTTGTATACAACACTGTCTGATATAGAGAATCCTGGCTGCTCACAATTAGTTGAGTCCGTCATAAGCGCTAACACTTTTCTGTTTTTGAAAATAGAAAAGTTGTTAACCTCATTCTCAGTAGGCACTCCGTCATTGTGATCAAGACGAAGGTCTCCGGTATGCACGATGTCTCCGTGTGGAGTCTCGATTACAATACCCATTGCATCTGGTATAGCGTGGCTCACTCCCCAAAATGTAACCTTTAAGTCGCCTAATTCTATTGTCTGGCCAGTTTCTACTATATTAATCTTTAATTCAGGCAGATAAGGGAATTCTTCTTGCCTTTTTCTTATCATTAACTGAGTAAAATTGCGAGCGTATATTTTTGGATTACCTATACGAGGCATAATGTAAGGTATAGCTCCAATGTGATCCAAGTGGCCATGAGTTATTACCATTGCCTTGATCTTATCTTTTCTTTCTTCCAAGTACTTAGTGTTAGGGAGTATGAAGTCTATTCCGGGCGTGTCTGTTTCGCTGAATTGTATACCGCAGTCGACAATAACAATTGAGTCTTTGTATTCAACCATGCTCATGTTACGTCCGATCTCCTCAACTCCTCCCATGTGCAATATACGTATGTCGCCGTCTTTTAGTGGCGGTATGTGTGCAGTCTCATTGTCTGGTCCTAGGCGAGACTCAAATACAGGCTGAACTATTTTCCTTTCTCTTTTTTTCTTGGGTTTAGATGAAGATCTCTTTTCCGTTGCAACAGGGGCTGGTACCTGGTTACCACCAATAGTCTTAGGCGGGGCAACTGGACGCTTGTCATTTGGATTGAATTTATTTTGATTGTTTTGCATATATTTTTAAACAGTAATAATTACAGATATAACCACTGGCTCCTTGGCTGTTTTTTGTAATAGGAACTTGCTGACTATTGATTGCAAATTCTCTTTTAATGTATCAGTGTCTATTATTTTATTTTTCTCTAAGTAGCCATCTATTGTGTTCTTGATTGTGTCGCGAGCCTCTAACATAAGGTCCTTTGACTCCTTGCTATAAACGAATCCACGAGAGGCGATGTCTGGAGACTTTTTCAATTGATGTAGGTGAGTGTCTATTACAGCTATCATTACGAATATTCCTTGAGCACCGAGCGTCTCGCGGTCACGCATTACTACATCTTGTATCTTTCCTACACTTTGCCCATCTACGACTATCATTTCAGTTTCTACTTTTTGATTAAGTAGAACTATTTTACTTCCTTCTTCTGCTAATTCAATAACGCTACCATTGTCAGGTATTATGATATTACTCTCAAGGTTACCTAGTCTACGCTCAACGTCAGCATGAACACGTAGCAGATAGTGATACCCATGCATAGGTATAAAGTATTTGGCATGCATTTTGCGATGTATATAATCCAGGTCTTCACTGTGACCATATCTGTACAAGTTAACCTCGGTTGCTCTGTAGTGTATGATGTGAACTCCTATACGTGATAATTTATCTTTTAGATTCTGAGCTTGACGTTGATTATGAACGATGGCGTGTGTTGCAAATATTACTGTGTCATTCTCGGTGAATTGTATAGAATCATGTCTACCATTAACCATTTTTTCTAAGTTGTATAATTCATCACCTTCAACTTTTGCCACTAGATACACCAGCTTGTTGTGAGGTATAGATGCGGCTTCTTCTTGAGAGATTATTAGTCCGTCATACATCTTGGTGTTGTAGGCCGCTTTTATTGCTTTTATGATGTCGTTAATTGCCACACTGTCCACTACAACTTTTTTACCTAATTGATTACACATGTCTAAGATGAATCTAATTCTCTCTGGTGCAGCAGCAAATGTTCCGATGAATACACGACCTTCGGCTCCATGTATTGCAGTTGCGAGTCCTGTGTATATGCCTTCCTCTTTTGGTGCAAAGCCATTTTGATCAGAGTTACCTGAACTAGCCAGTAGACATAATACATTTCTGTTTTCAAAGTATTTAAACGGTGTCTCTTTACCTAATACTTGAGTCGAAGACATGTACACTATGTCACCATAATTACTTTCGATAGATACAGATAATTGTCCTGGTGTGTCGTCGTGTATATTCCAGAAGCGTAAGTTTATATATCCAACAGTAATAGACATTTGCTCCTCTATAGGGAATATGTGATCTTCTAACTTAATGCCGAGCCTCTCTGCGCGTAGCTTGATTATCTCACCGGTTACATTTCTAGCGTATATGCTAGCTTGAGGGAAGTCTGCAGCAAAGTATGGTATAGCACCCACATGGTCAGTGTTAGGGCTCGTTGCAATTATTGCCTTTACTTTGTGTTTCTTTTCTTTTAGATAAGCTGAGTTAGGTAGTATAAAATCAATACCTGGCGTCTTAAGTGCGCTGTATTGTATACCGCCGTCGAGCACGACAATAGTGTCGCGATACTCAACAGCCCACATATTTCTTCCTGACTCCTCGTTACCTCCAATCGCGATAATGCGTATATTGTTAGGCGCCAAGTCAGGCAGAACACGTACACGGTTCTGATTTTCTCTGTTATTTGGTCTGAATGGTTTTGAAAAGTTTCTCATATATTTTTAATGTAATAATGTGTAGATTTTGTTAATAATTTTGTCGTTCATAAATATTGGCCAGACTTGCTCGGTATCATTCCACCAATAATTAATATTTGTAACTAGGTCTTTGCTGCTAATTATCGCTGTAGGCAATTCTGCATTTAATTCCTTACTATAAATTATATTTCTAGTTGGAGTATATAGCGGTATATAAGGGTACTCTTCGTAGAATTCGGTCCTGATTTTTTCTAATTCTGAATTTATGGTCTCTTGATTAGAGGCGGTTTTTAATGTTTCTAAATGTGAGTCGAATGTCTTGCTTGTATAGCTAGATATATTGAGTCCTGGAGCATTGCGCTGAGATGAGTGCCAGAACGCATACAAGTCTGAGGGAGCCTGTATTTCTATTGTTGATAAGAGAGCCTCATAGTCGCGGTTACGTATTATGTTCTGGTTTAGATCATTCTGATCTTTGATATCTAGTGTTACGTCTATTCCTTTTGCTGCTAGCATGTCTTTTATCTTGTTGGCCGTAGTTATGCGTCTCTCCATGTCAGGCAAAGTAATAGCAAAAGTCGTAGTAGAAAATTCTGATATTGTACTAGATGACAAGTTGCTGCTGCCAGGCATCATGTCGAAAGTCGGCACTCCAAAGTCTTTGAAGTTGCCTCTATCTATTGCGTAATATATTTGTTCACGATTATCTTTTTTAGCGAAGCTGTCCTTTTTATTAGCATTCAAAAATAGGGCGACTATTCTAGGTAATGCGTATGTAAACTTATTATAATTTTTGTTACTTAGTTGTGCGAGTGAGTCTTGCTCTATGTCGAAGGCTATGTCGACTTTGTTAGCGTTAACTGCCTTCATTAATGCTTCAGGGCTAGAGTAATACTGTATATTAATATATTTTATATAAGGTCTCTTGCCTTCGTAATTAGAGTTAGATACTAGTTCTAACTTTTCTACTTTTCCTGCGCTGTCTAGACTTGCATCATTAACTTCATACATACCACTCGGTGAAGGGTATTGATTTACTTCAGACAGTACTAGCCCATCCAAGCTTCTATTTTCATACTCTTTCTCGGATAGAACACCGACGGTTAGTAATTCCTCAATAAGCGGGAATGGTTTTTTTAATTTGATTACAAAGTTTTTGTCATCAATTTTTTCAAAAGATAATCCTTCATATCTAACTTTTTCTGTTGCGCGTACCTGTGGGTCAGATAATAGGGTGTAAGTGAATATAACGTCATCACTTGTAACCTTTTGTCCATTTGCAAAAGATGCATCGTCGCGTAACTTTACTGTGATCTCGGTGCCGTCCTCATTTTTCTGTATACTTTCGGCGAGGTCATAGTCATAGTTGCCACTTATATTTTTTTTATATAGCCCTGCGTAAAGTAGCGAAGAGATAATCTTCTCCGCGTCAGAGCTTGCGTATATCGGTGTGAAGTATCTTGGCTGCTCTATTGTTCCTATGTTTAGTGTCGTGTTGTATTTCGGTACAGTTACAGTCAATGTACGTAAGTATATAAACATCGCTACAACAATTGAGGCCGCACCAAATATTATAAATAGACCAGCATAAAAAGCATTCTCAGGTGTTGTCTGCTCGATAGCAAGCCTGACCTTTTTTAGAAAGGGAAGTGTTGATATATTATTTTGTTCGTCATTCATATATTTATGAATCAGAGCTCCTCCTGAGCAGAACTTAGGTCTTATTCCGTTGGCTTATTATTTCAGAAAAGCGTGTACAGCCAAAGACACAGCAAACAGTATTGCTACTATTATTGTTGCACGGTATAGAACTAGCTCGCCTCCACGTCTACGATATGTACCGACAGAAGAATCAGCAGAAAATGCTCCGTTGCTGTCTGTATTAGATCTTTGAACGAGAACCAAGATAACTAGAATAACCGATAAGATTACGTTCACCGCTAGGATGAGAGATTGCATACCTAAAATACTACCATAATAGACCGATTTTGCAAATATGTTATTATTAACAGGATGAAAAACGTTGTTGTTATATATCATAAGAATTGTATGGATGGTACAGCTGGTGCCTGGGTAGCTTGGAAAAAGTATGGAGACAAAGCTGAATATATAGCAGCAGATAATTGGGAGGTTTTGCCAGAATATCTAACAAATCATAAAGATTTAGAAAACACAGAGATATATGTAATAGATTTTTCTTTTTCAAAACAAGTTTTGTTAGATTTGGAGAGTAAAACTAAAAAGCTAGTTGTTTTGGATCATCACTTGGGTGCAAAAGAAAATATAGAAGCAGTGCGTGAACATGTATATGGAGAAGGTGAGAGTGGGTGTATCTTGGCTTGGAGATATTTCTTCCCAGATACTGAGATACCATTAGCTATACAGTATGTGTCAGATAATGATACTTGGACACACAAAATGCCTGACTATGAGATAGTGGATGCATATATATATAAGACAGATAATGACTTTACATTTAACTATTTTCAGAGAATTATAGATGAATTATCTGATGAGAAAAGATTTGAAGAGGTAAAGAAGGTTGGTAAAGTTTTGAGGGAGGCTTATTTGAGCACAGTGAACAAGTATTTTGATCGAGCGGAAGAGGTTGAGTTTGCTGGATATAAAGTATTAGCTGTCAATGCTCCGTCAGAGATAAAAAGTGAGCTTGGACATAGATTGGCACAAAAGACTGGAACGTTTGGAATAATATATTATTATTTTGAGGGTAAATGGAGATTTAGTTTAAGGTCTGTATCTGATTTTGATGTGAGTGAGATAGCAAAAAAGATGGGTGGTGGTGGTCACAAAAATGCTGCCGCTTTTCATATACCTTTTGAAAATCCAATAGCTTCTATCTTAAAAACAAACTAGGCGAAATATTTAAAAGTTATCCAGATACCGAAGATGCTGCCAATGGCTGTGAATAAGACAGAGGATAGAGAAAACACACTAGCGCCAAACAGAGTAGGGACAATGCTGCCAATTAGGCTGCCAACTGTCACGCCTATCCAAATAATGTTCTTGTTGTACATATGTATATGATATCAGAGTTGTTGCTTTTTATAAGTTTTTTTGTTATATTTTAGCAGTACTTTTGTACACATTCCGTGATAGCTCAGCGGTAGAGCAGTTCCCTGTTAAGGAATTGGTCGTAGGTTCGATCCCTACTCACGGAGCAATGAATTGGTTACTTAGAATAAAAGAAGTAATTATAAATATTTTTGCAAAATCAGAAAGACTTAAACTTGCGGCAATGTTGCTTGCGGCTAGTTTTTCTATAATGTACTTCACGGGTGAACATTTGCCTCTGATGATGACGGTATTCTTTCTGTTGGGGTCTCTTGGAAGCTTTAAAGAGTAATAAATCTATTTTACTTCCCAAGTGCTTCTTAGATAAATAATGTCCCCTGTACTGTCAGTTGCTTCGATGACTTGTTTTTTCTCTGTATCTATAACTATTTTATCCCACCCGTCACCACTAAGAGTAAGTATTTTTGAATTATCATTATAAGATAATATGACTAGTTCGCTTCTACCCATAAAGCTTAGGACATCATTTAGTAAAAAAGCCTCGTCAACATAAGTTTTTTTAGTTTGGGTATCTATGTAAAAAGTCATTACTTGATAAGTATTTTTTGGTTGATCTTTTTTGTCTCGGAAAGCAACTACGCCATGGGCAAGATAGACAGTATTTTCTGTATCGTATGGAGGGGTAGAGCCAATTATAATCTGTTTGCTTATTGGTATTACTGGACTTTTTGCAAAGAAAATAAAAAGAATATTTAGTAGAATAGATATCAATAAAACTGATCGAATAAACAACTTGTTTTTAAGAAAAGCTTTTATTTTATTCATATTATTAATTTATATCAAATTTTGTTTCTTATTTAAATGATATACTAATAATTTTATGCAAAAAGTGGCAACAAGGATTTTTATAGGAGCGTCAATCGCTTTTGGTGTAGTGGGGTTGTTGATAGTTATCACTTCTTCTGGTCCGGATCATATGGACACAACTTGGGATCAATTTTTGGCTAAGGCGCTATTTACTTGTGTCTTTATCATTCTTCCATCCTTCGCCCTCAGCGTTGCGGGTAAGTATTTGAGGTAGGTGTTTACCTATGTATACATCCGGCCCAGCAGCAGGGGCGGCGTTCACCTTTTTTGAATTTGTCTAACATTATATTAATGCGCCTGCTCCTTGTCTCTTCCTTTTTGGCATCAGTAACCCAACATATCCACTCATTACGAGCGAGTGGGGTTATGTCACACCAAATGTCAGAGAATTTGGTTTCGTTTTCTAGTACCATTCGCATGTCTTGTGGTAATTTGTGAACTACGCCATTAGGCAAAGACTTTTTCATTCTTATATTTTATCAGATATTTATAAAAGTCAGCTTTTTGTTTTGGTTGACTTAGATGGATAATTTTTGATAAATATATAGTATGTTTTTTAATTCACAAAAAGGAGGAAGTGTTACGGTAGAAGAGGCTTATAAATTAGTTCAAGTTGAAGGGAATATTTTGATAGATGTCCGAGAGGCTGATGAGTATAAAAGTGGCGCGTCGCCTTTTGCTGTGAATATTCCTTTGTCTACTTTTGATATTAATGTGCGAGACAGGCTTTCTAAATATAAAGAAGTGTATGTTATGTGTCGCTCGGGAGGTAGAAGTGCTCAGGCTGTAAAGTTTTTAAAAAGTATTGGGATTAATGCTATTGATGTGTCAGGAGGTATTATTGCTTGGAAGAGTAAGAACTTGCCTGTAACCTAAAGATATTTACTGGTTAGACTTTTTTAATAAATGGGAGTAGTATTTAATTAGCACCGCAATCAATCCCGAAGGAGGGAATATGAGCAAGCTGATTAAAGTTAAGTACGGACCGAATGCTCCGACATTGCTCCTTACCTGCAAGCAAGGGGCGTGGACTGAAGTTGATCGAGTTGAGTTGGAGCGTCTCTTCGGTGAAGAGCGCGTAACCTGGTATCGTGACCGAAAACAAATGATTGTCATCTCTGACAATCGAAAGATCGCCGCTACCCTGCGTGATGCAGAGTTCTCCAAGATTATCTCTCGCTCTGAAAAGAGTGGGCACGGTGACGGACTCATTACTGGGACCTTCAAAGACATTTGTCGCGACATCAATTTCGAGCCATTCTTTGCACACTGGCCAAAAGCTCGAGCTCCTGCCCCACGTAAGCAAACTGGAACGCTTGATGGCTATCGTTAACAAGCGAACCTAAGTCGCGCCACCCGCAGCAAAAGCTGCCTCGGGCGGCTTTTGTTTTGAGTATTTGTTTTATTTTTATAATAGGAGCAATATTAGCGTAAATTAAAAAATATACACATGAAAAAATTACAAAACATTATAGGTTTGAAGTCAATATTAGCGATAATTTTTACAGTTACATTTAGTACAGGTGTAACTCTTGCGAGTGTTAACAACTCTGGAGTGGTTACTGTTGGCGCTCAGACAGGATCGCTTACATCAGGGGTTGCAGGCAGCGCTACATATTCAGTTTCGACAACAGGTAATGGTGGTGGAGTGGTGACATGGTTCAAAATGGATACTTTTCTCATGAGAGTCCGTCTGGCTTAACGCCTTGGTTTTGGTTAGACAAGGTTGGTTATGATTACGAGTATGCGGGCGAGAATTTGGCGGTTAATTTTACCAACTCAGAAGATGTGAGTAATGCTTGGATGAATTCGCCGCTACATAGGGCTAATATTTTGAGCGAGAATTATAAGGAGATAGGCATGGCTATGCATGATGGTGTATATGAGAACAAAGATACTATTTTCGTTGTTCAGATGTTCGGTTCTCAAGCAGAAAAAGAAATAGTGTCAGACACAAGTGTGATAACTAGTAACACAGAGACAACTCCATCATCTGTTAAAAAGATTATACCCAAAGCTCCACCTGTCAAAATTTTACCGACCAGCTCAGAAGCTGTAGGGACCGTCGCCAGCACATCACCTGAGCAGCCAACTACCACCACCACAAACATCAATAATGAAGAAGTGAAAGGTGAAGCGGTTAGCAATATACAAACCACCAAGAAGGTTATTCAACAGCTGCAGAAAGGACATTATTTAATACTTCAAAGTATGCGTCAGTAACATTAATGATAATATTTATTGTAGTAACAGTGGCGCTACTGGTTATAATATTTATAGAGATAGAGAAACAGCATCCAAGGCATATAATTTATGGAGTCGTGACATTAATAGTACTTTTGGTTTGTATATACGTTACAAAGAATGTCTTTCAGTTAGAATTTGTCTTAATTTAAAATAAAAATATTTAAAAGGCTCATTAATGAGCCTTTTAAATATTTTTATTTATTAACTTTGTCACTACGTTTCTTATTGATTTGTTTTAAAGGTGTTATTTACTCCCCACAACTGAATATTACCGTTCAAGTCTGTTGCTATTATTGTGTAATAGTAGTTAGTGTTAGGCGTTAAATTGGTTAAGTTAACCTCGTGATTAGTTGCAGTACCGTTAGAACTATTAGTAGATGTTCCTCCTAGAACAGAAAATCCTGAGCCATTTTCATCTTCTTCCTTAAAGGTTAAGGGTGTTGTACTGTATGCTACCCGCACACTCGATAACTCATTTGTTTTAAGTGTAAATTTAACATTACTTGAGGTTGGGGTTGTTTGTGTTACCTCGCTTATTATTGGAGCATATATATCATCAGAAGATGTATTAGATCCCCAACCCCCAGCGTTAATTAAGGAGTTAATTTTTGCTAATGTAAGAGGTCCGACACGACCAACTTGTTCAAGGTTGTATGCAGCTTGGAATTTTAACACGGCCGCTCTGGTTAATGCGCCAAAGTATCCAGTTACTAAACCTTGCGGATATATATTAGGATTAGCTGCAAAGAAGGTCTGAAGCCTTGTTACATTTGTTCCGGACGATCCTAAGTTTAGCTGAGATGTAATGTTATCGAATGCTGAAGCTGTTGAGGCTGTTGCAATCATTCCAACTATAGCTGTTGCTCCCATGACTTTTGATATTTTTATTTTCATATTTTTTGGGTACTATAAATACTAGTAACCAGTTAAGCTACTAATATAATAAGTATTTTATTAATTACGACTTTATTGAATCTTTTGTAAGTGTCAATTTTAACTCCTACACTAAAAATAACAGATTCGAAATACTTAATGTGACAACTTTTTAATCTTTTCTAGATAATATTTTGCAATTAGCTTTATTTTGTAATACTGATATACTTTTAACTATGTTAGATATTGTAAATTTAGATGACCTTAAAAAGGTATTCAAAAACCCAACAGACACCCACAAGTCTAAGCTAAGCAGGGCAGACAAGCTGGCTATGTTTATTACTAATAAGGTTGGCACTATGGGTTTCTTTGGGCTCATATTCACTTGGACTTTGATCTGGTTAGGCTGGAATACTTTGGCTCCAATAGAAATGCGCTTTGACCCACACCCAGCTTTTGTTATGTGGTTATTTATATCTAATCTTATACAGATATTCTTGATGCCGCTCATTATGATAGGTCAGAACTTGCAAGGAAGATACGCTGAGACCAGAGCTCAGAGTGATTACGAGATTAACTTAAAAGCAGAACAAGAAATACAATCAATTATGAAGCATCTTGAGAAGCAGGATGAATCTATTAAAAAAATCTTAGACAAATTAGAAAAGTAAAATGGACAAAGAAGAATCTTTTTGGGTTTATGGTAGTCATGCAGTTCTGGAAGCATTAGAAACATCACCTCTTAAAATAGAGAAGTTATTAGTCAAAGATAGATATTCTGGAGAGAGTATAGATAAAATTAAATTCTTAACTTCAAAACACAAAATACCACTACAATTTGTACCGGTAACAAAGATTGATCAGCTTGTTGGTGACGTGGTTCATCAGGGTATTATTGCTCTCATGCGTAGTTTCGAGTATCAGGATTTGGATAAAATTCTTAAAGACGCGCCTAATAACTCTCTATTTATCTTGATGGATGAAATAGAAGACCCTCATAATGTTGGTGCCATAATACGCTCAGCTGTTGCAGTAGGAGCGCGAGCTGTTATAGTGCCAAAGCATCGCAACGCTCCTATTAATGGGACAGTGTATAAGACCTCGGCTGGTCTCGTAGATAAGATAGATATTTGTAGAGTAAGCAATATCGGTCTCGCTATAGAGAAGTTAAAGAAAAGTCATATTTGGGTTGGTGGCCTTGCGGGCGAGTCAGAGAAGACTATATGGGACCAAGACATGACAGGAGGCTTTGCAATAGTCGTTGGTAATGAAGGTGCTGGTTTGCATGAAAAAGTGCGTGAGAATTGCGATTTTCTGCTCAAGATACCAATGAATAGGGAAGCTGAGTCTCTTAACGCCTCGGTATCAGCAGCATTAGCTATGTTCGAGTGGAAAAGACAAAATAGGGGTTAACTTTGAGAAATATAATTTGTATTTTCTTGGTATAATAATATTGTATGAACATTATTATTAAAGGTCACAATTTTGAAGTAACTGATGCGATCAGGAATTACGCTGATCAAAAATTATCAAGTTTATTTAACAACTTATCACTTAGTGGTATAGATAACGTTGATGTTGAGCTCTCGGCCATTACAAGACATCATAAACATGGTGAGATTTACAAAGCTTCTGCAACCGTTCCGCTTGGGTCTCGTAAAATACACGTTGAGTCGACCACTGACGACATGTATAAGTCTATAGATAAGCTAAAAGATGAATTGGCAGAAGAAATAGCCGATTCTAGCGACAGAAAGAGGAGCCTAATGAGACGTGTAGCTAGAAAGTTTAAAAAATTAATTAAAAGAAACTAATATGAAAAATAAAGGGTATTTATATACAACAATAGCAGCTTTATTAGTGTTAGCGGGACTTGCTATATTTTTTATGAAAGGTGATAATGCTAAGACTATGAATAATGTAACACTTAAAACAAACATGGGAGACATCACAATTGAATTGTCTTCTGATAAGCCGTTAACAACTCAGAACTTCTTAAAGCTAGCTCAGTCTAATTTTTATAATGGAGTTAAATTCCACCGCGTGATACAAGGCTTCATGATACAAGCGGGTGATCCATTATCTAAGGATGACACTAAGAAAATGTATTGGGGAACAGGTGGTCCAGGGTATAAGTTCAACGATGAGTTAACTGGTAAGGAGACTTATTTGCGTGGTACTGTGGCTATGGCTAACGCGGGGCCTAATACTAATGGTTCACAGTTCTTCATCGTTACTGCTGAGGACTCACAACTACCTCCACAATATACAGTGTTCGGCCGTGTCACAGCTGGTATCGATGTCGCTCTTGCTATTGAAAAGGTAAAAACAGAACAGAATGACAGACCTGTGCAAGATGTAGTAATTAATAGCGTAGAAGTCAAATAGTATAACCGTGTTTAAAATCAGCCCAGCTGATTTCTGATTTGCCTTCTGGTGTAACACTCTCGATACAATTATCGAGAGTGTTTTCATTTAGATTAAGCCTGTTGATCTTAACTCTAATATTTTTGTCAGAGTGCTGATGGAAAAAGAATATTCCAGGCCACGGTGTAAATGCGCGGTATTTATTTTTAATACTATTTATATCATCGGTTAATTTTATTTCTCCTTCACTTTTTTCTATAAATTTACAAAATGTAGCAGACGAGTGGTCTTGCTCTTTTGGTATAAGGTTACCATTAACATAATGCTCTATTATTTCAATTAGCATTTGTCCTCCCATTTGCCCAGCTTTTATCTCTAATGTTCCAGCAGTGTCGAGGCTAGTTACTGGTATTATATTTTGCGCTAATATTGGTCCGTGGTCCATTTCTTTGTCTAGCTTCATTATACTCATGCCTATCTGTTCAGCGCCGTCACGGAGCTGTGATTCTATTGGAGACGGTCCACGATAGAGAGGCAGCAGTGATGGGTGTAGATTCAGGAATCCGTATTTAGGTTTATTCAAAATATTTTCAGGTATTATCTTGCCATAACTCGCTACTATAGCCAGGTCATAGTCTTGTAGCAGTGGTGATTTGTCAGTCTCATCTTTTAATTTCTCGGGCTGGTATACTGATATATTTTTTAGCTGACACCATGTCTTGATTGAAGGTGGGGTTAATGTCTGATGTCTGCCAACGAGTGAGTCAGGCTTGGTAACTACTAATTCTGGTGCGTAACCATTGTTGTAAAGAGAAAAGAGAACGCTTTCAGCTAATGGGCCTGTACCAAAGAAAATTATTTTTAAATTATTTTTCATCTTGCTTGTCGTTATTTATGGCGTAAGGGTCATATTCTGAAAATTCAAATCCGTGATCAGTGAAGAGTATGCCTTCTAGATGATCTGTTTCGTGTTGAATTATGTGTGCTATTAGACCAGTGGCACCAAAAGTAAACGGGTGACCATCTTCGGTGTAAGCTTTTACAGTTACTGTAGTTGCTCGCCAAGTTTTGCCCCATATACCACGCACAGACAGACATCCTTCCTCTTTTATTTCTTGCTTCTTGCTGGATTTTGTAATTTCTGGATTGATAAAAACAAGCGGCTTGAACTTCGCATCGTCAGCATAAGCTCTCTCGTCTATTACGAATATCGCTTTGTTTACTCCTATTTGAGGAGCAGCAAGAGCTACTCCGTCAGGCTCTTGATGCGCTGCGGATTGCATTTTTTGTATCAGGCTCTTTAACTCTTCGGTACCAAATTCTGATTTTTTGACTGGTACGCAGTTACCCCTTAGCACAGAGTCCTCTTTTTCATTTTTGTTTTGCAGTATATGTATCATTTTTTATTTAGCTTTATACTAACACATTTCTACAAACCTTTTAATATAGACCTACCATTAACTTCTAGGTTATAAGTAATTAGTAAATTTACAATATTTAGTCGAAGAGAAGGATCTTCTTGCCAAGTTTTCCTAGGTATAAAAAATATATGTCTTGTAAAGTTTCTAGATTTGATATTGTAGTACTCAGATGTGTGGTCGTGTATAAATTCTGGAGGATTAATGTTGTCTGGCAAGTCAAATGAGATCACATAAGAAAATGGTGGTAGTTTGGTTTCATTTCTGTTGTCGAGTTCTGACTCATAATACTTCTTAAGTGATGCTGATTGTGCAAAGTCCCATATGTGGCTCTTTCTTCTTGATTGTATTACTATGCGCCCATTTTGTGAGAGTGAATTAGCAAGTAGTAATGTTGTACCAAGAGCCTCCTCGTCGGTGTTGTATTCTGGTAGTGAGAAATATGTATCTATTGATATGAGGCCAATTAGGTCTATATCTCTGATTATCGGTAGCATCATTTCTGTTCCAACTAGAACACCACCAGACTCGGAAAACTTTTCATATAGCTTCAAAGCTTCTCGCTTACTCTTAACGTGGTCACCATCCATTATGTATATATTTGTATCTGGATAAAGTGTGGCAAGGTCTAGCACTAAACCTTCTGTTCCGACGCCAAGAGTGTTAATTCTCATACCACCACACACTTTACAAACTATTTCTCTATCTAGCTTGATTTTTGTTTTGCATTCTAGGCAGCGATAGTATCTGGTATTATCGCTAGTGAATAAGCATAAGTCTTTGTCACAAGTCTCGCATTTAACAGATTCACCACAATCAGCACAAACACTAGAGCTAGATATTCCTTTTCTTTGAGAATATAATACGATCTTTTTACTTTCTTTTATACATTCATCCATCATCAGCTTAAGCTCATAAGAAAAATACATTGAGTAAGGTCTGTGTTCGCGGTCATTCATTTTTGAGAATAGTATTTTTTCTTTTGCATAGTTCTGTACCAAGAGAGGGCTGCGCATTTCAGTTAATGATAAGTAGTAGTGTTCCAGGCTTGGAGTTCTAGAAGTTAGAATAGTCTCAATGCCTAGGGACTTGGCAAGAAAATAAAAAATATTCCTTGCGTTAACTCTTTCTAGTACGTGATCATAGTATTTGGATTCCTCTTCATGAATTATAATAGTGTAAGGGTTGTGGCAGAATAGTCCGACTATGTTAGGGGTTGATATAAGGCAGACCTTTTTATTAGAAAATATTTGTTTAAATGTTCTATCTTTTTCTTTTTTACTTATATCACTGTGATACACAATTGTGCTATCTTCTATGCCAGACTCAAGGCTACTCTTCAAGTTCTCAGCAGAGACAATAGTGGGGCAGATTATAATAACACTTTCATCACGTGCGAATTTTTCTCTTATTATTTGTTTTATGTTGCCGATAGAGTCATAACGAGTTAACTCTATGCCATGCAACTTGTATTTAGATTGATCAATTTTAAAATTTAACTTTTCATTTTTTAAAAAGTCTATTGGTAAGTAAAGTGAAAGAAATGTAGATAGATTTGTTCCTGCGAATGATGCTGCATCTCGCATAGCAAGTACAATTTGCTCGTCTATAAAGTTAGGAATTGTTACGGAGTTTACTTTCTTAAGAGAGAATTCGACGTTGCGTATTTCCTGCTTTCTGTCTGCTGCGTCTTCCAAAAGTGACACCACTCCGAAGACTTTTCTTTTGTTTATTTCTACAGTTACAAGGTCGCCTAGGTTAAGTGGCAAATTGCTAAAATAAGTAAGCCTAGCAAGGGTTTTTACTGTTGTTAGGGGTACTACTTCGACCAATTTCATGTTAGTTAGTTTAGCATAAGAAATTATGATAAAATGTATTTAAATATGTCACTTATTTCTCCACAATTAGGAATAGATTTGGGAACTGCTAATATATTAGTTTTTGTTCCTGGTAAGGGGATTGTTCTTAATGAGCCGTCAGTGGTGGCTATTCGTGAGGACGACAAGAAGGTTTTAGCTGTAGGCATTGAGGCCAAAGAAATGATAGGTAAGACACCGGACAACATAGTTGCTTACAGACCACTTAAAGATGGAGTTATTGCCGACTATCGCGTAACCGAAGTAATGTTGAAGTATTTTATAAATAAAGCATTACCAAAGCTTAGTATATTTAAGCCAGAGGTTATGGTTAGTGTTCCGGCGGGTGTGTCTTCAACTGAGCGTCGTGCTGTTATTGAGGCATCACTGCGCGCTGGTGCTCGTAATGCTTATGTTGTGCGCGAGCCGATACTAGCAGCCATTGGAGCCGGTATTCCTATTCATGCTGCAAATGGTCAGATGATAGTAGACATTGGTGGAGGTACTACTGACGTAGCGGTTATCTCTCTTGGAGGTATAGTGTGCTCTACAAGTGTGAAGTGCGCAGGCAATAAGTTAGATCAGGCCATAGTTGACTATATGAGGAAAACCTTCAACCTAGCCATAGGCGAGCAGATGGCTGAGCAAATTAAAATTCAAGTTGGTTCTGCTCTACCAATAGAGGAAGAATTAACAATGAAAGTTAAAGGTCGCGACTATGTTACAGGACTGCCTCGCACTATAGACCTGGGTACCAATGAAATAGTAAAGGCATTGGACAAGGAGTTGCGTCAGATAATCAAAGCTATAAAAGATGTACTCCAAGAGACTCCGCCTGAGCTTGCTAGTGACATCATAGATAACGGCATCATAATGAGTGGTGGCACTTCGCAATTGCGTCATCTTCCTGACTTGGTTGAGCGTCGCACAGGAGTGAAGGCTGTTCTTGCTGACGATGCGTTATACTGTGTAGTAAAGGGTACAGGAGAAGCCCTAAAACATCTAGATGTCTACAAAAAAGTTATCACAACAAAAAAGTAATCCATTAGAAAAGATAGCTTTTCATGCTGTTTGTTTCGAAGGTGTGCAAGTTTTTGAGGATTTAAAGGAGTCGTTAGAAGCAATACCAAATAAAATTATTCTAGAAGCGAATGAAGATCACAAAAACTTTCTTAAGTCAGATGTTGTCACTTTGCAGCAATTTCAAAAAACCAAAACTGAGCACAAGAGATACTTTTTATCCAATTTAAACCTACGCAATACCGTTATTCAGAATATGCTTCTAAAGGTTGTCGAGGAGCCGAGTGATAATACGGTTATAATTTTTGTTGTTCCTGATGTCTCTGTGCTCCTCGATACATTAGTGTCCAGACTTCAAATAATACAGACTGAGGATGGTGATAATGAGTTTGAAGTAAAGTTAAATGCTGCCATTAAGAATGTTAACACAAAAGAGATAGAGAGGCTTTTATATATTAAAAAAATCAAAGACAGTGGTGCTGGCAGTCAGAAACAAATAGCTGACTACTTGGCCGCTTAATGCTATAATCCACCTTATGTTTGACTTTAAGGATTTCGATCAAAAGATTATTGATATTAAGGATTGGCTAGCTTCTGAGTTTAGATCTATTCAGACTGGCCAAGCCACACCGGTTGTTCTTGATAATGTTTATGTTTTGGCTTATGGCTCTAGTATGCAACTAGCGCATCTTGCAAGTATTACTATTGAGGATGCTAAAACTTTACGTGTAATACCTTATGACAAGTCACAAGTCAAAGACATAGAGCAGGCTATTAATGAGGCAGACTTAGGACTTTCAGTTGTATCTGACTCGGACGGGTTGCGTGTTATATTCCCAATGCTTACTACTGAGCGTCGTCAGCAATATGTAAAAATTATAAAAGATAAAATGGAGGAAGCTAGAGTTAGATTGAAGTCAGCAAGAGAAGACGTTAAAAAGAAAATTGAGCAAGGTGGCAAAGATGGAGAATATGGCAAGGATGACGAGAAGAGAATGTTAGAGAATATGCAAAGTAAGGTAGATGGTGCCAATGGGGACTTTGAGTCTTTGTTTAATGCAAAAGAAAAAGATATACTTGGTTAATAACAATTAGCATGAGTATATTAATTTTCTTTGTAGTACTTTTAGTTCTGGTTATGGTTCATGAGGCGGGACACTTTTTTGCTGCCAAGATTTCTAAGATGCGAGTTGAAGAGTTTGCTTTTGGATTCCCACCCAAACTTTTTAGTAAGAAAAAAGGTGAGACTACTTATGCTTTTAACTTAATACCGATAGGTGGTTATGTGAAGATAACTGGTGAAGGGTTCGAGGAGGAAGAAAGAGAAAGACTAAAGCATGATAAAAAAGCTTTCCAAAACAGACCCAAAATACTGCAATTATTTGTATTAATCGCTGGAGTAGTGATGAATTTGGTTTTGGCTGTTCTGGTTTTAACTTTTGTATATACCAAGCCGCATTATGTTTCGGTTAATGATGCTGACTACGGTAAATACATACAGAATCCTCACGTGGTTGTCGTCGGTGTTAGCCAAAATTCTCCAGCATATACTGCGAACATTATTCCTGGCGACGTAGTTTTAAAAATGTTTACTCAGAAAGTGTCTGCTAATTTAGATTCAGCCCAATCTGTAATAGACTTTGTCAAAACTCACAATGAAGAGTCTATAACTATAGTCTATGAGCGCCCTAAGGATGGTAAAGTCTCAACCACGACCTTACAAGCAGTCTACGGACTAGTTGAAGGTCGCAAGTCATTAGGCTTCGCGGTTGATTATGCTGGAGAGGTATCACTGCCTGCACACAAGGCATTCGTTAAGGCTGTCGTAGACACAGGCAAGTTCACATATCTTACCGTAGCCGGACTAGGCGACATTGTTAAGAAACTTGTTAACGGTGAGAGTGTTATGAACACTTTAGCGGGCCCAGTTGGTATCGCTAAGATGGTAGGTGGAGCCTCAGAAGCCGGATTAACCACGTTGCTTACTTTTGTTGCAGTTCTATCTATTAACCTCGCAGTGTTTAATGCATTACCAATACCAGCACTAGACGGAGGTAGAATAGTTTTCGTTTTGATTGAGGCGATAATTAGAAGGCCGCTTAATTACAAGTTCCAGTATTGGGCTAACTCAATATCGTTCTTACTTCTAATCGGCCTAATCCTAACCACAACATTTTTCGATATTTTTAGGTAGTAAGCCTTTGTGATATTATAAGCTCATGAAGCAATCGCAATTATTTACAAAAACATCAAAGACTGCACCAAGTGATGAGGTGTCTAAGAATGCTCAGCTACTGATACGCGCTGGTTATATACACAAAGAGATGGCTGGTGTGTATACACTTTTGCCACTCGGGCATAAAGTATTTAATAATATTGTAAATGTTATTCGTGAGGAGATGAATCAAATAGGTGGGCAAGAGTTAGAAATGACAGCGCTTCAAGATGGAGAAGTGTGGCAAAAGTCAGGAAGATGGATTAATAATCCAGATGTAGATGTGTGGTTCACAACAAAACTTAAAAATGAGACCGAGTTAGGATTAGGATTCACTCATGAAGAGCCGATTACAAACATGATGACTAAGTTCATCAAGAGCTATCGCGACTTGCCAGTGCTCGCTTATCAGTTCCAGAAGAAGTTCAGAAATGAGACTAGGGCCAAGAGCGGAATCATGCGTACGCGTGAGTTCGTAATGAAGGACTTGTACAGCTTCTGCAAATCAGAAGAAGAGCAACTTGCTGTCTACGAGAAGTGTAAGCAAGCCTATATAAATATTTTTAATAGATTAGGAATAGGAGAGAAGACGTTTGTAACATTTGCTTCGGGTGGAGTCTTCTCTAAATACTCACATGAATTCCAGACTATTACTGACGCAGGTGAAGATGATATATACATATGCGACAGATTGAACTTAGCCATCAACAAAGAGGTATTTAATGACGAAGTGTTAAGTGATCTCTCTATTTCAAAAGATGAAGTTAGAGTTGAGAAGGCTGTAGAAGTTGGAAATATTTTTAACCTCGGTACAAGATTTTCTGATGCTATGGACCTCAAATATACAGATGAGTCAGGAGACAAGAAGCCTGTTTGGATGGGCTCATATGGAATAGGTCCAGCTCGTGTTATGGGTACAATAGTCGAAGTGTTGTCAGACGAAAAAGGTATAGTCTGGCCTAATGCTGTTGCGCCGTATGCATTACATATGGTTACTCTTTATAAAGACAAAAATGATGAGAGTTATAAAATATCACAGCAGATCTATGACAAGCTGAAGCAGTCTGGTGTTGATGTGTTGTGGGATGATCGTGAAGGTCTTGGTGCGGGTGAGAAGTTCGCAGATGCAGACTTGCTTGGTATGCCCATGCGTGTCACTATTTCTGAGAAGAGTCTTCTTGCTGGTGGAGTTGAATTAAAAGAGAGAGCTGAAAAAGATAATTCAAAATCAGAGATTGTTTCTGTTGAGCATCTTCTAACAATGTACACAAAAGAGTGTTAAAAGGTATATTTGTCAAGGTTATTTGGAAAGTGTTTTCTGTGATAAACTGAGTTAATGCTAGACAAGTGGAAGAATAAATTTTCGAATGAAATCGGTATAGACCTGGGGACTGCTAATACTCTTGTATATGTTCGTGGTGTTGGAATTGTGATTAACGAGCCGTCTATCGTTGCTGTGAATGTTAAGACCGACAGAATGGTTGCAATCGGTAATGAGGCAAAGCAAATGATGGGGCGCACCCCTACACATATTAGATGTGTTCGCCCGCTTGTTGACGGTGTGATTAGTGATTATGAGGTGACTGAGGAGATGTTAGGTTACTTGATTAACAAGGCTAATAATATTCATAAAAAGTTTTTGCGTCCTCGTGTTGTGGTCGGTGTGCCAGTTGGTATAACTAATGTGGAGACTAGGGCGGTGTATGATGCCGCGCGCGCCGCAGGCGCGCGCGAGGTATACATAGTTGAGGAGCCGATGGCTGCTGCTATCGGTATACGTATGCCAATACATGATGCAGAAGGCTCGATGATAGTCGACATAGGAGGCGGTACAACTGACATAGCCGTGATCTCATTGTCTGGAATAGTAAAAGCCAAATCAATCAAAGTAGCAGGAGACAAATTGAATCAAGACATAATCTCATATGTTCGTGATGAATTTAAAATGTTAATAGGAGAGAAGACTGCCGAAGAAATAAAAATGCAAATCGGTTCCGCTATGCCAGATGGTGACCCAGAAGAAATGAAAGTCAAAGGTCGTGACCTTGTGTCAGGCTTGCCAAAAGAAGTGTCTATAACAGATAGCGACATACGCAAGGCTATGTACAATAGCATCTCGCAAATTGTAGATGGCATAAAAGAAGTCATAGAGATGACTCCACCTGAGGTGTTGTCAGATATTATGAATCAAGGCATAACATTGGCTGGTGGTGGTGCGCTGATCCGCGGACTGGATGAGCTGATGAGAATACAGCTTAAGGTGCCAGTTGCAAAATGTGAAGATCCTCTTAATGCTGTAGCAAGAGGTTGCGGAATTATTCTAGAAGATGTTAGTAAGTTCAAGGATGTGCTTATAAAAGACCATGTTGATATCGCGTACAGATAGGAATTTTCGCGAGAATAGCATTTTAAAAAAGTTAGTAATTAGCTTTTTTGTTTTTGTTATTTTATTTTTTATTTTAAGACCGTTTCTACAAGCTCCACTTTTAAATACTTTTGAATATATATCTAACTTCCTGAATAATTCTAGAATATCAGAATTAGAAAAAGAGAATTCTGACCTTAAGATCAAGCTTGCGCAAGCTGAGATAATTATAAAAGACAGCTCATCATCTGAACTTCTGGTTAAAATGGGTATGACTGATTTTGTAGAGGCATCAGTTATTGTTAGAAGTTTTCTTTCGGTTTATGATACTTTATTTTTGAATAAAGGTTCTGTAGATGGTGTATCAGATGGTGCCCTCGTCTTTACTGCAGGGCTGCATCCCGTGGCTACGGTAAAAGAAATAGATAAGAGTTTCTCTAGAATAGACTTGTTTACAAAGTCAGGCAATAAAATATCAGGCGTTGTTAAAAGTGCCTCTAGTAGCGAGGAAGTTTTAGAGTTGACTGGCGATGGTGCTTATGGATTCGTCTCTACAGTGCCACTTAGTTCTAATATAGAAGAAGGGCAAAAAGTTTATTTTGGTGAGAATACAGATTTTGTTGTTGCTGATGTGGTTAGTGTTTTCAAGAATGAAAACGAGAATAACAAAATCATTCGCTTAAGAGGGTATTTCTCACCGTCAGGAGTTTCTAGTGTTTATATACAAAAGTAATATGATTTTTATTTATCTTATTTCTGTCTTTCTGTTAATTTTGGATACAGCTCTTGCTAAGACTTTACCTGTAATGACTTTGTATTTTTATTGTATTATATTTATATATTATGTACTTAGACCATACATACGCATCAAATAAAAAGAGAAGACAAGAAGTTGATCCAGATGAGGTTTTTGCTGATGCCGTTAATGTCTCCAAGTTCGACAGTAACGCTCTTGAGGGCAAGTTCGAGAAGCCTCTCTCTAAAATAACTTTTTTTATTTTTACCATAAGTATTATCTTTATACTCGGTGCCTTTTTTGTAAAAGCTTTTGTGGCCCAGGTTCATAATGGTGACTCTTGGTCAGAATTAGCTAACAATAACTATTTAAAAAATACACCAATATTTGCTTATCGTGGAGTTGTAAAAGACAGGAACGGCGTCCTGCTCGCATGGAATGATACCAGTGTTGCAACTGGTACCAGTCTTGGTATACCGGCTAGACGATATATAAGTGACGGAGGATTTTCTCATATTTTGGGTTATGTAAGTTATCCAAAGAAAGATAAGACGGGATACTTTTGGCAGACAGAATATATAGGTGCTGACGGGCTTGAGAAGCAGTACAATGATCAGCTTTCCGGTAAGGCCGGTGAGTTGATTGTAGAAGTTTCTGCTAAGGGCCAGGTCAAATACGACAACACAATGAAGGCTCCAATTGATGGAGAGACACTTAATACTCACATAGACTCGAGGGTGCAAAAGATATTTTTCAACCATCTCAAGGAGGCTGTGGATGCGCAAGGATTCTCAGGTGGGGCGGGCATAATGATGGATGTTAATACCGGTGAGATAATAGCTATGACGAGTTATCCTGAATACTCCAACAATCTTTTCATTAACGCTAGCTCCTCAGAAGAAAAAGAAAAGAAGTCTAATTATCTAACGAGCAATAGGAAGCCAATGCTTAATCGCGCTGTCTCTGGTCAGATTGTGCCAGGATCTACCGTGAAGCCATTTATGGCCTACGCTGCTCTAAATGAAGGCGTGATAGATGAGTTTAAAAATATATACAGTAGTGGTGCATTAGTAATTAAAAATGTTTATGGTGGTCCTGATACAGTTTTTAAAGATTGGAAAGCTCATGGTTATATTGATATTAAAAAAGCTATAGCCGAGTCATCGGATGAATATTTTTATCAAGTGGGTGGTGGTTATAAAGACCAACCAGGCTTGGGTATAACAAGAATAGAAAAGTATATGAAAATGTTTGGCTTTGCATCGTCTACTGGTGTTGACCTGCCTGGAGAAAAAGCTGGAGTAGTGCCTTCGCCAGAATGGAAAAAGAAAAATTTTAAAGATGGTGATTGGCTGCTGGGCAACACTTATCACACTTCGATTGGGCAGTATGGATTTCAGACTACGCCACTAGAACTGATACGTTCTATTTCGATAATTGCAAACGGCGGAACAATTGTAACTCCACACCTTGTTGGCGATGCTGAGCCGGCTGGCAAGTTAGATCTTAATCAGAACTTTCTTAGAATTGTAAGACAAGGCATGCGTATGGCAGCAGAGGAGGGTGGTACCGCACACTACTTCAATGATTTACCTTTTAAAGTTGGCGCTAAGACCGGTACTGCTCAGTTGGGGTATAACAATGAAAGGGTTAATAGTTGGTCTACAGGCTATTTCCCTTATGAGAATCCTAAGTACGCCTTTGTTTACGTTATGGAAAGTGGTCCATATACTAATACTTTGGCGGCGTCTAAGGTTATGAGGGCAATATTCGCTGACATAATAGACCAGGCTCCAGAGTATACGAAATAGGGATATTATGGTATAATGCTAGCCAATATGAATAAAGAATATATTACATTAGAGAAAAAGGCGGAACTTGAAGCTGAGTTAAAAGATCTAACCACTAACAAAAGAAAAGAGATCGCTGACGCTCTTGAGTACGCTAAGTCTCTGGGTGACCTTTCTGAGAACGCCGAGTATCATCAAGCTCGTGAAGATCAAGCCCGCCTTGAAGATCGTATCGCAGAAGTTGAATATATTCTTAAGAACGCGGAGATCGCTGAGCGTCATCATGCTGGTATAGTTGAAGTTGGTACAACTGTAAAAGTTAAAAAGTCTGGTAGCACAAAAGAGATGTCTTATATTCTAGTTGGTAGCGAAGAAGCCGATATTGCAGCAGGCAAGATTTCTAATGAGTCACCACTTGGAGGTGCGCTTATGGGCAAAAAGGCTGGAGATTCAGTTACAATCACTACACCAAAAGGTGAGGAGGTTACATACAAGATTGTTTCTATAGATTAGTTGCTGAAGAAAAAGGCGCCTAGCTTTGCTAGGCGCCTTTTTCTATTTTGTGTTATATTTATATCATTATGGCGTCAATTGATGAATTAAAACAAGATAGATTAAACAAGCTAAATGCTCTAGAGCAAGCTGGCAATTCTGGATTCCCGGCGGAGGTGGGGCAGTACACAAGAATAGAAGATTTTTTAAAAAGTTTTAATGTCGAAGATAAGAATAAATATTCACTGGTTGGGCGAGTTATGAGTATGCGCAGCTTTGGTGCGCTTGCTTTTGCTAAGATATTCGACGGTACTGCATCGGTACAAGTTGTATTCGAAGAGGAGCACAACAAAGACGCGATCAATTTTCTATCTAACTATGTTGACGTTGGCGATTTTGTAAAAGTAACCGGCAACTCATACATAACAAAAAAGGGCGAGAATTCACTTTTGATTGACTCGGTAATTATGCTGAGCAAGTCGTTACTTCCTCTTCCCGATAAGTGGGATGGCTTGCAAGACGAAGAGGCTAAGATGAGATACAGATATCTCGATATACTTCTTAATGATAACTTGCGTGAGATGTTGCACAAGAAAGCGAAGTTCTGGAATGTGGTTAGAACATTTTTAAATGACAACAAGTTCCTAGAGGTTGAGACTCCGACAATTGAAGTTACAACAGGTGGCGCTGAGGCGAGACCATTTAAAACTCATCACAATGATTTTGACTTGGATGTATACATGCGTATTTGTGTTGGTGAGTTGTGGCAGAAGAGATTGATGGCTGCTGGTATGCCACGCACATTCGAGATCGGTCGCGCGTATAGGAATGAGGGCTCATCTCCAGAGCATTTGCAAGAGTTCACTAATTGTGAATTCTATATGGGGTATGCTGACTATAAGGATGGCATCAGACTGGTGCAGGATTTGTATAAGAAAATCGCTCTTGAGGTGTTCGGCAAGACAGAGTTCACAGTTCGTGGTCTTACATTTGATCTGGCTAATGAGTGGGTGGAGATCGATTATGCTACAGAGATCAAGAATAAGACAGGTATTGATATATGGACTGCCAGCGATGATGATATTAAAAATAAATTAAAAGAATTAGGGGTTAAATATGATGGTGAGAATCGTGAGAGACTGACTGATAGCATTTGGAAATATTGCCGCAAATCCATAGCAGGTCCAGCAGTGCTTATCAATCATCCAGTCCTAGTTGCGCCTCTTGCAAAACATAACAGCGATGGCAAGACTGTTCAGCAATTCCAACCTATACTAGCAGGATCAGAAGTTGGACGCGGATATTCTGAGCTGAACGACCCTAGGTTACAACGTGCTAACTTTGAACAGCAGAAGAAATTGCTCGATGGTGGTGACGAGGAGGCTATGATGCCTGATTGGGAATTCGTAGAGATGCTTGAGCATGGCATGCCACCAACATGTGGTTTCGGATTCGGCGAGAGGTTGTTTGCGTTTCTAATGGGTCTACCTATACGCGAGACTCAGACTTTTCCACTTGTAAAACCAAAAGAGGAGTAATTTATAAGATAAATAGAACCAAAACAAAAAGCCGCACTCGCGCGGCTTTTTGTTTTGGTTTAGTTGGCCTAATTATAGCTATTTTGAGTAGATTTTCTGTGGAAAAGTCCTGATTTTTATATACAAAAGTAGTATAATGGGAACAGGTGGGATAAAGTGGGATATCTTACAAAATATGTTGATCGGAAGTTATACGCATATATTAGATCCAAAAAAACGTCTTTCCATACCAGCAAAATGGAGAAGTTCGCTTGGAGAAAAAATTGTGATTACTTCGGGGTTAGATCAATCGCTCTTTGTATTCGGTGATGATGAGTGGAAAAAAATAGCAGAAAAGCTAGTTTCTTTGGGATTCTTGGATGCTGATTCAAGACAATTCGCAAGATATATGCTCGCTAATGCATTTGAAGTTTCTATAGACAGTCATGGCCGCGTCTTAATACCTGAGTCACTTGCGAAGTTCGCTTCGCTAAATGACGAGGTAATATTAGCTGGACTATACAGTCGTATTGAGATTTGGGACAAGTCTACATATGACAAGTTAATGTCTAATACTTCTAAAAATGCAGATGACATGGCTCTTCGTATCGCAAAACTAGGTATAGAATAATATGCGAGAAAGAGAAGACAAAAACATCGATGGTGAACATATACCAGTAATGCTACAGGAGACAATTGAGGCCTTAGGTCTAAAAGAAGGATTTGTTGTTGTTGATGCTACTACCAATCGTGCTGGCCACAGCATAGAGATTGCGAAACAAATAGGTAAGAGCGGTACATTAGTCTGTATAGACTTAGATGAAAAAGCATTAGAAGAAGCCAAAGCTAGACTAGACAAGTTACATAACTCTCCAAAAGTTATATTTGTAAATAGGAATTTTAGAGAGATTCGTGAGATTCTAAATGATTTACAAATAGAAAAAGTGGATGCAGTTGTAGCTGACCTAGGATTATCTTCTCAAGAGTTGGACGTGTCAGGTAGAGGATTCACATTTCAAAAGAATGAGCCGCTACTGATGACATTTAGTTCTAAACTTTCGGACGATCAATTGACTGCAAAAGATATAGTTAATAATTGGCAAGAGGAGACCTTAGCCGACATAATCTACTACTTTGCAGACGAGAGATACGCTAAACGCATAGCCAAAAGAATAGTTGAGTATAGAAAAACAGACGAGATACAGACAACTTTTCAATTGGTAGAGATAATTAACTCTAGTATTCCAAACAAATACGCTCATTCAAAAACCAATCCCGCAACCAAAACTTTCCAAGCCTTACGTATGGCGGTTAACGACGAAGTAGGCTCCATGAAAGACTTGATTAACAGCTTATCAGATGTACTGCGCATCGGTGGGCGAGCATCCATTATTACATTCCATAGTATAGAAGACAGAATAGTAAAACAAACTGCGAGAGAGCAGAAATATTTACAAGCAATTAACAAAAAACCAATAACAGCAAGTGAGCAAGAATTAAAAACTAATCCAAGATCACGTAGCGCAAAACTAAGAATATATGAATATAACAATTAGACAATCAGAACTACAAAAGAAAATGGTCAAGGCTGCGTTTATCTGTGCCAGCTTGGCATTCATAGTTTATATTGGACTGTACTTGTCGCTTGTTATTGGTGGTATTTCTTTTAGAAAAATTTCGGCTGAGTCTAAAAGTATTAATAGCCAGATAGTTAGACTAGAAACTCAAATAGCTGAGAAAGAGCGCTCATTACACGAGGGTAACACTTTGGCATATTTAAAACCTATAGACGACACATCTTTTATTGTTAGAAAAGAGAGCTCAGTTACATTTTCATTCCTCTATGAGGCTAGGTAACAGTAACCCTAACTTTAGAATATATTTAGTTGTAGCTTTTGTGGGCTGTGTTTATGGTATTTTTATTTTAAGGCTAATTGACTTACAAGTTATCAAGCATGATCAGTTCGAGCTAGAGGCGCGCAGTCAATATCAAGTCGACATGGGTGATGTTTTTAATCGTGGGTCTATTTATTTTACTAATAAAAATGGTGATCATATATTAGCTGCAGACATAGAAGAAGACAAAGTTAAAAAAGGTGACAAAGAGGTAGTCGTTAGGAATCGTGTGTATCCGCTCGGTGATATAGGTTCAAAAGTATTAGGATTTGTAGCTTATGATGAGAATACTAGAAAAGGTCAATACGGTATAGAGAAGTATTACGATGACGTGTTAGGAAGAGACAGCTCGAAGCTTTACACTAACTTCTTCGCAGAGATGTTCACTGACATAAAAGGCAATATTATGTCTAACAAGTCAGTCTATGAAGGTGATGTAGTCTTAACTGTTGACGTAGAGGTTCAACGCGCATTACACAAAGTCCTCGAAGAGACTCATAATAAGTGGAACAGTGATGTTATTGGTGGTATTGTTATGGACCCGAGTGATGGTAGGATTATTGCTATGGATGAGTTGCCGACTTATGACAATAATGACTTTTCTAAAGTTGAAGATTTCAAAGTTTATAAGAATGATCTTATCTCTGGAGTTTATGAGATGGGAAGTATTATAAAGCCAATAACTATGGCTTCAGCGCTGGATGCTGGTGTGGTGGATGAGAATACTTTTTATAATGACGTTGGTGTGCGCGAGTTGGGTGGATTCAAGGTTCGTAATTATGATGGTAAGGCGAGAGGCTGGTCTAATGTTCAGTTAATATTGGATAAGTCACTTAATATCGGTATAGTTTTCTTAGTTGAGAAGTTAGGGGGAGAGAAGTTCTCAGAATATTTTAGAAAATTTGGCATCGGTAGCGAGACTGGTATAGACCTACCCAATGAAGCAGCCGGATTAACTAAGAACTTAGACAGTGGCATATTCGTTGACTCAGCTACAGCAGGATTTGGTCAGGGTATAGCTATCACCCCAATACAAACTATACGCGCCCTTGCGGCTCTCGGTAATGGTGGTAAGTTGGTTAACCCCTATATAACAGACAGTCTCGTGTATGATAATGGTCTCACTAAGAAAATAGTGCCAGATCAAGGTGAACAAATATTAAAAGATGATACGAGCGAGAGAATATCTAGAATGCTAGTTCATGTTGTAGACAACGCGCTTCAGAATGGTAAATGGAAGAAGGAGCATTATACAGTTGCAGCCAAGACAGGTACAGCCCAGATACCACGACCGGGAGGTGGGTATTATGACGATAGATACTTACACTCATTCTTTGGATATTTCCCAGCTTATAACCCTAAGTACATAGTCTTCTTGTATCACACTTATCCAAAAGGTGCCGAGTACGCATCGCAAACTTTAACCGAGCCTTTTTATAAGATAACTGACTTCCTAATCTCTTACTTCGGCGTCCAGCCAGATAGGTAGAGATATACGACGCCTAGTCCATTTCGCTTTCTAATCTGTCTTCGTTGATGTCTTCTTGTGAGCGAGGCTTCTGTATGTCTTTGTGCATCTCAGCGAAAAGTATAGAGCTTATTTTCTGTCTATTGTGCTCGCCATTATCAATTTCTACTTCTATGAATGGTATTACACGAATAGGGAGGTTCTTCTTGATGTCGGTACGGAGGTCGCCACGCATACGCTTTGCAAAGTCTAGTGCAGCATGCTCCTTGGACTCAGGTATTGCAGTTATGTATATAGTCGCATTTTTAAGATCAGCTGACACTTGTGCGTCAGTAACAGTTATAAGCGATGAGCCAGACGACTCACGCTGAAAGAAATTCTGAGCTATTTTCTTTATCTCTTGATTAATTTTTAATTGTCTCTCTGTTAGTTCACGCATAATTATTGTATTTTCTTTTTCTCTACGTTGAAGGCGACTATTTTATCTCCAGGAATGATTTCATTTTTTGTCTCTATTTCTATACCACACTCATTGCCTTCTAATACTTCTTTAGCTTTCATCTTCATCATCTGTAGATTGGTCACACGCCCACGCCCAACCTCAAAGTCGCGTCTTACTATTTTGACTATCGCCCCCTCACGCATAGCACCTTCTTCTACGCGACCACCAACAACGTGCTTGTCTTTATCTGTATTAAAAGTCTTGAGAACCTTAAGTGTTCCTATCATTGTCTCCACTTCTTCAAAAGGCATTCTGCTCTCAACTTCTGCTTCGAACCATTCGCTTAATTTGTATATGATATCGAATATTTGTGGCTTGAATCCGAATCTGTCAGCTTGATCACGAGCTTTTGCTTCCATTTGAACATCGAATCCTAGAATAATAGTCTTCTCATCACCGCTTGCTAGCATTATGTCTCCCTCGGTTATATTACCAACACTTTCAACAAGCATTTTGATTTTGACATCATTAGTCTCGAACTTTTTAAGTTCATATTTGATTGCCTCTATTGAGCCTAATGTCTTAACCTTTAATATTACAGGTATAACCACTCTCGCATTACGATAAATCTTAGGATCTAGTACAACTTTTTGAGTCTTATCTTTTTCTTCTTGTTGCATCTTCTCTAATTGTTTCTTGTCAGAAGATGAGATGAATATGCTACCAGCTTTTGGTATCTCGTCGAAACCAGTAACTTTAACAGCTTGTCCTGCATGTGGATTCTTAACTGGCTTACCTTTGAAGTCCTCGACTATACGAATAGGTGAATATGCAGTGCCAGCAAGTATCGCTCCTGAGCTTGGCAATGTTCCATCTTGTATTATGAGTGTTGCTGATATACCACGCTTCTGATCTACAAAGCTTTCTAATACGCGACCAGTAGCCTCTTCTTTTGCATTGAATGGCTTCGGATTCATGTCGTGTATAAGTAGAATATTCTCAAGCAAGTCATCTACTTCGGTGCCTTGTTTAGCGCTTATTGCTACAAAAGGTATATCTCCACCCATGCCTTCTAGATATATTCCATTCTCAACTAGATTCATTTTTGTTCTCTCTATATCAGCACCTGGCTTATCTATTTTGTTAATAGCTACTATATAGGGTATAGATGTGTCAGTTATGGCTTTTAAGGCCTCAAGAGTCTGTGTTTTGACGCCATCTTCTGCTGAGACTACCAAGATGGCTATGTCGGCTATCTCGACACCACGCTCACGCATATGCTGGAAAGCCTCATGCCCAGGAGTGTCTATAAAAGTCATGTTACGACCGTTGATTGTAACCTCATAAGCAGAAATAGACTGAGTAATACCTCCAGCCTCGCCATCTACCACATTAGTTTTATGTATATAGTCAAGAAGGGTTGATTTGCCGTGGTCTACATGACCCAGTATTGCAACAACCGGTTGACGGTCTACATTATTTTGTGATTTTGACATAAAGTGGAAATAATTATATCACAAATATGCTAGAATGTCATTTATATGTTTACTCGAAATCATTATTTTGATCACGCCGGAGCGACACCTATTTCTAAGACAGCAGCCAAGGCTATGCACAAGGTATCCAATATGTATCACAATCCTAGTGGTATATATTCTGGTGGTGTAGAGGTTAAGAGTAAAATCGAAGACACAAGAAAAGTTATATTGAATGCTTTTGACGCTAACAACATGAACTTGGTATTTACTCCATCTGGGACTGCGTCAGTTAACCTCGCTGTACTCGGAGTATTAAAAAAGGGTGATCACTTTATAACTTCGGCTATTGAGCATCCAGCAGTATTAGAGATGGTGCCTCATTTGCGTAGCATGGGAATAGAGACAACGGTGTTGCCTGTGGATGAAGCTGGCGTTGTTAGCCTAGAAGTATTGCGTAATGAATTGTCGCCTAATACAAAGCTGGTCTCAGTTATGATGGTTAATAATGAAATAGGCACGTTGCAGCCAATAAAAGAAATAGGACGAATTGTTGACGAGTATAAGCGTAAAAATGAAACCCAGTTCCCATATTTTCACTCGGACGCGTGTCAGGCGGTGAATTATTTTGATATTAGTATGCGTAGCCTAAGATTAGACATGCTCAGCTTTAATGGCAGCAAGATATATGGCCCCAAAGGAATAGGCGCCTTAATAATAAAGAAACAAGTAAATATTTCGCCAATTATTTTTGGTGGTGGGCAAGAGGCGGGACTGTGGAGTGGTACAGAGGATGTGTCTCGTATCGTTGGATTGGGTACCGCAGTGGTGGAGACTTTGAGAATAAAAGAAAAAGAAAGCGAGAGACTTTCTCGTATTCAAAGTTATGCATTTTCAAAGATACAGGGCGAGATAGTCGAGTCTATAATCAACGGCAGTGAAGAGTCGCGCAGCCCTAACAACATTAACATCAGCCTTCCAGGCATGGACAGCGATGAGATGGTGCTAAGGCTCGACAACTTGGGATTCGCGGTCAGTCACAAGTCAGCTTGTGCTGCGGGGGACACAACATTAGGCTCGCACGTATTGGGCGCAATAGGGCAGAGCAAGTATGCAAGTGAGAACATACGCATCACCATGGGTCGTGGCACTAAGAAGGGTGATGTAGACAGACTGATCAAAGCCATCAAAAAGATTTATTATAAATATCGCCTTAGCTAACTATACTTTTTATATAACTTGTGTTATTGTTTTGTGGATGTTTTACGGTGTCATGTGTAAAACAGTGGCAATGACGTCTCTTTCTCCCAACGAAAAGGAAAGCCTATGCCCTGAATGGGGGTAATGGTTGGCTGCGTCGTCAAACAACTAGACAATCAATCCCCAAACCCCGCTCTACGAGCGGGGTTCCCTAATTTAGAATTACCCCCTTGACAAATTTTATTCTAGGGTGTAGGATAGTCCTCAGACTCGCAATTCCGCGAGTTGCACACAAGGAGCCTCAGCAGTAAGCGCCTCCAAGGCACCTACCGCAAAAGCCAGCATCGCGCTGGCTTTTTTATTTGACAAAAAGTTTTAAAAGAATTAGTATTCAAATTACGGTTAGTCGACCCCCCCTCGGCAAGCCACTGCTGTCGATATGGCGGCTCAGGACCCGAACACTCTCCTCCGAGATCGGGTCCTTTTTTTATTTATAAAAATATATCGTGTTATAATTTTTCTAAATGTATAAATTTTTGAGATCAGTAAAAAGGGCAGTGTATCAGGTTAAGAGTTATTTCTTATTCGTATTTGTAGTCTTAGATTATTTGAAGTTTAAAAATAAAGATAAGAGTAGGAGATTCAGTATTCCGCTCGGCTCGGTAATGCCATGCCTTTTCGAGAATACTCCTTATACTAGATTCGATACTCATTACATATATCACACGTCATGGGCTGCAAGAAAAGTAGCTGAGATACGCCCTCAGGTGCACACTGACATATCGTCCTCGCTTTATTTTTCTACTATTGTGTCTGCTTTTCAAAAAGTTAACTTTTACGACTTTAGACCAGCGAAGCTGAATCTGTCTAACTTGAACTCACAGGCGGCTAACTTGCTCAATCTAGACTTCGCTGATGAGTCACTCGAGTCTGTCTCTTGTATGCATACTGTTGAGCATGTTGGTCTCGGTCGTTATGGAGACAAAATTGACCCAGATGGAGACATACAGGCTGCAAGTGAACTGTCTCGTGTTGTTAAAAAGGGTGGTAGCTTACTATTCGTGGTCCCAGTTGGCAAGCCTCGTATACAGTGGAATGCCCACAGAATATATTCTTATGAAATGGTTATGAATATGTTTCAAGGTTTGAAGTTAAAAGAGTTCTCACTTATACCAGACGACGCATTAGAAAGAGGAATAATTATTAACGCTGATCCAAAAGATGTGTCTAAGCAAGCTTATGCTTGTGGATGCTTCTGGTTTGTAAAAGAGTAGCTTATACAAATACACTCTCTCAAAAATTTCTTTACCCCTCCTTTCAGGTGGGTCCTAAAAAATTTGATAAAGTAAGTTTTCTTTTTTGGTGTGGCTAATATGTTATAATTACAATATGTACACAGCAAAAGATTACACACATTTATTAGGTTTACCTGGATTCAGTGACACTATGCTTAACAATCACTTCACTCTCTATCAGGGGTATGTGAACAATGTAAATACTCTTTTAAAAAAGATGAATGAAATAAGAGAAGAAAGAAAATCTGGCGTAGAAGACAGAAAAGAAGAGAGCGCAGAGTTGCATAGACGTTTCGGTTGGGAATATAACGGTATGAGATTGCATGAGCTTTACTTTGAGAATATGGCCAAAGATTCGAAACCTCTGGATGAAGACAGCACTCTTGGAGTTGCTATTAAGAATAGATTTGGAGATGTAGATACATTTAAAAATAATTTTACTAAAAATGTTGGAATGTTTCGTGGTATAGGATGGGTGGCGCTTGTGCAGAGAGATGATACTTTGGGTGTTATATGGATAGGTGAACATGATGAAGGGCTGCTAGCTAATTCAAAAATACTATTAATTATGGATGTGTTCGAGCATGCATTCTTAACTGATTATGGCATCAAGAGGGCTGACTATATAAACGCATTCATGAATGTAATAGATTGGGCTGTGGTAGAAGCGAGATTGACAAAATAACAACTAATGTTTATAACAATATATATAAATGCAACCATTTAATAACTTCACAACAAAAGCAAAAGACGCGATCAGACGTGCGCACGAGATCGCTATTGAACGTGGCCAGAATCAAGTAACACCGCTTCACATGATGGCGGGACTTTTGGCTGATGAGAGTAGCTTCGTATATGCGATACTCGAGAGACTCGAGATAGACACTATACTTTTTAGTGACACAATATTGGATGCTATTGAGGTGCCAGGTGGGGCTAGTACTATGGCGCCTAGTTATCAGATGTATATTGTTGGAGAACTGGCTCAAGCTTTCGAGCGTTGCGCAGGTCTCGCTCAGATGATGCATGATGAGTTCGTGGGACCAGAGCATATATTCTTGTCACTCTTGGAGACACCAGGGACAATAAAAGAGGTAATAGCAAGATTCAGAATAGATAGAGATCAAGTGATATTGATTATCAATGAGGCTCGTGCTCAGAATATAACTAGTGGCAATGAAGTCAAGAAGAATAAAGGCTTGGCGAAATACACACGCAACTTTACAGAGCTTGCTAGAAAAGACAAATTAGACCCAGTCATTGGTCGTGATGTTGAGATTATGCGCTTAATGCAAATACTTTCAAGACGCACCAAGAATAATCCAATCTTGATCGGTGAAGCAGGAGTTGGTAAGACTGCTGTAGTCGAGGGACTAGCTCAGCGTATTGCTAAAGGTGACGTACCTGACTCGCTCAAGGATAAGGAGCTGATGGGGCTAGATCTTGGTATGTTAATTGCTGGGACAAAGTATCGCGGTGAATTCGAGGAGAGACTCAAGAATATAATGCGTGAGATAGAGCAGAGTAGTGGCAAGATATTCCTATTTATCGATGAGATACACACAATAGTAGGAGCTGGTGCGTCAGAAGGTGCTGCGGATGCGGCTAATCTTCTTAAGCCAGCGCTGTCTCGTGGTGAGATACGTGTTATAGGTGCAACAACTTTAAAAGAATATCAGAAACATATTGAAAAGGATCCAGCATTAGCGAGACGTTTCCAACCGGTAATGGTAGAGGAGCCTTCTTTGGAGGATACTGTTGCAATATTAAGAGGCTTAAAAGAAAAATATGAGTTGTACCACGGAGTGCGCATCACAGATGACGCTATACTTGCTAGTGTTAACCTCTCCACTAGATACATTACTTCTAGGTATTTGCCAGACAAGGCAGTGGACTTAATAGACGAGGCTGCGTCATCGCTGCGCATATCTCTTGAGAATAAGCCAGAAGAGTTAGAAGAGGCACACAGGAAAATACAAAGACTAGAAATTGAAAGGGAGGCGCTCGATAAAGAGATCATTGCTCACGCTGACGCTAGCTCAGGTGTGAAGAGTCGTATCAGAGAGATTGAGAATGAGATAGCTGACATACGTGACAAAGTCAAAGACCTAGAGACCAGATTCAACACAGAGAAAGACTTGCTTAATAGAATTGGCTCAAATAAAAAAGAGTTGGAGACTCTTCGTGCTGAGGCAGACAATGCTCAGATGCGTGGCGAGCTGTCTACTGTGGCGGAGATTAGATATGGACAGATTCCAAAATTAGAAAAAGAAAATTCTGAATACGCCGATAAGCTAAAGAAAATACAAAAGACAAGGCGTGTCTTGAAGGAAGAGATAACCGAAGAAGACATTGCGGCTGTTGTGTCTCGCTGGACAGGTATACCACTTAACAGAATGTTAGAAGAAGAAGGTGAGAAGCTTCTTAAAATGGAAAGCTATCTTAAAGAGAGAGTAATAGGTCAAGATGAAGCAATAAGCAAAGTCTCAGATGCAGTGCGTCGCAGTCGTACTGGTGTCGCTGATCCTAATCGCCCTATTGGTTCATTCTTATTCTTGGGTCCAACTGGAGTTGGTAAGACCGAGCTGACCAAGGCCTTAGCTGAGTTCATGTTCAATGATGACAAAGCGCTCATCAAAATAGACATGAGTGAATATATGGAGAAGCACAGCATAAGCAAAATGATAGGCTCGCCAGCTGGTTATGTTGGTTACGAGGAGTCAGGACAATTAACTGAGGCAGTAAGACACAGACCATATAGCGTGATACTTTTCGACGAGGTTGAGAAGGCTCATCCAGAAGTGTTCAACCTATTGCTCCAAGTCCTGGACGAAGGCAAGCTAACTGACAACAAAGGTCGTGTTGCTAACTTTAAGAATACAATCATAGTCATGACAAGTAATATTGGTTCACAATATATACAAAAGATGGAGACGATAGGCTTCGCTTCTAATGAGTCTGGTAATGAATATGTAGAAATGAAAACAAAAGTTAATGACGCTATCAAAGACTTCTTCAAGCCAGAATTCCTCAACCGTCTAGATGAGACACTTATATTCGATGTTCTGTCCAAAGAGAACATTGAGAAGATTGTTCGTCTTCAGATCAACGAAGTCGCAGATCGCCTAAGAGAAAAAGATATAACTTTGACAGTAGATGACGAGGCTATCGCTTATATTGGCGACAAGTCATTTGATCCAAAGTTCGGAGCAAGACCGATAAGAAGGTATATTCAGTCACACATACTTAACAAAGTCGCTAGCATGATAATCGCTCGTGTATTTGAAAAAGGCGGCAGGGTAGACGTATCTGTTAAAAAGGGTGAGCTTATCGTTGATTCTAAGAAGAAGGTAAAGGCGGTAGCTAATGTGTAGTATTTTCACGCAAGTTATTTTGTGTTATAATACTTCTCATCGCGTCGGTGGTAGAGTGGTCAATTACAACAGACTGTAAATCTGTCGCCCATTGGGCTTCGTTGGTTCAAATCCAACCCGGCGCACAACCTAGTAAGAACCGAGTCTAAAAGCTCGGTTTTTACTCTATCTGTAAAACTTATAAAAAGCACATTGTTTAGATTGGGTACGATAGGATTTTTGTGATTAATTTACTGCTCTTGTTTGCGTGCCCCAGCTATAACCGGCACATAAAACAATATAAAAAAGAATGCAAATTCTGCGTATCTTTCCTGGGAGCTAGGCTCATAACCGTCATTTGCATATTCTATACATGTGCTACCTCTATTATCTTGTTCTGATTCAATACAACTAGGGCTACCTAAATTTATCGAAAACATAACGGCTATTCCGGTGCACCACAAAAACCCTTGCCAAAGAACCGCTCTTAATCCAAGCGTTTTAGCCTTATTTATAGCAAGGGAGTAAATTTGAAAAATTATAAATGATATAAATAAGTATTTTAGCGCGTTAAGTATTTCTTTTGCAATTAAATTACCACTAGATGAGTACTGTAAAGTAAACATAACAACGAACCATACAACAATAAGAAAAATTGTAATCGCCCAATCTTTGCTGAGATAAATCTTTTTAAACATTTTTAATAAAATTTAAAAATCCAAACAGTGTAATTAGTGCAAAAATTGCAGCAAGCCCTCCAGCTACAACCAAAAACATATACTTAGATGTTTTAGTCTCTAGTTTTCCTTGGCCGGCATTTTCTTTTCTTTTGTAGTACCATCCGAGCAATAGTAGAATAACAAAAAGCCCACCAAAGAATTTAAATAATATATTTAACGTAGAACTAAAGCTAAAAATTTTACTAAAGACATGGGTACTCAACTCAATGAATGAAAGTAGCGCTAAAACAAAATATGTTTTAGATTTAATTATTTTTTGAGACATATGTAAACTTCTATTTTTAGAAAATTATATTAAAAGATGGTAATCGAGGTACACAAGCACAACAGAATTGCATTAAGGGGGCTGTATCGCAGTAACTCAGTTATTTGTTTAATTGCGACAATTGAACAGAAAGCTAAAAGGTTGACGTGTTATTTTGTTGTGGTTGTACATATGTATAATACTACAAATTACTTAATTTCTAAATTAACTCTTCCCTGTAGCGCCAAAATATCTGGATTTTGTATTTGTTTTTAGGTTAATTTTGATATATAATCACTATACAAATTATGAAATACAGTGTCTTATTATTTTATAAATACGTCAAAATAGACAACCCGGAAGCGTTAATGGATCGCGAGAGGGCTGTGTGTGAAGTGCTTGGAATAAAAGGGCGTATTATCGTTGCCAAAGAAGGCGTTAACGCCAACATAGAAGGTACTCCGGAGAGTGTTGATAAATACGTCGAGCATCTTAAGAGAGATAAAAGATTTAGAGATGCACACCTTAAATTCAGCGAAGGAGACGGCAACTCATTCCCAAGACTTTCTATAAAAGTTCGTGAAGGGCTAGTGGGTCACAGATTCCCCGAGCATGTATCACCACTCAAGCGTACTGGCAAATACGTGCAACCTCATGAACTTAAGAAAATGTACGAGGAGAATAAGGATGACTTCATTATTCTGGATATGCGTAATGATTATGAGGTTAATGTTGGGCATTTTGACAAAACATTAGACCTCGACTTAAAAGCTTCACGTGACCTAGCGAAGCCAGAAGTGCTAGAGAAAATACGTGTTCATGCTGGTGATGGTAAAAAGCTAATCACAATTTGTACTGGAGGAGTAAAGTGCGAGAAGATGAGCTCGTATTTATTGGACCAAGGCTTTGATAATGTGTATCAGCTTCATGGAGGAATACAAACATATATGAAAATGTATCCTGGCAAAGATGTTAAGGGTGCACTTTTTACATATGATGACCGCAAAGTGATTCACTTCGGAGGAGATAGAGAAATAATTGGAAAGTGTTATCAGTGTGGAGGCAAGACTGAAGTGTATGAGAACTGTGCTAATGAGATCTGTCACAAGCTCTTCCTGGTGTGCGACAACTGTAAACACGAGAATGACGAGTCTGCATTCTACTGCACTGCTGGCTGTAAACACTCTTGGGTTGACAGAATGGCTGTAAAAGGTTAGAATATAAGTCCTTTCAACCAACCAAAATTAAGTAAAATGACTCAGGAGCAAAAAGATTTCTTGGCAGATGATGCAAATGCTGCAAATATAGCCAAGGAGGGAATTCGTATTTCCATTGCTTCGGCGATGGACTGGGGGATATTGCCAGTTAGCACGCACGAAGGAATATTCGTCTGCGCTAACTAGTCGCAATCGGAAATGAAAGGATGGTCGGGAGTACTGTGCGCATGCGTGCTGTACCTCGGCCATTTTTTATTGTAGGATTAATTTGTGTTTCAAGCGAAAGGAGTTCGTAGTGAACTGCCAAGAAATTATCTGCTCTTTCGAATGGGTCTACTATATTTTATTGGGACTCTATGTATTGCAATGCGGTATCAGCCTTTGGGCTGGTATCAAAGTCGGCAAGGGTGTGGCCGTAGACATCCTCCCGGCTCTTGCACCGTGGCTGGTTTTCGTCGTATTGTTTGTTTGGATTGATGTCTCTTGGGGCATTTGGCTGACTGTTGCATCGTTTTGTATCGGTGTCGTCAGCTACATCGTTACTGTAATCAAGTCTTCTCGATTATGGGTTCGAAGGCAATGATGCGGGGTGGGGCGGCTTGCGCAAGCAAGCCGCTTTTTTGTTTTATATTTTTTTAATTTACATGTTATGCTTTTTATATGTCTAGCAAATTAAAATTTGTAGAAACACATAAAAAAGATTTGATTTATGTGACTGTTATAGTTTTGTTTGTTGCGCTCGGTGCTTATTTATATTTAGAAAACAGAGAAGTTAAAAGACAGAATCAAGAATTTGTAACCGAAACGGAGAATCTAAAAGTCTCTCTTGATGAATTGAATGCCAAGTACCTAGAAATGGTTAAGCAGGTTGAGATGAATGAGGCAGACAAGATGATGCTAATACAAAGCTTTAACCAAGTAGGTAGCAAATACAATTCACTAATGCAGGATTATACAGTTAAGACTAGCGAGGCTGATATTTTAAAAAAGACAGTTACTATCGACGACGAATTACTGAAGAAATACTCTAAATACTATTTTCTAAATGAAAATTACGCACCATCTTCAACTGAGTTAATATCTCCAATCTACACACTTAATCAAAAAGATATAAGAATATTAACAGAGGTTAAGCCGAAGCTAGAGAGCATGATACAGGCTGCTAAGAATGAGAATGTTGATGTGATTGTATATTCAGGATATAGATCTTTTAAGGAGCAGATGGGGCTAAAGAGTGCATATACTCAGAAGTTCGGCATTTCTAAGTCTAACCAATTCTCAGCTGATCAGGGGTACAGTGAACACCAATTAGGCACAACTGTTGACCTTGGTGACGGCAAGTCAGGGCTGTCGCTTTCTCTTGAGAAGACAAAGACTTTCGAGTGGCTGCGTGATAATGCTTACAAATACGGCTTCATAATGTCTTATCCAAAAGGTAATGCTTATTATATTTACGAGCCATGGCATTATAGATTCGTTGGAGTAGAATTGGCTACTTATTTGCACAACAATAATCTTAACTTTTACGACCTAGATCAGAAAGTAATAGATACATATAAGGTCAAGATTTTTGATTAATTAGTTGTGCTATAATGTGTGTCTATGAATCAATACACACTTGTTCAATCAATAATTAAAAGTGGTCTTAAGAGCGCCCTGTCAGTATTAGAAAAAGGTAAAGCTTACACAGCAGCGAACGGTATCAATGAGTCTGATCTACTTAATGCGTCTCTAGCTCCAGATATGTTCAGCTTTACAAAACAAATACAAATAGTTAGCGACAATGCTAAGGCTGCTATCTCTAGAATGGCTAGCGTGGAGGCCCCTAAGATGGAGGATAATGAGGCAACTTTTGACCAGCTTATCGAGAGGATTAAGAAAACAGAAGATTATGTAGCCAGTGTTGCTCCAGAGGCATTTGCAAATGCGGGCGAGGTTAAGGTTACATTCCCTTGGATGCCAGGCAAGTATTTTGAAATGCAGAATTATATGGAAGGCTTCATGTTGCAGAACTTCTTCTTCCACATTTCTATAGCTTATGGAATATTGCGTAACAAAGGTGTAGATCTAGGCAAGCAAGACTTCATCGTGACTCTAATTCCAAAAGATCTTGAATAATTATTAGTACACATGAACGCGCTATCAATTAAGAATCTTAAGAAGACATATGACACCGGCAAGCATGCGCTTCGCGGTGTGGACCTCTCTATAGAAGAGGGTGATGTCTTTGCATTACTAGGCCCTAATGGTGCTGGCAAGAGTACACTGATTAACTGTACAGTTGGTCTAGTTAAAAAGACTAGCGGTGAGATAGAGGTGTTCGGTACTTCTATTGACGAGGACCATGTTACAACCAAGAGTAATATTGGTATTGTGCCTCAAGAGTTCAACTTTAACATCTTTGAAAAGGTTATGGACATAGTCGTGACTCAAGCAGGATATTATGGTGTCCCTCGCAAGGTGGCCAAGGAGCGCGCAGAGGTAATACTTAAGAAGTTAGACCTGTGGGAAAAGAGGAATCAGAAGTCTATGACTCTATCGGGCGGTATGAAGAGGCGTCTTATGATCGCTCGCGCCCTGGTGCATCAGCCAAAATTATTAATACTCGACGAGCCTACAGCAGGAGTAGACGTTGAGCTGCGTCATGGCATGTGGGCATTCCTTCGTGAGCTTAATGCTTCTGGAACCACAATCATAATGACAACTCACTACCTAAAAGAGGCTGAGGAGCTTTGTAACAAGGTGGCTATGATCAAGGATGGCCAAGTGATACTTAATGGCACAATGTCAGAAGTGTTGAAGAAATACAACACAGACTTAGAGGGTGTGTATTTAAAAGAGATTTCTAACGTTGAAAATAATCAGCCTTCGCATAAAGCTACGGCATAACAAGTATGAAAAATAGAAATTTGCAGATTCAGTTAACAGCGGTTAAGACAATGGTCTACAAGGATGTCGTCAGAATGTTCCGTATTTGGCCTCAGACATTCTTGCCGTCAGTTATAACAACAGCATTATACTTCTTGATATTTGGTAAATTCGTCGGTTCACAGATACAAGCGGTAGGCGGGGTAAGTTATATGCAATTCATAGTCTCAGGTCTTGTGATGATGGCGGTAATTATGAACTCATACATGAATACTGTGTTCACGTATTACGGATCCAAATTCCAAAAAGTTTTGGAGGAGATATTGGTTGCGCCAGTGTCATATCCAGCTATGATTTTTGGTTTCGTTTTTGGAGGTGTGGTGCGCGGAGTTATAACAGGCATGATGACTTTGCTTGTAGCGTTACTGTTTACTCATCTCAATGTTGCTCACATTGGTTGGGTGCTATTCTTCGCTATTATGTCTAGCCTGACTTTTTCACTCGCGGGACTGGTTAATGGTATATATGCCAAAAGCTTCGACCAGACATCAATTGTTACAACTTTCGTTCTGACCCCGCTTACTTATCTTGGAGGCGTATTCTACAGTATTCATTTACTGCCTAGCATATGGCAACAGGTGTCATATTTTAACCCTATTCTGTACATTGTGAATGGGTTCAGATATGGATTCCTAGGGACTTCAGACATGTCGCCATGGGTCTCGGCAGGGGTTGTATCGCTATTTGCACTTGGATTCTTTATCTGGTCAGTCATTCTGTTCATCTCCGGCAGGGCAATAAAGATGTAGTTTTTCCTGTTAATTCTGGGCTGATTTGGTTTATTGTTGCGTGGTATAATTTGTAAATAATGACATTGTCTTCGATTACAATAACTGGCTTTAAAAGCTTCGCAAAGAAAACAACAATAGATATATCTAGGAATGTCACAGGTATAGTAGGCCCTAATGGTAGCGGTAAAAGTAATGTAGCAGAAGCGATCAGGTTCGTGCTCGGCGAGCAGTCAATGAAGAGTATACGTTCCAAGTCTATGGGTGACTTAATTTTCAAAGGCTCATCAACCTTAGGGTCTATGTCTCGTGCGTCAGTATCCATAACAATAGACAACAAGAACAAGTCAGGCAGTCGTGGCATCTCGGAAGAGATAGCTCCATTCTTGGCGTATGATGAGATAGTACTTTCGCGTGAGGTGTATATTGATGGTGGCAGTACTTATAAGATTAACAACACAGAGGTGCGCCTCAAAGACGTGCAGGCTGTACTAGCACTAGCTGGTATCGGTACTAGTGTGCACACAATTATTTCTCAAGGTGAAGCAGACAGGATACTACTAGTGACTGCCGAGGAGAGAAAGGAGATGATACAAGACGCATTGGGGTTGCGTGTGCATGAGATGAGGCTCAAAGAGAGTGAGCGCAAGCTGGTCAAAGTCGAAGAGCATATGAAGACAGTGGCTCTAATGAGAAGAGAGCTCGCTCCCGAGCTCAATCATCTCAAGTTACAGATAGACAAGATTAGTAAAGTCGAAGAAGAAAGAGAGAAGTTATTAAGAAGTTATATTTTATATTTTGTTCACGAGAGCAGGCTTATCAATGATCTCAAAAGTAAGACTAAGAATTATAGAGAAGGTGAAGAGAGGCTTTTACAAATCAAACAAGAAAAAGAGCAGCTTGATCATGAGGAGTCTAACTTGGAGCAAAAGAGAAGAGAGGGTGTAAAGCAGAAGAAGCTAGGCGAGGAAGAGAGATATACATTGGAGAGGTCTCTTGCTGAGGTTACTTATCAGAAGAATTTGCTACGTAATGAGCTGGAGAAAATACCAACTCACGCGTCTATCTCTAAGACTGATTATGAGAAGTTTAAAAATGAGATCAAGCGTCTTACAGACGAGCTTCTAATTGCTATTTCAAATAATAATCAAGATAAAACCAAAACAATAATAAGCAGTATTAATCACACTATTGAGCATCAATTCCCAGAATTTTCTCAAGTTAGCCGCACCGAGGACATACAGAGAGATATATCAGCTTGTATAGAAAAAGAAAATGCAATCAAGCTAGAGATAAGTAACTTGGCATCTAAGAGTGGCGACGAAGCAGAAGAGGGTAACATCGCTGAGCTTAAGAAAATATATGACAAGAGGCAAGAGCTAGAAAGAGAAATACTTTCAATAGAAAAGAAGAGAGAGGAGAATGCATTCTATCTTCGTGAGCTGGAGGAAAAGGACAGAATGTTCGCTGTTAACCTGCAAGAGGCGGTTATATTTGTTGGGCAGAAAGTTTTGAATTATCATGAGGCACAGCTGCCCGATGATTATAATCATTACAATAATCAGAAGTCTCTCGAGCGCAGCAAGATCAGAATAGAAGAGATGGGAGTCATAGACGTTACTACTATCAAGATGCAATATGAAGAGATGAGCGCTCGTAGCGCCTTCCTAGAGAATGAGATTAATGACCTTACCACTACAAAGCAAAGCCTGGACACATTGATCGCCGACTTGAGAGTTACCATTAAGACTGACTTTGAGAAAGGCTTAGAGAAGATCAATTTTACTTTTGCGAACTTCTTCCATAACATATTCCCAGGAGGCAAGGCTAAGTTAATTTTGAATGAAAGCGTAGTTGAAAAAGAAGGTGAGGAGCCACAACAAAAAGTCGGAGTGGACATAGACATTAGCTTACCTGAGAAGAAAGTCAAAGACATTAATATGTTATCGGGAGGTGAGAAGACTTTGTCGTCTATTGCCTTACTTTTCGCTCTCACTTCTATTGTGCCACCACCATTTATGGTCCTAGACGAGACAGACGCCGCATTAGATGAGTCTAATGCTCGCAAATACGGCAAGCTACTATCCAAGCTAGCTGAGAAGTCACGCCTTCTAGTTATTACTCACAATAGGGAGACTATGAATCAATGTGACATATTGTATGGTATTACTCTTGGCGGTGACGGCGGCTCTAGAATATTGTCTATCAAGTTCGACAAGTAGAATTTTTTAAATACAACAAGCTCTTCAAAATTTCTTTACCCTTCCTTTCAGGTGGGTCCTACAAAATTTTTCATAGCTTGTTGTATTATTAAATAAAAAATAAAAAGCCTCTTGAGTAAGAGGTTTTTTATTTTTTTGACTTACGCTTCTATTGATACAACTTTTTTAGTTTTAGTTGTGTTATCAAAATTCATGTGACGCTTAGAAGAGTATTTAACTTTACCGTCCTTTAGGGCGAATAATGTGTGATCTTTTCCAAGACCAACATTTTTACCAGGAGCAATACGTGTACCTCTTTGGCGCACAAGGATGTTACCAGCTGACACAACCTCGCCGTCATATTTCTTGACTCCAAGATATTGTGGATTGCTGTCTGTTAGGTTTTTTGCGGTACCTGCCGCTTTTCTGGTTGCCATAGTGTTATACTTTTAATTACAGATGCTACACAGTATACAAGAAATTCTGAAAATAATCAATAACAGGATTACTTCTGACTTGTTGTGGTTCTTTGCTTCAATTTGCCTTTTATTTATTGGGTATTTTATAGGTTTGTCCGAGAGGTATTATGATCAGCCGTCCGAGTTCGAGATTGTGCCGGGGTTGGGGGCTTGGGACGGGGCTAGCTCTAGCACTGAGGCAGGAGCATTCGACACCGGTGTGATTTTTGGTAGTAGAAAAGGTAAGTATTTCTATTATAAGGGTTGCGGAGGGGACAATATTGCTCCTAAGAACTTGATTTATTATAAAAGTGAGGCCGAGGCACAAAAGTTAGGGAAAAATCTGTATCAAAAATGCCAATAATGTTGTTATACTTTTAACATATGGCAAAAGAAGAAAAATACCACAAAAAAGAATTAAAGAAACCAAAAAAGACAGCTAAAAAGTAGTTATGAAAAATTTCAAAGACTTCTTCGCTGGCAATCAATACTCAGCACCAGCTATTTTGTTCGGCTTATCACTTATACTGACTGGCCTAGTTGTGTCTTCTTCTTTTGATGCATTTTCTAATAAGAAAGACAGTATATCAGTTACTGGCTCTAGCGAGAGATATGTCAAAAGCGACACAGCAAAGCTAACCATTAACATCTCTCGTCGTGCTGACTCAATATCAGAAGGTACCAAGCTAGTCCAATCCGATGCGGTCAAGATGAAGGCGTATCTCAAGCAGAATGGTCTAGCATCTGAGAACATAAGCGAGGGCACAATATACAATTCTCAGATCTGCCAAGTGGGACCTCAAGGGTATGAGAACTGTTCTCTGGGCGTTGTTGGATACAATGTGACACAGACACTCACTATCGAGTCGCAAGATGTAGACAAGATGTCTACACTGCAGAATCAGACAGCCTCAGTCCTTCCAGGCGTGAATGTTAGCAACTCTATCGAGTATTTCTACAACAATCTTAAGAATATACGTGCCGAGATGTTGAGCGAGGCGACTCGTAATGCCAAAGAGCGTGCCGACAGTGTGGCTGACGCGGGTGGAGCTAATATTGGTGGTATCACATCCTTATCATCCGGCGTGTTCCAAGTAACAGCCAAGAATAGTGTTGACTATGACGGAGGCGGCGCCTATGACACATCGAGTATTGAGAAGAAGATCACCGCAACTGTAAGAGCGGAGTTTAGTGTGAAGTAGGGGTGATTATGGTAAAATACTTTTTAAGTAAAAAGTAAACAGTTCTCTTATTTTTGAATAGTATTTTTTATTTCCCAAAGCATCTATGGCTTCATCAGTCATGAGAGTGCATAAAGAAAAAATATCTTGGTAGCTAAGATAATTAGGGGCTGTAAATGCCAACTCAATATCATCCATTGAAATATTTTCAATTAAATCATTCTCAGAATCCTCTCCATTTTCTACATATTCTCTGATTTCGGCTGATTTGCTCATTACAAAACCGTCAAACTCTTTCAGGAGTGTTTCCTCATATAAATTTGCTATAAGGATAACGACTTCATTGTAATCACTAATCTTAGAATAAAACTGATTCTCATCTATTTTGGTATATGTAGCGTGTCCTAAATTTTGATTTCTAAAATCAACAATAGTTTTAGCTCTTCTGATGGCTTCTGTAGAGTTTCCATACAGACTCAAGAAGTTTATAGAACTTCTTTCTTTCAGATCTTTATGAGAAAAAGCGGTTGGACTGTCTGCTATTTCTAATTTTTGAACAAGATCTCCTCCCAAATGAATTAATGAGGTTTTAAAGTCTTCTGCTTTCCATAGTTTTGTTTTATATAAAACTTGGTTTATATAACACATAAAAAGCAGATGATACGTAGTTAGGGCTGACCTGTAAGAACCAGATTCAACTTGACTGAAGAAATCTTGCTGTAATTCAACTATGTAATCCTGCTCAATTTGAGAATTGTATTTTAGAGATAAATAACCAGGAAGGTTCCATCTGAATTCATCCATAGATACTAAATTTCAGATAAAACTTCTTCTATCTTTTTCTCCATTATTTCAATAAGTTTCTTGTTTGATTTAATAATCTCTTCTTGTGCATCCATGGCATCAACAAGGCTAATTTGTACATTGATTTTTGGTACAGGGATTGTAAGACTTCTTACAAAAGACAGGTTAGCCATCTTAAACTTATTATCATCCCCAACAAATTGATCATAGATAGTTCTTAAGATATAGAAAAGATATTTTTCATTTAACCTATCTTTGTCTTTTACAATAAGTGCAGAAACATTTTGGTTAGTAGTAAAATCAAAAGTAACAAAAGCTGTTTTCCCAATTGTTGCACCAACAAGTGCAACAATTGTGGTATTTCTAGGTATTAATTTTGCTGAAGAATTTTCTAATCCATCCTTTGAAATAAAAGTTTCTGGTTTATTTACGATTTCATCTTTACACACTTCAGATTTTAACCAAGCTATCTCACTAGGCTCGTAATACCCTCTGTTTTTTGTATCAGGTGTCCCACCTGATCTGACATCAACAATTTCATTTAACTTAAGCATTTCAACATCTTCTAACTTCCTAAGTGACTGACCAAAATATCGTCTCTCTCTCTCTAGATTTTCGATAACTTGTTTTGCCCCCTCGATTGCTTTTTGTTTAACCTCAATTTGCTCAACAATTTCTTTTTGAATATCAAGAGGAGGAAGTGGAATTTCATAATCAAGAAGTGACGTTGAAGTTAGGTTTGATATGTTTGTGGTTGTGTTTGCATTTGATTCAAAGTACTTTTTTGCATGAGGGGTCCTAAGAATCCTGAAGAGATACTTAGGGTCAACCTTTTCCTCTTTAGCCCGAATAAGCCCCATGAAGGCACCAAAGGTGATCCCCGTATTTTTATCTTCAATATAAGTGGTTCTACCTAAAAGATTTAGTGAGTTGGCTATTGAAATTAAAATATCACCACTTCTTAGTATTTGTTCGTTTTTCTTAACAATTGTTTTAGGTATGAAATATAAATCTTTTTCAACAAGTCCATGCTCTTGCGCTGCCTTTGTTGTAGCTACACGGATAGTATCAGCTGTCTCTTCATAAACCTGATCTTTCTTTGAGAAAGTTACCCCCCGAATGTAGTCAATGACTTCTCCTAGTTTTACAAAAGGATACTTTGTATTTGAAATTTCATTTACCTTATATCTATCCGCCGATAGATTATAATCATCTGTTTCTGCGATCTTTTCTTTTGAGACAATAAACCCTTTTCCTGATCCAGAAATAAATGACTCGATGGTTTCTTTATTTTGATCTGTTCGAACATATTCTCTGAATCCTTTCAAGATAACCCCAGCATCACCAAGATCATCTTTTTCAATCTTTCGTCGCTGTGCACCGAGGTCATATCCATCATTCTCAACTTTTACAAATAAAAGGTCTTTGGTTTTCTTTGCCATTTCATTATCTAAAAATAGAATACTTGTTTTTACTCCTGCGTACGGATTAAACACTCCAGCAGGGAGTGACACTACAGCAAACAGTCCGTCATTTACGAGATTCTTACGGAGTTCTCTATATGCTTTTCCTGATTGAAAGATAATACCTTCTGGAACGATGATACCTGCTCGTCCTTTTGGTTTGAGATGGTTCATTATGTAGTCCACAAAGAGAACTTCGGCACGGTTAGCTTGAACACTGAATTTATTATGCGGTTTTATACCTCCTTTTGGAGACATAAACGGAGGATTCGCTAGGATAAGATCAAACTTATCGTTCCAACGATCTTCGCTTGCAAGAGTGTTGTAGTTATAGATTTTTGGAGTAGTGAACTTGTGCAAATACATGTTCACTTGCGACATACGAACCATAGTCGGATCAACGTCATAACCCTCAAAGTTATTTACAAGCTTTCTGCGTTCGTCTGCTGTAAGTTGTCGCATTTTGCCAGTTTCTGAATCAACGCCTTCGTTTTGTCTCTTGATATAGTTGTACGCACTAATCAAAAAGCCAGCAGTACCACAAGCAGGATCTAGAATAGTGTCGTCTTTGGTTGGTGCAAGAACATCAACAATAAAATCAATGATGTGACGAGGTGTACGGAATTGTCCCGCATCACCTTGTGATGACATTATAGAAAGTAGGTACTCATACGCATTTCCAAGTTCTTCGGAATGCGTATAATCAAAGTATGAAATTTCTTTAAGGAAAAGACCGAGAACTTCTGGATCTCGATATGGCAAGAATGCTTGTTTAAAAATATCTCTAAAAAGCGATGGCAATTGCTTTGCTTCTGAAAATTTCATCAATGCTTCGGTATACAGATTCATTCGCTCTTGATTACCAAGACGAGAATCCATTACTTTTGTCCAAGCGTATTTTTCAAGGTCCTTTACAAAGAAAGATGGATCACCGCCAGCTTTAATAGCTTGCTGATCCATGTCGTCCATGAATTTGTAAATAAGAGCATTGGTAATTTGCTCCACTTGGGACATTGGATTTGGAACAACACCAACAAGTATTTGTCTGGCGGCGTCTATATGTTTTTTTGTGTCTTGTGTAAGCATAATTAATTCATAAATGTGTTAAGTGATACATAGTCTTTGATGTATCTTGGAATGATATCTTTGTATCCGTTGCATGCATTCCATGTTTCAAACGATAGTGCTGGTGAGTGGAAGAGTTCACCGTATGCCTTGCGATCAATAATGTCTCGAACTTCTGAATCAGATATATATGATTTGAAGAAGTCTTTTGCTTGATAGTAATGATCTGGGTCTACAGGATGAAGTTCTACGAACTTGTCCCATTGTCCATCAAGTAATTCATTCTTACTTTCAAAAGTATCCTTTTCTCCAAAGGCAATCTGCAAGAATTCTCGAATACTGATTCTTCGATCCACATTGAAAACCTTTCTGATTTTTTCAAGGTTCAAGAAGTGCGCAGGTTTGTCAAATATGTGTTTTTTGGTGTACTCTTCTGCTTCAATTATATCGCCGTTCTTCCAAAGGTTAGAGAGTACAGCGTTGGCAAGAATATCTTCTTCCACAGCTCTACGAAAACCTTCACGGTCAATGCGCATACCGTCAGAACCAACTTCGGTGTGAGATACAGAAACTATCTTATCGTCAGACTGTAGATCTATTGGACCTTTGAATACTTTCTCTCCATTTTCATCAACAAATTCTCCTTGGGTAGATTCAACAGGATCAGCGTTTGAGACCTTTTTAATAACAGGAAGTTTTATCTTGTCGTCATATTTGAACTCTTTCTCGAAATATTCACACGTTGCAAAGAAGTCAAAGAATTTGAAAGTTTCTTTTTCAGAACGATAATTTTCATTTGTTTCTGAGTCTGTGAAATTGAAAAGGTGTTTTCGAGTACCACGACCTTTGATCTGAACGAAATCAGACGGACTAAATACTGGTCGCATTAAAGCAATGTTTAAAAGATCCTGACAGTCATATCCTGTCGTCATCATTCCAACCGTAACGGCAACACGAGTTTTACTTGAATCATAACCAGCAGGAATAGAAATCTGCCCACCAAGTTTATTATTTGAGAAATTAATAGTCATTTGCTGTGCGTCAGAAACTTGCGAGGTTACCTGCATTGCAAAATCAGATTCCTTATAAAGATCTGGCCATTTTTGGAAAGCGAGTTTGTTGAGGATATTAGTTACCCGAGCGGCGTGTTTTTGGGATACACAGAAAACAATACCTTTACCAAACAAAGGTACACCTACTTGCTTTGCAACTGGATCAAAAAGACCGTTTTCAATAAACGCCTTACACATAGCGATATTTGTTTCTTCGTTGAAGAATTTTCTCTCGTAGTGTTTTTCGTTAAAGATCTGGTCTACAGTTTCTCCGTCTTCTGTTGTTGTATGAACAGCAAAACCATCATCAGAGAGAAGTTTTGTTGTTATCTCTGTACGAGCATCTACAACAATAGGGTTTATTAGGAATCCGTCTTGCACACCTTTTAGAAGATCGTATCGATATGTTGGCTGACCTGGCTCACAACCAAATGTCTTATAAGTATCCAACATCTGTCTTCGCT
>CAZEIK010000002.1:0-1521 GCA_964512315.1 uncultured Candidatus Saccharibacteria bacterium
TTACCGCTGCTGCTGGCACGAGTTTTGCAGGTCCTTATTCATGAGGTACCGTCAAAAATTTCTTCCCTCATAAAAGATGTTTACATACCGAAGCACTTCATCCATCACGCGGTGTCGCTCCGTCAGGCTTTCGCCCATTGCGGAAGATTCTCGACTGCAGCCACCCGTAGGTGTATGGGCCGTGTCTCAGTCCCATCGGTGGAGGTCAGCCTCTCAGCTCTCCTAAACGTCATAGCCTTGGTAGTCCATTACACTACCAACTAGCTGATATTGCACAGGCCTTTCCCGAAGCGATAAATCTTTACCGTTACCGGACCATCTCGTATTACTCCACCTTTCGGTGGGCTATTCGAGACTTCGGGGGAAGTTCCTATGTATTACTACCTCGTTTGCCACTAGAATGTCACTCTTCCATACATCGCTTGCCATCGTATTGCTACTCAAACTTGCTTTGAACTTCCGTGTGATTATTCCCGTTCGACTTGCATGCCTTATCCACACCGCCAGCGTTCATCCTGAGCTAGGATCAAACTCTTAAAATAGAAAGTGGAACAAAAGATTTGTTTATGCATAGTCTAGGACCCCTCTTTTATAAGGTCCTAGCTTTCAAGATTGAATTGTCAACGAACGTGAATCAGATTCTAACACGCCCGTATTTATTTTGCAAGCACCAAGATAAACAATAGTCAGCTAATTATTGCTTAGCAATTTCAAGCTTTTCCACCTGACTCAAGTCACCGATAGTTCCGCCCAAGATACACACTGAATCCGAAGTCCTTTCTAGCTTATAAGTTTTGTTAGTTGTTGGTGTAAATGGTGCAGTTAATATACATTGTCTAGACTGATTCTTGTACACAAGCTTCACATAATATTGAGCTTCATTTTTGAAAGCATCAGTAGAAAACTCAGCAACAAATTTTGTGTTGTTAGTAACCTTAACCGGATTAAGTTTAAATCCAATACTTGGACCAGTCATATTTATAACTGTTACAGTATCTTGAACGGGCTGAGTAGCGACAGCGGAAGTCACATTAGGAAGCCCTAATGGTAATGGCTCGTCCGCCTGAGCAGAAGTGTCTACTGACTGACATGACATCGCGCTAATTTTGGCTCTAGTATATTGACCTACAATACCGCTTACAACAAGACTATTAGCTGACTGGAAATTCTTCACTGCAGCAAGAGTGGCATTACCAAAGTACCCCGTAGAGTTACCTGACATATAGCCAAATGTTATTAGAAAAGTTTGTAACTTAGACACATCTCCAGCAGTAGCGGAGTCACGAGAAGAAAATCTCATATTTGCGGAAAGGTTGGTACAAGCTTGCGGTACCGAGTCTCCGTTATCAACATCAGTGTTTGGTATGGTAGGAATAGTTGGAGGCGTTGTAGAGCTCTTAATTAATTTAGGTTTATTTGTTTGTTCAAAATTACAAGCACCATCATAAAGGTATGTGGCCTCAGCTGCATCTAGTTGACACTTATTAGAATAAGTTTGTGGTTGTGGCATAACCTGAGGAC
>CAZEIK010000002.1:1621-13256 GCA_964512315.1 uncultured Candidatus Saccharibacteria bacterium
AAGCCATACCTAGTCTACAAGCCTGCATCGGCGGCTGACCGCACACTGGCTTATAAACATCGGTACAAATCTTTGGGTTTGTTGTAGAGGCGCAAGTGTACAGATCTCTTCCATTTGCATCCTGACCAACACGAGTTAAAGTTTGGCCTGACGGGCACTGACAAGTGTCTTTTAGATTGAATACCCCTGAAGGACAAGCTGCAATAGTAACAGATGAGTCAGAACAGGTATAAGCTTGTATTTTAGTCCCCGACTCTACTGGCACCATAGTTGTTCCTTTTGGACAAACGCAACTTGGATTAGTAAATGTTCCCTTAGGGCAATCTACTGGGTCTGAAGTTATAGGTTTCTGGCACTCCCCATCGTAAAGGTAAGTCGCGCCTGCTGCTTCCATCTGACACTTATTAGAATAAGTTTGTGGTTGTGGCATAACCTGAGGACAAGCCATACCTAGTCTACAAGCCTGCATCGGCGGCTGACCGCACACTGGCTTATACACAGTGGTGCATGGTGTTGGATCTTGTACAGAAGATGTGTTTTTATTAATAGTAAGAACATTACTATCTACCAATGTAGTCCCAACAGTGTTATTAGAATAGCTACACTTATAATAAACATTATGATACCCGGCTGAAGTAGATGCGTAAGTTATGTAAAACTGATTTACATTCATATTCCCGACTAGTCTAGAAAGCTTGTTGGAATCAAAATAAACATCACAATAATCAAATGCACCATTAAAAGTCATTGCTTTTATGGTTGCAAATTCTCCCGCATTTAAAGTCGTCTTATCTGACGAGATGCTAATAGTCTGAGGTAAAAAGTCTGGGGTCTTATAACTGTCAGTCATAATAGTCTTACTGTCAGTCTTACATACAAGATTATACTTAGTTCCTAGCTCTGCAGGAAGAACTTTTTCATAGACTATACTAGAAGAAAATGTTGTTGAGAATATCTCCACTGGAGTGTTGTTATAGGTATATGACTTTGTTACCAGCATTGACGTCGCCCCACTACAAGCATAATTAAGCTCTGTCGCATTACCGACCTCAGGTGCGCCGGCTTCTGTTATATCTATCTTTGCATATTGAGGGGGCAGCTTTACTTGTGCTGTTGCAAAAGAAAGGCTAGCTGTTATTGATAAAATTCCCACTATTGTTGTTATTAATTTTTTCATGATGTGTTTAATTTATTAAGTGTAGCTGTTTAATGTCTCCTTGTCGACATAGTTTTGTTTAAAAGTTGATAATTTTAACTATTTTATCAAGATTAGCATCGTAAATAATAGCCAAAGACGAGTAAACCAATATATAATCATCTTTTTTCACATCTTTATAAAAGTCCGCTTCTTGCTTCAGACTTTCTGGATTTTTGACCTTTAAGAGTACCTTAACTTCTTCGGTTGGCAGCTTAACTTGTTTAGATATTTTATTGATAATATCGTAATTAGACGAAACTTCACTTGAAGATCCAGAATAGTAACTCATAGTAGCCTTAGCAATAGCTGACAATCCGTACAATGAAACACCAGAAATTAACACGATCGCAAATATTGCAACAAGAGCTCTAAAAATTCTCTGCTTCTTTTTTGACTTTAAAATCTTTATAAGTATTTTCATATCTAATTTTTATACTGTGCGTCTATTTTTTTATAAACAAAATCAGAAACACTTTTAATACCGTCAATTAGAGACGCCACGTTGTTGCCTCGCGTCATAACGCATAATAAATAAGGATGATTAGGATAATATACAATACCGCAATCGTGGAACTGTTGCATGTCGTCTCTCGCCTTTCTTTCTCCGAATTTGTGAGCTATGACCACCTTGCTTGGGACTGAGTCCCTTAACCCTTGATCAAAGGTTGTCTGAGACAACACTTCAAGAGCGTACTCTGAGTTAGCGCGAGAAAGGTAAGATGCGTTAAATAATATCCTGAAGAATATCGAATACTTTTCAATACTTAGCGTTTTACTAGAGTCAGTCGCTATGTCTGGGTCTACACCAAGAACAGTGTACAAGTCCTTTAAATACTTCGAAGGAAGTTGATCATACAGCAGCACGAGCGCTTGATTATCAGAGTAAATCACCATTTGCTCTAACAGCTCTTTGATAGAATAGGTTTTACCTAAGACCATGTCTTTGGTCGGAGCAAATTTCTGTTGATAACCAACATCGACAACTTTCTCAAATGTAATATTTTTATTTAGAACACTAGGATCATCTTCAGACCACTTTAAATAGGCTATAAATATAGGAACTTTAAGTAGGCTAGCCGGAGAAAATTGTCCGTCTGCTTCTATGTTTATAACTGGACCATTGTTCAAATCTCTAAAATAAACAGACAAATCTTTAACACTTTTAGAGTATTTCAAGTCATCAACATACTCTTCCAAATCTTCAGAAAAATTAGCTTTTCTAGATGCGATAGTGTCCTTGCCCATCTCGCACTCTAAAAGAGGATTCGTAAGGCCTGCACCCAAGTCAGCCCTCAACTCAGAAGACGTGTCTTGGTCTTTTAGGTTTTGCCCTACAATAAAGCCTGCACCGAAGACAATGGCCGCAGCGACAACTTGAATCAATATTTTTTTGTCTGTTAACTTTTGAATCATATAACTATTGTAGGTTAGGATTTAAATTAAGCGCACCAACTTCTACTATTTTTGATAGTGAAGGACTATAAAGAATAATTTTCTTGTTGTTGGTATATATCAATATCTTATCCCCTGTCTTTGCATTAGCAAAAAATGGTTGACCTTCTAACTTCTTAATATCTGTTACTGTTGCAAGTGTTGGCATCTCATCTTGAGGCAGGACCATTAACTTAGACACATCTCTTACTGTCTCTTCTAGCTCCTTTTGTGAGTCAGTCTTACCCGCATCCTTCTTAGCAAAGTAATACCCTCCGAACGCAACGGCTACTATTACAATTATCAGAGCTATTATTTTGTATATTGTTTTCATTTTTTTCATATTATTTTTTGTTAGTTGTTGTTGATGTGTTATTAATATTTTCTGAGTTTTGTTTTGATAATATTGGGGCTATTACTACTATTTTGTCTTCGGATGGTCTGTAAAGTATGGCTTTTTTATTTTGACTGTATATTAAGACCTTATCCCCGACTGCAGCACTTTCGAAGAAGGGATACTGCTTTAACTGACTTGGATCTGAGACCGTAGCAAGAGTTGGAATTTCGTTAGTTGGGAGAACTATATGAGCGCCCACCCTGCGCAACAAGTCATCTCTTTCTTCTTTTGCTATTGTAGTGTGATCTACTTGCTTGGACGGGTCCGCATTATTCAAAACTTGATAAATCAAGAGTCCGGCCAATATTATCACTATAAGTAATAATACTTTTATAATCGTTTTGCTTTTAATTTTAATTCCTTCTTTTTTCATAAGTTTTAATTATTACCTTCAACAACTACAGGCTCATCACTTGGGGAGTCTGCAGCTGAAGGAGTCTCTGAAGTTGTTTGAGTTGTTGAAGTTGAATTAGTAGTATCTTGTTCTGATGACTCACTACTACTAGTTGAGTCTGTACTTGTTGCGGTAGAAGTAGAGTTGGTGTCTAATGGGTTAGTTGAAGTGAATGTATTAACACTGTCAGTACTTGTTGCGACATCTTTAGATGTGAACACTTGAGCATTCTTAATTGCTAACGCCATCCACATAAATGTAATGTCATTAGTGGCTGGTTTGTTAAGAAGTATTACAAAGCCTTTTGTTGTTCTCTTTGTAACTACAAACTTAAGGTCATTATCAAACACAGCAGACTCCTTAGCCTCAAGTGTTGAAGTTGCCTCATCTGCGAATGATATAGACGCAACGACAGATGGTGCCTCGATGTATTCCTTATCGAAGATAATCTCGACAGCTTTGGCGTCTTTTTTGATTATTGCTGTTCCTCCCATGTCACGGTTAAAGTATGGTCTTCCGAAGAACTCAACGTCGCCAAGAAGTGCTAACACTGAGTCATCACTACCAATAGTATTAACCATAATACCTCCACCTAATACAGTCTGGCCTGTTACTTTTAATGACTCTGTCTTAACCTCTTTTGCAACCAACTCACCAGCGAAGAACGCATTACCATTAACATCGAATGATATAACCTCTCCTTCACCGAATATTGAGAAGTCTAAGGATTCTGTTGATGTGGCTGTGCTTGTAGCAAACTCATCAGTTGTAGTTGCAGTGTCGTCCGTAGAAGTCGCGACAACTGTTGTAGTTGTTGCTGTAGAAGAGGCGTTCTTGAACATTACCATTCTGCCATCAGCAGTGAATCTGAATCCTACATCTCCAGAGAGTGACACAAGGGCGTCAGTATTAACCTTTCTGGCAGTTAGACTCTCAGTGTTGATTTGGAATCCTGATATGTTAGTAATATGTGCCTCACGAGCGGCTATTATGTCAGCTACAATCTTAGGAGCTATTACCTCTGAGATCACGTGAACATTCTGAGCGAACACGTCAGACTGACCATTTAGATTAGACTCCTTCTCAGCTTTAAGCTCTTTTAAGAACTTCAATACATCTCTGTCATGTGTTGTTGCAACATCGCCAAAGCCAATACTAATTGGTGTACTGCTTCCATTTGCAACTACTCCAGTATCGGCTAAACCTAGCACGTCTAGACCATTGTCATCAGCAAGAGCGGTATTGCTATTTCTAACTGATGCCCACTCATCCATAGCAACTTGTATTGATCCACCTTTGTAGTCAACGAGTGTTACGAACATCATTATTGTTCCACATTTAACTGCCTCACGTAGGCCTGCTGCCACTCCTGGACATGTCTTCATGTTGGTCTCATTTAGATCCTCCATAGCTTTACCTATCACGCGACCTGCATATGTAGCTTTCATTGCATAACCAGGAATAGATGCTGACGTCAGATAGTCACCAGCCTTAATAGACCCATTCTCGGTTGATACCTTCACAGGCACACGACCAACGAGAGCTATAGGATAAGAATCCTCAGTGAATGCACCAGCTACGAATCCAGGAGCAGTAGATACAACTCCGAGCATTCCTTCTTGATATGCACCAGTCGACTTCTTAACTCCATGATTAATCATGTAGTCAGATACAACCACGTCACCTGGCTCCAAGTAATCCTTAGATGAGTAACGCTCTGCAAGGTCGGCGCCACCTGAATAGAATCCACCGTTAGCTGCAGTATAAACATTACCTGAAGTTGTCACTCTCATAACATTTAGACCATTATTCTGAAGTGACATAAGGTCAGTACCATTATTAATCTTGTACTCAGTCACTGTTGGTAACGATATTGTACGTGCTGGATATGTTCTACCTCCACCAGAGTTGTAAACATCTGGCAATAGTCCATATGTAGGGAAGTCGCGACGGAAGTTAATAGCAACTTGAGCCCATGTCTCGTTACCAGAGTTTTCAATACTTGAACCACTAACGGACAATGTCTTATAAGGTGTAGTCGCAAGACTAGCCTGAGAAGTAGACGCACGCACCTCAATACGCACAAAGTTATCAGGTGTTTGCTTCCACTCTAGTATTGAGTTCGCGGCGAGGGCTGGCACTGGCATTTGTTCAGATAGATATTGACCATCAGCATACCATCCAGTATCAATTGTATTTACCGTACTTGATGCTCCACCTATAATCATCACCCACTTACCGTCAGGACGTTGGAATGAAACTGCTCCACGACCAAACACTTGTGGCATAGCTGGACCTGCTGCCATAGTACCTATTCCCGAACCAACTCCAAACGTAGATCCTTGTGGTATGTAAATAGAAGACAGGGCGGCAGTAGAAGAAGCATGGATAATTAAGAATGTTCCGTCAGCACGAGGAATGACATGTGCACCACTATATGCCGCAGCAGTAAGTGCTGGCCCAGCGAGAGTTGTTCCGTCGATTGGATTCATAACATTTGTAGCAGTTGTAGAAGCAGCCGCAACAGCCAACCAATATCCATCAGGACGCTGGAAGGTAAACGATCCACAACCCATAGCTGTTGTCATGTTGGTTCCAGCTACGAACACTTTAGTGTTTGGATTATATGTCATTGTCGTAGCAACAGCAGCTGCACCATAAGCTGCTCCAACTATGACTTTATAGGTACCGTTTTGTAATGGTGTCGCTGAGAAACCACAGTTAGCTGCCGTTGTAAGTACTGGTCCGGCGATCATAGTGTTGCGTACTGGGTCATATAGTGATGAAGTTAGTAAACCTCCACCGTGAACAATAGTAAATGTACCGTCATTGTTAGGTATAGCTGAGGCTCCGGTGTTAGCGACTCCAGTTAGATTAGGTCCAGCTGAAAACGTGTTGGCTGTTGGGTCGTATATATTTGTTACATTTGTAGAGTTACCTAACGCCACCAAAAACTTACCGTCAGGACGCTTTAGAGCGAATCCTCCTATACCATTGGCTGCTGTTGGAATATTAGATCCAGACTGAGCGGTAAATGAGTGTGTTGACGGATCATAAAGTGCAGCATTAGCGGCAGGTGTTGAGAGTGAGGCGATAACCACGAATGTCTTATTAGGTCTAGCTATAACTATGGTACCTTCATTAGTCTGGGCTTGTGGTATAGAACCATTAGCTGCAGCAGATGCTCCCATGTAATAAGTTAGAGGCGCCGAGATCATAGTCGTAGCCGGTAGACGTCCATAAGGAAGTTGCACTCCAGCAACAGTCGCCTCGGCGCGAGTTGTGATTGGCCCAGAGTTCTCAGATTGAGCACCATTGAACGCCGCGTTAGGTAATGCAAAATCTGCAAGACCACGATGAAGCGCTGCACCGTTATCTACAACTAGGTCAAACAGTGACGGTGTTGCATAGTCTAACCTGTTAACAGTAGAACCATTACCAGTCCATGTACCACGCTCGTCAACTATTCTCTTAGGTATAACGCGATTGAATTGAACTTTTATTCTAATTGCTGCATCTGTTGTACTGGCGCGTAATAAATCACCTGAATACTGTATCTCGCGATCAGAAACAGTAGGGTAAGAGAGAGCTGCTGTCGATGTTGCGGTACGAACAAAGAATTGCAATGTTGAGTAAGCTGAATTAGAAGACTGTCCTGCTGCATTACCTCCAACATACGCTGCCTCGTATTGACCAGTCCATCTAATTGTAGATCGAGGTGACAATGCAGTAGATGATATGTCCTCTGATGTGTAAAGCGTTGCAGAACCAGTCATTGGTAATCCTGTGTCTAACTTATTAGAAGCAGTACCGCCTCCTGAGAATATCTGCCATGTGCCGTCTAGATTCATTAGAGAGAAGCCTCCAGTAGTTACTGCTGTTAACGCTGTACCGTGTGAGGTATATGTATTCGCAATTGGATCATACACATAAGACGCAGTTGAGTTACCTCCAACAATAATAAGGAAGTTACCATTCTGCATTGGTATAGCATGCGCACCATCGCCGAGAGCTGTCGCTGGTCCATTAGATGTAGAACATGTGAAGGTATTAAGGTATGGATCATATACAGTAGAGGCATTAGCCTTAGAAAGTACTACATATTTACCATCTTGACGCTTGAATGCTACCGATCCGGCACCATTGATCTCACAACCTGTTCCAAGTGTTGGTCCGGCAGTAAATGCACCAATATTAGTAGTTCCTGATGATTGATTATATAGTTGACTGTTACCTGTAGCGCCACCAACAACCAAGAGTGCCTGGCCATCTGGACGAGCTAACCATAATGCACCCGCTCCTGCTGTACCAGTTGTAAGTGATGGTCCTGAAGCAACTGTATTAGCCACTATATCGTAAATCTGTGTAGTTGCTGCGCCACCATTAGTGTAAATAAATTTTCCATCGAAACGCTTGAATGCAACAGTCCCGGCATTAGACGCTGTAACGGCTGGGCCAGCCACAACAGATACAAAACCTCTCGGGTCAACTATTGATGAAGTAGTAAGACCTCCACCGTGTATAACAAGATATCTTCCGTCCGGACGAGGTAAAGCTAATGCACCAGCTCCTGCGTTACCAGTTAGCGTCTGAGCTGATGCTGAAGTTGTGGCGGCGAGTGAGTTATATATATCCATACCAGTTCCAGCTCCACCACGAATAATCAAGTAGTAACCATCTGGACGAGTAATAGCTAATGCTCCAGCTCCTAGGGCTGCTGATGTAGTGACTTGACCTGCTGTAGTTATGGTACCTTTGCCTGAGTTAGGTACTGTTCCGTCTGACATTTCAATACGGTTATTTGAGTTGGTTAGGCTGGCTCCAAGTGTTCCAAGTGCGAAGTCCGCGGTTGTTGTCTTTGTGATATTAGAAGTAGCCCCATTGATTGTTAGCCCTCCGGTATTAGCAACAATGAATTTATCTAGTCCTCCTTGTTGTAATTGTAACAAGCTTCCTGATCCTTGTTGGTTGATCATTATGCCACTATTAGCTGAGTTAAGAGTGTCCGCAGAAGAAGGGCCTAATGTAACAGCACCAGATGCAGTAACAGCTCCCCAGAACATACCTCCATTACCATCAGACTTGAGTACGTTACCAGATGTTCCGGCTGTTCCTGGTAGTGTAAATGTTAAGTTACTAGCCGCAGTAGATGATGATCTTAAATATGTAATGAAAGAATTAAGAGCACTCTGGAATGCAAGTATTCCATTCTGAGAGTTAGCTGTACCTAATGTTGTTGTACCAGACACAGATAGAGATGCGGCTGATGTGGTCGCTAGTGTTGAAGTGCCGGTAACTAATGCATCTCCAGCAACAGTTAACTTTTGATTAGGTGTTGTTGTACCAATACCTACATTACCAGTTGAAGTAATACGCATTCTCTCATTTGCAGCAAGAGTGCCTCCAGTGAAGAACTCTAAAGCGACATTTGCAGATGAAGAAGCTGTTCCAATAGATAGTGAATGTGACTGAGAGTAAATGTAAGCATCGTTAGCACCGGTAATTGTATAAGCTGCGTCATTGTAACCAGAGCTGTTAATACCAATATCTAAATAGTTAATAGAGTCGTTACCTGTGTCATTGGTTAAGACAAGATCAGATGAAGCGCTACCTCCATTAGATCTATTTTGAATATTAACCTGTAGGTAAGAGTTAACATTTCCTCCGATCTGAAGTGGTGAATTAGGTAATACGGTTCCTCCACCAATAGATACAGCGCCTATTGCTGAATTAACTAAGAATGTAGGAGTTGAAGATGTGCCCACTTGCATGTTACCCCAAACGTCTAATTTTTGTTGAGGAGAAGTCGTACCGAGTCCAAGACGACTGTTTGTGTTATCCCAGAATAGTTGTGAATTGCTTTGGCTAAGGGCACCTGAGGCTCCTATAAATGGAATAGATCCTTGTGTTAAAGCCGAGAATATAGGATTAGAAGAGAAGGTCTTTACTCCAGCGAATGTTTGATTACCTGTAGTTACTACTCCACGAGCAGTAGCAGATGCGTCCGGTATGTTAAGTGTATGTACTGATCCAACAGATGAGAAGCCAAAGTCATTACCAGTAGTAGAGGTTGCAAATGTTTGAGAAGATCCAGTTAAACCATTAAGAGATGTTATGCCTGAGCCTCCAGTACCGCCCACACAATTACCATTAATTGCGAAACATCCACCAGATGTAATCAAATTAATACCACCGTTAAATGTAGAAGTTGCAGTTCCTTGCATTGTAAGAGTTCCTGTTGCAAGAATATTACCTGCAACCGAAAGTCTCTCAGCTGGAGAAGTTGTACCGAGCCCAAAGAATCCATTAGCTGCAAAACGCGCCTTCTCAGCATAATCAGTAAAGAATACCAAAGGATTAGCACTGTGGGTACCAATTATACCGGTTGTTGTAGCTCCACTAAACATCAATATTCCTAAGTTTTGATTAGCGAATCCGGCAGTGCTTCCCAACCCTTTGCTACCTTGATACTGCAATAACACAGACTTTGGATCACCATCTAATCCCCAATCAGAACCCTCCAACTCCAATGTTGCTTGATCTCCACCAATAATACCACCATCACCCATAACATCAATATTAGCTCCATTTGTTCCACCATAAACAAACATTCTACTAGAGTTTCCAATAATACTATTTGATGTTGTTCCAACTCTAAACATGTCACCATCTGCAGAGAAAATAGTTTTATTATTTGTTGCATCAAATAGTGATATGTCCGCTGAAGTTGTTGACTGCACACCACTCTTAAGTTGGAACTGTTGACCATTTGAAGAGTTGCGTATTGTTAGAGATGGCCTAGCTCCATTAATTGCAAATATTGATGATGGTGTTGTTGTACCAATACCAACGTTACCGTTCTGAATTACAGAGAATAATGTTGCATTAGAAGATGACGCAATAAGTAACGGGCTGCTTCCTGCTATACCTTTAAGACCAAATGTTGCAGCTGGTGTTGATGTTCCAATTCCAAATCTTGTTAAGTTATCATCCCAGATAAAGTTAGCACTGTCAGCAATGGCTCCAGATGAAGTTGAGAAGTGTATTCTGCCTTGAGTCAATCCTGAGAATATTGGATTAGAAGAGAAAGTCTTTACTCCAGCGAAAGTCTGTGTACCCGTAGTCACCACTCCACGAGCAGTAGCAGATGCGTCTGGGATGTTTAGAGTGTGTACTGATCCAACAGATGAGAAGCCGAAGTCATTACCTGTAGTAGAGGTTGCAAATGTTTGAGTAGCAGTTGTTAGACCATTGAGTGATGTGATGGCGGCGATTCCTAACGACGATGTCGCCACCCAATTAGTACTTGTACCAGTAGATAGTAGTACCATTCCATTAGTTCCTGATGCATTAGATCCATCAAATAATGCTCCTGTTAAACGCATGTTACCGGCTATTGAAAGTAGTTGAGCTGGTGTTGTGGTGCCGATACCAACGTTACCTCCACTCAAAAGAATATTTCTAGTTGAAGAGCTTTGAGTAAGCACAAGATTAGCAAAAGAATCTACACCCAAAGAACCATAAGTTGTTGCAGCATTAGAGTTAACTAAAGAGAACGCATCGTTAGTTGCACCAGAACCATCTTTTGAAGACCTGTAACCTCCGCTAACATCAAGAGTGTTTACTTGTGCCGCCAAAGTAACACTTCTATCTGTTCCTTGAATTTTAATTGTTGGCGCTTGAGCTCCTGTACTTTGGAAAATAGCAATTGGTGATGCTCCTGTATTATTTGGGTTAACTAAGTGGAAAGATGCACTTGGCGTTGTTGTTCCGAGCCCTAGTCTATTATTTGTATTATCCCAGAAAAGTTGTGAGTTGTTTTGAGAAACTAGGCCTGATGTTCCAGCGAAGAGTATAGATCCTGCTGTCATGCTTGAGAATGTAGGATTGCTTGTAAATGTCTTAGCTCCACCGAATGTTTGTGTGCCAGTATTTACTAATCCACGAGCTGTGTTAGTAGCATCTGGTATGTTAAGCGTTAATGTTCCACCCAGTGATGTAGGCGAACCTGATACATTAACGTCGCTTCCGGCTGTGCCAACAGATGTAGTAAAGCTTGAGTTAGCTAATTGAGAGTTAGCGATATTAGCACTAGCTGAGAGATTAGCAGATGTAAGGTTCGCTATAGTAGTTGCTCCTGCTGCAGTTAAGCGACCTTTTTGATCAACAGTGAATGTGGCAACAGCAGTAGATGATCCATAGCTTCCAGTAGTAA
>CAZEIK010000002.1:13356-140189 GCA_964512315.1 uncultured Candidatus Saccharibacteria bacterium
CATTGCCTGTTGATGATGTTGCAAAGCTTTGGGTAGCTTGAGTTTGGCCGTTAAGGGTTGTGATAGCGGCGGTTAAGTATGATTGATTTGTAGCTGCAGTAACTCTTCCGTAAACATCTACTGTTACGTTGTTGTATGTGTTTGCTGTAACACCTGTTGTGTATAGATCGAATACTGGATTAACTAGAGAGCCAGTGTTGATGATACGACCTGTAGTACCTGTTGCAGATGAGACCTTATTAGAGAATGTGTTGTAGTCAGACGATGTTAGAACTCCAGTAGCAGTTGAGCTTGCTGTTGGAATAGATGTAGTTGAAACATTAGTTACTCTTCCTTGAGCATCTGTTGTGATTGTAGGGATAACTAGTGATGAGCCATATGTTCCAGCTGTTCCAACATTTGATAGTGCTAAAGTTGCAGCACCGCCGAGCGCAATAGTAGAAGTTCCAGTTAGCCCCTGACCTGCATTAATAGTAATTGATGAATTAGCTAATTGAGAATTAGCGATATTAGCAGTTGCTGATAGATTAGCAGATGTAAGGTTAGCTATAGTAGTTGCTCCTGCTGCAGTTAAGCGACCTTTCTGATCAACAGTGAATGTGGCAACAGCAGTAGATGATCCATAGCTTCCAGTAGTAACTGCTGTGTCATATAGTGAGAATACTGTAGTTGTTCCTGCTCCATTAGTAGCTAAGATTTGTCCTGTTGTACCTGTTGCTGACGAGAGCTTATTATTAAATGAAACGTAATCAGCATTAGATATAGTTCCAGCAACAACACCTGCAACATTAGCGCGAGGAATAGATAATGTGTGTACTCCAGAAGCAGATGAGAAGCCGAAGTCATTGCCTGTTGATGATGTTGCAAAGCTTTGGGTAGCTTGAGTTTGGCCGTTAAGTGAAACGATTGCCGCAGAAAGCTTATTGTTAAACGCTGTGAAATCACTAGCAGATAGTGCGCCTGTGGTTGAAGTAGAGGCGAGTCCGAGTGATATTTCCTGATTTATTAAAGACAACCCATTAGCTGTTCCTAATGTAACGGCCACATGAGACGAAGATGAAACGGACAAATTGTTTATTGCATTTTGTAATTTAGCAAAAGCTACAAGTACAGTATCTGAGGAGTTTACAATAGTACTAGATGCTGAGGAGGTAGAAAAACCATTAAGAGTTGAACCAACCGCTCTACTGTTCGTAAAGTACAAGTTGCTTCCTTCAGAGACGTTTGTTGTTGTTATACTAGTAGTTGTCGCTGAGGTTATCTGTCCGTAAGTATTAACCGTAATTATTGGTAACTCGCTTGCTGATCCGTAAATACCAGCTGTAACCCCAGATGGGAGTAAGCTCCCTCCAGTACCTGTGGCTATCGAAGATATAACATTACCAGAAATTGTAATACCACTACCAGCAGTTAAAAGAGAGCCTATGGTTGTCCAACTTGGAGCAACATCTTGTCCATTAGAAACTAAGACTTGTGAAGTTTGTCCATCATTGCCCGAAACAGATAACGGGCCTCTTAATGTCACTCTTCCATTCTGTCCAATAGAAAGTTTTGTGTTGTTATTTGTTCCTATGTCTACACTACCAAAAACATTATTGTTTAAATTATTACCTATAATAACTCCGCTCTCGGAATTCACTACGTTATTGTTACCGAGCACGATTGAGTTACTATAATTTATTTGATTAGACTTACCCAATGTATACACATTGTTTAAATTAGTAATCTTATTACTTAAACCGAAAACAAAATTTTCATAACCACTCACATTGTTAAGTGCTCCGAAAGTGAAAATGTTATTGTCATTAGCTAGGTCTGCACCTGAGTTGTTATTACTACCAATTGTATAAAGATTAGAAGCTCCAGCATTTATGTTTGATGTACCTAAAATGTAAGAACTGATTGAAGATGTTTTTGAAGAGTTCTTATTACCAATTACTCCTTGATAGTCTCCTCCTGAAATATAATTTTCATTTCCTAATGTTTGAGAGTTATTTGCAAAAATAGATGAGACACCTAGAGATATCGAATCAACTCCAGAAGACTTTGAATTTCTTCCTATTGCGGTCGAATTAATCTGAGAAGATTCTGCGCCATCACCTATAGCCACCGAACCGGCTCCTGTTGCAACTGGAGGTACGCTTGGAGCTAACGCGGATTCTTTATAATACAATCCAATGTTTTTTAAAATTGTAGTTGTTAAATTACTAACGGTGTTATTGACTGTTTGTTGGTCTGATATAACTTTATTTTGTGTGTCAGTATTTTCAGTAACTGCAGCAACGTAATTACTAACATTATCTGCAATTATCTCTTTTGCTTTTTCTACAATTTTAACTTCAGAAACTTTTTTCGAAACATAGCTACCATTAAACGCCCCATTTGTTGCAGCTATCGCATCGATAGTAGTTCCACACTTTTTTATGAAAGGAGTATTCGGGTTACCTATAGTACACCACTCATCAGCCTTGTTGACAGCTTGTGATGTTTTACAGTTTTTTGCAAACGGAGCATTAGGGTTACCCAGTGCACACCAATCAGTCATGTCGCCACTCTGAACTTTGGTTAGAGCTAATTTGATTCTGTCACTGAAAGAAATTGACTGAGCATTTGTATTAAAAGTAAATGATGACAAAAGTAAAACACTCGATATCACAACCAAAAATATTTTGTTGTTAATGTGTTTTCTAAAAGACATCTTTATAGCTCTTTATGTCTTTTATTATAAAGCTAAAATGAAAATATAAAAGACATGTCTCTTAACTTTATGTGGATAACAAATAGACGTGTGACTTAGCAAAAAAGTTTGCTAAGATTCATCACTTATGTTAGTATCTTATCCATTATGGCAACAACATGTTTACTTTGCGACAAAGGAAGCCGTGTAGTAGGGAAATACTCTAATAGTGTTCGTGCTACAAAGTTCAACCCTTGTGGAAACCGTAGAAAATACCCAAATCTTCAATGGGCAAGAATTCCTAATGGACCTCGCATCAAGATTTGTACAAGATGTATGAAGAAAGGTTCTCATTTAGAGTTGGGCACAATATAAAACTCCAAAATAGATTTAAAAAATAAAAAAGTCTTTAAAATAAAGACTTTTTTATTTTTACAGACTCTCCATTAGTTACAAATTCCACCGCACCATCTTCATCTGTTCTATATATAGAAGCGCAATACTTTTCAGCTAAAGTTAAAACACTTTTTGACGGGTGACCATAAATATTATCCTTACCTACACTAAAAATACAATATTCCGGCTTAATTTTCTTCAAAAATAACTCTGATGAAGTTGTATCACTTCCGTGATGACCCAATTTAACAGTATCTATATAACTTTTACCATTCTCAAAATAACCTTCTGAAACAAGCTTTCTTTCTACTTCTTTATCAGCGTCAGCCATAAAAGAAAATCTAAAATTACCGTAAATCAACTGAGAAACAATGCTTGTGTGGTTTGTATCTCCTAAATCGTTTTGTTCAGGGGAAAGTATTTTTAATGTAACTTCTTTGTTTTTTACTAAGTTTTCTTTCGAAACAAAGCTTATTTTTGAAAAAGACAGTCTTTCTGTGTAGTTTTTAGAAACCACAACAGTCTTAACCTCAAAAGAACTGGTGACATCAGAAAAACCTCCATTATGATCCAAATCTTGATGGGTTAAAAGTAGAACATCTAATTTTTTATCAAAAAAGCTTATCTTTGTTTCAATTTCTCCAACTATTTTAGAGTTTGGACCTGTATCTATAAGAATTTTCTTGTTTTTTGGAGTTTGTATGAGAATTCCATCCCCTTGCCCAACATCTAAGAAGGATACTTTTAGTTCTTTTTCCGAAAATAAAAATTGGTTATAAGTAAAAAGCGTTAAAAATACGAAAAAAGTAAATAAAAATATTACTATTTTTGAATAAGTGTTGTAGAATTCTTTATATTTAGTAAACATGCAAGATCTTATAATATATTTTAACTTATTTTTACTAATGTTTTCTAATGGCTTCATATCTTTTCCTTCTTCTCAATTAATCTATCTTAGTTTGGGTTACATTTTAAAAGAAAAAACATATCTTGAGGTCTTTTGTTATATTTTTATAGGCGCAACTGGTAACGCATTAGGTAATTACTTTTTATTTTACATATTTAAATATAAAAAGGACTTTTTTAAAAAATATATAGAAAAATACTTAAAAGTTAGCTTTGAAAAAATTGAATCCTACAGAGAAAAAGCCGGGAAACATTTATTTTATATAGTTTTCACGGGAAAGTTGATACCGTCGGTTAAAGTTTTTATACCTATTTTAGCTGCTTTTTTTGACATGAAACGCTCCTTAGCTTTTATAGCTTTTTTACTGGGATCTATTGTTTGGGGTATAACTTTGACTTTTATCGGGTACTACTTTGGGAAGAGCTTTGACCTTAAAACATTTTTTATTTGTCTTTTAGTTATTTATCTGTTTATTGGTTTTGCTTTTAGGGCTAAGTCTAAGAAATAGAAGATAATTATAAAGGACAAGTAACACAAAACTAATCCTGCCACATTTAAATCTATCCCTTCTAAGCTAAAATAAGAACTGGAAAAAACTTTATTAATCGCAACTAAGAGTTTCACAAGAAACTCTAAAATATAACCTGACACTAGGGCTAGTATTGGTAAAATAAAGCTTACTAATACTACAAACACAGAAAACACAACGATTATACTAGAAAGCCCTAGTGAAAATAGGTTAGAAAAGATGGCCAGAAGTGAAACGCCACCAAATGTGTAGACAATATATGGTGTGGTGAATAGAAAAATACACATAATATTTAAAATATACTGATAAAAATTAAAATTTGTTATCTTTTCTATTATTTTTTGTGAATAAATTATAGTAAAAGTCGCAAGAAACGTTAAATGAAACGACGCACTGTACACGCTAGATACGGGACTAAAAATCAAAAAAGATAACGTAAAAAACCAAAAAATATATTTACTGTTGTGGTTTTTATTAAAAATATTAGCTAAAAGTAAATATAATACCGACATCCCTGCTCTAGCCGTAGGAGCTGAGGTTGGCACAACCACTAAAATTAGTAATGAGAAAACTATAGAAAGCAAAACTTTAAACTTTTTCTTTAAGTTTTTAATAACAAATGAGAATGCAGAAATAAGAACTATAAAGTTAAATCCTGAGAACACTAAAATATGACTAGTCCCAGACTTTTTAAATATGTCCTTTATGCTTTTATCTAGATAATTATCGTCCCCGAGAAGCATTGCCGTTACCACTCCAGCATACTTATCATTCATGACGCCCTTTAGCTTGCTTAATATGTTAAGCCTTATATTATAAGCAATTCTCTCTTTTGTAATTTCATGTGTAACGTTTTTATCTATTTCTTTAACACGCAAATTATAGCTTACGCCCTCAGATAATAGATAATTTCTATAGTTAAAGCTTTCCCATGTGCCCTTTGATCTTTCTGGTAAAATTATATATTTTCTATTTATTTCTCCTTTAAAAGAAAACAAGTCTCCTGGCTTTAGGTCTACCTTCGCAAAAGCTGTAAAGGACACCTTATCTCCAGATTCTTTAATATACCCGATTCCGGATATTCCGCCTTGAGTATTATGCATTTCTTCAACCAACATAGTCCCGCTACTGTTTCCTGTGAAACTTCTCTGGCTCCTATACCCCGCATATCCAGCGCCAAAAATTAAAGAAACACCACAAGCCAAAACTAACAGCAAAACAGATTTACTTACATGAACCTTTTTTGATAAAAAAATTATTACTAAACAAAAAATGATCAAAACTAAACAAATTTTTAAAAAAGACGCATCGACACTTAACTCATAATAAATAATATACCCAAAAAACAACCCCAAAGAAACACTAATCAAGTATTGCATTGTACCCAGAAACTTGTCCTTTATAGAAGTTTATTTCTTTACCCGTAGCCAGACTGGTACACAGCTTATCAACTCTTTCGTTATATTTTTCTCCATTATGTCCAAACACATGCTCAAAAGATACCTCTCTGTCTTTTGTGTCTTCTAGTAATCCATCCAACTTTTGCCATAAATCTTGATTTTTAACTGCTGACTTAGAGCTTGTCTTCCAATTATTTCTCTTCCAGCCACTTAGCCACAAAGTTACACCTTTCACCACGTATTCACTATCAGACCTGATGAGAACTTTTCTATACCCTTTAGCTTTAATATGCTCGAGGCTAGCAATAACAGCCATTATCTCCATTTGATTATTTGTGACGTTGTCAAAACTTTCTCCGTACTCATAAACATTACCATCGATCATAGATATAAAAGCATAAGCCCCCCGTCCCGGATTCCCTCTACTACTTCCATCTGTGTAAACTAAATTCATTAAACCAATTATATCACTTTTTATAGATGCAACTTGAACTGATAACACTTCCTCCAGCTGTCATACTCTATATACCCTAAAAAAGTACTTTCTTTTAAAATCCTATCTTCTGTTTCTTGTGAAACATTAAAAATAACACTCGGAACTTTACCAAAAAGTAACTCTAAATGTTTACCACCCTGCCCAAATCTTCTAGAAGAAGAGACTTTTGTTTCTAATTCTAGAGCCGGCAAATCGTTACCTATGCCAAACGGTGCGAACTTTTGTAAGAAATTATAAGTGTCGCCATTAATGTCCTTTAAATCAATCGTCGCGTCCTTAAAACTTAACTTATTTTTCTTAGAGCTATCTGATTTTAAAAGTTTAGCTTTTTCTTTTAACAAACTTTCAAACTTAAAAACATCTTCAGCCCTTAAAGCAAAACCACCAGCTTGTTCGTGCCCGCCATAATGAAGCAAAACCTCTTTACATTCAGCAAGAAGATTAACAACATTAAGAATATCCCCTCCCGCTCTAACAGACCCTCTTGCTACATCATTTTCAATACCGTATACCAAAGATGTCTTACCCGTCTCTTCTGTTAACTTTTGCGCCACTAACCCAACTACACCGATAGGCCAGTCTTTATTCCCAATTAAAATAAACTCATCCTCTTTATTAAAAGTGATGTCTTTTAAATAATCACTTATGTCTTTTACGGACTCTTTCCTGCTCTGATTCAACTTTTCTAGCACTTCAGCCTGCTTATCCCCGTCCCCATCAATATCTGAAAGCATTTTGTAAGCTATCATTGGGTGGTCCATTCTAGAGGCTGCATTTATTCTTGGAGCAAAAGTAAAAGCTATGTCTTTTTCATTTATACTTTTTTGGTCCAGCTTTGCGAGAGAGCAAACTTTTTGTATTCCTTTCCTTGGGGACTTTTGTAAAACCTTGAGACCAAAGTGAACCAGTTTTCTATTTTCTCCAACTAACGGCACCATGTCCGCAACCAAAGCTATGGCCACAACATCAAGCAGCCACTTTTCCCAACCAACCTTCACCGAGAACTCCTCACCATATTTCACAAGAAACGCGTGTACAATTTTCCAAGCTACTCCAGCTCCACACAAAAACTTATTAGGATACTTTTCATATGAAACATTTGGATTGAGTAAGTATTTTGTGTTGGGCAAAACCTCAACCCCATCAATCATAAGAGGCAAGTGATGATCTGAGAGAATAATGTCCACTCCGCTATCTGTCAGATACTTTACTTCTTCTATATTCGTAATACCTAGGTCAGCAGTTATTACAAGCGAGTATCCGTTACACACGAAACGCTCTAACACATTTTTGTGTAAGCCATAACCTTCTATGTGTCTATGTGGTATATACATAGCGAAGTCCGAGTACCCAATTTTCTTAAAAAAGTCAGACAGAACAGTTGCTGCGGGTATACCGTCACAGTCATAGTCTGTGTAAACTAATATTTTTTCTTTGTTATCTATTGCGACCTTTAGTCTTTTAACAGACTCTTCCATGTTTGCAAAACCAAATGGAGACAAGTTGTCCTTTTCAAAATCAAAAGTAAAGTAATCACTAGTGTCTTTTATATTTCTATTCTTAAAGAAAATCTGCCCGAACTCTGCTTCCCAATCTTTCATAATTGCTACAGTATATATCAATATTATATTTGTGATATTATTTTCATATGAAACCAGATGAAATCTTCAAGAAAATCATTTCTCGTGAAATACCTGCTCACATAATTTGGGAATCCGATACACACTTAGCATTTCTAGATATCAATCCTATACAACCCGGTCACACGCTAGTTATACCGAAACAGCAGATAGATTACATTTTTGATATGCATGACTCAGAATATACAAATCTATGGTTCGCAACAAAAGAAGTAGCTAAACTTTTAAAAGATAAGCTGTCCCCTAAAAGAGTGGCTATTGTTGTTGAAGGTTTTGACATTCCTCATGTTCACGTGAAACTTGTGCCAGTTAATACAGGAAGAGATCTTGATCAGTCCCTCGCTAAACCAGCAGAACAAAAAGACCTCTTAGAGATAGCCAATAAAATCAAATCTTAGTTATTTCACGTGGAACTGTTTGCGTATATTTGTGACCTGATCCACATTTTTCTGTTCCATATCCAATTTACCTTTCTCTGCTAACAGCTTTAAAGTCTCTATTTCATGTGTAACTAGTTCTTTAGCTCTAGTTATAAGATAATCTTCTGTGTTCTTGTTTGGGTCATCTAAAACTTCCGCAAACAAAGCATTCAAAATAAAACCAACTTTTGGTCCTGGTGTTTCTTGTGTAACGCTCATGATCTTCTCTCCGTTTATTTTTAACATCTTTAGGCTTATAGGGTCATGCATGGCTTGCTCTATCATGCTTTGATATTTTCTAAACCTGTAAGGCTCCTCTTTTGGCCTACCAGTACCAACCCTGTCACAAATCCTAAGATTGACCAAATCCCATATATTGTCTTTGCCTACGTTGTTTATTAGGCGCCTAACAGCAGAGAGTGTTACTTGTTCAGTATCTGAGAAGAACATATGCCAACGCACCATAGTTGATACATATTCTACTTCATCTTTAGAAAACTTTAACCTTTCCATTATAGTTTTGGCTACTCTTGCTCCAACTACCTCATGCCCATAAAAGGTGTAATCATTTTTTTCATGTGAAAACCTTCTTGTTTCAGGTTTAGAAATATCATGAAAAAGTGCCGCCAATCTGAGCTCTAGAGGCCAGTTCTTATCTACTGCGTGCTGCATTGTTCTTAAATTATGCTCCCAAACATCGAATTTATGTGCCTGATTTTGAGATATACCTATACCCTTTTCTAATTCTGGTAAAAAATATTGAAGTAACCCTATCTCATGAGCTTGTTCTAAAACATTTTTCGGATTCTCTGTCATCAAAATCTTACAAAACTCATCTCTAACCCTTTCATGTGAAATGTTTTTAATCAAATGAGAGTTATTTTTCAAGCTTTCTTTTGTGCTAATTTCAATTTCAAAATTTAACTGGCCAGCGAATCTCAAAGCCCTCATTAACCTTAGAGCATCTTCTTTAAAACGTGCGTCTGGCTCCCCGACCGCTCTCAGAACTTTGTCTCTTATGTCTTTTAAGCCATTAAATGGGTCTACTATCTCATTTGTAGTGAAATTGTAAGCCATTGAGTTACATGTGAAATCTCTTCTTCCTAGGTCTTCTTCGACTTTTTTAGCCCATTTAACACTAGAAGGATGTCTATTGTCCTCATATTTACCCTCTATTCTAAAAGGTGTAACCTCAATAATGCTTTCTTTTATCTTCTTCTGATCTGTTTCTGACTCTTCAGCCGTAACGACACCAACAGTTCCAAAGTCATTTTCGTAAAAAGTCCTTGGGAATAAACTTATTATTTGTTCTGGTGTAGCATTCGTGGTTATGTCGTAATCATTTGGCACGCGCCCCATTACAATATCTCTAACACAACCTCCGACTATATAGCTTTCAAAACCAGCATGTTGCAACGCTGCACAAACTAAACGTGCCTCTTTTTTACTATTCGAAAACAATAATGATAAATCTTCCATATTTTGTTATAATTTATTGGAACAAGCTTTCGTGGTGAAATGGATATCACAGCGGTCTTCGGAACCGTTATTCCGGGTTCGAGTCCTGGCGAAAGCACTATAAACATTAACTATCTGTGCGGCGTACGAGAATCGAACTCGTGTCTCATCCTTGGCAAGGACGTGTTCTACCACTAAACCAACACCGCGACAAGAAAGATAATATCACAAGAATACAAAATATTCAAAAGACGCATTACAGACAAATGCAAAACTGTGCACAAGTCTGTTAGTAGTGTGCATAAGAGACATAAAATACTTTTGTCAAAGACTTGCTTATGTAAGTGTTTGTCTTTAAAAAAGCTTGCCAAATATAACTAATTTGGTGGTAAAATACTAATTATCTTTTATGTATTTAATAGAAGTGTCAAACCATTTCACGTGAAACGTTTTTTAGGACAACATAAAATACTTGGTAACACTGGCGAGCAGGTCGCAAGAAAGTACTATGAGAACAAAGGGTATTTGATTTTACTGTCTAATTTCAGAACAAAGAACGCTGAGCTAGACTTCGTTGCAAAAAAGGATAATAAACTTGCTTTTGTTGAAGTTAAAACATTAGAAATAGATGAAAAAGTTAATCTTCTTGCCGAAGATAACTTTGGCTGGCTGAAAAGAAAAAATATGAAGCGCGCAATAGAGCAATATCTATTCAAAGAAAAGCCTTCATACAAAGAAATATCTATAGACCTAGCTTGTGTCTATTATCATACCCGAGAGGCAAAATGGACAATAAAGCTTTACGAAAACATAATTTTAGAATAGAATAGGGAGGTTCGATTGTTTTCAAAACAATCGGGATGTGGTGTAACGGCTAACATTCTGGTTTTGGGTACCAGCGACTCAGGGTTCGAATCCCTGCATCCCGACAAAGTATTTCTCAAAAATAAAATTTGTGCTAGTATATAAACATTAGCGGTGTTGGTTTAGTGGTAGAATACCTGCCTTCCAAGCAGGGGACAAGGGTTCGATTCCCTTACGCCGCACAAATTAAATTTATAATATATCCAGAAAAATAGACTTATAGATCTTTATAGTTAAATATTAAGATTTAATATATACTTAACCTATGGAAAAATTTTTTGGTTTACTTAATAAGGTTCGCGGTGGAAGCACTAGAGAAGCTCCAAAAAATCCGAAAGAGAATCGTATTAAGGATATAAAGTTTGAATTGCTTGGTCACAGAAATGGTAGTTTTACTCTATCAGAAGAAAAAGTTATAGCTCTTGAGGAAGAGTTAAGAGCCTTAGGTGTGTACGACTGGAAATCAGCTCTTGGTTTAGATAGGCCAGACAAAAGAGGTGCTGATCATAACGCTAGAATACATAATTAAAATTTTAATAACAAAAACGCGGCCTTCGGCCGCGTTTTTGTTATTAATGAGTGGCTAGTTAACAGTCTCCTTAAGAGCCTTAGCAGGAGTGAAGCGTACAGCCTTAGATGCTGGAACTTTAACTTTCTCTCCTGTCTTAGGGTTACGAGCCTCACGTGCAGCGCGTTGCTTTACAACGAATTTACCGAAACCTGCAACAGAAACCTCATCTCCTTTTTTAAGTGTTTTAACGATTGAATCAAATACACAGTCAACAACTTGTTCAGCTTGAACCTTTGTTGTACCTAGTATTTCATTAACCGCCTCAACTAGAGCTACTTTATTCATATGAATTTTGCTTGATTATAATCAGCGCTTTTGCGCTTTTACTAGTATACGCAAAGTTATTTTAAAGAATCAATATTGACATCAACCATTATTTGTTTTTTGGTTTGATTATGTGGTCTACTATTCCGTATTTTTTAGCTTCTTCGGCACTCATCCAATAGTCACGATCGCTGTCTTTTTCTATCTCTTCATACTTTTTACCAGTTGCGGCAACAAGCATGTCGTAAAGCCTCTTTTTGAGTCTCTGGATGTGTGCTGCGGTGATCTGTATATCGCTCGCCTGGCCCTCAACACCAGTAAGTGGCTGATGTATCATTACCTCACTGTTAGGCAATATAAATCTTTTACCCTTAGCGCCTTGAGAAAGTATCATTGCGCCCATCGATGCACACATACCAGTACAAATAGTCGCAACATCTGGCTTGATGTGGTGCATAGTGTCAATTATGGCCATTCCTGACTGTATTTGCCCTCCTGGACTGTTTATATAAAGAGTGATGTCCTTTTTAGGGTCTTCTGCCTCTAGGAATAGGAGCTGGGCCATAACTATACTGGCTGTGTCATGATTGACCTCATCACCAAGGAAAATAATACGCTCTTTGAGAAGGCGTGAATAAATGTCATAGGCACGTTCACCATTTTGAGATTTTTCTATAACTGTTGGAATTAGCATATATAGTATTTGTATTAAAAATAGGGGACTTTGTCAAATTAGGAACTTCGAATATATAAATTAAAAACAACCGCTAGGACGCGGATTGATTTCGATTGCGTGCCTTGGCGGTTGTTGCGCTATTAAGTATGCTTATTGATTTTTTAGTTTTACATAAAGAGCAGTGACGAACCAAGGAACCTTAGAGAGAAAGAATTGAGAACTTGATTGCCCCGTAATCCAGGGTAGGATTATTCTTATCTATCTCCCTCTGTCCTATATAATATCGCAATATGTCTTTTACGCAATAGTGTCTCTGTGGATAACTGTGTATAAGTCGTCTCTTATAAAAATTGCTTGTCTTATAAAGGTTTTGTAGTATTCCTAGATGAGGTTAAATAGATTCTATTCCTCAATACCCCTTGGTGAAGAGGTTGTGCTACAAAATACGGGAGTCAGTTCCGATGTATTCAAGCAAATACATAATGTTTTTAGGGCTAAAATAAGATTTAGTTGTATATTCTTTGATGGAGTTAATCCAATAGATCATGTATATGAGCTAAAAGACATAAATAAAAATCAAATGTCTTTTAAAAGAATTAGAGCTTTAACTAAAAACAAACTCTTGAGTAAAAGCAATGTTTTGTGTTTATCTCTTGTTAAAAAGGACGGTTTTGAGGACGTTGTGCAGAAGGCTGTAGAAATTGGAATAGATACAATAATACCGATACTAAGCGAAAGATCAGAAAAGAAACTTTTAAACGAAGAAAGACTTAGAAAAATCATAATTGAAGCCGTAGAGCAAAGTGGTAGAAATGATATACCAACTCTTGCAAATGTTCAAAATATCAAAGATGTTATTGAGTTAACCGGTCAACACTTTGTTTTTCATACTGAAGATACAGCTTCTACTACAAAAGATATAGATAATATAACGAAATACGCCTGGGTTGGGCCAGAGGGCGGTTGGAGTGAGTCCGAAATAGAACTTTTTAAAAAACATGAGCCAAGGTTTGTATCTCTGCCGACTTATACACTGCGAGCGACAACTGCGGGTGTACTGGCTAGCTTTTACATAGTAAACTTGTAAGCATATGAATACAACAACATTCAAAATTAACTGGGACTTCGTCTCAAGACTTTTTATTGGTGCTTTGTTTATATTTGCAGGTGTAGACAAATTGAGAACATTTGAAGCTACTTCTGGATATATAGACAGCGTTCTTGGAACCGGTGCAATGACACCTGTTGTCCTAGGGTTAACTATTTTTATTGAAGTCGTTATCTCAGCGTTATACATTTGGGGTAAATGGAGACGCGACATGTTAGCGTATGTGTTGATTGGCTTCACAGCTCTTGCAACAATACTGTTCCACAACAATTTTGCTAACCCTCTTAACGTGATAATGTCACTTAAGAACTTAGCAATCATTGGAGGTCTTGTTGCCACTCTTCACGCAGTACAGAAGAGAAGAGATTTAAAATAAATATTTAATTATCAAAACAAAACACGCGGCCCGGAGGGCCGCGTGTTTTGTTTTGTATTTTACTTTAAACTATCTTACAACTGTTCCGTCCTTAGCGATCTCGGCAACACTGTCATTCTCAGTTAACCCCTCTAAGATTTCTAGCTTACCGGTGTCACCACGTACACCGAGCTTAACGATTCTATCTTCTGTGCCCGCACTAGTTACTAACTTAACTATGCCACCGCCAGACTTAACCTCGACATAAGAAGCGGGTAGTGTGAGGGCGTTCTCCTTTACGGCGGTAACTATCTCAGCATTCGCTGTCATGCCAGCTTTGACCCTCTCGTCGTTCTGAACAAAAGTCAAAGTAACTCCATAACGAGGCGAACCTGAGTCAACTGTAGCAGCTGGATCAATACTACTAACTACAGCCTCGAACTTTACATCTGGACCATATGCGTCCAGTGTTACGTCCGCCTTTGCACCCATTTTAATACTAGATATATCCACCTCTGATATTTTTACTTTTATTTGAAATGCTGAATCAGATATCATAGACACACTAGCCTTAGCCACAGAAGAGATCTCACCTTTTTCAATGTTTACAGCAGTCACAACTCCATCAAACGGTGCTCTGAGTGAGTTCTTAGACGCAACAGCAAGAGCTGATGAAAGTCTTGCTTGTGCCTGAGTAACAGCGGCGCGAGCAGCAGCCAAACGATTAGCGTCTGCGCCAGCATTGGTAAGGTCAAGGTCACGTTGTGCACGAGTAACTGCATTTTTGGCTGTCTGTACAAGTGTTTTCTTGCTTGCTATATCAGAAAATGTAGTTGAGATAGAAGTCTTAACGCTAGAGACTGTGGCTCTTTTGTCAGAAAGAGTGTTGTCGGAGAGGGCGCAAGGCTTTGAAAGAAAATCATTCAACTTTGTCACAAAATTGTTCGCATCAACTGTTGCAGAATAAGCTGAGTCCAGGTCGCTGATAGTAAACGAATCAAATTTTGGTCTAAGTGACTCTAATTCTAATTGAGCAGCTTGGTCACAGGTGCTAAATGTCATTTTGTAAACATTGCTATCTTTTCTAAAGAAAGTTCCAAGTCTGTAGTCGAATATGTCACGCAATGTATTACTTGTAGTCCTTAATGTGTCGGCGATCTGGTCATTAGCGTTCTTAAGATCAGCGTTAGCATTGTCCAAGGCTTGCTGTTTCAAATTCCTCTCAGCATCTGTTGCGCCAGACTCAAGTTGAGCCAAGTTAGCCTTCTGAGCATCAAGATACCCTTGCGCTTCCTGTACTGCAGCATAAGCTTCACCAGCTGAAAGCATCGCCAGTATTGTGCCAGATTTAACACGATCCCCAACGGAGACATTAATAGAAGATATTATCCCTGACTTCTCAAAGCTAAGATCAGAAGTCTTGGCGGCTTCTACAGTACCAGAAACTTCTACTTTTGAAGTTAAGTTTTCTCTTGTTGGCTTTATGGTTTTTATATTCTTATTGCTACCGCCCAATGTAAAAGTGAGCACAACAGCAGAAATAACAAGTGCAAATAAAAATACTAACCATTTATAAGTTTTTAATGTATGTAAAATCGTTGACATATGATGATTATTATAGCACACTGGAAAGTAATGACGGCACCTCTCGTTGTAGGCAACACTAAGTCCTATATAAACTCACTAAAAGAAATGATGAGTCTGCAAGAAAGCATTTGGCAGAACCTAGAGAAAGATAAATATACTTATTTTATGGCTGTGCCTACTGCCATGATACATGCTATGGTGCAAGAAAAATATTGGGCACCGATATTTGGAGCGCAAAGCTTCGACCAGGGTGGTGAAGGGGCTCATACTGGAGCTAACACTTTATCTCAGATCAAAGACTCAGGCGCCAAGTTCACCATACTAGGACACAGCGAAAGAAGAGAGCAGGGGGAGACTAATGAAAGTGTTGCAAAGAGAGCACAGGAGTCGTTATCTAAAAACTTCACAACAATAATATGTGTAGGGGAGAAAGACAGAAATACTGGAGAAGAATATTTGGACTTTATAAAAAAAGAACTTGAAGAGAGCTTGGCATCAGTAGATAGGCGTGGGGCAGAGAAGTTAATAATTGCATATGAGCCACTGTGGGCAATAGGGGCACCGAGGCCAGCGAGTCCAGCACAAACATTAGAGGTTGTAATACATATACGCAGAACATTAGTAGAAATGTTCGGCCTTGAAAATGCAAAGAAAATAAAAATATTATATGGTGGGGCGGTAACAGGGGATGGGGTCAGAGAGTATGTAAGCGAAGCGGGTGTAGACGGAGTTCTGGTTGGTCGCGCATCGACGAGCGGTAAGGAGTTCGCCAAAATCATCAACGAGTTAAATAGATAAATATACGAAAGAAAAAAGGCTCCTCAGTGGGAGCCTTTTTGGGTGGATCGCTTGCGCGACCCACCCACCTTCTCACGTCGCCGACCGGCGCGCCTTTTTGTCAGCCTTCTTGAACTTGGCGAGTTGCCACTCGGCCTTCTTGGCACGCTTCTCAGCGCGTACCGAGCGCTTATGCCAACCCTTGCGAGCAGCTTCGGCACGAGCAGCGGCTTGTGAGGCCCTGATCAGCTTCGCTTCAGCCTGAGCGGTGACGGCATCGCGGCGCGCGACTTCTGCTTCGAGCTTGCCTTCCATTTTGGCCTTTTCGATCTTGACCTCGGTGAGCTCGTTCTTCAGCGCGATTTCGCTGTTGAACATGTACTCACCGGCCGACGACGGAACCGAGACAAACGCAAACGCAGAAACAAGGGAAGCGAGAGCGAAATTCTTCAATTTGGTTTTCATTTCGAACCTCCAGCAAAATGTAGCAGCGACGCTACCTTGAACATTCCGCAAGTTCTGACGATACTCTACACCATGTTCCCGTTCCCGTCAAGTGCCTGCTTATCCCTATACGCCATCAGGACAAAAAGGGTAGAAAATGGTAAGAAGTTTAGAACAGGAATGAACTCAATTAATATTCTAAAGATTAACGACTTGCTTAGTCTGTTTTTAAACTTAGACTTAGCATCTTTTGCATCAGACTTACTATTAAGATTAAGATACTCTTTGGCCCAGGAATATAAATAAATATCTAATGGTACAGCTAGAAAATATCCTATGAATGGTGTGGCCCAAAATTCTACAGCGTCAGCCAAGAGAGCAATGAGTAACGCGGACAAGGGGAAATCTTTTTTCACAAATTAATTATAGCAACTTACTTGGCATTACCCCAAAGAGAATTAAAGTGCAGCATCTGCGTGTCGGCGAACTCCTGCCGGACATGGTTTTCCTGCCTTACAAAGACAAGAGCGAGTGGCACTGGTAATCCATTGCCACTCACTTAAAAGGGTCGCGCTGCGCGCGCCCCTTTTTTCTTTTACACATACTTACAAAATATTTAAATGTTACACTTTTAAAAATGAAAGTTGAATTCGAACAAATCAAAAACTCTACCGTGCTACTGCGTGCAGACCTTAATGAACCAGTGTGGGACGGAGGTGGCCTACGCAGCACAAAAAGAATAGACGCAAGCATCGGAACAATACATGAGTTACTGAGTCGCAACAACAAAGTCATTGTAATAAGCCATCACAGCACTGAAGGACAAAGTCTCTCTCCAGTTGCGAGCTACCTTGCGAAGACTTTCCCAGAAATACAATTCATACAGTCAACTAACGAAGATGTGGTTCAAAACTTTTTAAAAGAAAATGAGATCAAGCTAGCTCTACTCGAGAACACGAGAATGTTTTCTAATGGTGTAGACGAAAACAATGACGAACACTTCGCGGGTTGGCTAGCCTCACTTGGAGAATACTTTGTATTCGACGCGTTCTCAGTTGCGCATCGTGATCACGCGTCGGTAACAGGGGTGGCAAAAATATTACCACACACCCTGGGGCCAATAGCAGAAAGGGAGGTCGGGGAATTATCCAAAGTGCTCAACTCTAGCGAGCCAGCATTCGTTATACTCGCGGGAGCAAAACTATCTAGCAAAATGCCAGTAGTAGAGAAGTTCCTAGAAAAGGGTAGTAAAGTATTCCTGGGTGGAGCTATGGCACACCCAATTATGGCTTGTCGTGGTATAGATATTAAAAATTCAAAAACTGAGAGCTTGGATGTTCTCAAGTTAGCTGAAAATGCTAATGTTTTGGTGCCGACGGACTATATATGGAATGACAAAGATATGATAGTAGACGCCGGAGAAAAAACATTAGAAAATATTAAAAATATTGTCTCAAATTCAAAAAATATCCTTTGGAATGGACCGCTCGGCCTTTACGAGGATGGTTTTATAGCAGGTACGGAGGCTTTGATACACATTTTAGACGCCAAAAAGGATAAAAATATAGTCCTAGGTGGCGGGGATACATTAACAGTACTTGAGAAATACCCTTATTTTACTTGCTCTTATGTCTCTCTTTCTGGTGGGGCGATGTTAGAATTCCTAGCCAAAGGCTCGCTTCCTGGTATTGATGCTAATTCAAGGTAAAACTGTCACGTTTTTAAAGGAACTTTGTTATATACTACAGGGATGGATATGGATATCTTGATAGAAAAGGCCAAAAATGGCGACAAAAGTGCTTTTGGCGAACTATACCAAGAATTATACACCCCTCTTTATAGGTTTGTACTTTCTAGAACCAGGGACAAAGAAAAAACTCTGGATATATGTCAAGACGTATTCATGCGCTGGTATGGATCATTAGAAACTTATGAGGCTAAAATTAGTCCAAAAAGCTATCTAATGATGATTGCTACACGCTTAATGATTAATGATACAAAAAAGAAGTCTAGTGTTCAGTTGCCCGATGACGCTGATGAGTTTATCGCTGACGAGTCGCTAAATATTGAAGACGTTCTGGACTTCGAGGCTGAAGTCTCACAAATAAGAGAACTGTTCGAATTCTTAAATGAAGATCAACAAAATGTTCTCAATCTGCGATACATCTCTGACCTAGACACCGAAACCATAGCCAAGACCCTAGAGAAGACCACGGACAACATAAGACAAATCGAATCTAGAGGACTTAAAAAGTTACGTGACCTATATAAAGAAAAATATGCAAAAAATTAGAAACTATTTTGAAGAAGAAAAAATAAATCTGGCTCCAAGCGAGAGAGATTTTGCCATGATTCTATCTAAAATAGAAAAAGTGGATGTGACACCGAGTGCTAAGAGGTCACCATTTATGATCTGGAGTTTTGCATCTGTTTCTTTTGCAGCAATGGTATTGCTTGTTGTTAATGTATTCACTCCGAGCAGTGACACCGTGGCACCTGTGATGATGAAAGTTGCCGTTAATCAGCCTAGTGACAAGATGGAAGCACTCAACACAATAGACTCAGTGCAAAGTTTTAATATAAAAAACGACAATGATTTTTAATATGAAAAAAATAATAACCACAAGCCTAATATTGATATCTATGACAAGCGCAACCTTTGCTGCTGATGAGAAATCTTTCTTTGGACAAATAAAGGGTTTATTTATTAAAGAGGCAGCACCACAAGTACAAGTAATGGAGCAGAAGGTTGTACCAATACAAGCTTTGATAAAACAGACAGCAAGCTCAACAACAGGAACATCTACATCAGATACAGATGAAAGTGAGGACAAAGATGACTACACTTGCGAACAAGAAAAGAAGTTGTCTCATAAAAAGTCTAAAACCGAAAAAGCCATAAAAGACCAGGTCGCAGATAGGAATAAAATAACAAAATCTCTCTCTAAATTAGAAGTCTCTGTTGACGCTTCTACTTCTTTAAAAATAAAAGAGAAGAGGGTTCAATTAGAAAAAGAAGTTAGGGACGTAACCGATCTAGAGGATCAGATCATAACTTTAGCGTCTAGCTCTATACCAGTATCTTGCAGCACTTCATCTATAAACAAAAAGCTAGTCAGTGAGAACATTAACAAAATCAAAAAATTAGACTTACAGGTTGTCGACGAAGCAGACGACGTAACAAGCCTTATACAAAAAGACATAAAAGATTTAATTAAGAGTATAGACAATAAATAGTTGTCACACACCTGAGGGGCGAACTGTTTAATATAGTATGAGGCAAAAGTCCTCCAAAAATACTATGCAAAAAACAATAACAACTCTAATGATCGCTTCTATGCTTGCAACAGGCGTAGCAAGTGCTCAATCTACAACAACGGCAACTAGTACGGCAACATCTACGACTAACACAAAAGGTATATGTGTAGCTACTGCAGTTAACAAGCGTGATACTGCCATGATCGTGGCACATGACGCATTCTCTGCAGCTGTAAAAGCAGCCTTAACAGCACGCAAAGACTCACTTGTAGCAGCGTGGACCAATGGTACAAAGGAGACTCGTGCTGCAGCTTGGACAAAGTTTAAGACTGACATGAAAAATGCTAATGAGAAAATGAGGACGGACAGAAAGGCTGCTTGGTCTACATTTGAAACAGAGGCTAAGAACTGTGGAGCAAATGACAAGAACAATGGTCTACACTTAGGTTGGAGAAACAAGAAAGAGGGTAAAGAGAAAGAGGGTCTAGAGATGGAACACGAATACAAAGTTGAAAACGCAACTTATTCATACTAATTTATAATCAGCAAAATATAGCAAAAGCGCCAGGCTTCGCCTGGCGCTTTTGCTATATTTTTACATCAATAGAAATGGGGCAGTGGTCGCTACCTAGAATATCATCGTGTATCTGCGCGTTAACAATTTTCTTTTCTAAACTTTTAGAAGTATAAAAATAATCAATTCTCCAGCCGACATTTTTCTCTCTTGATCTCGTCTTCATGTCCCACCAAGTATATTGAACCTTGTCGCCATTAATGTGTCTGTATGTGTCGACAAAATTCTCTACGAACTTTGCGAGGGCTTTGCGCTCTGGTTCAGTACAACCAAGCTTGCCAGCATTCTCTTTGGGGCGGGCCAGGTCTATGTCTGCGTTGGTGGCGTTAATGTCTCCACAAAATATTACATCTTTTTTCTTTTCTAATTTCTTAGCCAGTTCCAAAAAGTGTTTGTAATACTCCAGCTTGTACTCATAATGCTCCTCACTTTTACCACCATTAGGCCAGTAACAATTTATAAAATAAAATTTATCGAACTCCAGAACAAGAGTGCGACCCTCTTCGTCATAGAAATCTTTTTTGTTTAGTGTTGCATGCACAACTTTGTAATTGACACCTGGGCGTACATATACAGCCACACCAGAGTAACCCTTTCTATTCTTAGCTGATTCAAAAACACTGCTGTATCCATAGTAATTAAGCTGCTCAGGCTTTAATTGTGTCGGCTCACATTTGGTCTCCTGTACAGCAATAACGTCAGCACCCATTTCAAAAACTTGCTTAAATGTATCCTTGTTGAACCCGGCCCTAATCCCATTTACATTCCAACTTACTAGTTTCATTGTCCAACATTTTACCACAACTCGTTACACAAAAAGAATTAGCCTTTTGTGTTAAAATATTTTCATGACATTAGAAACATTTCTATACATAGGAATAGTAATATACTCCATAATTCTGCACGAGATTGCTCATGGGTACACAGCATACATGTTTGGAGACAACACTGCTAGGAGAGCGGGGAGATTGTCACTCAACCCTCTGCCACACCTTGATCCTGTCGGGTCAGTGCTGCTACCACTTATGGCAGTCACCTCTGGATTTGGAGTGTTTGGTTGGGCCAAGCCTGTACCGATTGATCCAGGTTATTTAAATACTAAGTTAAAAGATATCGCCGTCTCTGCTGCTGGGATATTAACCAACTTTTATTGTGTTTAATATTTTTATTTATTGTAAAATTCGACATTGCGCACGTATACAACAAGCTATTACTTATGGCTGCTTCGGTTAACCTTGGACTAGGAATATTTAACTTGCTACCCTTCCCACCCTTTGATGGATTACAAATCTTGCGCGCAATTTTCCCTAGTCTCAAGCACAAATTCATTCACTTTGAATACAACCCTGTCGTAATGATCGCTTCAATTCTGATTGCTGGCTATATATTCAGCTTATTCTTTCCAGCTGTTCTAAACTTTGTTTTTAACTTGGTTTTATAAAACAAAAAAGCCGCACCAGGCGGCTTTTCGTAAAGCGGTAAAACGTTAACGAAAAGATGTGAGCGCTAAGCCGTCTTGCTTGTAGAGACTTATCAACTTCGCAATCACCATTCGATACTCTTCACAAGCGGTAGAAATTGAAACGACGTCTACGCAAGACCCACTCTCTTCGCTGACACAAATTGGGAATTTCTCCTTATTGGGCAGACTTACGAAAGTGTCCACCAGGTCCACCTTCCAAGCTACCGGGACCCCATCATCCAGAAACGGGACGTGTGTCAACTCTGCAGACAGCTGAGAAAGCACCAACAGGTATCCGTCTTCGTTAACAACATCTAACACAACCGTCCTCATAATCATGAGGTTGTTAGCAAACACAATTGTGTCGCCAACCTTAGCGCGACTAAGCGCTTCGAAATGCTCTGCAGGTAGTGGCATAATCCCTCCTTGGGAATTTTGAACAAACTGAACACACACTAACACACATAATAAAAAAAGTTAATTCTACTTGCCTTTCTTATTATGGAACTTTTCAAATTGGTCACGGAGGAACTTGTTAGTCACATTCGTATACACTTGAGTGGTGGCAATGGAGGCGTGCCCAAGCATCATCTGCACAGTACGAAGATCGGCACCATTGTATAACAAGTCAGTTGCAAACGAGTGACGCAACACATGTGGCGTACACTTCTTGGCAATGCCTGCCAAGGTGGCATACTTTTCAATCACCCTCTCAACACTGCGGGTGGTAAGGCGTGTGGACTCGCCTTTTTGTATACGAGAGTGAGCGCGAGGTGAGTGGTCAACGAACATAGCCTCATCAATATCAACTCTCTTGTCTAGGTAGCGATTAACAGCATCTACAGCCATGTCAGATAAAAAGACAACTCGGACCTTGCCACCCTTGCCACGAACACTGATCTCGCGGCTGGTCATGTCCATATATCTATCTAGTCCACACAACTCACTAACACGTAGCCCGGTGGAGAAAAGCATTTGCAATATCGCAGCATCACGCAGACCTGTAATGCTATTGATGTCGGGTGAGGACATCAATCTCTCCAGCTCCTTGTCAGATATCAGGTCAAGTTCGCGACCGGGAGTCTTAGCTAATTCTATTTTCTCTGGATCAAAAATATTAACACCCCTCTTCCTTAAATATTTAAAAAATGCACGCAAGGCAATCATATGATAATTCTGAGTCTTTTTGTCTAATGTCTCACTATTCTTCTTAGTTGTAGCAGGGAGGCGGTTGAGGTATAGCCTGTACTCGCGCATTACTTTGTCACTAATAGCAGCAAGGTCTTCACTTTTTAAAAACTCTACAAATCTACTAATATAGTGATTGTAGTTACGAACAGTTAAATGCGAGCGACCTTTTTCTATTTCTATGTATTCTAAAAATTGATCTTTGTGCTCGCTGAGTGTCATGCGTATATTGTACGACATTAAAAAGAAAACAGGAAAGGATATAAAAAGAAAAACCCCGGAGTTGCGCAGCAACTCCGGGGGATCATGATACCTGAACTAGTACTTGTGGTATTGGACACCCTCCAATACTCGCTGCTCTCCATTTGGATGGTAAAACAAATGCATTTGGCCTAGGAACTCCGACAGACGCAGGGCTGCAGCCCTTTTGTCTATTGGCGAAGAGCGGGTAAATTTCACTGCAACACCAACCGGATCTAGCCCGGGTTGCTGCGCGAAGTGGATCAAGTTGCCTTTGACGGCTTCGATCTCCTCTGGACGATGATACGCCACCGATGCGTACCAGGGAGGTATCTGGACCGACTTCGGGTCCGTAAAAGGCAACAAAAGGTACTTGATCAGAAGACTTCGTGAGACCTTGGCTGAGTGCTTGGAGAAGGTCACACCTGAACCGGAGTACTTCCTGACAACAGCCTGAAATGCTCCGTACTTTGCTGGGTGTTGATGATTTATGTCGGACACCACTCGTCCGTACTTTTCGACCAGCATACCGACAAGTATCGGCATTATGTACTTCACATTTCCTTGCCCGAGACGATTTTCTTCTAGGTAATTCCGCAGATGATTCCCGTCCACCCAAATCGCCGAACATTCTCTCGCGATTGTCGTAGCAATAGACGTTTTCAGTCCGCCTGGTGGTCCAACCATACAGAAAACATGTGGAGCACCAGCCTTCAAATGAATACCGGCATGTTGGTTCATTACTTCCACTTCGGCCAAGAAGTGCTTCGCCAACTTAACCCACTTCTTTCTTGTGGGCAAAATTAGGCCGGCCAAATAGCCAACCCAAAATAACAATTTCTGTTTCATCTACAACTCCTACGCGATTGGCGCGTTACAAATCCAAATACACACTACATCATAAGTGAAACTTTGTAAAGTATTACTAGAAATGCTAGTATAAACACCAGACTGAACGAACAAGGAGGCTTTATGCCAAGAAAAATTGACCCTAGGCTAGAAAGGTTACTCGGCAATTGTGTGCAGGCGAGAAACCCCGAAGCCTGTAACGACAGACTGGATCACTGTCAGACACTGGCCGTCGCAGGCCTTGTTGGCGAGCTCATAGCTTATGCCAACGCCTCAGGTGTAGCAGAAACCCAGCTCGAGGTCTTGCTCAAACAAGCCTTCTACAGCGCAAAGCAACTGAATCTTGTAGGAGAAATCATCGACTACGCTAAACGCCAAAATATTGTCTGGGAAGACGGTTTCGTCTTTGGAATTAGGCAAGGATGCATACTTCGTGGCGACTTGCTCGGACTCAAAACTTTGCTTGACCACGGATACAATGTAAGCCTGGAATCACTACAAACAGCCCTTGCCTACAGACATTTAAAGCTTGAGGGGTTGGAAGTTAAAGGCCATCTCGAGATTGTACGCCTGCAACCTCGAAAGTATTTGATTGGGTGGGTAGACTCAATAACCAGAGCGAATGGGTGGAGGAGTGAAGAAGAAAAAGACTTCGCTTGTTCCGTTCTACGAAAACCAGCTAAAAAGGAACAATAACAGCCCGACAAATGTCGGGCTTGCTTTTTCTATTAAGATATGTTAATATATCGCAATGCTAACAACTCGCAAAAAAGCTAACGCAATCAAAGCAACTCAAATGCACGACACCGATACAGGTAGTCCTGAGGTTCAGATTTCAATACTTTCTCGCAGAATTGAGGAACTAACTAGTCACCTTAAGATACACAAGAAGGATAATCACTCTAGACGCGGCTTGATACAAATGGTTGCCGACAGACGTAAACATCTAAGCTACCTCAAAACTAATTTTGAAAAAAGATACAAGGAGGTCGCTAAGAAGTTAGATCTTAAATAGTAGATAACAAGTCCCGTGCGTAAGCCGGGATTTGTTATAATTATAGTTGTTAGATAATTTTTAATATTTAGTTCCATAATTTTAATTTATTTTTATGTCAGTAATACAACACACGTCACAACGTGTTGCTGTTCTAATAGATACCCAGAATCTATACCACAGCGCACGCAATCTTTATAATGCTAGGGTTAATTTTGGTAAAGTCTTAGAGGCGGCAGTAGGTGGGCGCAATCTAGTGCGTGCTATTGCATACCTAATTACAACAGAGTCTCAAGATGAAGCGCAATTCTTTGATGCGCTACTTAAAATGGGAATAGAAACCAAATCAAAAGACTTACAAATTTTCTTTGGTGGTAACAAAAAGGCAGACTGGGACGTAGGTATTGCAATTGACGCTATTAGATTAGCCAAAAAAGTAGACTCAATAGTATTAGTAACAGGGGATGGAGACTTTGTTCCTCTTGTTGAACATCTTAAGAATGAGGGCGTACAAGTTGAAGTGGCAGCATTCGGTAAGTCAACATCAACAAAATTAAAAGAGTCTACTGAGGCTTTCCTTGACCTTTGTGAGAACACCGAGGAGTTCTTGCTGTCAACTAACAGCAACAGAAAAAGGATTGTCCACAGAAAGAAAAAGGTTGCCTAAGGTAAACTGTGTGTATCGTGGATAACAAAATACCAATCATACACACATTAGAGTCAGACATGCAGGCAGTAGCGCCTGGGGCAGAGAGTCCTGTTATGGCTGCGCAAAGGCAATTAGACTCGAAGCTAATACCTCCAACTGACGACACCTCATCTTCTAAATGGAAAGTGCTATTTAGAATTGTGTTGATCATTTTAGTGTTAATAATAGTTGGCCTCGTTGCATACAAATTAACAACATCTAGTGGATCATCAACCAAGAGCACAACCAAAACAAATCAAAACTCATCACAAAACAACACACAGAGCGGTACACAGAACACCAACACAACAACAGTGAAGACTTATAGTGTTGCTGACGTGTGGCCTGGTATGGCAAGCGAGTTGTCTTCTTCGACAGGTGAGGCAACGAGTAGCAACGCTTATGTAGTCATAACTATCAAAGACTTCAAAACTGTTTATGACAAAGTGACTAATAACGAGGACAGAATAAATGAAATAGCTCAGGAATATTTTGGTATTGCCGACCTTAATAAATTCACAACTCAACCAATTAACAATATAGAGCTACACGTTGCTGACGCTCAAAATAAAATAATGGTATATGGTTATGTTGGTGAGAAATACTTGGTCTTCACAGACTCTATCGCCAATTGGATGAAGATCAACGAAAAGTTATCGTCCGATGTCAACAAAAATATCTAAAGTCTACAGCGCTCAAATAGTAGGACTCTCTGGAGCCCCTATTAGCGTCGAGACTGATGTGACTAATGGCTTGTACTCTTTTACTATTGTTGGCTTGCCAGACAAGTCAGTAGAGGAATCACGCGAACGTGTACATGCCGCACTTAAAAATAGCGGCTTCGACTCGCCCAAATCACGTAATCACAAGTTAACTGTATCTCTCGCTCCAGCTGAAATAAAAAAGGAGGGGCCTGTGTTCGATGTGCCAATAGCTATCTCATACTTAATTGCTGTTGGTGACATAATAGGCAACTTCTCAGACACAATTTTTGTTGGAGAGCTATCACTTGGTGGCGATTTGCAACCCCTTCGCGGAGCGCTCGCGCTCGCTACAACAGCTAAGAAGAATGGCTTTAAAAAAATAATCTTGCCAGACCAAAACAAAGAAGAAGCAAGTATTGTAAGCGGCATAGAGGTGCTCGGTGCTAAAAATATAAAAGAAGTTGTCGAGCATTTACTTGGAGTCAAAGACATAACGCCACATCAAAATAGCGGCGAGCTTAAAAACAAAATACAATACCCAGACATAGGTGAAGTACGAGGACAATTAACAGCTAAGCGCGCACTACAGATCGCCGCAGCAGGAGGACACAATATATGTATGTATGGTCCGCCAGGAACAGGAAAAACAATGTTGGCCAAAGCCTTCACAGGACTGCTGCCTGACTTATCAGAAGACGAATCATTTGAAGTAACAACAATACATTCAATAGCAGGGCAGACCGACACGTTGCTTACTCAGCCACCAATGCGCGCGCCACACCACACCTCGAGCTATGTATCGATTATAGGTGGTGGTTCAACGCCGAAGTCCGGCGAGATAACTTTATCACATCGTGGTGTACTATTCTTAGATGAGTTACCAGAATTTGAAAGTAAGGCCTTGGAGAGCTTGCGTGAACCTTTAGAAGAGGGTGTGGTTAGAATATCTCGCGCCAAAGGTACTGAGACTTTCCCTGCGAGTTTTATATTAGTTGCAGCCATGAATCCGTGTCCGTGTGGCTACTATGGGAGCAAAGTAAAAGAGTGTGTCTGCAAGTCCAATGAGATAGAGAGATATCAAAAAAGAATATCTGGACCAATAATTGACCGTATAGATATGTGGACTTTGGTTCAACATCTGCCTTACGAAGAGTTGTCTAAGCAGGGCAACCCTCTGGAGGGGATAAAAATGAGGTCAGAAATAAAGTCAGCACGCGAGTTCTCGGGGCGAAGATTTTTAAATATAGGAGATAAGCCAAAACTAAACAAGTCACTGAGCACAAAAGAGTTATCAATCCATGCCAAGCTCGGCACAAAAGAGACCGAGACGCTTAACAGATTCGCCAAACAATTCCAAATCAGCCCAAGATCGTATCATCGCATCATTAGACTAGCGAGAACAATAGCCGACCTCGAGCAGTCAGAACAAATACAAGACAGACATATAATCGAGGCTTTCCAATACAGACCAAAATTGTAAACTTGTCTGTGAATGTTGATTTTAACTAATTATTAGAATAAACTTGTTTTATATGAATGAAAACTTTGAAAAAAATAATGTTCCTGGTGCTAAAAATAACCCAGAACGAAGAAGTGCGCTTTGGGATAAGTTAGACAAACTAGCAAAAGCTACCGTTGCAGCCACTGCTGTTGCTGTGACGCCTGCCCAGGCCGCAAATAAACCAGTAGACCAAGTCACAACCCCTGTAACAACAAAAGTGACAAAGATCGCCCCAGCTGGTAAAACACAAAAAGTGACACCAACAGAAGAAACTGGTCACACCTATTCTGACTATGCAACAAAAGTGGACACATCTTATGGCTACACAGCTGATTACTCAACACCAAAAACAACATATACTCCAGATAACTATTATGGTGATACAAAAGATGCGTACAGCTCAACATCCTATGACATCCCTAACAGCAGCTACGATTACGAACCGACCAGTTATACATACCCTGACCACTACGCTGATCCAGAGATTAAATCATATGGTACAAAAAATGAGGAGATAAAAAGTTTTGGTGAATCAATTACAAAACAACATCCAGGATCTGGTTTATATTTTGTGACCCTTCGAGACGGAACAGAGGCAGTGCTTGTGGTACCGCCTAAGGTTAAAAAGTAAAACAAAAGGCGCCCGCTCCGCGGGCGCCTTTTGTTTTACTAGAAAGGATTCTCAGCTCCACGAACTTCAAAGTGTAAGTGTGGACCGGTTGAGCGACCAGTGTTACCAGACTCTCCGATCTGTTCACCTTTAGATACACTTTGTCCAGTTGTAACATACACATTAGATAGGTGTCCGTATACAGTCTGTGTTCCGTTAGGGTGGGAGATAATTATCATCTTTCCATATCCTCCATTGTATCCGCTAGACTTAGCAGCGAGAACAACACCATCCGCTGCAGCGAGTATAGGTGAGCCGACCGGTGCACCAATATCAACTCCATTGTGACCGTGTATACCTTGAGTCTTTATTCCACCGATTATCGGCCTTACATAATAACCAGCACCAGCAGAAGGGTAGACTTTACGTTTCGGTTTAGATTTTTGAACTGGCGCGTCCACAGTCACTTCACCATCTGGCACGACAATAACGTCTCCTGGTACAAGATTTTCCTCGTCTACATCATTAAATGAAAGTATATCTTCTGTGTCTGCTTTGTATTTCTTAGCTATGCTTTTAATAGTGTCGCCTTTCTTAACTGTATGCTTCACACCAGAAACAGGTAATACCAGGAGAGTATCGCCCGGGGTTAATTTCCCATTCTTAATGTCATTGGCCCAAGCAATAGTATTCCTAGAAACATTGAACATTTTGGCTACGTCAGACAAAGTGTCTCCAACCTTAACCTCGTACACCTGAATCTGGTCATTTTCAAACACCTCATTCTCAGTTGCAAGCCTAACTGGACCAACTACACCCTTCAGAACTTCTTCATCTTTTTCAACTTTTACAGACTGGTCTGATGATGAGGATATTTGACTACTTACACGCAAGACACTGCCTTCGTCGGCAACAAGGGCGGGTGTTTCCTTATTTTGCTCCTTTTTAACAAGACTTCTTAATCCGTCCATTGCCATATCGAATATACCCGCTTTGGCGTTTTGTGCTGACAATACAAGGACGAAACAGAATATGGCAGCGATTTTTACTTGACGAAAGTCTTTTATCATCGTATCCCGAAAGTACGGGGTTAGATATTCATATTAACAGGGTATTGTTTACAGCGCAAGGGTCAATTTTGCCTTGGATGATATACTGTTTTTATGCTTATTAGAGAAGATCTGATGCCCGCAAGAAGAGAAGCTTTGGTTGAGGACAGCCTTCCTGAACAAAAATTTCCCCAACTTCAAACCGAATACAGAGGTTTAGCGCAAAGGCTTGAAAAAGTCGGACATAACCCTTACTTTCCCAAGGCAGAAAACGACATTTCGGGGGATTTGATGAGACGAGACACAAAAACAGTCTTTGCTGAAGTTGAGTCAAAATTAGACGCAAGAAGAAGTGCTGTCGCCTCAGGAGACGTTCCTAGTTGGGTTCTTCGTAGCGGGTACCGAATACAAAAGGTTGGTGATGAGGTCAAATTAAAAGAAAGAAGAATACGGGACCTAGTAGACCAACTCGAAGTAGCCAAGATAAAACATGAAAATCTAGACAAAATAAAATCAGATCTGCATGGCGAGCTTCTGGCTGCTGAAGAAGTTATCAATAGAAAAAACCAAGAGATAAAAACTTTGAAGGAAGAACTAAACAGGACCACAAACAACCAGACGAGTTTGGAGTACTTGGCGGCACTAAGGGATAAATTTGAAAAAAAGGAGGCCTATGTTGAAGAAGTCAAAAAGCAAATAGAAAATATAAAACGTTCACAATTGGATCAAGCTACTTCTGTGATGCCAGTGGCTGCTCAGATAGCACCACAGCAAATAGCGAACAATCCAGCAACAGGGCCAAAACAAATTAATGATGAAGAAGGGCAAATAGAAAAAATACATAACGAGTTACAGACCGTGATAACTCCGGCTTGGAATAAATACAAATATCTTAGCGGTTTGGACTTACCTACATTACTTCGCGATCACAAAGACGACATTTCAAGGCTTGTAACCCTAACATCTGACGCCGAGAATCGTAGTAAAAATATTTTTGATGAGTTTAACAGCAACAGAGAATACTCCGATAAAGCAAAAAAGACTTTAAATGTAATTTATTTTGGTGGGAAACAAAGCAGGAGACCTTTTATTTCTTATCTAAGAGAAATGAATAGATGGTTGGATGGAACACTAAAAACACTTCAAGGAACTGATCAGACTAAGGCTCAGGTTGCGCCAGTGGCTGCACAAGCAACTACTACGACACAGACAGTTACAACACAATCAACGCCACAAATATCTACAACTCAGCAAGCACCAGAGCCAGTGCCAGCATCAACACCTGCAACACAACCAACAGTCGCAGCGGTTGAGAACAAGCAAGAGGCCCAGCAAGAAAAAGAAAAGCAAGCTCTTGGACGCGTTGTCGCAGCAGCTGTCGAGACCATAAAGAGATATAGACAGAGCAACCCTGAAGCAACACAAAAACTAATTGATGTTGTATATCAACTAAATGTAGACGCAATAAACAAATCCTCTATACCCCAAACAGAAAAAGATGAACTAATAGCGCAACTGGGTGCCGCAAAAAGAACTAGAAAGAAAGAACCATCTAAACCGAAAGTTTATGGTGATGCAGGAGCAAGGGCAAAGAAGGTTGCAGCAAAAACAACAGAATCTAATGCTAAAAGTAAAGCGAAACCTTCTACCCCAAAAATAGAAACCAAACCTGAAGCTAAAAAGTTTGGTTTGGGTTCTGTAGCAATAGCTACAGCGTTAGGTGCCGCTGCAGCACTAGCAACTCCTGCTATTCTAAGCAAAGATAAACCAGCAACGGTCGAGGCAGCGGCTCAGCCTGGCGAGTCTGCTCCTATAAAAATTGGAGACATGACATTATACACTAAAGATAAGTATTTACTTTTTACCTCTGGTAACGTGTCTACAAAGTTAGTTTTTGAAAGTGTTGAAAGTGGTAATGGATATTACCTCGCAAAAATGAGATCGGGTGACCTAATTAAAAACATAGCGATACCGAGCCAGACAACATTACCAGAATTCAAGGCAGCAGCGGACGCTGACTCAAGGCTCGCTGTAGCATCAACACTCGCCGACCGAATTCTAGCCAATAACCCGATCATGCCTGGCGTAACTGTACTAACCACCAATGTGGTAAATAAACAAATAGGCAACGATAATGTTCCAACTTTTGAAGCTTACTCTTTCAAAAGACAAAGTGGCGAAGTGGTGGAGGCAAAACATGCAGCAGTAGAAATAAAAGAGAATCCAATAGCCAAAGAAATATTTGGTAAAAAGTATGATCAATATGTTGCAAGATTTAGAGATATATCTCTCGCGCAGTTTAGAAGAATGTCAGATGAAGATATTAAAGGTGTGAAAGATGAAGTTAAAAAAATAGGGGAAATAGTCAGTCCTTTTATAAAAAATGGTGAGCGCGAAGCATCAAGCGTTGAAGAGCTCCTCAACTTAGCCTCACAAAATAAAATTAGTTAATATGTTAAACTAGCATTCTAAAAGATGCTAAACGATAAACAATTAGAAGCAAGTAAGACAATAACTGGACCGCTGTTAATCCTAGCAGGGGCGGGGGCGGGTAAGACAAAGACAATAACTGAAAGAGTGGTGGAAATAGTGCGAGCTGGCAATGCGGTGGAGAGAATATTATGTGTAACATTTACTAACAAGGCCGCAGCAGAGATGCGTGAGCGTATATCAAAAAGATTAAAAGAGGAGGGCCTCCTGGATGAGTGGGGCGGGGCACCATTAATCAAGACATTTCACTCGCTCGGCCTGTGGCTGATGCGTAGGGAGTCGGGATACCTAGGACTCAACAAAAACTTTACAATATTAGACAGCGATGATACGAGGGGTATAGTAAAAAGAATACTAGAAGACAGGGGGTTCGACACTAAGATGTATGAGCCAGCTAAAATACGTAATGCTATATCCAGGGAGAAGGGGGACTTTGTGACGGTTAACGAGTATCGCTCTCGCGTATCGAGTTACACAATGGACGTGGTGGCTACTGTGTGGGGACTGTACGAAGAGGAGCTACGCAATCAGGGCGCTGTGGACTTTGACGACTTGATTGTTCGCTGTGTTGAGATGTTAGAAAGCGATACATTTATAAGAGAAAAGTATCAGAATTATTTTACGCACATACACATTGATGAGTACCAAGACACCAACAACTCTCAATATAAATTCTCTAAACTCCTAGTTAATCCTAAGCAAAATAATATTTGTGTAGTGGGTGACACTGATCAGAATATATATAGCTGGCGCGGAGCGAACCTCAAAAACATAATGAATTTTGAAAAGGACTTCCCTAATACAAAAGTCATATTATTAGAGGAAAATTATCGCTCAACAGGCAACATACTATCTCTTGCTAATAATGCAATTAAGAAGAATACTGTTAGAAAAGAAAAGAATCTTTTTACTCGCTCAGGAGATGGGGAGAAGATTGAAATACTTCCAAGCTGGGACGAGGAGTCCGAAGCAGAGTGGGTAGCAAAAAAGTCAAAAGAACTAATCGCTTCTGGAGTTGACCCCAACAGCATCGCTGTATTATATAGAACCAACTTTCAATCCAGAATAATGGAGGAAATGATGCTTCGCAATGATGTACCTTATGCAGTACTCGGTACCAAGTTCTTCGAAAGAAAAGAGGTTAAGGATATATTGAGTTACTTAAAGGCAGCCCTTAATCCAAAAAGTCAGCCAGACCTAAAGCGTGTATTCGAAACACCCAAAAAAGGCGTTGGTAAGACGACCATAGCCAAGCTGTTTTCTAATGAGGAGTTACCAGCTGCTGCGAGGAAAAAGGTGGATGCTGTTTTTAACTTTTTAAAAGAAATCGCTGACATGCTACAGACTGAGCCTCTCTCACATGTTATGAATTATATTCTGGTAGAGTCTGGTATAGAAAAAGAATTAAAAGATGAAGGTGAAGACGGGATGATAAGGCTCGCCAACATATCCGAGCTGATCACACTAGCTAGCAAATACGATGAGATGGCTTATGACGAAAACATTGAGAAATTCTTCGAGCTTGCCTCACTTTCTAGCGATCAAGATGATGACAAAAAAGAGGCTTCTGGTGTTAGGTTGATGACCATACACTCATCCAAAGGTCTTGAATTCGATTATGTTTTTATTGTAGGACTAGAAGAAGACCTTTTCCCGTCTAAAAACTTTTCTGGCAAACAAAAGTCAAAAGAGGAGTCTGAGGAGGAAAGGAGGCTGTTCTATGTGGCCGTGACAAGGGCGAGAAAGAAGCTTTATCTTACTTATGCAGAGATGAGAACAATATTCGGCCAACGTAACATCGCTCCACCCAGCCAATTCCTCTCAGATGTTGATCCAAACGAGACCGAGTATCACGACGTGTATTACAAGGAAAATAATGGTAAAGTGTTCTATATATAATGCTAGTCAAAGCAAAGAAGTCATTAGGGCAGAATTTTCTTAGGTCAAAGGCAGCACTTTTGGCTATTGTTGAGTGTTCAAATATCAGCACCAGCGACACTGTTATAGAAATAGGTCCTGGCGAAGGGGTGCTAACTGAAGAACTGCTAAAAACTGGAGCAAAAGTGGTTGCTATAGAAAAAGATGACAGATTAATTGAAATTCTAAATCAAAAGTTTTTAGAATATACAAAACAAAGCAAATTCGAACTGTTACATGCTGATGTAACTGATTTTGACTTTGCTAAGTTAGACAAAAATTATAAAGTAATAGCCAATATACCTTACTACATAACAGGGTTAATAATGAGAAAGTTGATTGATGACGGTGGGGCACAATCATTAACACTTCTGGTTCAGCGTGAAGTAGCCGAGAGGGGTTGCGCAAGAGATGGTAAGGGGTCGCTACTTTCTAATTCAATATTGTCATACGGCGTACCCAAATACGTTAAGACTGTGCCGCGTGGATCATTTGTACCGTCACCCAATGTAGACAGCGCTATTTTATATATTAAGCGCCACGACGCATCAGCCTTTAGAGACGCGCAGGAAAAAGAGTTATTCTTTGAATTAATACATGCAGGGTTCGCTCACAAACGCAAAACATTATTACACAATTTAAATATATACAATCAAGAAAAAGGATTGAGCGTAAAATGGGAACAAATAATAGACAGCAAGGTGCGAGCTGAGGATGTGCATTTTGAAGACTGGCTACGTATTGTGCGTGATACAATTAAGTTGTGGTAGAGAAAACACCGAACAATGACTCTCTTTCTAGAGAAAAAGCTTTTTTGATTCTAGCTGGACTTTTGGCTGTGATTGCATTTCTGATTTATGGGCTTTTCCCGGATCAAGCCAAAACACCCGAGATACCCTCTTCTAGTCTTAGCTCCAAAATACAAACATATGATCAGCTGATAAGCCTTGGCCAGGACTTGAGCGGTAATGGTCAACCAGCATGGAGGGAAATAGTCTTCGGCGACAAGACAAAAAGTGGTGACAACTCAACAACAAGCAACCTTACTACAATACTAGCTCGTGACACTATGGCAATAGGAGTGCTATCTAACAAGAACACAGACGTAAATGCTGACTTATATATGTCGGCCCTGGTAGACAGCGCGTCTCAACAGATAACAGTAAAAGATGTTGGTCAGATCAACGTTTCTAATGACAATTCAAGAGCTGCGCTCAAGGAATACGGTAACAATGCAGCAGTTGTGTTCGGTATGTTTTTCGGTAATGAGCAAAAAGAGTTAAAAGATTTGCAGAACTATATAAATACCAATAATGCGTCTAACCTGAACAATATAAAATCTCTACAGAAGCAAATACAATCTCTCTGTGCGTCATTTAAGACAGTCGCCGCACCTAAAAACATCGCAACTCTACACAGAACACTTCTAGAGCAATGCTTCTACTATAACGACATATTGACAGCCTTTACAAAAGTCGACTCCGACCCAAGCTCGTCTTTGGTTGCTGTGGGGCAGTATCAAGGCATGATAAACAATCAGACTGAACTACTTAGCAAGATGCGAGACTTTTTTGACTCTAACAATGTCGTGTTCGGCGTGTCTGATTACGGTAGGATTTTTAACAAAAATATATGAAAAAAATAATTGCTTCATTCTTAATAGCTTTTGGACTTTGGACAAACACTGCGTCAGCTTTTATAGTTTTTGACCCTACACAATTCAGTACACAAGTACTACAATATGGGCTAGAAATTGCTGGCAACATAACAGCTTACCAAAGCATGATAAAAGAGTACGCACTAGACCCGCTCGCTTATGCAATAGCGCAACGTGTTAAGAATCAAATTAAGCAAGAGATAGTTAAGTGGGCACAAGATGGTGGTAGTGGTAAGCCTCAGTTCCTCGAGAATCCAGAAAGATTCTTCACTAATCTAGCAACTCAGGAGCTAACACTAGTTAAGCGTGACCTGATGACTAATATTGTTGGTAATGACGCCGTGTTGAAGGCTTTGGTCTCAGGTAATGCCGAAGGGTATGTTAAAAAGTCTTTCCAAGAATTCATGGTACCAACAACCAACAAAGTGATACAAAATGACATCTGTTCTCCTGCGAAGCTGCAAAAGATGGCTTCGGAGAACGCTGCTGGTGCAGCAGAATTCGCAAGGCGCTATTGTGGAGCAACAACCAGCACCTCATCTCAGCAGCAGCAATACAAAGACCTTCAGAACTGCTTTGCCAAAGACTTCTCATGTGGTGGCTGGAACGCCTTTCTGTCTATTACCCAGGACCCTTATCGAAATACAGAGACCGGACGCCTGGCCGTTGCACAGTTACAACTTCAGCAAAATGTAAATCAAAAAACAACCAACACCAATAATGAGCTTAATCGTGGAGGAGGATTCTTCAGTCAAAAAGTATGCAAGAAGGGCGCTTTGTTAGAAAAAGATGACCAGGGCGAGCCGCTACCCAAAGAAAGTCAACTCTGTACCGAGTACGAAACACTCACTCCTGGTGACCAGATAAGGAACCTAACTAATGAAGTATTAGGCGACCCTCTCAAGCAATTGCAACAGTCAGACGAGATTAGTGAGATTATTGTTAGCGCACTTATGGTGAAACTGCAATCCATAGGTCTACGTCATCTAAAAGATGGTTTTGATAATCTTATTAGAGGCGCAACCGATGGATCTGGTAGTCTGCGAGACAGCGTGACTGCAGCTGGCGCTCCGAAGGACCCAACAGTAGCCAGCAGCTCAGTAACACTAAGTAACGCCGACCATCGCAACTTAACAGCGAACATGCTTCAACTTATGAATAGTGTGCTCAAGGAACACTCAACCAACTTAACTGTTGTACAAGAAGAATTAACCAAATATCAGAATCTTGCTGACAAAATAGTTCAGATTGAGACCTGTTATCAAGAGAAATCTTCTTGGCTTGCAATGCCGCCACTTGTAAAAACAACAGTAGACTCACAGAAGCAAATAATAGGCCAGAAAGTCTTGGCTCTTGCTGATGAGTTTTCTACATACAAGGAGAAAGCTGACGACCTTTCAGCAGCAATAGAGACAGTCACAAGGAGTCGTGACGCCGACGCTATAACCAATATATATAACGCCTTCAATGCGGAGCTTTCTGCTAATTCATATCTAACTTCTGCTGTGGCAGACAAGAGAAGGGCGGACAATGAGGAGCTGTACAAACAACTAGACCAACTTTCTACAACTTTTGACTCAATGTTAACCGAGTGTCAACAGGCTCAACCAAGTACAGCTGGAGGTAACTAACAACCAAACATGCCTATTTTTATGATACACTTTGTATTGTGAAAATCTGGCGCGCAATATTAATCTTAACCTGTTTTTCTATACTTTTTTTCGCGCCACAGATCAGTTATGGCCAAGCTGTGCAACCTTGTGACACAGCCGAAACAATAGGTACTACATATCCATGCAGAGACAGCCAAGGCAGAAGTTGGGGTAGTTTTGCTGAAAGGCAAAACGCTATGAACGCTGCCGGGGCAGCGGAAATGGCTAAAAAAAATGAATCTAAGCCAACAGGTCGAGTTCAAGTTTGTCCAGCTGCTGCATATGAAAAGTTTTCTCTCGCAAACCTAGCCTCTGTTGGGATTTTGCCAGCTCTTTGTGGTATTGTAGATTTCACTCTTTCTGGAATAGGGTGGGCCTTGGCTGGTTTAATGTATCTTTGTGCAACACTTTTTGACTATTCTTTCGATAATTTTGTGTTACACATAGCAACAATGTTCCAGGATGAAGACGGAGTTAACAAGGCTTATATATATGGCGCTTGGACAGCTATACGAGATTTAGCCAACATTGCAGCATTCTTTGCTGCTGTGTACGCCGGATTCTTACGAATTATAGGACAAAATCAAGAAGACTTTCGTAAGGCTGTTGCCAAGCTTCTACTCTTCGCATTACTTACTAACTTTTCTTTTGCTTTGTCAAAGTTCGCAATAGATGTTTCTAATGTTATCTCGCTGCAAATATATGGCGCTGCTTCTGGTTATAAGTTTTCTGGGAACGTTAGCACTAGTTCACAAGGAATGCTTTCAAGCGACTACGGCATTAGTACTGCCTATATGAAGCAGATGGGAATATCTGCTTTTGTGCAGGACACGTCACAAGTAAATCCGAACTCTGCTTTTAAGAACCTAGACTCTCTGACTGTTGTTTTTGTTTCTTATATTTTCTTTATTTTTGCGGGTTGGCAATTTTTAAGTATGGCGATTTTTATTTTAACGAGAAGCTTTTTATTAATTGCTAGTGTTATTTTTTCTCCGCTGATGTTTATTGGAGGGCTTGTGCCAGCTTTAGACAAAGCTCATGACAAGTGGCGAGAGACATTTTTTGGTAATTTGGTTGTTGCTCCTATATTGGCCATATTTACTTGGTTAGGTCTTCAGATTTTAAAGGGTGCCAATGAGACAACTTTAGGAATTATTGGCGACGGCAGCATACAAGATATGTTAAAGCAGATTGCCATGCTTGCTCTTACAGGAATATCTTTATATGTCGGCAAAAAATTTGCTGAGCAAGCCTCGGGGGCGGTTGGGCAATTTGCAGTAAAGGTCTTAGGTGGAGCGGTGGGTGGGGCGGCGATGGCTGTTGGTACTGCGGGTACCGGATTCGTAGCTCGTGCCGGCATGGCTCGTGCGGCAGCGATGGCTGGTAATGTTGGCAAGAAGTGGGCAACACAAGAGGGCGCAGGTAGAGCCAAAAAATTCGCAGGAGGGCTACTTCTTAAGGGTGGGGAGAGGATGGAGAAGACTCAAATATTCGGCCGCTCTGCTTATGATGTTAGAAAAGGGATTGAGGATAAGGTCGCAGATAAGCGCAATACAGTATTGAGGGAGAATCGTATGGCAGCCAGGAACCTAGGGTGGACAGACAGGTTAGAGCAAGCCAAGAGCGCTGATGAGGTGGCATATATGGAGCAACAAATCAAACGTGGCACTACATATTCGAGGGATACACATGACGCAGAGATAGCAGCGCTCAAGAACAAGCCAATACAAAGAGCTTCTGCTTCTGAGCTGCGTGTACTAGATAAAGACTTAGACAAGGCCCGTGATTTAGATGAGAAGATAAAGATAAAAGATTCCACTGTTGCTACACAGATACAAAATGGTCAGAAAGCGTTAGATGACGAATATGGAGATATAATAAAAACAAGAACAGAATATCTTGAAAATCAAAAGCGTGGCAACGCAACAGCAGAAGAGAGAAAGAAAACTGAAGACTATATAGCCACCACAAGAAAAACTTTAGCCGATAAGAAGGCTGAATTAGAAAAGCAATTAACGGAACAAAAGAACTCTGACACTTATTATCAAGACCTACAAAATCAACTAAAAGTTTTACAAGATGATTACTCTAAAACAACCACAGCCTATAAATTAGGCTCAGCTGTTGGTGTTATGAATGAGACGCAGAGGCAGGCTGGTGAGCAGGATTTGGCTGCAATTAAGGGAGCAATATCAACTTTGGGGAGCATAAAACCTTTCACTACCGAGTTCGACCAGCCCAATTTAGCCCCTGGTCAAGCTACAACTTTCCAAAATATACAAAAAAGCTCTGGCGGTGAACCATTTAACACGCTGACACCAAAACAAGCAGACTCTATTGCTTCAAAATTAAGAGGCTTTAAGAAAGCGAAACAATAACATGAATCCAGAACTTCGTAATGCAATTGATATAGAGATAAGAAAGTCTTCAAAAGAGATGCAGGACTTTTTATTCGGGGAATATTTCAAAGACACAGTGAAATTAATTGAAAGAGTTAATAAGTTTACAGAAGACCAAGCTGTATCATTAGAATTAGAGGTTACAATGTGCCTACTCGGAATTAGTGATTATCCATCTCTAGAAGAGGCTTTTAAAGGTGAACTAGGGCAGGGTGGGCAAGTTGCAAATGAAGCGACTGTAAGGCAGGCTGTGAAGGATGTAGAAAATTATATTCTATCCAAGGCTCCAAAAGTTGCCCCAGCTACTCAGGTTGCCACTATAGAAGTTAAACCAGAAATAGAAAGTAGCACAACAAACACCGCTGAGCCTTCTTCTAAAAATCTGCACGAAATACTTTATTCTCAATTAGAGGTAAACAAGGCCTCAGAAATGGAAACAAATACAGTACCTAACCCAGAAGCAAAACCAGAAACTTTTGAAGATATAAAAGATAAAGTCGAAGAAAAAGCCCTACAAAAACCACTAGATTTCTACAGAGAAAAGGTTGATGAAGAGGATAAGAAAATGAAGACTTTATAATTTTTGATATAATTAAGTCGTGCAATTCAGAGTACCACAATTCATAGATATAGAAGACAAGATAATTGGGCCATTAACCTGGAGGCAGTTTGCTTATTGCCTTGGTGCTGTTGGTGTTACTTATCTAGCTATGAGGTTTATCCCGAGCAACATAATAGCTCTTATTGTTATATCTCCTGTAGCTGGCTTATTCCTAGCTCTAGCTTTTGTAAAAATAAACAATCAACCCTTTGTTGAAGTTATGGAGCATGCAATTAACTACTTTTCTCGCAGCAATATATATACTTGGCAAAGAAGAAATAATAACATTCAGGTTATAACCCCAGATCCGAGCACTCTCAAACAAAAGTCTTTGAGCTTAGACACCAAAAACGTGGAAACATCTTCTGAATAAAATCACTTACTGATGATATACTGAATCCATGCAGGGTAGTGCCTCACAAGGATTTGTGCCTATTAAAAACATACGTGACGGACTCATCGAATTACAAAACGGTGAGTATAGAGCCGTACTTATGACCAACTCACTAAATCTTTCTCTTAAGGGTGAGGATGAGCAGACCGCGATATTGACCCAATTCCAAAACTTTCTTAACTCTCTAGAGTTTTCTGTGCAGATCTTTGTGAAGTCTCGTCGTATGGATATAGAGCCATATATAAATCTTTTAGAAGAGAGATTGGCTGTTGCGGAGGGTGAGCTGATCAAGCTACAAATCACTGAATATATAAGCTATATCAAGACCTTTTCAGAAGAGACAAATATAATGTCTAAACAATTCTTCGTTGTTGTTCCGTACACGCCAGCAGTTATTAATCAAAGCTCTGTACCCAGCCTTCCTTTTGGTAACAATGATGCCCTTGCAGCAAAAGCTGATGCAGCTTTTCAAGAAGTGTACAGACAGATGGAGCAAAGAATACTTGTGGTCTCTAGTGGGCTCACAAGAACTGGATTACGTGTTGAGAGGTTGCAAAGTGATGAAGTTGTGAGTCTTTTCTACAGCCTTTTCAACCCAGGAGCAGAACATAAAGCTATAATTAATTAAAACTATGGGAATACTTGATTTTATTTTAGGCAAAGACACAACGGTAGCAAACACAGCAGCCACTACACCTTCTGCGGAACAAAATACCGGGCCGAGTCTGCAAGATATAGTGGCGCCATCTGCTCTTAAAATAGAGTCTAAGGATTTTATTCTTGGTGACGTTAAAGGTAGAACATATTTTGTAATGTCTTACCCTAGATATCTAACAGATAATTGGTTGTCGCCGTTAGTTAATCTAGACAAAGTGTTCGACGTTGGTATACATATATCACCAGTAGATACCGCTGAGGTGATGAAGAAGTTCCAACGTAAAGTGGCTGAGGTTCAAAGCCAGATAATGATAAGAGAGGAGAAGGGTATGGTTCGTGACCCAATGCTAGAGACTGCTTATGAGGACCTAGAAAGTCTGCGTGACGACCTAATGCAAGCACAAGAGAAAATGTTCGAGGTGGGGCTATATATAACAATATACGCAAGAGACGACAAAGATCTAGACCGTGTAGAAAAAGAAATAAAATCAATACTAGAAAGTAAGTTAATAACCGTTCGTCCTGCATACTTCCAGCAAGGCGAGGGAATACTTACAACAATTCCATTAGGTAAAGATGATTTGAAACAGGTTACCAAGCTTAATACTTCACCATTATCTTCTATATTTCCATTTGTTTCTTTTGATCTAACTAGCGATAGAGGTATATTGTACGGCATCAACAGACATAACGGCTCACTGTTACTGTTCGACAGATTCTCAATGGAGAACTACAACTCTATAATATTTGCCAAGTCTGGTGCCGGAAAGTCTTTTGCGACAAAGCTAGAAATATTGCGCACATTAATGTTCGACACCCAGGTTATTATTATAGACCCTGAGCGTGAGTACGAGACATTGACTGATGCAGTTGGTGGCAGATACTTTAACATATCACTAACCAGTGATAATCACATTAATCCTTTTGACCTGCCGATCCCAGCAGAAGATGAGAGTATGAGCGAGGTTCTGCGCAGCAACATTGTAACGCTGGTTGGGTTGTTCCGTGTTATGTTTGGAGGACTTACCCCCGAAGAAGACGCAATCATAGACCGCGCCATAACTGAGACGTACGCCCTCAAAGACATCACACCTGATGCGGACTTCACCAAGCTAGACCCACCACTTCTTTCTGACTTTGAAATGGTTTTGGGCGGTCTCGATGGCAGTGAGTCGTTAATAGAAAGACTTCAAAAATACACCAAAGGCTCTTGGGCTGGATTCCTTAATAACCCAACAAATGTAAATATAGACCAGAAATGTGTCTCTTTCTCGATACGCGACATGGAAGACGAACTCAAGCCGGTGGCAATGTTTCTTGTTACTCATTACATTTGGAACTCTGTAAGAAAAGAGTTACGTAAGAGGCTTCTAGTTGTGGACGAGGCGTGGATAATGATGAAGTCTGAAGATACAGCAAGCTTCTTGTATGGTCTTGCAAAGCGTGGTCGTAAATATTACTTGGGGTTAGCAACAATAACACAAGACGTGAACGACTTCCTTAAGAGTGAGTATGGAGTGCCGATCATCACCAACTCATCTCTTCAGCTTCTTTTGAAGCAGTCTCCAACTTCTATAGATTTGATACAGAAGACTTTTAACCTTACAGACGAAGAGAAATTCTTACTCCTTGAGTCTAATGTGGGCGAGGGTATATTCTTTGCTGGACTCAAGCATGTGGCTGTAAAGATTATCGCCAGCCACACCGAAGAGCAAATAGTAACTAGTGACCCTTCTGAAATACTTCGTGTCAAGGAGTTAAAGCAAGGCTTAACCAACTTATAAAATGAAACCTTTAATATTAATCTTTAGTTTAGTTCTTAGTCTGCAAGCAGTTATGGCCCAGAACCTTCTACCTGACCCTATTACCATAAGTACCAACCCAGAAGCGCCAGCACCAGGGCAGAGTGTAACAGTCTCAGCACAAAGCCTAACAGCAGACCTGAACAAGTCCGACATATCATGGAGCGTGAATGGAAGATTTGCTTCTTCTGGTTTTGGTTTAAAAAGTTTAAATCTAAATCTGCCTTTCGGTAACCAGGCAATATTAATAGAGGTTACAGTCAAGTCGACAACAGGCGAAACATTTTACGCAAAGAAAACAATTAGCCCAAAGAGATTAATTTTAATTACAGAGGCGGTGGATAGTTATGTTCCCTATTGGTACGGAGGTAAGGCTGAAGTTGCAAATGCTGGTAGATTTAGAGTTTATGCTTATGCTGAGATATATTCAGGTAGCAAAAGACTTCAACCTTCTGAGCTGCTTTACAAATGGTCAGTAAGGGACGAGCCATTGGGTGACTCTTCTGGTGTGGGGCGTGACACATTAACTTACAAATTATTAGATGAGTACGGGGACGACGTGCCAGTCTCAGTAACAGTTTCTCCTGTTAGCAGTGATGAAGAGGTAACGGAAACAACCAACATAAAGCCTAAAAATCCTGAGCTTCTAGCTTACTTGGGGAATGAGTATGGTGATGTTTCAAATTTAAATACAATTAAAAATAACCAGACTATTAAAAATAAAACATTTTCTGTTGTTTTGGAGCCTTTCTTTTTTTCAACAGACTCATATAAACAAAAAAACTTAGAATACTCTTGGTATGTTAATAACAATCCAGACACCGGTAGCTCTAATTATGTAAAGCTCTTCCGCCTAGCAGAAAATGCTACTGGTACAGCAATAATTGATGTTTCAGTTAAGCATTTAACTAGACTATTCCAAGAAGCTAAAAATAGAATTAGTATAAATTTCTAAAAAATATTTGTGTTAAACTTTACTTAACATGAATGGACAGAATCCTGTTGAATACGATCTTCTTGAACCCCTAACCGGCCTTACTGATGAGGAGGGGTTAACTTCTGTGCCTGTTTCTCCAGAAGGGATATCTGACTACTTTAATCAGACTTATAACTTTCTATTAATACTTATTGCTATTACGGCTGTTTTTTATCTTATATATGGCGGCATGGTATACCTAACAACCGACATAGCCAACAAACAAAAACAAGGTAAAGAGATAATCATTCGTGTCATAACTGGCTTAATTTTTGTTTTTACTGTGTGGATAATACTTAACTCTATTAACCCCGCGATACTTAATAACAAGCTAACGTTTGCCATTCTTGATTCTACTACAAACAACCCTGGTCCAAGTAATCCTCCCAACAATCCACCTAACAACCCTCCACCCAACACAACAGGTGAGCAGTGTACCACAATACCAGAGTCTGACTTAGTTGTTGTGCAACCTTCCAGAAAACTAAAAACTGCTGCTGCCGACAAGTTTAACCAAATGTACATGGCGGCACAAAAAGATGGCATCAACCTTAAACTAACATCTGCATATAGAAGTCCTGCTGACCAGTTACGTATCTGGAACGAGAATGGTTGCAAACTAGTAAACAGTAAAGCTGTTTGTTTTGGTGGCAAAAGCGTTGCTGTTCCTTGTCAGCTTGGCGGTAACGGGTCTAACCACTCTACTGGTTATGCGGTGGATATTAATGTGGGTTGTATTAATGGTCAGTCTAACTGTAACACTAAGACCTATCAGTGGCTAAAGTCTAATGGTAGTAAGTATAATTTTAACAATAACCTGCCTAGCGATCCTGTGCACTGGTCGCCTTCTGGAAGATAATATGCAAAATGACAACTTAAAAAAGAAAATATTAATTAGTGGTGGAGTGTTTATTGTTTTTATAATAATTTTTTCTTTATATTTAATATTTAAGGGCGGTGATACCGTGCAAACAACACAAAATAATGACAATAAAATTAACTTCCCAAGCTTATCTTTTGGTAACAAATTATTGTTAGATAATTCTGATTCTGAGGAGTCAAACAACTTAGAGACCTCAAATGAACTTAAAGATATTTATCTGGTGTGGGCAGGGCAGACAATAGGAGCTGCGTCTCTTGATGATGGTTCTGTGGCTTTTGTAGACAAAGCTTCTGGTGAGTTAAGAAAGTCTTCTGGACCTAACTACGAAGACACAAGCTTAATAACAACATTAAGACCGAATTGTTTCTCAGCTAAAATTTCCAACCCAGGATCTGTGGCGCTAATCCTTTGTGAAGATGGACTATATCTTTGGTCTAACTCTAGATTAAGCATTCTTAATCAGAACGCCTTTGATTATGAATTTATTAAAGGGTCTAATGATTTTGTTTTCTTTGTGAGAAGCTCATATGGAACAGAAATATATCTTTCTAAACAAAACAAAATAACTAAGCTTTACACTTTACCGCTATTCGAAATAACAACGTTGGGGGCAGATGTTGATTATATTTACATTTCTGAAAAGCCTGCAGCAAGTCAAAATCTATTTGTTTACTCTTTTAAGAATAAGGATTTATATTTCATTAGGGACCTAAATTCTCAAGGTTTTGGTTTGTATCAGAAGGGTTACGTTAAGGAGAAGTGTGCCAACTTTAACGAAAGCAGTAATTTGTGTTTCTTTAACTCACCAGAAAGTTTTAACTCTACAGCTTGGAGAAAGGGGGTGTTCTCGTCTAAAGACTCTGTATATTTCTACTCACTTGTAGATCAGAAATATACACTTAACACCAACTTATCTAAAGTTATAGACGCTGTATCTGTTAACTATAATTCTAATGGTGGAATTGTTGACGTGATAGATAAGAACACTTTAAATCTTTTTGTTATAAAATCTGACGAATTGTTACAGGAGCACGAGCAATAAAAAAACTAACTGCTGTGTACTAACTTTCGTATTATTAAGCTTTGGAATATTCCAAATATATTAGCGATTACGAAATATAAGGTCAGTCCTGCTGGCAGGAAAATACTGGATATTAATATAAGTAGGGGCATCATATATTTCATCTGTATAGACATCATTTTGGCGAACTCTTTCTGAAAGCCATCCTTCATCTCTTCTGTCTTCATGTCTTTGGTGCTAACCTGCATCAAAATAAACATAGAAACAAAAGCAAGCCCGGCCAGAATCAGGCTTCTGTGTGATATATCTATATAAGAGAACATTAATTGGCTACCAGCCAAATGTATCTCATTTTTGATAATTATGTACAAACCAAAAACAATTGGTATCTGAATAAACAGATTCAAAATAGAAGAGAAAGGTTTGATTCCGTTTTCTTTATACAAATTAGAAAGTTCTCTTCCTAGGTCTTGTGGGCTGTTTTTATGTTTCTCTCTTAATTTTTCAACTTCCGACTGAACCAGCTTCATACCTTTTGTGGTTTTTGCTGCCGAAAGGTTGAGCGGGAAAAGTAAAATCTTAACAAAAACCGTAAACATTACTATAGCGAGTCCAACATCCCCAGAAATTGATAGGAAAAAGTGTAAGGCGCTTGATAGGGGGGTTATTACTAAACTGTTCCACATATATCTTTTTTAATTTCTTTGTATTTAGGTATTTTTGATAAAGCTTTTTTAGTGTAGATAAAGAATGTTTTGTTTTCTTTTTCTAGAAACTGCCTATAAGCATAACATAGTCTTCTTTTTAAAAGATGTCTCTGATTTGCTTTTTTAATGTGTTTCTTGGATATTATTACAACCAAACCCTTTTTTTCTTTATTTTCTTTAATGTTAAAAAGATCAGAGTTTTTATCTGATCTTTTTAATTCAATACTGTCTATCTGTTTCTTTGTAAGGCGGTTTTGCCTGTTTAACATATATAACTAATCTGCTGATAGTTTCTTGCGGCCCTTTTGTCTTCTAGCAGAAATAACCTTTTTTCCTGTAGCAGAGGCCATTCTAACCAGAAATCCGTGTGTTGTGTATCTCTTTTTGTTTTTTGGGTTATAAGTTACTGACATAGGGGGTATTCTATAACAATTAAAAGATTTTGACAAGGTACACTTTCTTCAAAATAAAGCGTATACTCTAACTCACGATATGGACTACGAACAGCTTTGGAATACGGTATTGTCTCAAATTGGTTTAGAAGTTTCTCGGGTTAACTTCAACACTTGGTTCAAAAATTCAAGAATGGTTGATTATAAAGACGGCGACGTAACAGTTGGTGTGCCCAATCAATTCATAAAAGACTGGTTGGAGCAAAAATACCATAAAGACATTTTAAGAATACTGCGATCTGTTCATGAGGGGGTTAGGTCTTTATCTTTTTCTGTTGTAAGATTTGACGTTCCTCCTAAAAAAACTCAAGTAATACAAACAAATAACGGCTCTTTACCTCTAGATAACCTTTATATAAATAGAGAAGATGGGCTTAATCCTAAATACACGTTTGATAGTTATATTGTAGGGCCATTTAACGAAATAGCTTATGTTTCTGCGCAAGCAATAATACAAAATCCAGGTCTTTCTTATAATCCTTTCTTTGTTTATGGTAATACAGGCCTAGGCAAAACACACCTTCTACAGGCTGTAGGTAATGCTGTTAAGAAAAAATACCCCGAAAAAAAGGTTTTTTATATCTCTTTGGAGCGTTTTTATATGGAGTATGTGAACGCCCTTAATCAAAGCCGTGTTCCAAATTTCAAAGAAAAATATAGAAAATTTGATGTTTTTATAATGGACGACATACAATTCATAACAGGTAAAGAGAAAACTCAGGATGAATTGTTCCACCTATTCAATATAATGTACGAAACCAATCGTCAGATCATCTTTTCTTCAGATGTTCACCCTAATTTTATTATTGGTTTGGAGGAGAGGCTGCGCTCTCGTTTTAATCAAGGTATGGTTGTTGATGTTGAAGCTCCAACATTTGAATCGCGTCTTGCTATCTTGCAAAAAAAGGCGAAAGATCATTCTGATAAACTATCTCCTGAGGTTTTGGAGTTTATAGCTGAGAGCGTCCATGGAAACATTAGAGAGCTTGAAGGCATTCTAACCAATCTTATAACTCAATGTGAGATCAAAAAGACTGTTTTAACCCTTATTGACGTTAAAAGTTATTTAAAAAATAACATAAAAGCTAAAAAATCTGTATCTATACCAGAAATAGTAAAGACTGTCGCTGATTATTATCATGTTAATGATTCGCTTATATATAACAAAACAAGAAGAAAAGATATTATCAAGCCTCGCCAAATAATAATGTATATATTAAGAGAGGAGTATGATATATCTTATCCGGTGATTGGGGATAAGTTGGGTGGAAGGGATCATACCACTGTTATTCACTCTTATGAAAAAATAAAAAGAGAGCTTGAAAAAGACCCTCATTTAGCAAAAGAGATTGACGACATACGCTCTATTATTGTTTAGTATTTTTTGTGTGTAAGTTGTGTATAACTTATCAAAGTTTTACAGAATTTAATTTGTATTGTTTTATTGATGTTATTTATTTATATCTTTTCTTTATGTTTTTTGTTTTAAAAACCAAGATAAGTATTGATTTATAAGGTTTTAAAAGTTTTAAACCTAATCAACATATATATCTTTAATGTGAATTTTGTTTTTACTTATTAAAAGATTATAATTAACTACATGAAGTTCACCTGCCAAGCAAAAGACTTAAAAGATAAAATACAAAACCTTGCCAGAATATCGCTTAAGACAGGGCTAGATCCTATATTTGAATGTATTTATTTAGAAAATGAAGATCATAACCTAACATTAAGATCGGCTAATACTGAGATAATTGCTGAGCAGAATATGCCGGTTAAAGCTGAAATAAATGGGTTATGTCTTGTGAATGCAGCACTTTTATCAAAAGTTCTATCTAATATATCAAAAAGCTCAGACATAGTAACTTTTGAGAGGGTTGATAATGTTTTAGTTATACAAAACGAGAACAATAGAACAGAAATTGATCTCTACAACGAATCAATGTTCCCTAAAATACAAAATGGCGGGGAGAAAATGTTCTCAATAAACAGGGTTAAGTTTTTAGATTTGATAAAAAGTGTAGCTTTTTGTGCCGCTACAACAGAAATAAAACCAGAAATAGCTAGTATTTATTTATATAATAAAGATAACAACCTATACGCCGTAGCAACAGACTCATATAGACTATCTGAGAATTGTATACCTTTTGAAGAAGAGTCTCAGATAAGCTTATTAATACCTCAGAAAAATATTAATCAAATCTTAGCGATATTAGGAGATGAAGAGAGTGAAACAATAGACGTTATAAAACATAATGAGCTTATATTATTTGAAACAAAAACAAGTTTTGTGTCAACAAGATTAACTAACGGATCTTTTCCAGACTATAAACAACTTTTCCCTAAAGAATTCTTATTTAATTTCTCCGTCAGAAAAGAAGTTCTACAAAATGCTTTAGAATTATCTTCGATTATTACAAATCAAACCCCTATTTGTTCTTTTGAGTATAATAAAGACAAACAGACTATTAAAATATCCTCAGAGGAAAAAGGTGTTGGTCAAATGAGCAAAGAGATAACAGTAAAGTCAGAAAATCTTGAAGATATAAAGGTTTTTTATAACAGCAACTACTTCCTAGAGGGGCTATCTAAATTAAATGGTGATAATGTAACCCTGTCGTACACCACAACAAACAGGCCTGTATTTATCAAATCAGAACAAAATACTAATTTTACGTATCTTTTAATGCCCATAAATAGATAATGTTTGAAAAATATCTTAATCTAATAAAATCTCACACAGACAATAAGAATAAAATAAAACTCTTTCTAGATGAAAAAGGGTTAAGTAAAATTGATTTTAATATAGATGGAAATGAGGTGTTTTTTAATATACCATCAGCTTTTAAGTTAAGAATACATCAAAAAAGGTTAGAAATTATCAACTTTTTAAAAACGCTTAATCTAAAATCTAAAAACCTATAGTAGTGGTTGCCTCTGTTGATGTGCTAAAGCCACCAGAATAGAAAGGGCAAGAGTTATTTTGCGCCCAAGCCTGAATTGGTGTATTCCATAAGTTATACTGAGGGTCGTTATAATTAGGAGATCCACCACCAACACCAATATCTCCTAATATTGTATGAGCTGGGTTACCTTCCCCACACCAAATACCGCGTAATATAGGTAAAGTGTTTTCATTTGTAGGAGTTGGTGCGTCAAAATACGAAATAGGGGTGTTGTTTAAAGCAACACTCATAAACTTTTTCCAAATAGGAGCAACAACCATACCAGCAACCTTTTTATCTATTGGAGTATTATCGTTATTTCCAGCCCACATTCCAACAGCAATATCTGGAGTGTAACCAATAACCCAAACATCCTTATAGTCGTTAGTTGTACCAGTTTTGGCAGCAACAGGCCTGTCGGGGAAATAAAGCGCGCTGTTAGCCCCAAAAGCCGGTATTCTGGCGTTGTTATCAGTTAAAACATTACTTAGTGTGTCTGTGTATTCTTTTGGCACGACATCGATAGAATTCTGTGTGTATTTCTCCAAAACATTACCATTTAAATCTTTTACCTCTAGAACAAGAGCTGGTTGGTTGTACACGCCACTGTTAGCAAAAGTCGCATAAACATTAGTTAGTTCTAAAAGAGACACCTCTCCACCACCCAACACAAGAGATAAACCAAACCTAGAACTGTCAGTAAGGCTTGTAATTCCTAAGGTTTTTGCGAAGTTTAGAGCGTTTTGAACCCCGACTAAGTATAAAGTTTTTACCGCGGGGACATTGAGTGATTGTTGCAACGCCGACCTTATTGATATTGGTCCACGATATTTACCATCATAATTCACCGGCATATAACACTGCCTTTTATCCCCACCGTTCAAAGGATTGCCGTACGCATCACAAAGGGTACTAAACTGTGTCGGTAGGTCGAATAGTGTGGTGTCAGGAGTTAACCCTTTCATAAACGCTAACAGGTACACAATAGGCTTGAATGCTGAACCTGGCTGACGTAAGGCAGTCGCTATATTAAATTGCCCATCTATTTCTTTATCAAAATAATCACGAGACCCAACAAGAGACAATACTTGCCCAGTTTTTGAGTCTATTGCAACCAAGGCAGCATTTCGAGCTTTATATTTCTGCTCATTTTCTAAAGCACCCTCTTTTACTATTTGTTCAGCGTTCTTTTGAAGATTCCAATCTATTGTGGTAATTACTTTTAGCCCACCATTTTCAACTACCTCTTCACCATACTTACTCTCAAGATAGTCTTTGACCATAAAAACAAAATGCAAAGCCTTGGCGTTATTGGTTTCTTGGGGCAAGAAGGCGACATTCTCGTTTTTGGCTTCAGAGTATTGAGTGTCGTCTATCATTTTAAGCTCAAACATTCTAGAAAGCACAAGGTTTTTTCTCTCGTCTAGGGCGGATTTATTTTTACCGTAAGGAGAATAGAATGACGGCGCCTGTGGCATTGCAGCAAGATAGGCTGCCTCAGCAAGAGTGACATCTTTGGCCGGCTTACCAAAATAAGACTGAGAGGCCTCTTCTACCCCATAAATAGACCCCCCATAAGGAGATTCGTTCAAATACATAGTCAAAATGGTATCTTTGTCCAGTTGTGCGTCCAACTTAACAGCCAATATCCACTCTTTTACTTTTCTTATAATTGTTTTTTGCCTATCCAACAAAGCGTTTTTTACAACTTGTTGTGTTATTGTTGACCCACCCTGTGAGTATCCGCCTGATGCAAGGTTGGCAAGCACTGCTCTCATTATTGATTGAGGTCGTATCCCGTAATGCTCGTAAAAATGAGAATCCTCAATAGCAACAGCGGCATTTTTAATATTTAGACTTATTTGATCAGACGGAACAACGGTACGTTTGATATTCTCGTGTATATTGTAGAGCACAACTTTACCAGTTCTGTCATAAATCTTGGTAGAATTGGCTATTTTACGATTCTCAAAGTCACTAAAATCAGGAAGTTTTATTGTGGCTATCCATACAACAAAAAGCGCAGAGGTTATAAGGGTCAACCCAACCAAGGCGTAAAAAGACTCTTTCATCATATGTGAGACAAAACGAGACCTGCGATGATTGTGTTTCGGATGGTTCATAGTTGTGATATAGTATTTATATGCCTAATACTAACACAGACGAAACCAAGATTAAACAGCTGTTGTCAAGAGCTGTGGAGGAGATTTTTGTAAAAGAAGAGATGGAAAAAGATCTCCTGTCTGGACGCGAGCTCAGAATAAAATTTGGAATAGACCCAACGGGCCCCAAAATACACCTAGGTCGCGCTATTCCAATAAGAAAGCTTCGCGAGTTTCAAAAACTAGGACACAAAATAGTTCTTATTATTGGTGACTTTACAGCACAGATAGGTGACGCTAGCGACAAGACAGAAAAGAGGCCAATGTTAACACGCGCCCAGATAGACGAGAATTTGAAAGACTATAAGAGTCAGATAGGTAAGATTTTGGATTTAGAGAAGGTTGAGTTTGTTTACAATAACGATTGGCTTTCAAAATTAACATTTCAAGATGTCACACAACTAGCGGAATGCTTCACTGTGCAGCAAATGTTAGCAAGGAGGAATTTTAAAGACAGATTCGATGCTGGTACAGAGATCTCTTTGCGTGAATTTTTATACCCACTAATGCAGGGATATGACAGCTATGCTGTGAAGTCAGATGTTGAGATTGGTGGCTACGATCAACTTTTTAACTTAAAAGCTGGTCGCGCTATACAAGAGTTCTTCGGCATGCCAAAGCAGCACATTATGAATCTCCAAATGCTAGAAGGAACAGACGGAAGAAAAATGTCTACTAGTTGGGGTAATGTTGTAACTGTAGTAGATGAGCCGAACGATATGTTTGGTAAGATTATGTCTTTGCGTGATGAGCTTATAATTAAGTATTTCAATCTTTGTACTGACGCAGACGAGAACCAAATTAAAAAGTACGAAGAAGATTTAAAAAATGGAGTAAATCCTAGAGATATAAAATTTATTTTAGCTGAGGAGATAGTTAAGATGTATCACAATGAGAAGGTGGCAGCCCAAGCCAAACAAAACTTTATTGAAGTATTCCAGAACAAGGGTCTGCCAGACGATATACCAGAAGTATATGCAGAAGAAAAAGAAATGTTTTCCGATGTTGCGTTAAGGTCTGGAACAGTGGAGAGTAAGAGTGAATGGAAGAGGCTTGTTGAAGAGGGTGCTGTTAGTTATGAGAGTGGCGAAGTGTTGTCTGATTACAAAGAGTTAGCCAAAAGCGCAACATTAAAAATAGGCAAAAAAAGATTTCTAAAAGTAAGAGCTTAATACCAATCTCTGGGGTCGTCGTGAGGGAATGCTATATCCAACTCGTCATCGTCATCACTTAATATAAAAACCTCCTCCTCTTCTAGCTCAACATATCCATCATCACCAAGAGCTGCATCTAAGGCATCCGGGTTAACTGAGTCTTCATTTACAGGTTTTTCCTCTTCTTCCATATTTGTTTTTTGATTCTTGATAAGATATCAAATTGTTTTTAAATATGCAAGGGCTGCTAGTCCTGACGCCACCGCATCGTATTCATCATCTAGCCCAGTCTTAGCAACATGCTTACTAATTAGCTTAACCATTTTAATAACCTGATCCTTTTTTGCATTACCAACACCAGTCACAGCTAGCTTTATTTTCTGTGGGGTCATCTCTACGATTTTTATTCCGCGCCTAACACAAATCAACTTAACAGCCCCTTTAATCTCAGCAACATTAATAACACTCTTTGCGTTGTCGTGCATAAACACAGACTCGACACATAATATTTCTGGGTGATATTCATCTAGAACTTTTTCAAACTCACTTATAACTTGCATAAGACGCGCCTCAAAAGTTAAAGTTTTGGATGTCTGAAAGCAGTCAGAGAATAACACGGAGTCTTTATAATTCTCTCTAACAACAACTGCGACACCAAAACGATCGAACCCTGGATCAACAGCAACCACAACAGTTTTATTTTGCTGCATAGTCTTTACCTTTCTGTGTTAGTTGTCTTCCGCGTGTGGTTTTTTCTATTAGACCCATTTGTAAGAGATACGGCTCTAATACATCTTCTAGCGTACTCTCTTCCTCTGAGAGTGCCGCCGCAAGAGTAGAGAGTCCAACCGGGCCGCCCGAGAATTTATCTAATATAGTTTTTAAATACTCTCTTTCGTTGTGACCCAAACCTTCCTCATCAATTTCTAAAAGGTCTAAAGATTTTTTTACTGTAAAAACATCAAGAGGCAACTCATGAACCTCAGCATAATCACGAGCACGCTTGAGGTAGAAGTTGGCAATACGTGGGGTGAATCTCGAGCGCTTAGCTATTTCGAGGGCCGCCTCGTGAGATATTTTTGCTCCAAGCTTCTCTGAGCTCTTCTCCACAATTTGCGCCAACTCTTCTAAGGTGTAGAATTGTAAACGGTATACACCACCTGAGAATCTTGATCGCAGTGGTGACGAGAGTAGCGACACACGTGTTGTGGCACCAACAAGAGTAAATGGCGGTATGTCTAATTGTATACTTCTTGCGGCTGGACCTTTGCCGATAATAATATCAAGAACACCTGATTCCATTGCAGGATATAGCACCTCCTCAATCATTTTGTTAAGGCGGTGTATCTCGTCGATGAACAGAACATCATGCGGTTGCAAGTTGGTTAATATAGCAGCCAAGTCACCAACTTTTGTAAGAGTGGGTCCAGATGTTACTTTTATATTTGTATTAAGTGTTCTTGCTACTATGTGAGCGAGAGTTGTTTTACCTAGTCCTGGTGGACCATATAACAAAATATGCTCAGGGGGCGTTCCGCGTGAGAGGGCTGCGCGTAAGAGTACGTCTATATTTTTTTTAATCTGGGTCTGACCAATATAATGTTCAAAAGTTGTCGGGCGAAGGCTCGAATCTAGATGTCTACTCTCCTCATTTTTAACTTCTTCTTGACCACTTGACATAGAATTTAATTATGTTATAATTGTCCACAGTTCAATCTTTTAAAAAGCTCGTCAATCTTTAAGCAATCGGGTTCGCCCATACTTCTATTACGAAGGACGTTTTGGTTCTAAAGCATTTGCTTTACTACTGCGGCTATCCTTATGTAGGAAATATTCTTCACCAAGGGGTTGTTTAAAGATTAATGAGCTTTTTATTTTTCGTACAGATCAACAACTGTTCCCAACTCCTCTAGCGAGGTGACCCCGTCTAGTACCTTCATTATACCATCTTCTCTCATTGAGGGTATCATTTGTTTTGCCGCTACAGCTTTTATCTCTCTTTCACCAGCACCACCAACAGCAGCAGTCTCTATTTCTCCTGTCATTTGTATTGCTTCGTATATACCAGTTCTACCTTTGTAACCATTGTTGCACTTATCACAACCCCCATCCTTGGCTACAAATATTTGATATATTTTTTGTGGTGGATGAGCTACGTCTTTACCTTCGGAGACCATGTTACCAATTACATCAGTTATTAATTTTGACTCTTCTGCTGTTGCGTCTCTTCTTTCTTTACAATTTACACACAACTTCCTACACAATCTTTGTGCCATTACAAGAGTAAGCGACGAGGCTAATGTCTTAGCATCAACCCCGAGGTCTATCATGCGAGGTATTGATCCTGCTGCCGAGTTGGTGTGTAGGGTAGAGAGTACTATGTGACCAGTTAGTGCCGCGCTCGCTGCTACCTTTGCTGTGTCTTCATCACGGATCTCACCCACCATAATTACATCTGGGTCTTGGCGTAATGCAGCACGCAGTCCGAGTAGAAAAGTGTAATCTTTTTTCTGGTCGACTTGTGTCTGGGTTATTCCGTCTAAGTGATACTCGATAGGGTCTTCGATAGTGATTATTTTTTTCTCAGATGTGTAGACTTTACGAAGACAGGCATACAAAGTTGTAGACTTACCTGATCCAGTTGGTCCAGTAGTTAAGACCATACCATAAGGCTTCTTTATTGCGCGGTCGAGTACACCTAACACCTTTTCATTCATACCTAACTGGTCAAATCCAACATTAGCAGCCTTAGGGTCCAAGATTCTCATTACATAATTTTCACCATAATTGCCAGGCACAACCGACACACGCACTTCTATTTTGTCTCCGCCCCAATCAATTTCAAATCTTCCATCTTGCGCAGACTTTTGTATAGAGAGCTTCATCCCGGCGAGCAGTTTAAGACGACTATTAAGTAAATTAAAAGTCTTTTCATCAGTGAAGAATATATCTTGTAGGGCGCCATCTATACGATATCTAACTTTCACAGTGCCATCTTCTGGTTCTATATGTATATCGCTCGCGGTGAAGTGTATGGCACCAACTAGTGACATCTCAATTATTTTCGAAACTCTCTCTCTGTCACTATTCATAATAACTTGTTCCAACTTATCCCTGAATGTCTGCAGGTTGCTAACATCCTCCAGCAACTCCCTTAAGTGAGACTCGCTTAGGTTGACCAACCCCCTTTCTACAACCGTCCCAGCATCCAGGTCAGCGTAACGCGCCCACACTTTTTTAACTGACGTATCAGATGCAATATATATTATCGGTTTATCACCTTTGTTAGAAAGCTTCGCCAAGTACTCAACAACATCGTCACGAGTCGGGTCTGATATTGCTATGTGAAGCTGTCTACCAACCATTTTAAATGGAGCAAAGGAGTATTTTTGTGCATCTTCTAAGGGGAGTGCTGCTAGCGCATCCATTTCAGGAGACTTAATACGAAGGTCTATGTAAGGGAGACCTGTTTGGGCAGCCAGGAACTCCGCCTCTTTTTCTTCATCTTCCGCAGCCAATTTGTTCAGGCTTGTTTTGATTTTTAGCTCTGCAATATCATCGATCATGCTTATATTATAACCAATAAAATCTATATAAATATAATCTTTTACACCTTGACAAAAGTATTATTTAGTGTATACTAGTGTTAGTAATCTGATCATTCATTTTGCGGTGAGATAATATCAACAACCCGCCAAGGAGACGCGAATGCGTTCAATTTTCATTATCGCAGGACTCGCTTCGCTCGCCTTATCAGGCTGTGTTACGATTGTTGCGCGAGAACAACCGGCGCAACAGGCGGTCTATTACCGCCAAGCGCCAGCACCTGTTGTAAATGGCCTTCCTCAAGGTTGTCAGCGCACCATTTACGGTACGCACTGCAATCAGGCGGATGGTTACATCCTCCAGGCGCCGCAAGTGCCAGGCCGCACGGCTCAGCCGGGTGCCGGTCAGCCGACTTGCCCCTACGGTGGTACGCTACGCACAGTCAACGGACAACTCTTGTGTGTCCGCTGACACCAACTTTCACTTTTAGGGTACCGGGACTGTGATCACTCCCAAGCGCTCGCTTATCCTTCCCCGGACGAGCTGCTGATATTCCCTGAACGGACCCCTGTGGTCCGTTTTTCTTTTTATATAAAGTAATAAAAAATATTAAATGTATAGTCTTGACAAAAGATTAAAAACATGTATACTTATACACAGAGGTTTTGAGAAATTATCTTGAATAAATTAGGGTAATTTACAAAACTTTACTTTCACAACCAACGCGGCAGCCCGCCGCAAAAGGAAAATGTATGGCAGCAGCTGCCCCCCGCCCCGTCGCCCCTCGAGTTCGTCCCGCTGCGCATCGCCGCAGTTGGACGAAGTGGCTCAAGTATGCAGGATACACCATCTTCGCTCTGCTTGCAGCTGCCTTTTTACTCTGGCTCGCGGCATTGATGTTCTCACCGGTTATCAGCTGGTGGAACACGTCGTCGTTCAGCGCATGGTCTTCGGATCGTGCGTTGGCGTCAGCCCGCGACAACTTGAGTGCAAATCGCAAAGTCGCGAACAACAGCGGTCGCATCAAGGCGATCGACAGCAAAACCCCTGATCTCGTCGACTCCGCCAACACGGCAGGCGAGCGAGCTGAAGGAAAAACCTTAACTCGCCAGCTGGCGAGAGAGCGTGCCGCTACGGTTCGAGATCAGGCGGCAGAGATGAAAAACTCAGCCGCGGTATCTCGTGCCGATGCAGCCGAGATAGCCCTCTCTGCTTGTGACGACGGTGATGATGCTTGCATTGAGCGAGCCCTCAAGCTTCTGCGCCCACCGTTCATGGTGAAGCAGGAAATGGATGAGCTCGCGGCTGCGAAAAAAGCAGCCGAAGATGCGAAAGCTGCCCAAAAGGTGGCTGAGGATGCTCTTGCGAAAGAGAAAGCCAAGCCAGCAAAGGTGGTTCGTATTCCTGGTCCTACGGTGTACTTGCCGCAACCAGTGGCCACGCCACCCTCAGCAGCTCTGGCAATCGTCCCGTCTCGCCCAACTACTACACCAGCAGCACCGTCCAGCGGAGCTGTGCCCTGCACATTTAGCCGGCACGGTGTCGCGATCGAGACGTTCACCGTCTCGTCTGGAGAGGAATGCAAGAGAGCGACGTTCGAAAAGAACGAAGCCTTCATCTTCCGTGAGTGCGTCCAAAAGTGGGGGCAAGACCACTGCATCAAGCAGCGAGATATTCGCAAGCAGGCGCAAGGGCAAAACTCTTGGTAGGAATTTCCCTACCGCAAAGGTCCGTCGTAACGACGGCCTTTTTTTATTTTGACAACAAAACTTTTTGTTGTTAGTGTTTAGTAGTCTTTAACTATACAAGGAGCAAGAGACGTGACGTTCTTTAAAACAATTTTTATGTTGGCAAGCTTTCTGCTTGCCGGTGTGGCTGCCTCTCAGGTCTGTGAGTTGAGTAAGGGTTGCAATGACCCTAACAGCATCGGTGCCAGGGTTACCTTGCCCGGTGTTGGTGTTAAGGCGCCGCCACCAGCAAACACAGCTTCTGTCACGCAGAATATTGGTGTAGGTGTTGACGTCAAAATCATCCCCGAGATCACCTCCGTGACGGTGGACAGCTCTCGTTTGCGAGGTATCTGCATCTCGTGGGAAAATGGCGAGCCGTGTCCGGCAGCAAAGGCAATTGACTCACCGGTCAGGGAGGTAAAAGCTTCGGAACAAAAACCGAAACAACTCAAACCCTCAAAACAGGCAAGTCGTTCAAAAGTTGCAACGGTGACTATTCCGGCTTCCGAATATGAAAAACTCGTCAAGAGTTGCAGCAAACCAGCAGCACAAAAACCTTAATAGGAGAGAAGTGAGATGAGAAAGCATTTGTTGTCGTTATGGCTCTTTCTTTCGGTGTTGGCAATGCCAATCTTTGCAGAAGAAAGGGAAGCGGGACTGTGTCAGGGTTGCAAAGACCCTAACGCAATCTCAACAACCATAAAACTGCCCACACCTAGTGTGCAGTCGCCACCACCAGTTACATTGCCGCCCGTGTATCAAGACGTGTATCAGCCGGTTGTGCAGCGTATACACCCTCAGATCGTTTCTGTGCAGGTGGCGGAGACGGTTGGTGTTGTGTGTGTTAATTGGCAGAACGTGCCTTGTTCTTGTGCTGTTGCTCCGGCACCAGACATGCGCAGGTGCGCCATCCATAAAGGGCGTCCAGATTTAGGGTTTTTCCCAGGTTTGTTTTCCCAAAATGGCTGCGAGGAAGAGCGGGCACGAAGAAAATGATGCTTGACCGGCGGTTTTCCGCCAAGACCCAGACGCTGTTTGTCTGGGTTTTTTGTTTATAAAAAATATTTACATTACTTATATTTGTTATACTTCATACTGTAATGCAAGAAATTCAACCCAAACAACCAACAACACCAGATCAAAACTTTAAAGAAAGTATATCTGGTATTTGGGACGATGGTTCAAGGGACGCAAGAGAAAGCTCTAAAACAAAAAGCTTCCTTGGCGCTGCGGCATTGGGTATTTTGGCTGCAATATCTCCAAACAAACAAGCTGATGCTCATAATTTAGATACACAGTCCCAGAACACAACAACTATAAGGGAGGGGGTAAGTGAAATGGTTGACGGATATAAAATATTTAATAATCTGTCAGATGCAGAAACAAAATATAATAACGCAGAAAAGGATATAAGATTTGAAGGTAAAAAGGGGTTCGTTTTCTATACACCAGCTGTGACAGGTGAGAATAGTGTTTATTTTGTTAAAAAAAGTAAACAGCCAGGGGTTCGTTTTGAAATAGGCAAGCATGGCAAGAGGGTTGCCCTCATGCCGGATGAAAAATTGATGGATTTGCCACAAGACACTATAGTTCAAGCTGATATTGTTGGTGGCGTTGGTATTGTAATACTAGAAAAAGGTGCAGAAATGGTTGTTAAGAAATTTATAAGAGATGGCAAAGAGGTTTGGGATGTGGAGGAGGTCGCGGCCTGTAACAATAAGATATACAAAATAAAGAAAATGTGCCCACCTTGCCCAACAGGACAACAGTGTAACTAACTTGACATCTTGTCAAATATAGATTATAATATGAAAACCCTAAAAAGTGTAATAAATAAAGGAAATATGAAAAAAATATTATTTAGTTTAATTGGTTTCTCGATGCTTGTTTCTGGGTTTTCTTTTGTAGTGTTTGCCCAGGATTGTTCTGATTGTGGATATAACTACACCGACGAATATAATGGACCTGGTTATAATTACGGATACAACTATACCGACGAGTATCAAGGGCCAGGGTATAATTATAATTTTAATAATTCGTGGGATACAAATACGCAAATAAATTGTACTTCTTGTGGTTTGAATTACAACTATACCGATGAATATCAAGGACCAGGTGGTTACGGATATAATTTTACAGACAGTTACCCTGCACCAACAACACCAACTAATACTGGGGGGATATATGTTGGTGACTGTAGTTATACTAACGATTGCTACACACCACAGACTACAACATATGTACCGACATATACGAACACTACTACATATGTTCCTACTTATACCAATACATATGTTCCGGTATATACAAACGGTAGTACATATTATGGTACTTATTACACCCAACCTACTTACACCAATACTTATAATCCTGTATACACGACATGTCCTTCGAATGCTTACTGTCCACCAACAACAACGCCAGCTCCTGTATACCGCGTTCCAACCAACTCATATCCACCTTCTACAGTAACAACACCTAGCAATAATTCTAGCTATTGGAATTATAACTACAACAGTACGACCAACACTAACACAACAACTAATACTAATAATAGTGTTACATACGGTCCAGCTTACACTTATACAAATAACACTTGCGCAGGAACAAATAACTGTAATACAACAGTTAACAACACAACTAACACAACAAATACAACAGGAAGCAATAATGTAAATTATTATTATGGTAACACCACAAACCCAACGCCTGTATGTACCAATGGTGCGACCAATTATCCAGGATGTACAATATGTCCAACAGGTCTTGTTTACAGTAATGGTTATTGTATAACTAACATTACTACTAATAACTGTCCTACTAATTACTATTGGAATGGAACAAGTTGTGTACCACAAACTAGAACATGTCCGAATGGAACAGTGGTGAGTATATGGGATGTTTGTCCAAATCAAACACAAACATGTTGGAATGGAACAGTTATACCAGTATCGTCAGTATGTCCTTCTCAATACAAAACATGTCCAAACGGAACAGTGGTACTAATAAGCCAGCAATGTTACAAGACATGTTCTAATGGAACAACGGTACCTGACACACAAGTGTGTTACAGAGTGTGTCCAAATGGGCAATCTATACCGGAGACACAATATTGTCCATCGTATAACAATTATCCAACAGTAGACATTAACGCTAACCCGAGCGTGATAAGCCGTGGAGGTAGCACAACATTAACTTGGACAAGTCAGAACGCTTCATACTGTACTGCATCTAATGGCTGGTCAGGAAGTGTTAACCTGTCAGGATCAACACAGAGAGTGAATGTCTTAGATGCTACAACTTATTCTATTAGATGTTGTAACTCTCAGAATCAATGTGCAACAGACAGCACAACAGTGAATGTTACTCAGCCATTACCAACATCACATCGCGTGGTAACAACATCAGCAACAGGCATAACAAATACTAGTGCTCGTTGTAATGGTGTTGGAATTATTTCAAACGGAGTTGTATCTAACGGATGGTTCGAGTACGGTGAGACCACATCGCTAGGCAAAGTAACTAACAGTGCCTCAATCGGCAATCAACCATCTTCACCTTTCTCTAACACTATTAATAACTTAAAACCAAATACTACATATTATTGTAGAGCGGTAATGAGTAATGCTAATGGTACATATAGAGGTGAGATAGTCTCGTTCAAGACAACTGGTTCAGTTATTAACTATGTGCCAGTAACGCCAACAAAAACTCCAAACAAAACAGTCGTTGTTTGTACTGACGAAACAGGAACAAAAGAGACTTTAAAAGAAGGAGAGAAGTTGATGACTATAACTTTAGACAAAAGATCAGGTAACACAACACCGGGATCTACGGTTGATTATCGTGTGCATTATCTGAACACAAGTAAGATCAAGTTAAGTAATGCAACGGTCAAAGTTGTAATACCTAGCGAGATGGAGTTCGTATCTAGTAATCGTGGTATGTATGATGCAGACACAAGAACTGTAACAGCAGACCTAGGCACTGTGGGTGCTGGATCCTCAGATGACTTGATCGTCAGAGTAAAAGTTAAAGATAATGCCGAGACTAACAAGTCAGCAGTAATGAGTAGCTATATTTCATACGACGCATTAGACCAAAAAGGCCAAACAATTCGTGATGAGAACACTTCTTATGTAATCAGCACAATAACCAAAGCTGAGCAGAATAATAATGTTTCAAATACAGACAATAATAATTCTGCACAAAAATCAACACAAACAGATAGATCGTATTTGCCTAATACAGTTCTAGAGTGGCTAGCAATAATCGCATTAATATTCGTTCTGATTGTCTTAGGTAAGGCAATCTGGACAGGATTAAAAGGCGAGGAGCACAGTCACTAGACTAAAAACTTCAACAACAAAGCCTTAGAATAGTAACAAAAGGCGGCCCGCGAAGCGGGCCGCCTTTTGTGTTAAAATACTAATATGAAATTAAAAGGTGTAAAACTAGAACACTTGGATCAGGTTGCAGCAGCGTTGATTGAGAGCTTGGGTGACAACAAGGATGGATCGGTTGTATACCTTTCCGGTGACCTGGGTGCCGGCAAGACAACACTTGTGAAGTCTGTTGCTAAGCTACTAGGTGTTACTGACTCAGTTCAGAGTCCTACTTTTGTTTTTATGCGTGAATACAAAACCAAAGATAAAAGTTTTAAAAATCTTTATCACGTGGACGCTTATAGATTTGAACAAAAAGAAGACGGTAGCATATTAAAATTGGACTCCTTAAAAAAGAAAGGTAACTTAGTTATTATTGAATGGCCAGAAAAGATGCACAGTCCAGAAGCTTCCATTGCTTTACATATTAAACACAAGAATGAAAATGAGAGAGATATAGAAATAAAAGACAATGCTAAGAAAAAATAAAAAAAGGGTAATATTGATAGACTCTCACGCGTTACTTCATCGTGCCTATCACGCGATGGCCGGCTTCTCAACTAGAGACGGCAGACCAACGGGGGCAATTTTTGGTTTCGTTAGGATGATATTTAATGGAGTCAAAGACATAGATCCACAACACGTGATAGCTTGTTATGATTTGCCTAAGCCAACCTTTAGACATATTGCTTATGAGAATTATAAAGGCACAAGACAGAAGATTGATGACGACTTAAAAGTTCAGATCAAAGAGAGTAAAAAGTTCTGCCAAGCCCTCGGTATACCAATAGTCGAATGTGAAGGGTTTGAAGCTGACGACCTGTTGGGTACATTGTCTAGAAAGTTCGACCCAAAAGAATTCGATGTTGTTATTGTCTCTGGCGACATGGATGTTATGCAGTTGATAAACAAGAATGTTTTTGTGTATACAATGAAAAAGGGTAACGAGACGGCCTTTTTTGATGAGGAGGCGGTAGTTGGTAAGTATGGGATTAAGCCAAGTCAAATACCTGACTACAAGGGGTTGGCTGGGGATGCAGGAGATAACATCGTGGGCGTGGACGGAATAGGTGATAAGACGGCGGTTAAGTTAATAAATACATTTGATAGTATTGAGAACCTTTACAAACAAATAGAAAAAAATGAAGAGAAGGTCTTGGAAGTAATCAGTCCTAGAATATTAGAAAAGCTGAAAGCCGGCAAAGAGGAGGCGGAGTTCTCTAAGACATTAGCCACCATTAGAATTGATGCGCCGGTCGAAGAAGATGTTAAACATATTTGGCCGAATGGCGCAGACATTGTAACTTATCAAAAGCTTTGTGATGAGTATGAATTAAGGAGTCTGCGTAATTATTTTGACTATTTAGATATGGAAAAGGAGGGCCAAATGCTTGACCAAAAGTTAGACAAGTCAGCAGTCTTAAATGAGTCGCAAATGAATGAGCTTTGGAGTATGGCGGCGCTACTTAACTCAGAACAATTAAAACCAACATTTGAAGAGATTAAGACAGCTTACTCTTTGGATGGTAACTTTGATATGGTTAAGATTGGTCTCTTGAGTAAAATAAAAGAAGAAGGTCTCCTGGATTACTATTCTCAAATAGAAAAACCAATACTAGAAATAGTCAAACACATGAAGTCCTCGGGCATGCTGATTAATAGAAAGGCTTTGACTGACGCGTTAGAAACTTTTTCTAAAAAGATAAAAGAAAAAGAAAAGACTATACACTCGCTAGCCGGCAAAGAGTTCTTAATATCTAGTCCAAAGCAATTAGGTGAGGTGTTGTACGATGATCTGGGCTTAGGGCAAAAAATAAAGAAGACAGCAACTGGCAAGCGAAGCACAAATGTTGAGATGCTTAACACTCTCAAAGATGAACACCCGATAGTAAGTGAAATACTCGTCTGGAGAGAGCTGACCAAATTATATGGCACATATCTCGAGCCTCTTGCTGGGTTTATAGGAGAAGATGGCAGAATACATCCGCACTTTATACCAGCTGGTGCTGCTACTGGAAGATTTAGTTGTGAGAATCCGAACATGCAGAACCTGCCAATTAAGAGCGAATATTCTGAGTCAATACGTAATATATTTGTCTCAGAGTGGGGGTATAGGTTACTCTCCTTAGATTATTCTCAGGTTGATTTGCGTAGTGCAGCGATACTTTCGGGAGATGAGCAGTTAATAGATATTTTTAAAAGAAATCAAGACATTCATCTTGGTGTTGCTGCGAGGACTTTACACAAAAGCGAAGAAGAGGTAACGAAAGAAGAAAGGCGCAAAGCTAAAGCTATTAACTTTGGGATACTTTACGGTATGGGGGTTAGTTCTCTCAAGGAGTCGATGGGTGTCGATAGGCTAGAGGCTCAGGAGTTCTATGATACATACAAGAGCACCTTTGTAACCTTGATGGAGTATTTGGAAAAGGTTAAGTCGGAAGCCACAAAGCTTGGCTACACCAAGACCCTTTTCGGTAGACCAAGGCATATACCATTATTGCGATCTAAGATGCCCTTTATGCGAGCTCAAGGGGAGCGCATAGCAATTAACGCTCCAATACAAGGCACGTCAGCGGACATCATAAAACTCGGCATGATAGATGTCTGGAATGAGTTATCTAAATATTTTGAAAATGGAACACTTAAAATGCAATTACAGATTCATGACGAGTTGGTGTTCGAGGTTAAGGACGAAGTGGCCGATGAGTTAGGTCTGAAAATCAAAAGCATTATGGAAAATGTTTTAGAAAAAAGGGATATCAAAAATGTGCCGCTTGTTGTTAGCTTGGATGTTGGTGATACACTAGGACAGATATGATTTATTTACGCGTAGGCACAGATGCTAACATTAGGAAAAGGGGTGACGAACTCTTTTCTCACACCACACGTGTTTTGCGTAAGGAAGAGATAGAGAGTCTTAGGCAATATCTCTCAGCTGACATGTTCGGCAACAAAGAGGTGATTAGAATAGAAGATTGGCAAGGAGAAAAAGAAAGAGAGTTTTTATACGAACATTTGGAAGATATAAAAAAGTCGGAGAATATATTTTTGATAGACGAGATGAGCATGTTGGCGCCAACTTTTAAAAAGCTTTCAGGATTTGCAGATAAGGTTTTTGATGCAAGAGAAGAAGAGAAAGACGGAGACCCCTTTAAGCTCGTTAACTATATAAATAAAAAAGATAAACGTAACGCCTGGATAGAGTTCACAAAAGTTAAGAATCAAATACCAGCCGAAGAGTTACAAGGGGCTTTGTTCTGGAAAATGAAAACAATTAGCGACAAGTCGGCGATGTTCGATCTTATAAAAGCTAGATATGAGACACATGAGGGTGTTGCGGATTTGTATGATGAAATAGAAAAACTTATACTAAGAATATGAAATACCTCTTATACATTTTTGTTGGGTTCTGGGCTCTATGGATATTGTGGTATCTAACTGGTGGGCCGTTGCGTGACGATAAGACTAAAATGTTCGTGACACCAACTGAGAACGGTGTTGAATACACTGGATCTGTAAAAGATTTGAATCAACAGGGGTTAGACAGTATAAATAATTTTATAAACAAAAACTAAAAAGCGGTTTTGATTTTCTTAACGTTTTTGTATTTTTAGCAGGATTCGGTCACAAAACATATTCCGCTGACACTACATTGTTTCGCGACCCCGTATTCGAATCCTGACAAAAGACGCCCTGGCGTCTTTCTCTGTGTTCACAATTTTTACAAAATTGTGCCCCCAGCAGGATTCGAACCTGCGACCATCTGCTTAAAAGGCAGTTGCTCTACCGACTGAGCTATAGGGGCGATTGCGATATATTATCATGTTTTTCGGTATTTGTCATTTCTGATTTGACAAACACTTAATAAGGAGTAGAATTTTGTTAGGAGCTGCGGACGAGGAGGAGACCCCGCCACGTTTACGGCTTGTTACTCGGCCTCAATTGCGACACTGTTGATTCAAAAAACCTCTCGCAGAGCAGACGCAGAGGAGTCAAAACTAACTATGGATTACGTTGAGCAACACTGCTGAGAACCCAGCCGACCCGAGAGTCGGCTGGCCACAACCCGGACCATCAGGCCCGGTGTTTTTATTTCTGGCAATTGGGGCAGAATACTGTAGTGCGGCCAGATATAATCATTTTTTCTAAAACACTTCTACATCTCACACATTTTTCTCCAGCTCGGCCGTACACTTTGTGTTCACGTGCAAAGTTACCACGACTGCCATCAGCTAGTAGATAGTCCGATATAGAAGATCCGCCTAGGTCTATTGCTCGCTGAAGTATTGAGATTATATTTTTATAAATAAGAGATATCTCTTGCTTACTCAATGTCTTACAATTCCTATCGGGCCTAACCTTAGAAGCAAAACATACTTCATCTGCATATATATTGCCACACCCAACCACAACAGACTGCTCGAGTAGCACCGTCTTAATGGCTTTGTTTTTTTTAAAATATTTTCTTTAAAGTGGTCTAAAGTAAAGTTTGCGTCAAATGGTTCGAGGCCTATTTTATCGAAATGTTTTTGGCTTATTGCTTCTTGCTCACTTTTGTAATGCAAGACATAGCCGAATTGTCTGACGTCATTGTAGTATAAGTTGCCACGGTCTAACTCGAATATTATGTGAGTATGCTTGTGGGGCAGTGGCTGCCTGTACGACTCCTCTATCGGGTGGCCACCAGTCACTATGTCATTTTTGGTTTTGTTATTGGTTTCGTCTACGTAAACAAGTTGCCCGGTCATTTTTAAATGAATTAGAACAACATCACCTTCTGTTGTTTTTATTATTAAGTTTTTGGCACGACGAGAAACAGAGTCTATGGTTTTACCTTCTAAAAGTTCTTCAAAGTTTGTGGCTTTTATGTTGCTTGCCTTTCTGATTGTTCCAGATCCTGATACTATTTTTTTATTTTTTACAGTGACTTTTCTGATGATTCTCTTTTTAAGAACTTTGTCTAAACCTTTTCTTAGTGACTCTACTTCAGGTAGTTCCGGCATGTTTATGCTTGAGTAGACAGATACCTGTCTAACTCTTCTCTTGCTATACGCGCATCACTCCAAGGCTCCTTTTTGCCGTCAGCTCGCATAATGTATGGGTCGGTGCCTTTGCCTGTTATTAGAATTGTGTCGCCGGATTCAGCTTTTGATATAGCTAATCTTATAGCCAGCCTTCTATCTTGCTCAATTATTGGAGTATGAACAGTCACACCACTCGCAACATCGTTAATAATCTCCATAACATCATCATCATAAGGATCTTCATCTGTTACTATTATTGTGTCGCAGTATTTATCCGCTAATTCACCAAGCTTAGGTCTTTTTGATTTATCTCTACCACCACCACAAGACCCAAGTATAGCTATCTTTTTGCCAGGATAGGTCTTGTATAACTTCTCAAGGCTTTCAGGTGTATGAGCATAGTCAACAACCACGCGGAAGCTTTGTCCGGCATTAACCTCTTCCACTCGCCCAGGGACCACAGTTAGATGCATTAGCGCTGAAGATATTTTATCTTCAGATATTCCTAGACTACGCGCAAATGTAGCCGCTGCCAAAGCGTTAACTTTGTTGAACTCCCCAGGCAGTGATATTTTTATGTCAGTAGCATCTTTTTCATAATAAGGTATATTGTGTTCTACGTTGTATATTAAAAAGTGAGGACCATTTTTGTCAGTGACATTTGCTATTATGCGGCGATTCTTTTTGCTTGACCTCGCAACAGATCTGGCTATGCGTAACTTGGCATCACGGTATTTCTCAAATGACCCATGCGACTCGATGTGCTCAGGTGTTAAGTTGGTGAATATTAGAGTGTTGAGTGAGGTAAAAGCGTGGCGCCAGAATTTTGACCCCTCGCTTGTAGTCTCTACTATTGCGAATTGGCACCCAGCATCAACGGCCTCGCGCAAGAACTTTTGTACGAAGAATCTTCCTGGCATAGTCATCTTGTATAAGTTAGACTTGTTGTGGTCAGCTATTTTGAAACGTATTGTAGAGAGTATTGCAGTCTTGTATCCAGCTTCTTCTAATATTGCATTCACGAACTCTGTGGTTGTGGACTTGCCTTTGGTCCCAGTTATTGCAACTACATGTATTTTCCTAGCGGGGAAGCGATACATAACAGCTCCAACAAAAGACAACATAAGGTGATATGTCGGTTGGAAAAATTTATATACTTTTCTAGGTATCAACTTTTCTGTTCTGCGCAAAACTTTTTCTAATACTTTATTCATCTCTCTATTCTACTTTGTCTTGGATAAAATTTGAAGAGCCTCTCTAATGATCTCATTCATTGCTCCAGACGGTGATATATTGGTTAATGCTGAGGTAATATCTTTTTGATTGTAACCCAAGGTCTCAAGGGCAAGTCTCGCGTCACGCATAGCGTCAGTCTCATCTTTTGCGGCTTGATCCAAGTTGAATGAATTCTTTAGCTCCAGTATTAACTTTTCTACAGTTTTCCTTCCTACACCAGGAACCTTGGGGAATAGGTCCACATTTGCAGATGCGATGGCTCTTATGATTGTGCTCGGTGTTGCTACTGACAGTATTCCTAATGCTGATTTAGGTCCCACACCAGAAACACTTATTAATTTTCTAAATAGCTGCCTCTCATTATCGTCAAAGAATCCGAATAGTGATATCTGGTCTTCGCGTACATGTGTATGAACGTATAATTCAATACTTGCGCCTGGCTGCAGAGCAATTAGGCTCGCTAGTGGAAGGTTGACTTCGTATCCTATGCCGCCCTGTACTATTAATATCTTGCTTTCGTCTATCAGTTTTACATCGCCAGCGAGGTATCCTATCATCCTTTGATTATAACACAAATCTGTGGTATCATTGTCCCCATATGGCAATTACCAAATCAGCAAAAAAAGCTCTTCGTGTAAGCGATCGTAAGAAGGTTGTAAATGACCGTCTATCGAAAACTATGAAAGAGGCTGTAAAAACAGTTCGCGCTAAAGTTCAAAAGTCTGATGCTTCTGCAAAAGACAGTCTTTCAAAAGCCTTCAAAGCTCTAGACAAAGCAGCAAAGAGGGGAACAATTAAACGCGGAACAGCAGACCGCAAGAAGTCACGTCTTGCTAAAGCTGTAGCTAAGGTTTCTAAGTAAATTTAAAAGAACGTCGACCGACGGGTCGGTGTTCCATACGCTCTCGTAGTTCAATGGATAGAATTCAGGTTTGCGGTACCTGCGATGTAGGTTCGATTCCTACCGAGAGCACTAAAAATTAAAGAAAATCAAACATGGTTTTCAATTGAGTGAAGTGACTATATTTTGTGACCGATTCCTACCGAGAGCACGTTCTAGTGAGATATACTAAATATCATGAAAACTTTCTTTATTATCCCAGGCTTTAAACAAAAAGTGAATGATAAAAGTTTTGTGTGGTTAAAAGATTTTCTTACTAAAAAAGGATTTCGGGTGGTTATGGTTCCTGTTAAATGGAATCGAACTACGTTAACAGATTGTGCAGTTTTATTTGAGGATTTTTTTGATGAGAATAGAGGCGCAGAAAATTATGTACTTGGTTTTTCCTATGGTGCTATTATTGCACTCATGACTGCAGAGAAACTTCAACCGAAGAAGCTTTTTCTGTGTTCACTAAGTTCTGATTTTAAAGAAGACGTTCCCAGTATGAGCGATGCAATAAAAAGATATATCGGCAAAAGAAGGGTGGACGATTGTTTGACTAGAAGCGGTAAAGATATTGCTAAAAAACTTTCTATTCCTACGGTTATTTTTTATGGTGATAAGGAAGGAATTGAATATCCTCAACTTAAAAAGAGGTGTGAAGAAACCGCTCGTTTATCAGCAAGGACAAAGATTGTAATTGTAAAAAACTCACCACACGATATATCTTTTCCAAGTTATAAAAAGGCTATTTGCGATTATGTTTAGCGTTTATTATATTTATAAGTGATATAAATCTAAAACCACGGGAGCATGGCGTTAGTTTTGGATTTGTATTCTTGCCAGGCTTTGCGGACTTTCTCATCTGGATTTTTATCCCATCTTTTTTCTAACATCGGAACACCAGAGACAAAACGTAGTAGGTAAGTGATGAGAAGCGGTGAGACTATCATCCACCAGCGAGCAGGTTCGAGCGTTGCAATAAATATTCCCCACCACATTGTAGCTTCACCAAAATAATTAGGGTGACGTGTGTATCTCCACAGTCCGCTAGTCATAATGCCACTAACACCACTTCGAATGAATTTATCTAATTGATAATCACCCACAGCTTCGAAGATAAATCCAAATATCCAAATAACTAGACCCAAATAGAAGTATTTGGATGTGCCATCAAAAACAACAACAGGGGACACGATAATTGCTGCGATAGCGGCTTGGAGTATAAAAACTTGTAATAGGCTGCGTAAATAAAAATATAATTTGCCGCTCTTGCTCCAGAGTTCACGCCAAGCGGCGTATCTAAAGTCCTCAGGTTTGCCGGCATTTTTCTTATATATTCTATATGACAGTCTGATGCCCCAAGTCAAAACCAAGATTGTCACAATTACTTTTTGTACAGAAGGGTTATCGTTTAAAAATAGGGAGGTTGTCGCAGCCACCATGAATCCATATGAATAACATATGTCAGCGATCGAGTTATCCTTTTTAAATATTGAAAAAATGAACACCACAATGGCAACTAAAAATATTAGTATAAATGGGGCCATGTGTGTAGTATACTATGGAGTATATGGAAGCTTTTAAGATTGGTGATGGGGGTGGTGATATGTGGAATAGAAAAAACCAGGGAAGTGACGTGGAAAGTATTGAGGCTTTTTTGAGGGATAGGAGCAAAGGTTCGCGTGAGGCAGTAATTAAGAATGAGGCGTATGCAGATGTACCAAAAGAGCTCATATCGAATCCAAATATTTCAGAGATTGGCTTGGTTTTCTATGACGAGAGCTCTACTTTGAACGATGGCGCAGAGATGTTTAAAAGAAAGGTTAGATTAGAGGTAGGTTTTAAAAACACAGAAGGACATAGAACTTACACTTTTGTTTTGCCTGAAGATTTGATTAAAATCCCAATCCAAGCAATGACTGAAATTTCCGGAGAAGAAAACCCAGTATTAGGCTATCAAAAATTTTACCCGATTAAAGAGCTTATTCTAGAATCAGACAAAAAGATTAACAAAAGTTTGGCCTAGAAAAAAACTAATATACGTGCTAGAATACTGTCTTATAAGGAAGTGTGGCCGAGTGGTTTAAGGCACCTGTCTTGAAAACAGACGACCCCTTAAAGGTCCGTGAGTTCGAATCTCACCACTTCCGCTAAAATCATGAAAATACATGAATTGGGTCATGTTGTGTTATATGTTTCTAATTTAGAAAAATCTGCGAATTTCTATCGAGATATTTTGGGTTTTAAAGAAATACATAGAGACTCGCACACTGCATTCTACTCAACAGGTAGGACTCATCACGAGATGCTTCTGATTGAGGTTGGCGGACAGAAAGATGTAACCAATTATCCAAAGCCTGGACTCTATCATATTGGTTTTAAAATTGGTAATACCGATGACGAGCTGCGCGAAGCAAAAGATACTCTACTAAAAAATGGAATAGAAATAGTTGGCTCAGCCGATCATCATGTGACACATAGCTTGTATATATTAGATCCAGATCAAAATGAGCTAGAGCTGTATATTGATGTAGATGACACCTGGAAGACGGACCATAGCAAAATACTAAATCCAACAAAAAGATTAGACCTCTAGGACAGGCAAAATGTTCTGTGTTAAAATACTAAGAATGAAATATCTTGGTATAGATTATGGTAGTAAAAAAGTAGGATTTGCAGAAAGTGATGACGAAGGCGCGTTAGCATTCCCAATGATGATAGCCGCAAATGATAAGTCATTACTACGCGACACATTAGAAGTTATAAAGGCGTTACATATACACACTGTTGTAATAGGAGAAAGCTTGGATGGCAAAGGTAAGCCAAACCCAATAGCAAAAGAAGCAAGAGAGTTCGGGGTTAACTTGGAGAATTCTTGTGATGTTAGGGTTGTTTTTGAAAAAGAATGGTACAGTACAGCAGAAGCTAGAAAGCAGCCAGAAGCCGGAGACAATGTGGATGACGCAGCAGCAGCTATAATCTTGCAGAGATATTTGGATAAAATTAATCCTAAGAAATATGCAGACGAGGAGGTAGAAGAGGAAGATAATGAAGATTAAATATTATGGAAAACGAAATCAAAATAGAAAATAATCACATTACAATAGATGACTTTGCAAAAGTTGAGATAATGCTAGGCACTATTATAAGCGCAGAAGAGGTGGAGGGTAGTGATAAGTTATATAGACTCAAGGTTAATTTTGGGGAAGAAAGGGTGAGAAACGTTTTCTCTGGTATTAAGAAGTATATTACCACAGAAGAGTTGGTTGGTAAGCAGTTCCCATTTGTTACCAATCTTGAGCCACGCAAAATGATGGGTGATTATAGTGAGGCCATGATACTAGCTGGAAGTGTTGGGGATGACTTGGCATTAATGTCTCCAACTAAACAATTACCTAACGGAACCAAATTAAGGTAGACTAATAAAGTGAGACACTTTTTAGAAAAAATATTTTCCCGGGTGGAAAAATTTGCTAATACAAAATATAAGCTGCATGCGTTATTTTGGGTTGCTTTTACTGAGTCGTCTTTTTTCATAGTTCCGCCTGATGTGTTGGTGGCACCGATTGCTTTGTATAAAAAATACACACCCAGATTCCTTGCTATTTTTACTGGTGTAGCCAGCTCGCTCGGAGGCATTTTTGGTTATGGTGTAGGGTACTTTTTCTTTCACACCATTGGAGTTAAAATAATTAATTTTTATAATGCTTGGGAGGTGTTCGATAAGGTTAAACATCTGTATGAGGGTAGTACGTTCTTTACAGTTCTGGTTGCTGCTTTTACCCCGATACCATATAAAGTCTTTACAATAGCTGGTGGTATGTTTGGGGTTAATATTATTACTTTTACATTAGCATCCCTCTTGGGTAGAGGCACAAGATTCTACCTGGTGGCGAAGCTATCTGAAAAGTATGGCCAAGATGCCCTAGGATTGATTTTAAAAAGGTACGATAAGGTGTTATTAGTAATAGGCGTTATTCTTTTAGCTGGTTTATACTTCTTATTAAATGAAAATTAAAATAGAAGATACACAAATAGAAGTTCTAGCAAGAGATGGTTACAAAAATACCTTCAATTATGGCTCATTACATATAGATGAGGCAGGCTTCCAAGCGGTAGATAATATTGTAGAAGCCACATCTAAACACATAGCTAGCGATGAGGAAGTGTTTGTTGAGTCAGTTCAAAATAACGTAGCCGCTAAGATGATAGGCAGGAAAATAGAGGACAAAATAAAACGAGAAGTTAGTTTTATTTATATTTAGTTATCAGATATTTTTCTGTATACAGCAACCGTTGCAAAGCAGAATACGCCAGCAAGTATTACTCCAGGAATGAAAAGCAGAGCAAAACCAATAGTCATGACAATTACAGATATTACATAAAACGCTGCTAATTTGAATGCGTGAGGGTGGCATATTTTGTAGCTGTACTTAAGAGAGGCGATTACACCTTTTTGCCTGTCTATCATCGATAGAATTGAAAATCCGAATAGGGTGTACACATACAATCCACCAATTATCGCAAAAGCTACCAGTAAGTATGATGTGAGGTCTGGTGCGTAGAAGTTGTCGCTATCAGCTAAATGTATAGCAATAGGTAATACAAACACAAAAGACATTGCTCCGGTTATAAGTTGTATAAGTATATATCTCCAACAATCTCTTAATGTGTGTGAAGTTTTTTCAAAAAGATTTTTGATTGATACAGGGTGATTATCACTCGCGCGCAGTATGCCTTTTATCAAGTTATACCCTAAAAATACACCCACCAAGCTAAGCACAAAGTTAGCTAGGGCGTATATTGGACCTTGTTCTACTTGGAAGGACCAGTTTTTAATATACATATACATGTCTGCACCAGAAGTCACCAGTGAGATGATTAGCCCAGAAATTATTACGTATTTCCAGTTATTTTTGAATTTAGACCATCCGACCTTGTATGCATCTAGTATAGAAAATGTATTCATACAAAAAGTATAGCAGATTTTGATGTTTAGTTAGTATTTGTTGCCACAGATACTTTTTAAAATTGGTGTCCCTGCTAGGAATCGGTCACAAAATATAGTCGCTTCACTCCTTATTTCGCGACCCCGTATTCGACTCCTAAAAGCAAAACCTAAGTTTTGCTTTTGTGTACACTTTACAAGTGTCCCCGCTAGGAATCGAACCTAGATCTAGAGCTTAGAAGGCTCTCGTTCTATCCATTGAACTACGGGGACAATGGAATAGCATATACTCTAGCATATTTTTGTTATACTTGGAATTATGGAACACATAGATAAAGTAGACACTCTTTCTGCTGCAGATAAACACAACTCACCGCTTGAGGGGGATTACGGTTTCGATAAAAATAAGACAGCTACAAGTATGTTAATAGAAATGTTACCAAAACCATTTGAGGAGATTCTGGAAATCTCTCGTTCGGACGAAAAAGTCTTCAAGGCTTTTAAGGAAATGGTTAAGCAGTCATTTAGATATATGTTAACCATTCATGAATTGCAAGAAGAGATAAAAAATTCCCAAGTTGGTAGTGAGGAGTTTCAAAGAAAAGACGCCAGTAGAACCAGGACTCATAACTCAACAATTGACTCAATAAATATATGGTCAAGGTCTTTAAGATATGCAGATATAGATAATGGTTTTTTACAAAACGTTGTTCAGAACAGAGTGTCGTACGGTAATTTTGCTATGGGTATCGCGGCAGCTGTTTACTTAGATAAAAAGCTTTTTAATGAGTTGACACAGTAGTGATTATATTATACAATATATTTCTTACTTTTTCTTTGGGGTATAAAATGGCCTGTAAAGGTCGAAACAAAGACCGCGCAACCCTAAAACAGTTGACGGCAAAAGAGATACGTTCCGCGTTGGTTTCTGGCGCAAAGACGGATGTAATTGAAAACGTTTCTGACCGCGACCGCCTGCAGGGCGTGGAGCAAATTTTGAAAGGATACATTAATGAGAAAAAGTAAAAGCCGCACAGTGTCACTGGCGACTTTTATAATTGGTGGGGGATAAGGGATTTGAACCCCTGACCTTCGCAGTGTAAATGCGCTGCTCTACCAACTGAGCTAATCCCCCGAATATGTGCTAGTATAATACAGTATTTATGAGTAATAATCAACTAGCTACAGATTTGTATAAAAAGAAAGCTTTTCCATTCGAAGTCCTATATGAAGACGATAATATTTTTATTATGAATAAGCCAGCTGGGGTAATGGTTCATGCTGACGGGCGCAGCGACGAGGAGACGTTGGCAGACATTATAAGAAAAAGTATGCCGGAGTTGGTTGGTGTAGGCGAGGATGATAGGCCGGGTATAGTGCATCGCTTGGACAGGGACACGACAGGTGTGATGGTTATATGTAAGACACAGGAGGCTTTTAAGAAAATGAAGAATAAGTTTAAAGAGCATCATGTTAAAAAGGTCTATCGTGCAATTGTTGAAGGTAATATTAGAAATGAGACTGGGGTGATAGATACGCCAATTGCTCGTGCCAAGAGTGACTTTAGAAAAAAGAGCGTAGTGGACCCTTATTCGCAAGATTATAGAGGCGAAGAGAGGGAGGCTGTGACACGTTATAAAGTTATACAAAGAAGTGAAGATAAAAAGTTTACTTATATAGAAGTATACCCAGAGACGGGCCGCACCCATCAAATACGTGTACACATGCGCAGCATTAGGCATCCAATAATTGGAGATGATTTGTATGGCTCAAGGCTTGGTAAGGATGAAGCCACAAGGACGATGCTGCACGCAAGAAGTATAGAATTTACCTTGAGAAATAAAGATATTAAGGTAGAGTCACCTATACCTGCTGACATGGAGCAGTGTCTTGATAAGCTTTTTAAAATGTGTTAGGATATGCACACTATGAATACTATTCCTGAAACTCTAAAGAGCCGCGCAGAACTTGAATTTGCGAGCGGTGACACAGTTCGTGTTTGGAGTAAACTAAAAGATAATGACGGCAAGATCCGTCTTCAAGCTTTTGAGGGCCTTGTTCTTGCTCGCAAGCATGGCACTGAAGCTGGAGCCACATTTACAATTCGTAAAGTTGCCTCAGGTGTTGGTGTTGAGCGTATATTCCCACTTTACTCTCTTAATATAGACAAGATAGAAGTGGTACGTCATGCTAGAACAAGAAGATCTAAACTTTACTACGTTCGCGAGAAGGCAATCAAGGACGTTCGTCGCCGCATGAAAGTAGACACAAAAAGAGTAAGTAAGAATGGTGTGACTACAGCAGCCGACGTGGTGGAGGAGACAGCAGAAGCAGTAACAGAATAGTACAAATACAAAACTCGCCGAAAGGCGAGTTTTGTATTATAATGCGCGACATGCCCAGGTGGCGAAATTGGTAGACGCACTACCTTGAGGTGGTAGCGAGGCAACTCGTGCTGGTTCAAATCCAGTCTTGGGCACCCAAAATATTTACAACCCTCTGATTCTTTTTGAGAAGTCTGGGTCGTTCTGATATCTTTCGGCTAAGTCGTTAATCTTATAGGCTTCGCGTATTTTACCAATTGGTAACTTGGTATCGATGAGACCAAGCTTATAAGCATAATAGTCGGCATCAGCAGGGAATAGTATAGACCAGTCGAATGGCACTCGACGATAGTAGACTTTGTTAACATGTTCGACTATGTTGGTTGTGCAGCTGTTGGTTATGGTGTTGTAGAACTCTGGTACAGCTTGCGTCTCTTGTGCGCGTATTAGCATATCTTCGAACAGCTCATTAGCACGCTCGCGAGTGGTTTTCATCGGATACAAGTATACACTGTCATGTCTATAATTAGTTCGCAGCTTAAGTAGGTCTTGTTCGTCACCTATTACATACATAAGTTCATATTGTCGCATAAGGCCTAGTATAGGGTTAAAGCTTTCACCTTTTTCTTTTCTTATTTCAACTGAGATGGGCAAGTATCTGCCATCGTCGAATTCAAAAGATAGGAATGTGTGTGCCGCTCCCAACCCTTTGAATGGCTCCACTACGAACCAGACACGCTTAACGGATCCTCTTTCATATGACGCGCTGTAGTAGGCTGGTGTGTAACTTGTAGTTGAAGCATAAGTAAAGTTGCGTATGTCTTCAATTGTTACCGTTTTGGGTCCGATTTTTATTTTGGGTAGTACAGACTGGTCTGTAGACCAGTTCCTGTCATTGCTTGGCTGTATTAATACAGCAGCGAGGACATAGGCAAAGATTAGGAACAATGCAGCAAATAGAACACTTTTTAGAAATATTTTAAAAACTTTTTTTAGTTTTTGCATTAGTAGAGAGTGTAACACACTCAACTTAACAATTAAGGGAAAATGTGTTAATATGTTGTTACTAAATTCTTCAAATTTAGAAAAGATGGTGGCTATAGTGTAATGGTTAGCACGCGGGCTTGTGGAGCCCTCAGTTCGGGTTCGAATCCCGATAGCCACACCAAGATATCAAGAGGTTGGGTGTTATACTTTGTTAATGAACGAAGATAAGATTTTATTCTACGAAAGTAAATATTACATGTTTTCTAATTTCTCTTCTTTTGCCGTAGAGTGGCGAGGGGTTGTGTGGATGACTTCTGAACACGCTTATCAGGCTGCCAAGTTTGAAGATTCTGAGATAATAGAAAAAGTTAAACAAGCCAGGTCTGCATACGACGCTAAGACTATAGCCAGAAGTAACGACGACAAGAAAATTAAAAATTTTACAGAGATTAAAATTGGAATAATGGAAGATATACTTCGTGCTAAATTAGCGCAGCACAATTGTGTCAGAGATGCTCTAATTGAAACAGGAAATAGAGAAATAGTTGAGAACTCACACAGGGATGCATTCTGGGGTCGTGGACCAGATTGGCAAGGCAGGAATGAGCTAGGTAAAGTTTGGATGAAATTAAGATCAGAAATACAAAATGGTTAAGATTGAAGACATAGTGGAACATTTGGATAATTGCATTTATCTAGACATTGAAACAACAGGACTGTCTAAATATTATGACAAGGTCACAATGATTGGTTATGACAACGGTTATGAATTCAAATATGTAATTGAGCCGAGTGATGTGAAGTCATTACAGAGAGATCTTAATAATTCAAAAGTATTAGTTACATTCAACGGAACATTGTTCGATAAGAAATTCCTGGAGCATCACTTTCCAGAATTAAAATTCCCAGAACATCATATTGATTTGCGCTATCTACTGCGTAGAGCAGGGCATACGGGAGGGCAGAAAAGTATAGAGGTGCAATTAGGACTTAAACGAGCTGACGAGTTAATTGGAGTAACAGGATATGAAGCTGTTGTTTTGTATCATGAATATAGACGTGGCAATAGAGAGGCTCTTGAGAAATTAATTGCATATAATCATGCAGATGTGCAGGGTATGAAGCATATGCTTAGTTATGCGCTTAAGAAGCTGCACGATATAGAATTGAATCACAATAAAACCGATATAAGCGAGAGTGTAAAAACCAAAACTAAAAAGTATAATGGCCCACTTATTACGGCGGAGGAATTATGGTCATTAACTAAGAGCAAGAAACCAGTAGTTGGTATTGATATAACAGGCAGTGAAGAGAGGCCGAGTGGATTCGCTATAATTTATAAGGATGGAGAAGTTGTAACTAAGAGAATATTTACAGACAAGCAAATAATCGCTGAATGTGTTGCCTCGGGTGCAAAATTAATCTCAATTGATTCACCGCTAGGCATACCAAAAGGTAGAACTAGAGTTACTGATGATGATCCGAAACGTTGGGAGATAGGTATTATGCGCTGGAGCGAGAGAGAGCTTAAGAGGCGTGGCGTGAATGTGTACCCATGCCTTATACCAAGTATGCAGAAGTTAACAGCAAGAGGAATTAGATTAGCTAAGAAGTTAAGAGCACTCGGATTCACTGTGATTGAAAGTTATCCAGGAGCAGCCCAAGATATAATGCAAATACCTCGTAAGCATGCAGGACTGCCTTATCTAAAAGATGGGCTAAGAGAATTTGGAATGAAAGAGGGTGATTGGTATAGAGAAAAAGTCTCACATGATGAATTAGATGCAATCACTTCGGCCATTGTTGGATTATTCTATTTAGCTAAGAAGTATGAGGGTCTGGGCAATGATGATGAAGAGTATTTAATAATCCCGAGAATTAATTAGACAGAGCAAGTAAATTTGTTATAGACTTATTCTTAACATGGCAACAGAACAAAATGGTGCGGGGCTAGCGGAGAATAAGATAGGATTACTAGGCTCTACATTAATGGGAATAGCGGGAACGGCGCCTGCGTTTAGTATTGAGGTTACAACTTCAACAATATTGGCTGCGGTTGGAGTATTGGCGCCAGCCTCAATATTCTATTGCGGATTAATAATGCTTGGTATTGCTTTTGCATTTATTAATTTAAATAAAATGTATCCAAGTGCGGGGACATCTTATACATGGGTTAGTAAAATATTTGGCAAGACATTAGGATTCTTCGTGGGCTGGTCGCTCTTAGCTGCCGTGTCTATATTCATGGTTTCAGGAACGCTACCAATTGCGAACGCGACATTACTTCTGTTCGCACCAGAGTATGTTAACAATGTTAATTATGTAGAGTTACTGTCAGTGTTTTGGTTAACATTTGTAAGTGCAGTAGTGCTTAAAGGCATTAAGCTATCAAGTGTGGTCCAAACAACAATCACATTAGTTGAGATGGTAATACTTGCAGTACTTCTTATTGCTGGCTTCATAATGTTCGGCGATGCCCCAGTTAATCCAATTAGCATGGATTGGTTTTTACCAACTGGATTCACCAGTGCACTCTTTGTAACTGGAGCATTAACGGCTATGTTCTTCTATTGGGGTTGGGATGTAATACTTAATCTATCAGAAGAAACAAAAGAGAAAAATAAAATACCAGGTAAGGTGGTGTTTCTAACTATGATTGTTCTTATATCAATGTTTATTGGGTTCATGGTTCTGTCTCTGATGGGGTTAACCGCAGCTGATGTTGAACATTACAATACCAATATTATATTTGCCTTAGCAGAGAAAGTGTTCGGCAGCACATATGGTTATATTGCTATTATTGTAGTTCTTCTTAGTACTCTTGGAACAATTGAGACAGGTATGCTGCAATTCACCAGGACATTATTCGCTAAGAGTAGGGACGGAATATTACACGGCAGATATTCTTCTCTACACAAAGAGTGGCAAACTCCATGGGTAGCAACATTAGTTGTGTGGGGCATGGGAACAGCGCTTATATTTGCATCTTCATACTTACCTTCAGTTAATGAGATATTGTCTATGTCTATTAGTGCTATAGGTATACAAATATGTTTCTATCTTGGTGTTACTGGTTTTGCTTGCGCATATTTCTATAGAGATTATGCAAAGAGAATTATAAGTAGACAGTCTTGGCAATCTGTTACCCATTTTTATTATCCTCTTATTTCGGCAGCATTCTTGGCTTATATTGGTATTCTTAGTTTCTTTGATTTTGATATGTTCACCAAAATTGTAGGTGTTGGGGCGGTAGCGCTCGGAGCTATACCACTTCTACTTAATAAATATAAACAGAATTAAGTTTTTCTTTAGTTTTCCCTTGATATATAAATAATCTAAAGTTACACTTGTTGTTATGACAACAGACACTATTAAGGATGTATTGAGCCGCATAGTCTCAATCAATAAAAATCTAACCGAAAGTTCCCTGCGTAACTTGCTAGTTGCTAGCGGTTGGGAGAATGCGGATATAGAGGAGGGGGTAAAGGTGTTCCATGATTATATGGGCAGTACGAACTTGCCTCCCAGTGAGCAACAAGTAAATGTCGCAGATCTTAAAATGCCTACGCCAGAGAGGACTCCTGCAGACGAGGCGAAAGTCTCCGATAGTGGTATTTCACTTGCAGCAGAAGAGAGGCCTATTACAGAAGTCGCTCAGCCCGCGCCAGTTGTAAAAGTTGTAGAGCAGGCACCATCCCCAGTAGCGGTTCCAGTTAGTATCCCAAGTGTCGCTGTACAAAGTGAGGCCCCTACTACAAGCGAGATGTCTTCTGTGTCTAGACCTTGGGCTTTGATAGTTATTGATTCTGTTCTATTTCTTGTTGCTTTAGGGTTACTTATTTATATTGTTACTAACTAAACAAAAAAACGGCCCGCGAAGCGGGCCGTTTTTTTGTTTAGTTACACACCGAGCGAGGTTAAGACCTTCTCATTGATTAAAATCTGCTCCGCGTACATGCGTACTGATTTTTCATCAGCGTCCTTGTGCGCAGTTAGGATTTTAATAGTCTCAGCTTCTATTTCTTCTTCTGTTGGTTTTAGATTCTCTTTGTTAGCGATCTCAAAAATAACAAGTTGAACCTTAGCTCTTTTTGTTGCTGGTTCTTGTAATTCGTTGCGTATCTCTTCTTCTGTCTTCTTAACATGAGTAAGATAGTCTGAGAATTTACCCCCGAATCTTTCTATGTCTTGCTTTGTCTGAGCCATTAATCTGTCTACCTCTCCTGCAACTAGCGACTCAGGCATATCAGCTTTTGTCTCAGATTGTAACTTCTCGAGTAACTCACTACGAAGTTTTTCTTTTTCAATTTGTTGCTTTTCAAGCAGGGAGTTCTCTTTGATTTTTTGTTTTAATATATCAACTGTTGCAAACTCTTCACCGAAAGACTTGGCGAATTCATCGTCTAGTGCTGGCAAGTCAGAATCTTTTATCTCTTCGTCTGCTGGCTTCTGTACGCGCATTTTGCGTAAGTCATACAGAACCTTTTCTACATCCTCATCAGTTACAACTGCTTCTTTTTTATCTTTTGTAATCTCAGCTGCTATCTTCTTATAATCAGGCAATGTAACTTCTGGCATAACGTCAACATGTGCGTGGTATACAAAGTCTTCACCACGAGCCAGCTTCACAACGTGTATGTGTGGGTGAGAGATAATTTTGATTTTGTGTTCCATCACAATTGCTGGATATGTCTCGTTAATACACAGGTCGCTCATAGCCTCTAACACAGTCATCTCGCCGTACTTAGATATAACCATTTCCTCGGGCGCCATACCTTTGCGGAATCCTGGTATCTCCACCATGTCTTGTATTTTCTTGAAACCTTTTTCCCAGTATTTGTGAAAGTCTGCCCAAGGTACTGTAACCTCTATCTCAACTTGAGATTTTTCTTCTTTATTTATTTTTACTTGCATATAATTCAATCGATTCTTTTATAACTGCTTCAGCGCTTGCTTTATCTCTAACACCGTCAATCGTAACAACTTTATTTTGTAACTTTTTGTAATGCTCATAGAAATGAGTAACTTCTTTTATAAAGTGCTCATTAACATCAGATAAATCTTTGATATTTTTAAACCTAGGATCAGAAGATGGCACTGCAATTATTTTTGCATCACTGTCACCGCTATCATTCATATCCATAACTGCAACAGGCCTAGCCTCAACCCACACACCAGGGAAAAGTGGTGCAGTCGTTAAAAGTACAACATCAAGAGGGTCTCCGTCATGCCAGAGTGTATTAGGAACGAAACCATAATCAAAAGGAAATACTTGGGCTGTGTGAGACACTCTGTCTAATTTGATTAATCCAGTCTCTTTATCTAATTCATACTTGTTCAGAGAGCCTTTTGGAATTTCTACTATAACGTTAAGGTGTCCGTCGTCGTTAAGTGGGGGGATTGAGTGTAATATATTCATGATTTTATTTTTTCAATTTCTTTAATTGTTCTCCTCTTCGTTGTATTCGTCTTCGTATGACTCAGATGAATCAACTAGCTCGTCGTCGCTACCGTCTATATCTATCTTATAGCCAGTAAGCTTGGCAGCAAGGCGTACATTTTGCCCACCTTTACCAATAGCCAGCGATTGCTCATCTCTGGTTACTATTACCTTAGCAGATTTATTTTCTTCATCTACTTCGATAGATATAGGCTTAGCAGGAGACAGGGCCTTTTTAATAAACTCCTTAGAGTCAGAGCTGTACTCGATGATGTCGATTTTCTCGCCGTGTAGTTCAGCGGTGATGGCATTAACACGTACACCGCGCTGGCCAACACATGCCCCGATAGGATCGATTTTCTCATCTGTTGTCCTGACGGCTATCTTAGAGCGACTTCCTGGCTCACGAGCAACTGAGACTATTTCTACTAACCCTTCGGCTATTTCACTTGACTCTGACTTGAAAAGTTCAGATAAGAATTTTGGATGAGAGCGAGACATGCGTATGCTAAGCCCACGAGGTGTGTCCTCGATGCTGTATAAGTAACCACGAACTCTAGCTCCAGGTATTAGCCTCTCATTCTGTAGTTGCTCTTCTATAGGCATGATCGCAGTAGCTTTGCCTAGGTCTATAAAAGTTAGACCTCTGTCTACACGTTCAACAACACCGGAAACAATGGTACCTTCCTTTGCTCCGAATTCTGTTGCTGTTTGTTCACGCTCAGCTTCACGCAGTGATTGCATGATAACTTGCTTAGCTGTCTGAGCAGCAATACGCCCGAAATCATCTTTTTGATCTAATGGGAATACTAGCTCCTCACCAACCTCAACATTTTTCTTTAACAACTTTGCGTCGTTAATCATTATGTGACGCTCCTCGTTGTAGCGAGGCAGTAGCGATCTTGGGTCGTCTTCAGGTAGGGGTTCAGCATTCTCATCTTCGAATCTAACAGAGTTCTCATCTATTACAATTTTGACCTGCTCGAAGCTCATCACATTCGCATCAAAGTCAATGTGACAACGAATTAGTTGACCTTTTTTACCGTACTCTTTTTGATAAGCGGCAGCCAAAGCTTTTTCAACAGCTTCTTGCACCTTCTCAATAGGGAGCTTTTTCTCGCCAGTTAACTCAGCGAGACCTTGTTTTAACATTTTTAAATCTATCATGAATATTTGTTTATTTTTTTAATAAAAACGGCCGACCGGGAGGTCAGCATTACACTTCTAGAACCTCTTAATAATATCACATTTTGTGTTAAAATGGAAGTCATATGAATTCTCTTAAATTAGGAATGTTTCTGGCGGTAAAGACTGTAAGACATGCTAGTAAGTGGACTACTGCGCTCATTATCGCTGTGATGCTCATCACATTTCTTAACCTTGTGATTGTATCTGGTATTTTAGTTGGTCTTATACAAGGCTCAGAAGTTGCTTTTCGTGAGAAATATCTAGGCGACGTAGTTGCTAGCCCGCTTGAGAAGAAAACTAAAGTAGAAAAAGCCGGAGAAATCGAGTACACGTTGGACGGTATGCCGGATGTTCTGGGTTACAGTGCTAGATATATATCTGGCGGTAGCATTGAGGCTAATTATGCAACCAGAAAAAGTGATGACGTTGCTAATAAGAAAAGCGTATCTATAAGAGGGATTAACCCTGAAAAGGAAGAGGTCGTGACCAAGCTAAGTGAAAATGTAATAGAAGGTGAGTATCTGACAAGTGCTGATGCTGGTAAATACATATTGGTAGGCAAGGACGTGTTGGCGAAGTATTCTGTTGTGGCTGATGTGGACTCGAGCGCTTTGCGCGATGTTGAGCCTGGTACTAAAGTGCGCATTACAATAGGCACAACAACTCAGGAGTACAAAGTAAAAGGCATACTTAAGATCAAAGCTGGTGACCTCTCGTCAGGAATATTTATGGTTGATTCTGAGTTGCGCAAATTCGCTAACAAAAATATTAGCGATGTGGATGAAATAGCTATTAAGTTAAATAAGGGAGGCAATGCAGTCAAAGTAAGGGATACATTGCTTCAGAATGGGTTCGGTGAGTATGCAAAGATACAGACTTTTGAAGAGGGTACGCCTGCATTCGTTATTAATATGAAGCAACTGTTCGGCGCCTTGGGTACATTGTTCGGCTCGGTAGGTGTTGTGGTTGCAGCTATTACGCTATTTATTGTTATATTTATTAATGCACTCACCAAACGGAGACAGATTGGAATTCTAAAAGGAATAGGTATAACGAGCGGGACAATACTTTGGAGTTATGTGTTCCAGAGTATGTTCTACGCATTCTGTGGGTCCATGTTAGGTCTTCTTGCTACATTTGGCTGGCTTAAGCCATTCTTTGATAAGAATCCAATAGACTTTCCATTCTCGGATGGTATATTAGTGGCTGACTTATCTACAACAATGATACGCGTTGCGACGTTAATAATAGTTGCTATGCTGGCTGGATTTATACCGGCCTGGATGGTCGTAAGGCGTAATACACTTAATGCAATTTTAGGAAGATAAATTTATGACAGCAATTATTTCAGTAAAAAATTTAGAGAAGTCCTTCATGGACGGTAAGGAGATTACAAAAGTTCTAAAAGGTGTAGATCTTGAGGTAGAAAAAGGCGAATTCGTTGCTATTATGGGACGCTCTGGAGCCGGTAAGTCGACGTGTTTGTATCAGCTGTCACTACTTGATCACCCAACTGGAGGGCAGATTATAATAGACGGGCGCAATACAGAGAAGATGGACAGTGACGACAGGACTAATTTTAGACTGTATGAGCTCGGATATGTTTTCCAAGATTATTCACTGATACCGGAGTTGTCAGCAACTGAAAATGTTATGTTGCCACTCTTGATGCAAGGAGTTAAGAAGACTGACGCTATTGCTCGTGCGGAGGAGGCCTTACGAGCTGTAGACCTGGGACACAGGCTAGGCAACTTGCCTAGCGAGATGTCTGGTGGTGAGCAGCAACGTACAGCGGTTGCTCGTGCAATATGTCACAGGCCAAAAATACTTTTCGCGGACGAGCCGACAGCTAATCTTGACGTTGCTTCGAGTGAGAGAGTTATGGAAATTTTTAGAAAGCTTAACAAGGAAGGACTAACTATTGTTATGGTTACTCATGAGGAAGAATACGGAAAGCTTTGCGATCGCGTCATTCGCCTCTCAGACGGAATGGTGGTTTAGATCTGGACGTTTTTGAGCTCTACGCTAGCGTCGTTAAAGGCGACTATTTCCCAAGGGTTTTTGAAGAACTCAAGTGGATGATATTTGACTAACGTTATACCCGCATTATCTACTGGGTTGAACACTGCCAACTTAACATATTGCTCAACAGTTAAGTCTTTGCCGTATATTAATACACACAGCAACATTTTTAGAAATATTCCATGAGTAACACACAATGTGTTGTTTGAGGCATTCTTTTGCAGAAAGTCTTTGGCTTTGAGTGCTCTAGCTTTTAAGTCTTCAAAGTTCTCCTCATCTTCATATCTATAGTCTGGCGCGTGGAAGCTTTTGTCCATGGCGTTTATAGCTTCTATTGCTTTGGGGTCATCGTACTTTTTGCCGACAATAGAAGAAGGGTTATGTCTCTCGGCGAGTAGGGGTGAGTATTCTATAGTTAATCCTAGCTTCTGGTTAATTATGTCGGCCGTTTCTATTGTTCTTTGGAACGGGCTACAGAATATTTTTTTTATATGGAACTTTTCTAACCTTTCTGCTAACTCTGTAGTTTGTTTCTTGCCAAGATCAGAAAGTCCTCCAGACTCAGCTTGTCTAATTTTCTCTTTGTTCAATATTGTCTCGCCGTGCCTTACAAAATAAATATTTTTATCAAGCATTTTATATCTTTACATAGACATTCTTGCCGTGTATATAAAGTAGGAAAATCACAATCACAAGTAGCAGCATGCCAGCTATAATTAGCAGATTTTTCCAAGAGAGGTCGAATTGATTCATACAGTCAGTATATATTTTTTATGTGTATTACTTTCTGTTTTTTCCACATATTTATCGTATACTTTTTATATGGATTTCAAAAAGTATCGCTTGGCTACTTCTCTAGTATTACTTATGTCTTCATTCGTTTTTGCTCAAGACGTAACATCTAGCCCAAGGATTCACATGAATATAATAGACAAGATGTCGCTTTCTGTTTATTGTGGACTATCTTATGTTTTTGATAACTCTAACCGCTCTAAATGTTATGCGTCCAATCTTCCCGTTGCTATGCCAGCAGTAAGAGCTAATCAGAATCGCGACATGAATGTTCCGACAGGATTTATTCCTTCTCAGCCGGCGGTCGCAATGCAAAGAGACGCATCAACTACAATAATAAATATCGCCTCACCTTCAGCTAGTGTACTTGTTCCAGCTAGTAGCACCAATCAGGTGTTAGAAGAGATTAAGAAGAGATTGGATCAAAACTCTGCCGCAATAGAAGGGTTAGACAAGAGAACAACAAGTCTAGAGAATCGTGCCGTGGGGCAGACTATTGTTAAGTATGTAGCTGGCACTAGGGGTCCAAAGGGTGCAGACGGGGTTACTAGAGTAGTGTATGCGACACCTACACCAGAGGTATTCAACAGCTTATCGGGGTCTATATTAATAGGAGAGAACAATCAAAGCTTTGCCGACAACAATGTAACTATAGGTAAAGAGTTAGTTAATACTGTAGCGGGTAGCCTTCAAATAGGACCTAATGATGCCTCTAAGCTTACTATTGTTCCTGGTGCCACTTCTGGCGATATGTCTGTTAACATACAAGGCAGATTTGTTGCTGGCGCATTTTGTATCGACGACGTCTGTATAGACAAAAATATTTTGAAAAAGGTTGTAGACATGTTTAAATAGCCAACATGCAAAAGGTTGTATCTTTTCTATCCAAAATACTATCGTGTTTATTTTTGCTGTCTACAGTAACAGCCTTTTTTTACCTTAAAACATCCTTTTATATCTTTATTACATTTTTTATAATTTCTTTATTTTTATTTTTTAAAAATGGGAACAAGTTTAAATTATTCCTAGCAAATATACTCCTGTTAACCCTTATTCTGTCAGTCTTTTTCTCTAGCATTAGAAGTGAGGTTAATAATGAGACCCAAAGTTTTAAGCAAGACACTAGCGTTAGCGCTAATAGACTTATGCAAGAAAGGTTGGTGACATTGAGAGAAATGATACGCTCAGGAGTAGAAGAGGATAGTGTGTTGGTTTATATGTATGACACCATTGAGACAGGAGAGGGATTGCTTGCCACCAGCACACCACTGTCTTATCTTGATCTTGGTTTTACTTATGAGATAGCCGATTCGCTGGGAATACCTTACGCAAAAGAAAAGGCCATTGAGAACTTTTCTAAATATTGCAACCTGGCCCCAACAGAAAAGACTTGCCAATCCTTGCGAACTAAAAAATAAGTAATATACTGACTTTATATGTCAAAAGAATTATCAAATTTATACAAAATGGGTGGTTTGTTCTTATTGGTGGCTACTATATTGTGTGCTGTTTATGCTTATTCAGAATTAAAAACAGTTAAGTATATCGGTCTTGCTCCGCAGAATACAATAGTTGTAAGTGGTGAGGGTAAGGTTACTGCTGTACCAGATATATCTCGTGTTACTTCTACAATACGTGAATCAGCAAAAACAACAAAAGAAGCAACCGAAAAAGCTTCACAAAAGTCAGCCGCACTTAAGAAGGCTTTGCTTGCTTTAAAGATAGACGAGAAAGATATTAAGACTGTTAACTACTACACTTCTCCAAAATATACATACACAAATACAGGTAAGGCTATTTTAGATGGATATGAGACTGTTCAAACAGATGAGATTAAGGTTCGTGATACAGACCTGGTTGCAAAAGTTCTAACTGAGATAACTGGCGCTGGTATTAATGAAGTGTCTGGCCCTGAGTTTACAATTGACGACACTAACAAGTTAAAAGAAGAGGCTCGCGGTAAAGCTATCGCCGAAGCTAAACAAAAAGCCGAGAAGCTGGCTGATCAGCTTGGTGTTGATCTGGTTAGAATTGTATCTTTCTCTGAGGAGGGTAATTATGCTTATATGCCTTATGTAAGAGAGGCTGCCATGACTATGTCTCGCGATATGACCAAGGATGCTGTTGCTCCTAGCGTTAATGCCGGTGAGCAAGAAGTGAAGAGTAACGTCTCTATAACTTACGAAATCAAGTAATTGACTTTTCGCAAGAAGAGTAATATTATTGTAATTAAGACGCCCGAAAGGGTGTTTTAATTTGAAAAATTATTAAAAACAAAAACAACTTTTATTTTCAAAATTTCTTTACCCTTCCTTTCAGGTGGGTCCTACGAAATTTCTCAAATTAAAAGTTGTTTTCAAACAAAATTCATATGATGAAATTTATAAATGAAGTTCGTGCTGAGATGGCTTTTGTAAAATGGCCAACAAGGAGAATGGTTATAGTTAGTGCGGTAGCAGTTGTTATAATTTCTGCTTTTCTTGCAGCTTTCTTAGGTGGTGTAGATTTTGGTTTACACAAGTTATTAGCTAAATTCTTTACAAAATAATATGGCTAAGCAAGAATTAGGAGGAGAGAGACATTGGTATGCAGTGCACACATACAGCGGTTACGAGAACGCCGTTGAGCGTAACTTGCGTCAACGTATTGATTCGTTAGATCTTAACGAGCGTATATTTAACGTCGTTGTCCCAACAGAAAAGAAAATAAAAGTAAAAGCTGGCAAGCGTGTTGAAGTGGAGGAGAAGGTGTACCCTGGATATGTACTAGTGGACATGATAGTGGATGATGAGACATGGTATGCGATACGTAACACACCACGCGTAACTGGATTCGTAGGAGCTGGTAATACGCCAGTACCACTTACCCCTAAGGAGGTCGATTACTTGTTAGGTAAGATGCAGAATGCAACACCAGTTCACGATGTTGAAATTGTAACTGGAGAGATGGTACATATTAGTGATGGTCCGTTTAAGGACTTTGAGGGTAAAGTAGACGAAGTAGACAGGGTTCGTGGCAAGTTGCGCGTACTTGTTAACATGTTCGGACGTGAGACCCCGGTGGAGCTAGACTTCTTGCAAGTTAGAAAAATCTAATGTATTATATAGGGGCTTCTAGAGTTTGCTGCTCTTAAAAATTTCGCAAAAAGCAATATTACGTATATTTCTTATACACGAAAATTATTTCAAATTAAAACAAAAACATGGCAGATAAAAAAGTAACAAAGTACGTAAAAGTACAAATCATGGCTGGTAAGGCAATGCCTGCGCCACCACTTGGGCCCGCCCTAGGTCAAGCTGGGGTTAACATCGCAGACTTTACAAAGAAGTTCAACGATGCGACTAAGGAAATGTCAGGACTACTATCTTGTAAGATTTATGCTTACGAGGACAGAACTTATGACTTCGTAGTTAAGAGTCCTACAGCAACAAGTTTGATCAAGGAGGCTGCTGGTATCAAATCAGGAAGCCAAAAACCAGGATCATCTAAAGCTGGCAAGATATCGCGCGCTCAACTTGAGAAGATTGCCGAGATCAAGCTTAAAGACTTAACAGCTAACACTATTGACCAAGCTGTTAAAATCTTAGAAGGTTCAGCTCGCTCAATGGGTCTAGAGGTTACAAAGTAACACAAAATCAAAACAAAAAACTTCGCATTCGCGAAGTTTTTTGTTTTGTGGTAGATTTTTATTGGACTAACAACATGAGGGCAACCCCGTGATACTCAGCGCAAAAACTATAAAGTCTCTTTGTATAAGGCCAGCCGATGCTGGCAATAACTGGAAGCCGATGATCACCAATTTCGTGGATCGAGAGGTTCGAGAAGGTGGACTTCCTTCGTACGGACTAACTTCGGAAGGTTACGATGTTCGTGCCAGAAGAGAGGGCTGGATGATGTGCGACAAAAATCGTACAGCACCGCTTGACACCTGGAAGCCTGACGCATCAGCGTTTATCGAGTTCGACGTCAAGGGAGACATTGTCGAAATACCACCCCATAGCATGGTTATGGGCCGTACAGAAAACGGCTTTCATTTACCTTCGAATGTTTTGATGGGCGTTTACACGAAGTCCAGTTTCGCTCGTTGTGCCGTGTCGTTAAACACCACAAAAGCGGTTCCGACTTGGTCTGGAGAGTGGTTGGTGGTAGAAATCACAAACAATGCGCCGTTCCCGGTCCGTTTCAACATTAGGGGCGGCATTGCCTCACTTGTCTTTTTTGGCCTTGATGGAGAAGGTCAGGAATATCGAGGTCTTTTTAGCGGCGGACAGGACTTTCTAAAGTCCGCCACATAAGATTAAGATCGTTGTTCTTTTACGGCACCTTGGTGCCGTTTTCTTTTTTGTAAAATCTATTGAAATAAAATATAATTTAAATATGAAAGTCCTAATAAAAAAATTGCGTGACGATGCTCGCATTCCAACTCGTGCCCATAATGATGATGCTGGTATAGACCTATACGCTTGTGGCCAGCATGTTATTGCTCCGGGGGAGACAGTGATGATACCGTTAGGCGTTGCGTTCGAGATACCACTCGGTTATGTCGGTTTAATTTGGGACAAGTCTAGCATAGGGTCAAAATCAGTTAAGAGTCTGTGTGGGGTTATAGATGCTGGCTATCGTGGTGAAGTAAAAGTGATGATGAATAATCTTGGCAAAGAGACTTACACATTTGAACACGGCCACAAAGTCGCACAGATGTTGATCCAAACTGTTGAGTTGTGTGAAGTAGAAGAGGTGTCCGAGTTGTCGGATTCTGCCAGAGGACAAGGCGGCTTCGGCAGTACAGGGAAGTAGATTTTAATATTTGCGAACATCTGCAGAAAAGAGTAGGATAAAATAAATTGTAGTTCTTTCGGAGGTTTTTATGGAGGTGGATGCTAGTGCGCTCACATTTTTCAATCCTGGTGTTGCTGTTGATCGGTTTGTGGTTGTATACCAAGATCCGACGACGAAAGTAGACAGAGGTGAAGGAGAGTTCGCCAAAAGGGTTACTGACTTTCGGTTAACAATTGAGGTGGAGGGTAACGACCCTTGGCTTCGCCAAACCTGGGACAGGAAAGGAGGTTTGAAATGAAAGTTTCTTATCTGTCGGTGCTTATCAGGGCACTTGAAATGCAGACAAGATTTGCAGACCCAGAAGTCGGGTTACATGTTTTCGCTAACAGCGCCTGGTCCGTGGTTTATGGTTGTGGTGTTTCTCCTGTATACCACAAACCAGAAACAGAAAAAGAGGCTTGGTGTTACGACCTGCTTGGATTTGGTTCCGTTTTCTTGTTTGAGAGCAATCCAAATCAGCTAATGCTTCGTTTCGAATGCCCAAGTATTGACTCATGCACGCGCGGTTTAGGGCTTGATGCCGCCCAAAAATTGCTTGAGATCTTGAGCAAAGAATAACCCCGCTCGCTTTACGGCTCGCGGGGTTTCGTTTTGCTTTTTGCTCGCAACTGATGTATTGTTTAAAAGGTTTTATTCTAGGAGAAAGATCTGTGAGTAATGTAAAGCTCATTGTTGTAGACGGTATGGACGGAACTGGTAAGGGTACTGTCATTGAGGCTGTGCGGCAAAGATTCCCAGGGTTTGCTTTTGTGCGCGAACCAGGAGGAACCGAACTCGGAGAAAAGATAAGAGGCCTATTTCTGGGCCAGACAATGCAGCCGGCGACAGAAGTTTTTCTGCTTTTGGCGCAAAGGTCCGAGCTTAGGAGCGTTATCTCGGCGCTTTTAGGTCAGGGCAAGACCGTACTTTCTGATCGGTCTGACTCATCAACATTCGCTTATCAGGTGGTCGCTAGGGAGCAGCCGTTTCTTGAGGGTCTTTTCTGGGAAACAAGGAAGTACCTGGTACCAATCCCGGATGCTTACGTTTTTCTTGATACTGATCCAGTTATTGCAATTGAGCGTACTGGTCGCCGATCAAGTGACGACCGATTCGACTCCGCTGGGCTTGAGTTTTTCTCAAGGGTTCGAGATGGATTCCGAGTTTTTGCCAGCAAAGTAGATACTCCGTGCCATTTTGTGGACGCAACACCTAATGATCCGACTGTCGTCTCAAATTCTGTGATCGCCGTCATCGAGCAGTATCTTTCGACTTAAATGCTGTTCGGTGGTCAAGTAAAACAGTGCGCTTGCGCACTGTTTTTGTTATTTGTTTTTATTTTGTTAGAATGGTCACATGTTAAAGCAAATCAGAAAAATTGTACAAGAGACTAGCGGAGCTGAGAATTTTTCTGTTGCATTTACTGAGCATGACGGGTTCGGGCATGTTACTACCAATGTTGCAATGGCAACAGCTAAGGATTTAAAAAGAAATCCAAAAGAGTTGGCAGATGAGATATGTAACAAGTTGGCAAGCTTCGACATATTCAAAAAAGTTGAAGTGGCAGGACCAGGGTTCATTAACTTTACATTAACAGATGAGTTTATCTTATCTAACGTAAAAGATGTTAAAAATGTAAAGTCAGAGTATGAGGGTAAGAAAGTGTTAGTCGAATACACAGACCCGAATCCATTTAAAGTTTTCCATATTGGCCACTTGATGACTAATATTATCGGTGAAGCCATAGCTAGATTGTACGAGGCGGGTGGTGCAGATGTAAAGCGTGTTAATTATCAAGGTGATGTTGGTAGGCATATTGCGATCAATATATGGGCGATACTTAATTCACTCGAGGAGTTCAAGGATTTGGGTGCGAGTGGCAAAACAATAAGAGAAAAAGTTGAGTGGCTGGGTCAGAAGTATGCAGAAGGGTATAAAGCATTTGAGGGGGATATTGATGGCGGAGAGGTAAAGCTTGCTGTTGCGGATATAAATAAAAAGATTTACGAGAAGTCTGACACTAGAATAAACGAAATATACGAAGCCGGTCGCAAATGGAGTCTGGATTATTTTGAAGAGTTATATAAAATGCTTGGCACAAAATTCGATACATATATATTCGAAAGTGAAGTGGCGAGTAGGGGTACTGAGCTGGTAAAAGATAACACGACTCCACAAGGTAAATGTGTATTTGAAGTTGGTGATGGTGGTGCTGTTATATATGACGGAGAGAATAAGGGGTTACACAAGAGAGTGTTTTTGAATCAAAATGGATTACCTACTTATGAGGCCAAAGACCTCGGTAACGTTGAGATGAAGATAGAGAGATTGGGCGAGTTTGATAAAAGTATAGTCATAACCGGTAATGAGCAGTCTGACTATTTTAAAGTTTTATATTCGGCTATTAATGACCTCGGTCTAGCCGACCTAAATAAGATGGAGCATAAAGGTCACGGCATGATGAGATTCGCTAACGGCAAGATGTCTAGTCGTAGTGGTAATGTGATTGCTGGTGAAGACCTTATTAATGATGTAAAAGATGTGCTTAAGGATAAATTCCTCTCGAGTCGCATAGACAATGAGTTAGAAAAAGAAAACGTGTTAACCTCCACTGCCATTGCTTCTATTAAGTATTCTATTTTAAAACAAGAGACAGGGCGTGACGTTGTCTTTGACTTTGATAAGGCTATTAGCGTAGAGGGGGACAGTGGTCCATATTTACAATATTCATATGCGAGACTATTTTCTGTCGGTCAAAATACTGGAGAGAATGTTACAGCCAATGAAGACAACAGGTCGCTACTGTTCACACTTTCCAAATTCGAAAGTGTATTGGAGGAGGCGGTGAGTCAGACAGCACCACAGAAGTTGTGTTCATACTTGATAGAGCTCGCTCGTGCAGCTAATAGTTGGTATGCCACAGAGAAAATATCTGGCAGTAAGAGCAATGAGCAGCTTGCCTATAATGTTTGTTCTAATTTGGGACAAGGCTTAAAGATATTAGGTATTGTTGTGCCAGATAGAATGTAGAAGGTTAAGGTTTGATATATTAACCCCTTTGTTGTATTATGGATATATAAGTGTAGATGCGACTAATCACCGCGGAGCTTGAGGAAGAAATGACTTTGATCAGAGTAGACCCTCAAAAAATGAGGAAAATATAATTATATTTTCGAAACAAGGTGGTACCACGAGTACAAAACTCGTCCTTGGAAATCAGTCTAATAAGGTTGATTTCTGTGGACGAGTTTTTGTTTATTAAATTTTAAAATATAAATATGCAACTAGATAAAAAAACAATCAACGAAAAAGAAATAGAGATACAGAATTTTTGGAAAGAAAAAAATATTTTTAAAAAGTCCGTAGATATGCCAGCAGGAGAAAAGCCGAGGAGTGCATATTCATTCTATGACGGTCCACCTTTTGCAACAGGAACGCCTCACCATGGCCACATATTAGCCGGCACCATCAAGGATACGATACCTAGATATCACACAATGAATGGAAAGTCGGTTCGTCGTGTATGGGGTTGGGATTGTCATGGATTGCCGATTGAGAATTTGGTTGAGAAAGAAATCGGCCTTAACAGTAAGAAAGATATAGAGGATTATGGAGTAGATAAGTTTAATGCTGCAGCAGCTAGTAGTGTTCTGCGTTATGAGAATGAGTGGAAGAAAATAATTCCGCGTCTCGGTAGATGGGCTGACATGGATCACCCATACAAAACAATGGATGCAACTTACACCGAAAGTGTGTGGTGGGTATGGAAGACCCTTTTTGATAAAGGCTTAGCTTATGAAGGGTCTAAAATGATGCATATCTGCCCTCGTTGTGAGACCCCACTTGCCCAGTCTGAGGTTGGTCTTGAGTATCACGACTTAACAGACATATCTGTAACTGTGCAGTTCGAGTTAGTTTCAGAGCCTAATACATTTGTACTCGCTTGGACAACCACACCGTGGACATTGCCAGGGAACACCGCTCTCGCTGTTAATAAAAGTTTACAATACGTAAAAGTTAAACTTGTAGATAGTGAAAGTTTTTATATTGTTGCCAAAAGCTTAGTAGAAAAAGTTTTTAAAGGTAAAGAAGTGGAAAGTGTGATCGATATAAATACACAAGATCTTATAGGCAAGTCGTATTATCCAATTTTTCCTTATTTTAAAGATAAAGACATAGACAACAAAGAAAACATTTGGAAGATATGGCATGCGGACTTTATAACTGACGAGTCTGGTACCGGTATTGCTCATGAGGCGCCAGCATTTGGTGCGGAAGATATGGAGCTTGCTAAGGCTAACAACATACCAGTTATAAAGCATGTAAAGATGAATGGACAGTTTATCGAAGAGGTTACAGACTTTGCTGGAATGGTTGTTAAGAAAAAAGGTGATAGTCAGTCGGCAGATATAGAGATAATTAAGTGGCTAGCTCATAATGGTAAGCTTTTTTCAAAAGAAAAAATAGTGCATTCTTATCCGCTTTGTTGGAGATGCGCCACACCTTTACTTAATTATGCAACAAGTAGTTGGTTTGTTGATGTGCCCAAAATAAAAGACAAGCTAATTGGTGAAAACTTAAAAATAAAATGGGTGCCCGAGCATATAAGAGATGGAAGATTCGGTAAGTGGTTAGAGGGTGCTCGTGAGTGGGCTGTATCACGCTCACGCTATTGGGGCGCGCCTCTTCCTGTGTGGAGGTCTGTCGATGGAGTTGAGACAAAAGTTGTGGGTTCTCTAGAAGAAATAGCAAGAGAAGCTAAGAATAATTATTTTGTTATGAGGCATGGCGAGACTGTCAGTAATGTGAATATGGTTATAGACTCGCTTGGTGACCCTAATAATCACTTAACAGAAAAAGGTAAGGCTCAAGTTTTGGATACAAAAAAAGAAATAGATAAGCTTAGTATTGATTTGATAATTTCTTCACCATTTTTGAGAACGAAAGAAACAGCAGAACTAGTGGCGGGGCCTACTAAGGTTGAGTTCGACGACAGGCTGAGGGAGATCGATTTCGGCGGATACGATGGTAAGAAGCTGGATCAATATATAGACGACCTTGGAATTGATTATCTAAAATTAGACACCAGAATCTCTACGGGTGAGACACACCGTGAAGTAATGAATAGAGTGATGAGCTTGATGGAGGAGTTAGAAACAAAACATGAAAATAAAAACATTCTAATTGTCACCCATGGTGGGCCGATGAGAATGATGATTTGTGGTGCAGGGTTAATAACTGAAGAGCAATTGATACAAGACGAGTTGGAGCATGATCCGAAGTTATATCCCAAGAATGCCGAGCTTAGAAAAGTTGACTACAAAGTTGTTCCGCGTGATGAGACGGGCGCTATTAACCTACATAAGCCATATATAGATAAGACTATACTCAAAGATTCACGTGGAGTAGACATGAAGATAATTGGCGATGTATTCGATTGTTGGTTCGAGTCTGGCTCAATGCCATACGGGCAATTGCACTATCCTTTTGAGAACAAGAAAGTGTTCGAGGAGAACTTTCCTGCTGAGTTTATAGCGGAAGGTTTAGATCAGACACGTGGTTGGTTCTACTCTTTGATTAACCTCGGTGTTGGACTATTTGAAAAGGCTCCGTATAAACACGTCATAGTTAATGGTCTTGTGATGGCCGAAGATGGATCTAAAATGAGCAAGAGTCAGAAGAATTACACCGATCCACTAGCTCTGGTTGAGAAGTTTGGTGCTGATGCATTGCGCTATGCGTTACTTGCAAGCCCCCTAGTTAAGGGCGAGAATACACCATTTGGTGATTCATTGGTGGAAGAAGTGTATAAGAAAAATATACAGAGACTTGAGAATGTTGTTGAGTTCTACAAAATGTATTCAGATCTCCCGCACGAGGCATCGAGATCTTCCAAGAATATTTTAGATATATGGATGATAAGCAATCTCTCGAACAGGGTAATGGAATCAACGCATGGATATGAGTCTTATAAATTAGACGAAGCAGTTAATCCAATCACGCCTCTTATTGACGACCTGTCTACTTGGTATCTTAGGCGTTCGCGTGAAAGGTTAAAGGGAGACATGGGGCAAGATGCCAAAATAGAAGCGTTATCAACTTTAAAGTATGTTTTAATAGAGACAGCTAAGCTGGTGGCACCTGTTATGCCATTCCTAGCTGAGAGGGTGTATATGGAGGTTGGTGGTCAGGCGGAGAGTGTTCATCTTGATAGGTGGACCGTATTTGCTTCAGGAGATGTTAATACCTCTGTTCTAGATGAAATGCAAAAAGTAAGATCTCTGGTTAGTGACGCGCTTATGCTAAGACAGAAGAGCAATATAAAAGTAAGACAGCCATTGCAGTCGTTAGGCGTTAACTTTAAATTAGAAAGTCAGTATGAGGATATAGTAAAGGATGAGGTTAATGTAAAAGAGATAATACATTCTGACACTCTTTCTCTCGACACAAATATAACAGAAGAGTTAAGGGTAGAGGGTCAAAAAAGAGATCTATCTCGTGAAATAAAAGATAAAAGAAAAGAGTTAGGTTTAGCTAGTAAAGACGAGATAGTGCTGTTTATTGATGCAGACAGATATAGCCTTGCAGATGAAGAGTATAAAAAAGAGATGAAAATACGAGATGTTCAAGTTGGTTCTGAACTACAAGTTAAAAAAGCTTAGATGGCGATTGAGAAGCATACAACTAAAAGTTTTATTGTTGCGATGTATCCAAGTGGGGAGGACGATATTATTATAAAAGCCTACACCGAGGACTTTGGGATGATAAGCATAAAGTCTCAATCGCTCAGAAAGAGTGTGAAGTTAAGAGGCCACATTAGTGTTAATAAATTATCCGAGCTTACTGTTGTAAAAGGTAAAGAGATATACAGATTAACTGGAGCAGTGGAGGCAGTTAATAGTTCTAAGTTCTTACCTCATATATGTGAGTGCTTGCAAAAGTTCATACACGGAGAAGGCAAGAATCAAAAGTTGTGGCAAAGGTTAATATCTTTTGCTTCTTTTGATGTAAGTAAATATGACTTGTCAGTTATGCGTATTGCATTGTATGCGGATGTTCTTATTCAGCTCGGCTACCTAGACATAGAAGAGTTATCTATAAGCAAAGAAGAATACATTAAGAGCTCAGTCGGAGATATTTACCTATTAGCGTCTCTCAATAAAAGACATTTTGTTAGCACAATACAGAAGTCTATCGCAAGCAGCATGTTATAATAATATGCAATATGATGGACGAAAACATAGATAATCCAAACAGAACAGACGTTTCTCCTTTTTGGGACAGAAGCGAGCCGGTTAATGCTGTTCCGGTTGTAGGTGACCAAGGTTTGCCACCTAAAAGAACTTTCTTTTTTAAGTTTCTTATTGCTTCGATTGTGTTGTTCGTGTTAGCGGGAGCTTTTGCTGCTTATCAGGTGTACTCTAAGAGGAACTTGGTTTCTAATGACAAGATTCTCTTTGCTATCGACTCATCGCTTTTTGCAGACTCAGGCAAGACTAAAAACTTTCAATTCAGTGTATCTAATCAGAACACTTCTTCACTACTAGACGTTTCTGTTGAGATGGTGTACGAGAGAGGTAGAAGCGTTGATGGTAGTTTAGATAAAGTTAGAAAAGAGTTCTACTTCGGTGACGTGTCAGCTAATAGTATATTGGCGACCACAACTGAGATAACATTTTTCGGTGAAGAAGGAGACATTAGAAATGTTAATCTTACACTTTCATATCATGTGTCTGGATCTGGTGGAACCTATAACAAGTTCAGCGACAACTCAGTAAAAATATCAGCCCCATTAGTGACTCTCGACCTAACAGGGCCAGAGTCAGTTATTAATGATAACGAGTTCATACTTGAGGCCAAAATTAAAAATGTGGCACAGAATGATTTTGTTCCAAGCGTTGTTAGCTTTGAATTACCTACCGGTTTCGTTTTAAAAAGAAGTGCTAGCAGCACAAGTCAGACCAGGTTCGACTTAGACTCGCTCACTTTGGGTGACGAGAAGACTTTTCAGATAAAGGGCAGCTTTAAAAACAGTCTAAATGAAAGCAGGACTTTTCGTGTGTATGTTTCTGCTAAGAGTGATCAAGGGGAAGGGTCACAGTATGCAAGCTCAAGACATGAAGTATTAATTACTCCAACACCAGTAACAGTAGACGGGATAATAAAAGTAGAGTCCAGAGAGGTTAAGTCTGCGTCAGTAGATAAGCCTTATAACTTAGATATACGTATTAACAATAATGGACAGAATGCTATAGACGACGTAGTGGTTAATGTTACATATGACAAAAAGACTAGTGTCTGGTCAGGATCTTCTACACAGGAGCTGAAGAGAATATTACCAGGAACCTCTTATACAATAAGTTTGAATCCAGATCAGATAACATCTAAGAAAGACTACAAAATAGAGGTCTTTGGTAAAGATAAGGGTACTTTTGATACAGTGCAACTTTACAGCGGAACATTTACAGTATTTGCTTATTAGTTTTTAAGGGTAGCTATTATTTGTTTTTTTTGTCATAATTCCAGCATGACAACTATACGTATTTCAACTGGCACAATGATACGTGCTGCGGTATTGGTGGGGTTAATTTCATTAGGCTTCCTATTATCTGACTTAATAATTGCACTTTTGGTTGCAGTTGTACTTGCTTCAGCAGTGGAGCCAATAGTTAAGCTTGGCAAAAAGTATAAGATACCTCGCTCGGCCACTGTACCAGCGACATATATATTTGGAGCAGGTTTTATTGCGGTGTCGGTTATTCTTTTTGTACCAAAAATTGCTTCAGATATGTCTACGTTTTTGGCAAGGTTGCCAGAACTTTTGAATCAGCTGTCTTTGTTCGGGCTAGACTTCGGCGTTAGTGACCTCTCTAAGTATTTAGAAGAAACATCTAAACAAATATCAGAAGGGCAGATAATAACAATATTAAAGAATTTCGTTCTCGGTGCCGGGTCTGCATTACATGCAACAGGTATTGTTATCAATAACTTATTTAATACATTCTTGATCGCAGTACTTTCGTTTTACTTGGCTATGCAAGAGAAAGGAGTGTCTAACTTTTTAAAGATAATTACACCTCGCGCATATGAGGAGTATGTTATTAATCTTTGGGATAGAAGTCAGAAGAAAATTAGCGACTGGGCACGTGGTCAGATTGTGCTCGGAGTTATTATCTCGCTCATGGTATACATAACGTTATCTGTTATTGGTATAGAGTATGCAGGATTCCTTGCATTGCTAGCCTTTGTAGGAGAACTTATTCCGGTTGTTGGGTTAACTCTTGCTATGATACCAGCCGCCCTCGTTGCCCTGTCTGAGGGAGGTGTCACACTTGCTGGTATTGTTTTCTTGGCTTACTTTGTAATAGGTCAAATAGAAAATCATATATTATATCCGAATGTTATGAATAAAATGGTTGGCGTACCAAGTGTTGTGGTTATTATTTCTCTTATAGTTGGTGCAAAGTTGGCTGGCTTCTGGGGGATACTTATTGCTGTACCGCTTGCTGCTATTATGATAGGATTCTTGGACGACCTGGACAATCACAAGATACCAGAGGTTAACTAAAATCATGAAGCCTTTTTATATAACTACGACACTGCCATATGTGAATGCTGATCCGCATATAGGTCACGCTATGGAGTTCATACGTGCTGACGTTATAGCGCGCTTTTGGCGTGGAGAGGGCAGAGAGGTCTTTTTTAATACGGGCACAGATGAGCATGGACAGAAAATATGGGAAGGCGCGCAGAAGGAAGGACTGACCCCTAAGGAGTATACAGATAAGTACTCGAGTAGATTCAAAGAGTTCTGCCAATTGACCAATATTTCTTATGACGGATTCCTCCGCACCACAGAAGACAGACACATTGCTGCGGCCCAGAAAATGTGGAATATATGTTTAGAGAAGGGTGACATATACAAAGCAAAGCAAACAATCAAGTATTGTGTTGGTTGCGAAATGGAAAAGACTGATAGCGAATTAGTAGATGACAAGTGTCCAGATCATCCCAATCGTGACCTGGTCATAAGTGAAGAGGAGAATTATTTCTTCAAGTTTTCTAAGTATCAAGATGACTTACTCGCACTGTATTCACGTGGATTAGTTAAGCCAGAGACGAGGCAAAATGAGATCAAGAGCTTTGTTCAAGCTGGGCTACATGACTTCTCTGTGTCACGTCTTAAGAGTAAGATGCCTTGGGGTGTAGAGGTGCCAGGGGACGATGAGCATGTAATGTATGTATGGTTCGACGCTTTGAATTCGTACATTTCTACTTTAGGCTGGGGTAGTGAGAGTGAAGAGGTGTTTAACAAATTCTGGGCAGAGGGGGAGGTGACACAGTGTTGTGGTAAAGACAACAACAAGGCGCAATCAGCGATATGGCAGGCGATGTTACTTTCTTCTGGACTTAAGAATACTGACACTATAAATATTAATGGTCACATTATAAGCGGTGGGGTGAAGATGAGTAAGAGTATTGGCAATGTGATTAGTCCATTTGATATTATTGAAAAATATAAAAGTGTTACAGATTATCCTGAGGAGGTATTACGCTTCGTCATGTGTCACGAGGTCTCAACGTATGACGACAGTGACATTACAATGGGCAGCATTTCTTCTGCTTATACAGCCTTCCTTCAGAACGGTATTGGTAATTTAACGAACAGAGTAATGAAGATGGCTTCATCTTACGGAGTAACCCTAAAACAGGAAAAAGATTTTTCTTTTAACACAAAGAATGACAAGGTGTGGCAAGATTATGAAAAATGTATTAAAAGTTTTGATTTAAATGGTGCTATTAAATTAATAACATTTGCTCTAAAGTGGATTGATGCATCTATTCAAAATCAAGAACCTTTCAAAGTTTTCAAAACAGATCCAGAGGAAGCGAAGAAAATGGTTTCTATTTATTTAGAAGATTTATATATAATAGCTAAAAAACTGGAAGTGTTTATGCCAAGAACTTCTTCTAAAATTTTGGAATGTATCAAGGAAAATAAAATGCCCGAGAAGCCACTATTTAACAGGCTTGGATAGTTCGCAAAGATGTTCAAGTTAAAAGTTTTATATTTCAAAACTCTTATTAATCAAATGCTCAATCACGACGGGGCATACCCTTTTGAGCATTACTTAGAGCTTTTAAATATTTGTAAAGAAAGAGATATAAAAAGTGTTCTAGAGTTAGGTACTGCCCTCGGCTTAACAGCAGCTACTTTTCTACAAAAGAAAGATTTGAAGTTAGTGACAATAGAAAAGCATTCAAGGTTAATAGACAGAGCCAAGCGTAACGTAGCATACGCTTGCGGGCAGGAGGCGCTAGATAGAGCTGAATTCATCGAGGGTAGATATTTTGACGTATATGAAGCTTGGAAGAGTGAAGGGGTAAGTAAAAGCTTCGATCTCATTTTTATTGACGCGTATGTTAGCAGGCTTAACGAAGTAGAGAAATTCGCCGAGATGTTGAACCCAAAAGGTGTGTATGTTGTATCTAATATTCGTGAAGACATAGAGAAGAGTGTTGCCGCAAAAGTGTATCTTTTGAAAAGTGGAAAGTTCGAACATATAAAAACAATAGACGATACAATTTTTGTAATTAAAAAGTAGATATGTTAGAGTTTTTGTAGACAAAGGAGGTTCTATGCAAGTTCATCTGATTGCTCCAGGACGTAGGCTGAGTGACGTGTATGAGTACTCTGACATCGCACGTTTCTACGGGTTTTCTAGTTTGTTCGTTTGCTACAAACAAAACAATGTTAAGCAAGCGATAGATGAAGTTGATTCTAGGAAGTTGCTAACTGAAGCACACATTTTCATTAGTGGGCTCGGGGTGCTATCTTCTTCAAGTTTGACCCCATCTTGGGCCAAAGGCGTGATGGCACATTATGGTGGAATCGTTCGTAAGGATTACGTGATTACAGCCGAGCAGGCCAACCTGAGCGCTCTTGAGCACTTGGGTAAAAAGATTACATCTCCAAACATTTTCTCTTTGATACCAACTGTAAGACGTGATAGAGAGACTTATCAAAAGATGTTGTACTACTCTGAAGCTTCAAATGCATGCGGAGTGATTCCAGTTTTTGTTGGCATTAGTTCCGGGATTATTCCGCCACACGGACAATTGGTGGCAGCTCGGTCGGCTAATCCAAAGGGTCGCATTGCGGTCCTGTGTGATCCTAGTATTGCGGGCAACGACGTGACTGCTCTCAAGTCTCTGGGTGTTACCGATGTCGTATTCACGTTTGAAGATGGCTTCAATCACAAATCGATGGAAGCGTACGTAGCGGCAGCGAAAGGTGCTTCGCAGTAAAAGCCGGGCTAGCCCGGCTTTTTCTTATGCTATAATTTTCTAATGAATACACTAGATGCCTTAATGTTGGGGGTGGTAGAGGGAGTAACTGAATTTTTGCCTATATCTTCAACCGCTCACCTCGTGCTAGCTAATTACTTTTTGAATAACGATATAACTAATAGCTTCACAAAAGTTTTTGAAATATCAATACAGTTAGGAGCGATACTGTCGGTGCTGGTCTATTACTTTAAAGAGTTTCTTAAGTTAGAAAATATAAAATTATTATTGGTCGGTGTCATGCCAACTCTTGTGATAGGGTTCTTGGCAAAAGATACGGTTAATAAGTTATTGGAAATACCGATGCTAATAGCAGTTAATCTAATATTAGGAGGAGTGCTTATACTTGTAGCTGAATATATTTATAGAAAAAGAAAATCAAAACAAGTGTCGTCAATAAGCTACAAAGAGTCAGTTATAATTGGTGTCATTCAGTCTATTGCTATGGCTCCAGGCGTGTCTCGCTCGGGGGCGATAATAGTGTACGGATTGTTTAAGAATTTTGAGAGAGAGGTAATAGCCAAGTACGCTTTCTTGCTCGCAGTACCAACTATGGCAGCAGCAACAGGGTACTCGATACTTAAGAACAGAGACGTGTTGCTACATGGCAGTAATAGCATACAGCTTGCCGTTGGGTTCGTATCCGCATTTGCAGTGGCGCTGCTTATTGTAAAATACGCTATACCTTTTATAAAAAGATATTCATTTACTCCTTTTGCTTATTATAGAATTATCCTAGGAATAATTCTTATACTTAGTCTTTAGTTTTTATTATATACTTTATCTAGATATAAATTATATATGTCAAAAAATACAAAAATTATTTTAGGTGTTGTTGGGGTGGTTGTTGTCTTGTTAGCTATTAGGTGGTCAGTTCAGTCTCGTATGCCAGTGGGTGTAAAGACTGGACTTATGGGTGATAAGACTTACACAATGAAGTCTGCAGATAGGGAGACGACTGTTACATCGGGCGGTTCAGTCCCTTCTGACTTCCCATCAGATATCCCTGTTTATGGCAACTCAACAGTTATAAGTTCAGCTTCTGCTGTTAACGCGGGTGGAATGGGGCACGTTCTAAACTTAGAGACAAGCTCTTCGGTGGATGGAGTGATTGATTTTTATAAAAAAGAGCTAGCTGCTAAGGGTTGGACTGTTATGTCTAACTACGCATCAGGAGAGACTAAAATGTTAGTCGTTAAAAAGGGTGAGGTGGTTGCAATGGTTAGCGCTACTAATGTAGACGGCAAAACACAAGTAGTGTTGTCTGTTGGTGCAAAGTAAGTAAAATAAAATAAAAGCCGCACCATGTGGTGCGGCTTTTATTTTATACGTTACTTGTATATTCACCGTACCCCTCCTTTTCCATTTCTGATAGTGGTACGAATCTGAGAGCTGCTGAGTTCATACAATATCTTTTACCTCCACGATCTTCTGGCCCATCATCGAATACATGCCCCAGGTGTGAGTTAGCTACTTTGCTTCTGACTTCAACTCGTGTTGTGAATAGCTTCTTGTCTTCGTGCAGCGTAACAGCATCATCGGACACCGGCTTCACAAAACTTGGCCAACCAGTACCAGATTCATATTTGTCAGAAGACAAGAATAATGGCTCACCACTGACTATGTCTACATATATACCAATCTCTTTGTTATCCCAATATTTATTTTGGAAAGGTCTCTCGGTACCTTCTTTTTGAGTAACATTATACTGTTCAGCAGTTAGCACGCTTTTAATCTCATCATCTGTCGGCCTGTTATATTGGCTAGGATTGCTCAGGCTTGTGGTGGTGCCATCTTGCCAGTGTAGTCTTATGAATTCATTTCTGCCTGAGCCTTCGCGATAATAATTATATCTAACAGGATTCTTGTCTTTATAATTCTGATGATACTCCTCAGCAGGGTAGAACTTCACAGCAGGCAGTATCTCGGTAGCAATCTTCTTATCAAACTTACCTGATTTTTCTAAGCTTGATTTTGATTTTTCTATAATACTTTTTTGTGATTCGTCAAAGTAATATATAGCTGAAGTGTATTGGCTACCCCTGTCAGCAAATGAGCCATCAACATCGGTCGGGTCTATGTGTGACCAGTATTTGTTCAATAGCTCATCTAGGGTGACAAGGCTCGGGTCATAATATATTAGCACTGCTTCACGATGGCCAGTGGTGCCAGAACTAACCTCTTTGTACGTCGGATTGTCTTTGTTGCCGCCAGTGTATCCTGAGATAGCCTCAGTTACTCCTTTGTAATGATTGAACTCAGCCTCCGTACACCAGAAACATCCCCCAGCAAATATTATTTTAGACTTCTCTTTGTCTAGTTTTTGAATCATTAGATCTTCTTTTTCTAAATTTTCTTTCGCATAAAAACTACTACTCCATTTCTGATATACGATACTAGATATGTATAGAGTAGGGATTAATACTAAAAGTGTAATTATATGATCAAAATTCACACCTCAATTATATCAATTAATCTATAATTTTGGACGAACTAATCAACTATTAAAATGTTATAATGTTTTGAATATGAAAATGATAGACGTACACGCTCATCTGCACGACAGTAAGTTCGACGAGGATAGAGAGGAGTTGATAGGTCGACTGCAAGAGAGTGATATTTTTGTGGTGACAATAGGCACAGATTTAAATGAAAGTCAGAAAGCAACGCATCTTGCTAACAGTAATGAGAACATTTGGTGCACTATTGGTGTTCATCCTTGTGATGATGTTAATGCGACCTTCGACAGGAAGTCTTTTGAACAGTTAATCAATGAGAAAGTTGTAGCAATAGGTGAGTGCGGACTGGATTATTATAGATTAGACAAAGTCGAAGATAAGGAAAAAGAGAAAGAGAGGCAAAGGGCATTGTTCGAACAGCAGATTATTTTTGCTTGCGATTATGGGTTACCACTAATGCTGCACGGCAGGCCTTCACAAGGTTCTCAGGATGCCTATGAAGACATGATAAAGATATTAGGCAAATACAATTGCTTTGGCAATGTACATTTCTTTGTTGGTAATGTAGAGACAGCTAATAAGTTCTTGAGTTTGGGGTTTACTTTTTCACTTGGCGGGGTGGTGACTATTACCGATGAGTACAATGAAATGATCAAGTCTCTGCCATTAGACAGTATTCATTTAGAAACAGACAGTCCATATGTAGCCCCAAAGGAACACAGAGGTAAGCGTAACAGTCCGGAGTACTTACCAATAATACTTAAGCGACTAGCTGAGCTGAAGGGGGTAGACGAGAACACACTTCTGGAGCAATTCAACGATAACGCTAGGCGAGTCTTTGCAATTAACTTTTAGTTGTTTTTGTTTCTGTTTTTTGATATATTAATTTCCCGATCAACGTTCTTTAGGATTCGTATGGAAGTGTGTAAAGTCTGTCGTTCTCCGTCAAGCCGTACCTCTGGGTGCCAAGTTCATGGCTGCAAAGGAAAATCTCCTCAGATGGAAGTCCTTCACCAAGCTCCTCCGCCATATGCGCCACCATCAACAGGAAAGGGCGACGGGGCTTTATCAACCAAAGTCCGGCGGGTGGCTTGATGGGTGACTACTGCGGCAATTGCTTTGATTTTGTTGACAAAAGCAAGGCTTGTAAGTACTCCAACTGTCCATGCAGACAGCAAGTGAATCAAGAAACTTTTCAGTCACCCAGGCATCAAGATTTGCCGCAGATGACTGGTCCGACCAGCACTCCACTGGATTGAGTACGCCTTTCGCCAAGGCCCGCGAGACATTGTCGAGCGGGCTTTTTTATGTTATAATGCAAGCCTTATGAATAATAAAGATGAAACCATGATGGACCAGAGAGTCTATGAGGTAAGCTACATTTTAGTTGCCAACCTTACAGATACTGAGGCTGCAGAAAAAGCAGAATCAATCAAAAAGTCTATCGCTGCCCAAGGAGGTAGCTTCGTCTCAGAAGAAGAGCCGTACATGCGCGAGCTAGCTTATGAGATGACACGCGTTATTAAAAATGTGAACACAAGGTTTGACGAAGGTTACTTCGGATGGATCAAGTTTGAAATGAATCCAAACGAGATCAACGACTTCGACAAAAAGCTTAGCTTAGACGAGGACATAGTTAGATTCATAACTGTGAAGGCTGACAAAGATGTGAACATTTACACAAAGAAAATTGCAACAAAAGTTAAAGATTTAGTTTCTGATGAAGCTGCAGAAGATGTTGTTGCTGAGGCAGAGGCGGCTGAGCCAGTTGCTAGCGAAGAGGTAAATAAAGAGTTAAACTAAATACATTATGTATCTAAATAAAGTTTATCTTATTGGCAATCTTACAAAAGACCCTGAGCTAAAGTCTCTTCCAACTGGAACAAAAGTTACTCAGTTCGGCCTTGCTACTAATCGTGTTTACAAAGACGCGAATGGCACAAGACAAGATTCTACTGAGTATCACAATATTGTTGTGTTCGGTAAGCAAGCAGAAACAGCTGCTCAATACCTTAAAAAAGGTCAATCAACATTGATCGAAGGACGTATACAAACAAGAAGTTGGGATGATGCTAATGGTGGAGGTAAAAAGTATAGAACAGAGATTATTGCAGACTCGGTGCAGTTCGGTCCAAAGGCGGGAGCAGTCTCACAAGGTGACTCAGCACCAGCTACTACAAGCAATTCTCCAGCAAAAGATGAACTAGATACAATTGACTATGGTGAAGTAATTAATCCGGATGATATTCCATTTTAAAAAATATGAAAAATAAAAAGAACGTACAACTAAAAGTTATTGACTACAAAGACATAGATACTCTTGCTAGATTCATTAACCAAAACGCAAGAATACTTGCTCGCAGAAAGACTGGTGTTACATCAACTCAGCAACGCGAAATAGCTCAAGCTATCAAGCGCGCTAGATACATGGGCCTTCTTCCATACGTAGCTAGGTAATATAAATAACAAAAACAGGGTGGCCGCGTAGCGGCCACCCTGTTTTTGTGTTATAATCCGGAAAGTTAGAATTTAAAAAACACTCAAAATTTATGCATCCTAAAAAAGAAAGAACATTTGTAATATTAAAACCAGACACAATTCAACGTGGCCTAGTTGGTGAAGTTATTCAGAGATTTGAAAGAATAGGACTTAAGATAGTTGCTATGAAAATGACTCAAGCTAGTGAAGAATTAATTTTTAAACATTACAACAAAGATGATGCTTGGTATACAAGAAAAGGTCAAGGAATAATAGAGAACAGACAGAAACTTAATCTACCAATAGAAAAAGAGGCAATAGAGTACGGTAAAGATATTATAAGAAAAATGGTTCATTATATAGCAGCTTGTCCAGTTGTGTGCATGGTGATTGAGGGCAATCAAGCGCAAGCTGTAGTTAAGAGGCTTGTCGGTGGTACAGAGCCTACCACAGCAGATTCTGGAACAATACGTGGAGATTATGCGCTAGACTCTTTCTTTTTATGTGATGTGGACGGGTCTCGTGGTTTACGTAATCTTATACATTGTACAGACCCAGCTGATGGTCCAGAGGCATATGGATACGAAGTGGGGGTCTGGTTTACAGACGCAGAGATATACAACTACAAGCTGGTATCAGAAGCAATGCTTTACGATGTCAATCTAGACGGACTTTCTGAGTAGGCGTATACTCTAGATAGTACTCCTTTCAATTTTATTTTCGATACCTTCTTTTTGGGCAATGAGAATATTGTTGTAAGGCTGTGGCGTTACACTTTTCTCGCCCACTTGACTTCAATTCGTCAAGTAGAGGAGAAAGGAGTACAAAGGAAAAGGTCGAAACGTGAAGCGTTTCGACCTTTTCCTTTGTCATGCTAAACTGATAAAGATGAAAAATGTATATTGGATTTTATTTTGGATGGCAGCTACATTTTTAGTTTCAGAATATATATTGGTACCTGCGAATTTGTATTATGAGTTGTGGTGGTTGGACATACCAATGCATATTTGGGGAGGATTTTTAATAGGTTCACTCTCTATTTCTTTGTTAAGGCTGCAAAATAAGTCCAGCTTAATATCAGTTCATCATGTTTTGGCTTATGTTTTGTTCGTTGCGATAATTTGGGAAGTGGCTGAATATTTTAAGGGTGTGGTTGATTATACAGAAATGTTTGGCTGGTTCGACACTGTTAAGGACTTGGTAGATGGTGCGCTCGGTGGTTATTTATCTTTAAAGTTATGGCAAAAATCAAAATAACATTTGCCGGAGGAGCCAAGAGTCCAACCGGCTCAAATTTTTTAATCGAAGTTGGAGACAAAAAGTTCTTGGTTGATTGTGGTCTTTACCAAGGTGGGCCTAAGTATTGTGAGGAGTGTAACCTTGATCCTTTTATTTACGACCCTAAGACTGTAGACGGGTTATTTGTAACTCATGGTCATCTTGATCATGTTGGGCGTATACCAAAGTTAGTTAGAGATGGTTTCGCAGGCCCAATATACAGCACACCACCAACTAGAGATATAGGTGAATTAATCATGCTCGACTCGTTGAACATTTTAAAAAAAGAGTCAGAGCATAACAAAACTGAGCCAATATACGAAGAGAAAGATGTTATAAGCGCTATGAGAGCCTGGCATACTATGCCGTATCATGAAGTTCTACCAATACACACAACAGAGGGTGTGCTGTCTGTTAGATTTTTAGATGCTGGCCACATATTGGGTTCGTCTATGATTGAGTTCTCGCTTAATGGTAAAAAGCTGCTATTTACAGGAGATCTTGGCAACACACCTTCACCCTTGTTGCGAGATACGGAGAAAATAGGGAACATAGACTATCTTGTTATGGAAAGCGTGTATGGTGACAGGAATCATGAGAACCACGAAGAGAAGGTGGATATATTTAAAAGAGCTATACAAAAGATAATAAAAACTGGCGGTAACATGCTTATACCAGCTTTTAGTATTGAGCGTACTCAAGAGCTGCTTTATTATTTGAACAAAATGGTAGAAGGCGGTGAGTTACCGAGATTGCCTATCTATGTAGATTCGCCACTCGGAATAAATATCACAAAGGTATATAAGAAGTATGAAGAGTATTTTAACAAGAACGCTGACGCAATTATAAAAAGCGGAGATGATATTTTCAAATTCCCAGGATTGATCGAAACTCCATCAACAGAAGAGAGTAAGGCTATTAATCATGACAGCAGAACCAAAATAATTATTGCCGGCAGTGGTATGAGTAATGGAGGTAGAATACTTCATCATGAGGCTCAGCACCTTAGTGATCCTAGGACTATATTACTTTTGGTCGGATTCCAAGCCCCAGGAACATTGGGACGCCTTCTTCAAGATGGCCACAAGATGGTTCATATAATGGGACAAGATGTTAATGTTAAGGCTCAAGTCGTGATGATAGGAGGGTTCAGCGCACACAAAGATTCGCAACATTTAGTTGAATTCGTTGAGTCGTCAGCTAATACACTAAAGAAAGTTTTCGTAGTTCTTGGTGAACCAAAGAGTTCAGCATTTTTAGCTCAGAGAATACATGAGTATTATGGATTGGATGTATCTGTTCCTGATATGGGCAATACTGTGGAGCTGGAGATGTAGGGTACTAATTTCTCGTGTTAAAATTAGTGATAATGCAAGACAAAATTACTATTTCAATCTCGGGCGCAGCAGAGATATCTCACTGTGGACCTAGTGCAATACAAAGATGTTTAGAGCTCGGTAGGGCATTAGCTAACGCTGGCGTGCAGATTGCAACCGGTGCTACAACTGGATTCCCTTTGTATGTGTCACAGGGCTTTAAGGAGATAGGGGGTAACGCCTTTGGCCTTTCTCCTGCCGCAACAAAAGAAGAGCATTTAAATGTGTATAAGCTACCGACTGATTATGTTGACTTCATTGTCTACACCGGTTTCGGTTATCCAGGTAGGGACCTCATGCTAATCAAGTCATCTGATGCTGTTGTTATTGGTTGCGGAAGAATAGGCACCATACATGAATTTACCATTGCCTGGGAGAGTGATATTCCAATAGGAATACTCGAAGGAGAGTGGCCAACAGATGAGGTAATTAAAAATATTATCAATAACAGCAACAGAACTAATCCTTTGGTTGTTTTTGATTCAGATCCTAATAGGTTGGTGCAGAAGCTCAAAGACTTGGTTAAGAGTCACCCAAGAACTGAATCCGTGCTATGCAGATAACAAAAAACACCTTCCTAGAGAAGGTGTTTTTTGTTATGGGTTACTTTACTGCTGCTATTATTGCGCGCATTGCATCTGGATTCTGTGCGGCTAGTGTTGCCATTATCTTACGGTCAACTTGCATATTCTTCTTAGTTGCCATGTCGATGAATCTAGAGTAGCTTAGACCTTCTGTACGAAGGAATGCATTAAGACGAACTGTCCATAATCTACGCATGTCATTCTTCTTATCTTTTCTGTGTGCGAATGCGTGACGTCCAGCGTGCTTAATTGCAACCTTAGCACCCATCTCTGTTTTAGATCTACGGAAAATATATCCTTTTGCTGCACGCAATACATTGCGGCGGCGCTTCATTGCTATTGCATTACGTTTTACTCTTGCCATACTGTTTTGATTATTTTACTAAAATTATTTTAATACACGAGGTAGGAAGCGAGCTTTCTCTTTTCCTGTCATCGCGAACTCACTCATTTTACGCCCTTTTAGGGTGCGTCTTCCAGAAGCCTTAGCGTTAAAGTGGTTTTGACCTGGCTTACGAGCAAGTATTTTACCGCTCTTAGTGATTTTGAGACGTTTTGTAAGGGATTTGTTTGTCTTCATGACAAAGGGTATATTAGCACACTTATTTGGACTTTTCAAGCACTATAGTCATACCTTTTGGTAGTTTCTTGAGCGGTTCAGCTATTTTGTATTGTGCCGGTATGGTGGCTAGCATTTTGTTCATTCTCTCCCTCAAAAATGCCTCCTCGGTGTATTTATTTCTACCTTTTAGTTGTAGTTCGACTTTTACTCTGTGGCCTTCATTTAGCCATTCTGCAGCCTGTTTTGTTTTAATTTCTGTGTCGTGCTCGCTTATACCTATTGATAGCTGTATGTTTTTGGTCTCGTGGTTTACAGATTTAGCCTTTACTTCTTTTGCTTTTTTGGATGTCTCGTATTGATATTTACCGTAATCCATTATCTTTGCTACGGGCGGCTCAGCATTTGGCGATACCTCTATAAGGTCCAGGTTTGCCTTTTTTGCAGCTTCTAACGCTTCTTCTTTTGTCAGTATCCCTAACAGGTCACCATTTTGATCTATTACTCTTAATTTTAGAGACCTGATTGCGTTGTTGATTAGTATTTTTTGTTGCAAAGCTTTTTATTGTTAAGTTTTAATTAACAGTATAATAACACAAAACTTTACTTTTTGAAATATTTGAGTGTTATAATTAAAATATGCAAGCTGACTACGTATCAATATTCTCTGCTACAGCTATAAGCCTCTTTGTGGGTCTCCTATGGTACGGTCCAGTTATGTTCGGTAAGGTTTGGTTTAGAGTGGAGGGTGTAAACGGTAAAAATAGAGACGAAATAAGAGACTACAGAAGAAAGGTTTTTTCAATGTGCGGTTTTCAGGCTTTAGCTATACTTTTGCAGACTTATATATTGTCTGTATTTATACACACCACAGAAGAGATCTTTTCTTGGAGTGCTGTTACCTTGCTACTTTGGTTTGGCTTCATTGTGCCAACACAGATCAGTTCGGCTGTGTGGGAGAATGTTCCAAGAGGGATGAGGTTCAATAAATTTTTTATTAACGTGACTTATTATTTAGTTATCATGCTTATGTCTGCTTATATTATGGTGCATTGGTCAGAGTTAATTAAATAACATGAAGAAAAATATTCCCTGTTTATTGTTAGGTTTGTATATTGCCGTGTTCGCTTGGTCGGCATATAAGCCAATATTTCATGATGTGTGGGTTGTGGAGGCCATTACTTCTGCTGTACCAGTTTTGATTTTAGTAGTTTTGTACATTAGAAAAGTTAGATTTAGTAATCTTGCTTATGTTCTGGCTTCGGTTCTGCCTATAATGCACGTAATAGGTGCTCACTATACATTTGCTGCTGTCCCATTCGAGTGGTTCAACAATCTTATTGGCTCAGATAGAAACATGTATGACAGAGTTGCTCACGCTAGCGTCGGCTTATATTCATTTTTAATAGCAGAGGGTCTGATCAAGTGTAAGTTGGTCAACAGGAATTGGATTGCTTACACTTACGCGCTTTTTATAATTATGGCTCTCGCAGCCGCATATGAACTTTTTGAGTGGCAATACGCTATTTCTGCTGACCCTAATGCCGGAGCTGAAGTACTCGGCTCGCAAGGCGATATCTGGGACGCTCAGAAAGACATGTTGATGGATACTCTCGGTGCAATATCTGGACTTATAATATTCAAAATCAAAAGTTGGCTTAAGTAATACAATAAAACAAAATAAAGGCTTGAGCCTTTATTTTGTTTTATTGTGGAAGTGCGGGGAGTTGGTCACCTCGCATATGTTTTTCTTTTCGTTCTATGAACTCAATAAAAACATTGCTCTTCGACCCCGTATTCAACTCCCTCCAAATGAAAAAACAAACAGGCATTCAGCCTGTCTATTTTTCCATTGTGGAAGTGCGGGGAGTTGAACCCCGGTGTCAAAGTAAATCTATATATTTTCTACAATACTTAGCAAGATTTGTTTTAATGCGTTTTTATTAAACCTTGCAAAAGCGAAACGCATTTGTGATTTTTATTTCAAATATTCTGTTAATCACGAAAACATAATATTCTACACACAATCTTTATAACACCTTAACTATACGATGTGCTTATATAGTAAGGCGACCGGCAGTTCGTATGCGACTTATGCGCGTGCGAAGGCTGGAGAGTAGGCCCACACAGGTGAGGCTACTGATGCAGTTTTGTTTGCATACTTTGGTGACATGTTTACGTGTTATGTCATCACGTTATTGCAATATATAAAGTTTACAAAGGTCAAAGCCTGTCACTCCCATTTTTACATTTTAAAAATGTGTATTTAATATATAGTTAATAGTGAGTCGTGTCAAATGGTTATTCTCCGCGTTGCTCGAAGTCTCTTTGTTTGATTTTCTCGCGCTTGTCATGCTTTTTGAGTTTCTGACAAATAGCTATTTCTAATTTGATTATTCCGTGTGCGTCATATATAGAAAGTGGAAGCAGGTGTAGGTGCTTATCTTCTAGAATTTTGTAAAGTTTTTGTATTTCTGATTTGCGGAGCAGCAGCCTTCTGGTGCGGGTCTTGTCATAAGCAAATTTAAAGTTGTTAGTATTGTTTTCTTGATATGGGTGTATATCTATACCAACTACATAGGCCTCGCCACCACGCAATATGCATTTGCCACCAACTAGATTGGCACCACCATTACGAACACTTTTTACCTCATGACCAAAAAGCTCCATTCCAGCAGAGTATTTGTCCAAGACTTCGTAGTCGTGATGTATTTTTCTATTGACCGCAAGTGACATTGATCATATTTTAGCATATAATCCAAAGATGAAATCATTTGTGAAATTTATTAAAAATTGGTGGATAAGCCTTTTATTCTTGTTCGTATTTATTATCTGGCCTTTTGTAAATACTGCTCAGAATGTAAATAACAGCGATGTATCGCTATCCGAAATAGCTCAAAAGATAAATTCTGGGGAGGTTACAAATGTTACTGTGAGCGATAACAAAATAATCGCTCGCGTTGCAAGTGGCACAGTGTCAGCAACTAAGGACCCGTCTGAAGGAGTGACTGAGACATTTAAGAATCTCAATGTGTCAGCTGACAGTCTAAATAAAATTAAAATAACAGTAGAAGAGAATAGAAATATTGGTAATGTGCTCAGTCTGGTTGGTGTTATATTGCCGATATTATTCTTTGGGATAATGATTTACATAATGACGAGAAGTGTTAAGGGTGCAAACATGCAAGCATTGTCATTTGGTAACTCTAGAGCTAAGATGATTGACCCTAAAAACAAGAATCAAAAAGTAACTTTCAAGGATGTCGCAGGAGCGAGAGTCGCTAAGCAGGAGTTGGAGGAAGTGGTGGACTTTTTAAAGGAGCCGAAGAAATTCCTAGATATAGGTGCGCGCATTCCAAAGGGTGTGATGTTAACTGGAGCTCCAGGAACAGGCAAGACATTGCTCGCTCGTGCTGTAGCGGGGGAGGCTGGTGTGCCGTTCTTCCACCTTTCTGGTTCGGAGTTCGTTGAGATGTTCGTGGGTGTGGGAGCGTCTCGTGTGCGTGACCTTTTCAACGAAGCCAAAAAGAATGCACCAGCAATTATATTCATAGACGAGATAGATAGTGTAGGTCGCAGTCGAGGTGTTGGAATGGGTGGTGGTAACGATGAGCGTGAGCAGACATTGAATCAGATATTGGTGGAGATGGATGGATTTGAACCAAATGAGAAAGTAATAGTAATAGCTGCAACTAATAGGCCAGATGTGTTGGATGAGGCACTCCTAAGACCAGGAAGATTCGACCGCAGGGTTATTATAGACTTGCCAGATAGACAAGAAAGAAAAGAGATATTAGAAGTTCACATTCGTGGCAAGAAATTAGCTGAGGATGTTAATCTTGATCTTGTTGCAACCAGGACACCTGGCTTCTCTGGTGCAGAATTGCAGTCACTTATCAATGAGGCTGCGATATTAGCCGCGAGAGAGAAGAGAAAAGAGGTTGGGCAATTCGACATTATTAGAAGTATAGAAAAAGTAATGTTAGGTCCTGAGCGCAAGAGTCACCTTATGGGTGAAGAGGAGAAGAAGTTGGTGGCCTATCACGAAGCAGGGCATGCACTAGTTGCAAGCCTTCTTCCGAAGGCTGACCCTGTACACAAGATTAGTATAATCTCACGTGGCTCAGCAGGGGGATACACTCTTAAGCTACCAACTGATGACAGAAGGCTATCAAGCAAGCAAGTCTTCTTGGACGATATTGCTATGACGTTCGGTGGATATGTTGCAGAGGAGCTGGTGTTCGGAGAGATTACAACCGGCCCATCAGGCGACCTCGAGCAAGCGACATCTATGGCTAGGGCTATGGTGGTGCGTTATGGAATGAGCGATGTTGTGGGGCCACTCGCTCTAGAAAGTGAGCGCAACAAAGTTATATATGGGCGCGGCGCAGGAGATAGAGAGTATAGTGAAGAGATGTCTAAGAAGGTGGACATGGAGATCAAGCGCATAGTCGAAGAGGCAAGAGAGCAAGCAAGACAAATAGTCCGCGATTACAGAAAAGTCTTAGACATAATAGCTGAGAAGTTGATAGAGAAAGAGAATATAGAAAGAGAAGACTTCGAAGCGATATTGATCGCTAATGGCATTACTCCTAAAAATAAATAAAACAAAAGGCCGGTGTTCCGGCCTTTTCGCTGATCACTTTTTGCTCTAACGCTTTTGAGCAGCAATGATCAACTTAGCGATGCGCACGGTGTCTCCCTTTTGGGTTGCTGGTGTCGGACATCGTCCGCCGTTTCTTGTCACTAACGGACAAGAATGGTTTGTGATTGAACTTTCGCAGCCCAGGGTACCGTGAACTTTGTCGCACATCTAGGTCTCCTCATTTTCCTTTTCGGCACCGTGCCGATAGGTCAGAATATATTACAACAGGGCGTATTTAAAAGCAAGAAAAAATGTGATAATATATCTGTTATCCCTCCGGTAGCTCAGTTGGTTAGAGCACTCGGCTTATATCCGAGTGGTCGCTGGTTCAAGTCCAGCCCGGAGGACCAGAGAATAGTAAAAGGCGCACCGCAGGTGCGCCTTTTACTATTCTAGATGTAAGTCGTCTAGTTGGTCCAGCTTTTCTTTTAGTTCTGGGAAGTTAACAAGGGTAGGGTCGTTGTCTATGATTTCTCTCGCTGAGTCTTTGGCTGCTTCTACTAGTTTTAAATTTTTGAGTGCCTCCATTGCAAGATCGCTCATACCAGACTGCTTAGAGGAGATCAGGCTACCAGGACCTCTTTCTTGCAGATCAACCTCAGCTAATTCAAATCCGCTGTTGGTCTTAGAAAAGCTTTTAAGTCTTTCGATTGTCTTCTCACCTTCTGAATTAGTAAATATATAACAATTTGACTGATGTTCAGCACGACCGATACGCCCACGTAGTTGATGTAGTTGTGACAAGCCGAATCGGTCCGCATCCTCAATTATCATTATACTGGCGTTCGGAATGTTGACTCCAACTTCAACCACGGAAGTGCTCACCAATATATCTATTTTTTTATTTTTAAAATCGTCTATAACTTTTTCTTTGTCTGTGGGTTTTAACTTGCTGTGCATCGCCGAGATATTTAGTGTAGGGAAAACTTTTTTTAGATTCACCATTTCGCTCTCTACACTTTTTTTGTTACTGGCCTCGTCTTCATTCTCACTAATCCTAGTACATATTACATAGGCCTGTCTGCCATCCTTGATCTCATTTTTAATATGCTCATATACATCTTTGCGATTTTGATTAGTTACAAGCTTGGTTTGTATTGGTTTGCGTCCAACGGGGAGCTCATCAATGATTGTGAGATCAAGGTCTCCAAAAAGTGCCAAGGCCAATGTGCGCGGTATCGGTGTCGCTGTCATTGATAGGAGGTGTGGCACTTCGGGGCGCTTGTCAGCACGCTTGTGAGCGAGGGACTTGCGAGCATTAACTCCGAATCTGTGCTGCTCGTCTATTATTATTAATCCTAAGTCTTTGAACTCTACAGACTTTTTAGTTATGGCGTGAGTACCAACGAGGAGGCTGATTTTCCCCTCTTTGACCCATTTTAATAATTGTGGGCGAGATACTTGAGTTGGTTCGTCGGATAATTTGGAAGGGTATTTGAGTGCCTTGGTGCCAGAAAGGTAGCCAATTTCAATGCCTGTGTGTGAGAGGAATTTTATAAAGCTTTCGAATTGTTGATATGCGAGCACTTCGGTTGGAGCAAGGTATGCAACTTGTAGTGGAGTGCCGAGTTTCTTCTCATCACGTTTACAAAGTATTGTGGCATAACTTGCTGCCGCTGCGACCAATGTCTTACCACTTCCAACATCACCTTCTAATAAGCGTTGCATCGGTATGCCGCGCCCCAGGTCTTTTAATATTAACTCTGTCGAGCTCTTCTGTGCGTTGGTTGGCTTGAATCCATGCAGAGAAAAGAATTTACCAATGTCGTCTATTTTAACTTTGTACGCTGGTGAGGCGGCTGATTTTGCTCGTTCAGAATATATTTTAAGTTGAACATAGAACATTTCTTCAAAGAGAAACCTTTTCCTGGCTGACAGGGTCATCTTCTCATCGGTTGGTATGTGTAGATGAAGGAATGCATCACGGAGCTTGGGTAAGTGGAGGCCTTGTCTTACGTGTTCAGGTAGGGGGTCATCAATATTTTCAAATTCTTTGCTTAGTATTATTCTCTTAACTATTTCGCTTATGATGCGTGAACTTATTCCTTTTGTCTCGCGGTATACGGCTGTTAACTCTTCTCCCTTTTCGCTTTTTGCAAACAGTCCATCTGTGTATTCTGGTATCTCGGTTACTTTTTCTACTATTGGGTTAGAGAAGTACAATTCATTATTTTTAATTTGTGGAGCACCCTTGATGCAGACAAGAGTATCTTCAGGATACATTTTGCCTATATAAGGCTGGTTGAACCAAAATAATTTTATTTTGTGTAGTCCGTCAGAAAGATATCCTTCGGTCATTGGTATCTTACTAGTCCAAGACTTTCTAACTTTTACACTTTTTATTGTTCCGTATACAGTTGTAGCGACACCAACTTGTAAGTTAGATATACCTTGATTCTCATTATAAGAAGCGTATCGTAGTGGTTGGTAGCGTAGTATGTCTTCGAAAGTTCTTAGGCCTAGTCTATTGAGTGCGACTTTGAGTGTGGGTGAGAGCTTATAGATACTACTAATCTCGGTGTCTTTTATGGAAGGCATAGTATATGATGAGGGCGATTGATATTAGTATTAATACTAGCAACAATATACTAGATAGTCCAAATTTGTTAGTTCCAAAGTTAATGTATAGTTCCGCTAATAGGCTCGCTAGAGCAATAGATAAGGGAAGTATCGGTCTTGGCCATATTAGAATCAGGACACCGAGCGCTACAAATGCTCCGTACCACATATTGTATGCAATGATAGATGGAATGTATGAGTCAACACAAGCGAACACCCCACCATTTTTAAATGACACAGCAGCGTTGAGCAACTTGATTGTGTTAGGGTATATGAAGTAGATAGCTATCGCTAGTCTGATTAAGAATGGCCAGATGTTGTGCATGTAAATAGTATAGCAGAAAGGGCGCCCGCTTCGCGGGCGCCCTTTCTGCTGATTGTTAATAATTTTATTGTTCTCCTTGGCAAGCGGTGCGGGCCTCAACTGATATAGTTGTAGTGACACCTTGATTGAAACAAGACAAGATGAACTTGGTCGGGTCACGAAGTTGTATTCTAGGTATTTCTCCTATGTTGTTGTTGTTAGCGTCAACACGAGTGAACGCTGTAGTGGTAGACAGTCCTGCCTCGACAGAAGTTCCGTTTCTCACAGTTATAGCTCCTGAGTTAAGTTTGGTCCTTATATTTTGAATCCCAGCGCTAACTCCAGATTGGAGGTTAGAGGCATATGAGCTGATTGGCTTGGTTGTTGTTGCATCAAGAACACAATTCTTTCCACGAGGGTTATTGATTTGCCAAGCGAGAGCTACTTGCCCACCACCACAGAGTACGGTAGAAGGGTACACAGTAAACTTGTTAACCGTTGCTGGAGTTTTGGATAGTATCGGAAGGTTAGCACTTTGTACATAAGGAAGTGTTCCACCTGTTCCAATACATTCGAACAAGATAGGTGCAGTGTTGGCTGAAGGGCTAGAGTTAACGGCTGTATAAGTCACAGTAGTACTGAGTGACCCGCCAACAGGACTATTATAAGGAGATACAATAAGTCCTGGAGCGGTAGAGGTTGAGTACGAAGTGTTGTATAAGTTGTAAGCAATAGAGTTCTCACATCTTAAAGTTAAGTTGTACGAGTCAACTCCACCTGCTGGGTTAGGGGTTACTATCATTGATCCAGTGGGGTTTAGGTTGCTGTTGAGTAGCAGCGTTAGAGTCTTAGTTGTTGATCCATCGCTAGCAGTAATGACCCATTTGGCTCCAGAGTTGAATGGCGTATCAGGTAGACCAAAGCTTGAGTTAAGGTCCACAGTAGAATTGCCTGTTAGCAGTCTGTAAGCTGAGTAACCAGCAACACATCCAGTACCAGCCTGGTTACAAGAGTAGTCAGGCGTTGATCCAGCTGATGTCTTGTAATAAGCAACTGACCAAGTGGTTGCATTTCTAATCGAGTAGCTAAGGTTGTTGAATGTTCCATCGGTTGTGATTACGCCTGTCTGAGCTGTTGTACCAGTTACTACTGCTGTAGTAGGGATGGTAGATTGACTTCCTCCTATAGCACCATAAACTTGCAGGCCAGTGTTAGGGTATATGTCTATATCTATATTTCCAGCTGCATCAGATGATTTACATACTAGTTGATATGTACCACCAAGGTTAGGTAGTGTCACTGAGTAGTTACTTGTCTGATTAGTATTCCATGTCTTAGGGTATCCTGAGAGTGATGAGCTATTTCTCTGTATATCCATATAGTCAAAGTCTGGCGTACATGTGAATTTAAGGTTGCCGTTGGTGTCGGGCGGAGTGATTGTGGCGTCTGTTGGGATGTAGACTTGCACTTTACTTGTTGCACTCGCTGTCTGTCTTGCTGCGTTGGTTGTATCCTTGCATGTTGCCATCCAGCCTATTGCGTTAGTTCCCATTCTAGATGTGTTAAGCCAGGTAAAGTTAGGGTTGTTAGGTGACATTACATATGTATATTGATATCCACCAGTAATAGGTGTGCCACTCAGTCCTCCAGCCCAAGTTGCAGACCCGTTGTAATTCTTAAGATCGCAACTGTTACCATCACTTTTCCATGTTACTGTTGCTGTTGTTCCGCTCGCAACAACCGGAGCGTTCAAGCTGGTCACTGTTACAGCCGGAGGAACATTTATACTGTTAGTAACTTGTCCAGTATATGTATTGCCATTATTTTTATAACAGTTAAGGGTGTAATTATAGGTAGTCGTCGCTGACCCAGAAGTTATATTTGTATCGTATTGTAATGCCCATATCGAGCCACTCGCCCAATATGGAGCGCTAGACCAAGAAGGTGAGCGCGACACAGAATAACTAGTCGAGTCACTGGGGCACATAGGTAAGACATGAGGATACATTGCCGTTGAACTCGCATAACCAACATTTAGGTCTACTGCTGTATATGTTGTTGTTGCTGGTAATGTTCCGAATGACCCGTAACAATCAAGCGCATACGTTGCACCCTGAACAACAGGGAATGAGCCGGTGATTGTTTGTGGGAATGTGTCCAGTATTGTTGTCTTGTATATTGGTCCGTTGTATAGACCTATGAACATATTACCAGTAGAAGTAATCGCCATTCCATTAGGATTAGTTAGACCACTGACAATTGTTGTAACCGCACCACCAGGCGCGATTTTGGATATGTTACCACCAGTCAAACCGCTAACGTATATAGATGTTGTTCTGTCCATGGTGAGACCTATCGGTTGAGAGAAGCCAGACGCATAAGTGCTAACAGCCCCAGCAGGGGTGATCTGATATACATTGCCTGTATCTTGTGAGGCTACGTACACATAATTATTATTAGGATTAATTACTATACCGTTCACATTACCAAGACCAGAAGCAAAAGTAGACACAACACCAGCTGGTGTAACTTTATTTACTATTCCATCAGTCTGTCTAGTTACAAACAGGTTACCAGCATTATCAAATGCTAGTCCAATTGGTCTAGATATACTTGGTACAAAAGTAGTCATTACTCCGCCAGGCGTTATCTTAACTATTCTGCTTAGTCCATAATGAGACACATATAAGTTGCCAGCCGAGTCGAACACCATACCAGTAGGAGTACCAGAAGAAGAGTGGAACACAGACACGCTCGATGGATTATTAGGGTTTCTTTTAAGTATTCTGTCGTTACTCGTATCCGACACATACATATATCCATCAGGGCCAATCAACACTCCATAACCTTGCGGACCTGAGGCATCTGAGAAGAATGACGCGCTGACTGTAACGTTTAGTGGTCTAACATTAACATAAGTAACATCTGTTCCGTTGATTATCCCGTTGTTTGTTCTATCGAAGAAAAAGTTATTTTGAACCAGAGGCTGTGCAGATTGTGTTTGTGTGTCGTACTTGAATTTGGCACTGTATAGGTCAACTAGTGTTTGTGGAGTTGTGGCACTAGCGTATACATATTGCCCACTAGTTAGACTTTGCACATTACCTCCAGTTGTCTTGAGTAGTACGCCTGTTGAGTTGTTGCATTGGTATGACATTTGTCCTGGTGTGCCATTTGTGACACCGAGAGTTAGTGTTGGGTTAGGGTCAACCGCAACATAAACAGTAGCATTAGCTTGCGCAGTTGTGGCTGGTGTTGGCACAGAACACTTCACAACATAACCGTAACCACTAGGATTAACTGGCAATGTTGATGGTGACGGGTTGAATGTGAAGGATCCCATGCCACTATTTGCTCCATTAATAGGAGTAATAACAACGTCGTCAACAAATGCTGTGTTGTCACCAACGTTGTTTTGCCCAGTGAATGAGACGGTGTGGGCACCAGATGTTGTAATTGTAAATGTTGGTGAGTATTGTGCGTACACGGCAGACATCGCAGGAGAATAAGCAAATATTTGAACGCCATCAACCATAACAGCTATTGTTTGTTGTCCGCCAGCATTTGTCCTGTTTGTAGATTTAAAATTTAATGTGTATGTTCCGACAGATAGCGTTGTTGAGTATGCTGCATATGCTCCGGATCCACCACCTTGAATAAAAGCCGTTTGTGTACCTTCGGGTGAGTCGGTACCCCAGGCTGCATTGGCTGAGCCTCCATCATTTGCTACACCACCACCAGATCCAAATGACCAGTTGGTGATTGTTGTAGGTGTATAAGCATACGAACCAGAACCAATAGACGCAGATTCTAGCCCCCCATTGCTTGCTACTGGTGCGTAGAGTGTCTGTGAAGAGACCCCAGATATTGCGTTGTTACCAGTCCAATCATACAGCCCACATGTCGCAGTCTGACCACTAGGTATACCTGTCACTGTGTAATTAAGACTAACATTCTGTCCATATGTAGTTGTGGCTGGTGAGTTGGTAACAGCCACAGTCATACCAGGGCAGGCAGACGTTGTAAAATTAAGATTGGATCCATTTGCTGACCCTGCAACTCCTCTGAAAATGTATGTTGTGGCACAAGATAGTGACGACAACGTAACCGAATAAGTTCCATTTGCTGTTACTGTTCCAGATGGATTGGTTGTGCTGTATGAGTTAATGTAGTTATAAAAGTTGTCACCAAGCCATATAGATCCAGCGGCAGAAGTACCGCTGTAACCAGAAACAGTAAACGAAAGTGTTGCACTATTAGATGTCACAGAGCTTGCTGAATTAGTTGTAACGGTTAGGGGTGTAGAAGGGTCTAATGTTCTGAATGTGCAGTAACCACTAGGAACAGCGTTGTTTGTATTACAAGCAACGTTAGCAGTGTAAGTGGTAGATGGATTAAGACCCCTTCTTGTGCCGTAGCCAGAATACGCCGTAGTCTGCGCCCCGTTACCGGCAGACCAGTCCCAATATCCAGTATCAGGGCTTATTCCTGTCATTTGGGAATTAATTGTGTAAGAATTATAAGCACAATTCCAAGATATTTTTGCTGTTGTTTGTGTCACATTGCTTACGGATACATTTTGACAATCTGTTGGAGGTGTATAAGTATAACAAGCTACGCCAGGACTAGAGTAACATCCGCTATCTCCTATATTACAGTTCGCGGTATATGATTCGCACGTATATCCATTATATCCACCACTACCGCTACTACAGCTGGCTATTACTCCATTCGCATACTGTGTACACACTTCTGGGGCAATGTATGGAGACTGATATCCAACTTGACCGTTATTGACTGTTCCGTTGTTGGTCCAACAACATTGCCCACTACTACCACAATAAGGAAGCACAGACCCGCCTGCCATTTGGCATACTTCGGGTGCTATATTTGGTGAATACAGCCCCACCGTACCCATATTTGTACCATCTGTTTTACAACACACGTCCGCAAGCGAGTGTTTTATTTGGAACGAAAATGATGTTAAGAAAAATAGGACTGACAAGATACTGATTTTATAAAAAAAATTCATACATTTATTATTAGTTTAGGTTTAGTTAAGTATAACAAACCTAGGCATTAAAACATTAGAAATATAAACATTTCTATGTGAATAGTGGTTGTTGTTAAAAGTGTTTTTTGAGTCTAAAGCCAACCCTTGGGAAGTACTTGACAAAAACTTCTTTTAGTGTATACTCTAGCATAGTGATTCTTTGAGAGTGTTTAAGGTCGTATTCAGTGACTACATTTCTCAGGAGGGTTCATTGTGAAAAAAACCTTTTGCGGTTTCATCTTTTTGGCTTACGTTTCTGCTGCCTCGGCGCAAGCCCCAACCGAAACGGTGGGCTTGTGCGTCGAGAAGG
>CAZEIK010000003.1:0-87713 GCA_964512315.1 uncultured Candidatus Saccharibacteria bacterium
CGTCATTAGGATTTTGCTGGAAGTAAGTCCGAACTTTTTGGTATAATGACCACCAAAGAAAAATTAAACACATCATTAATGATGTGTTTAATTTCTTATTTCCAGCATCTTATTTACTACCTCTCTTGTAGTTGGACCAAAATATCCTGCTGCAGGCTTAATATTGTTTGCTTTTTGGAATTTTATCAAAGCTTGCTTGGTTGCATTACCGAAATAATAAGACTCTCTACCTATTGATCCTGCTGCAGAACGAGCGAGTACATAACCCCTAAGATTCAAGAACATTTGCAAAGCTTGCACGTCAGACCCCGTTGACCCAAGTGTTAAGTTCTTTTTAAATTTATAATTTTGAACAAACAGAGCATTTTGAATTAACAGGTCTTTGATTTTTTTGTCTTTGAATAAATCCTGATTCTCAGGTGGCCAAGACTCATAGACTAGTATCTCTTGTATGTCTATTGGCAGGTCTGTGCCACTGGCCGGGTTACCTGGGCTAAAAGAGAAGATAGGAATAAAGCCACCTTCTAACTCACAGTAATAATATCTCCTGCCCTGGTCATCGTAATCTTTTGTAGCTGTTGGTTGTGAGCCATTAGGACACAAACATACATCTTTCATAACAAATTTACCTTTTGCAGGACATGTACCGATTGAGGTTGGAAATTCTGGATCTGAGGGTGTTACTGAGTTAGATGGTGTTGAGGTAGCGCCACGCCCTACTGAGTTAATAGCATTAACCACAAATGTGTAACTGGTATCGTTAGTTAGACCAGTAATTGTGGTGCTTGCAGCAACACTGGTGGTTGCTGTTATGTTGCCTGGAGTAGAAGTGATAATGTATTCAGTTATAGCCGCACCACCGTTGGAGGTTGGAGCGTCAAATTTGACCGTCGCAGTTGCATTTCCTGCCACCGCTATTACATTTCTCGGCTCGGTTGCTACTGTCGGAGATGATGTGGAGTTTTGTTGTAGGGTAAACTTCTGTACTCTGTAGTTGAATCTATCTACAACATATAAGTCATTACTGTTATCAAAATTTATCGCAAAGGGTAAATTAAAGTGCCCATCTTCAATACTTTGAGTTGTGCCTATTTGTGTTAAGAACGTATAGTCAGGTGTGTACTTTTTAACAGCTTGTATATTGCTTTCATTTTGGAAGTGAGATACGAACAGGTCCCCGTTTCTATCTATTCCAATAGAGTTCATATTATAGAATTCATTAAATCCGGGTCCATATGATCCAAATTGAGATATATATTCTGTGCTAGAGCTGAACTTTTGTACTCTACGATTGTTGGTATCTAGCACGTAAACATTATCATTAGAGTCTATTTTAAGCCCCGTAGGGTAGTCTGTTTGTCCATCGGCTGTTCCATATTCTCCAAACTGAGAAATGAAGTTGCCATTACTGTCGAATTTTTGTATCAAGTTATCGCCACTGTCAGCAACGTATATATTACCCTGAGAGTCTATGTCTATAAATGTTGGTTGGTAGAATTTACCGTTACCACCCGCATCTTCACCACGTGGTGTTCCAAATTGCGAAACATAATTACCACTCATGTCGAACTTCTGTATTCTACCGTTACCGCTATCTACTATATATATGTTATTGTTTTTAATCTTAATACCCGTAGGTCCAGCAAGTTCGCCATTCCCAGTTCCATATGTTCCAAATTGAGAAACATAATTACCATTGCTGTCGAATTTTTGCACCCTGTTCATTCCGTCATCTGTTACGTAAATGTTGCCACTATTATCTACATCTACGTCAAATGGATTTGAAAATTCGCCGTTACCCGAACCAGACTGTCCGAACTTTAGCACGAAAGTGTAGTAAGGATTAGGTCTTACTAAGTTACTTTCTGAAGATGACGCGCTTGTGTAGCTGTAGTTAGATGCAGTTACTGTAAATGTGTAGTCTGCCCCGTTTGTTAATCCAGTTATTGTAGTACTTGTTGCCGTTGTGGTTTTTGTAATATTTCCCGGGTTGGATGTGATTGTGTACTGCGTTAGGGCTGAATTACCATCAAAAGCAGACGCGTCAAAACTAACTACGGCTGACTGATCTCTTGCTAAGGCTGTCACATTAGTTGGTGCAGATGGTGGCATCACTACTTGAGTTAGACTGAGTATTTGTACGCGATGATTATTATTATCTACAACATACAACTTGTCTGTATTACCGAATTCTACACCTGTTGGGTTATTGAATTGTAGGATCTGGTTACCGTAAGTGCCAATCTTTGACTGATATACTCCACTAGAGTTAAATATTTGTATTCTAGCGTTGTACAAGTCACTAACAACTATGTCACCGTTAGAGTCTATTGCTATACTACTGGGAGTAGAAAACTGTCCATCATCTGAGCCGGCACTGCCGAATTGAGATATATAATTACCACTCAAGTCGAATTTTTGCACCCTGTCATTAAGGTCCTCAGCTACATAAATGTAAGAATCTTTTATATAAATGTCATTTACATATCCAAACTGTCCATCATCTGAGCCGGCACTGCCGAATTGCGAGATGTAGTTACCACCGCTGTCGAATTTTTGTATGCGGTCATTACCGCTTTCTGCTACATACACATTATTTGAGCTATCTATGGCTATCGCTGCAGGTTGTATAAATTGTCCATTGCCAGTACCGAACCCACCAAATTGAAGTAAATATGCCCCGGTGTTATCGAATTTTTGTATACGGTTATTATCGGCGTCAGCTACATAAATATTTCCAGCACCATCTATGGCCACATCTCTTGGAGTAAAGAAATGCCCATCACCAGAACCCACCCCTAAACCAATTTCTGATATAAAGTTACCATTGCTGTCTAACTTTTGAACACGATTGTTACTAGAGTCTGCGATGTATAGGTTACCATTTCCATCCACTACGATTTTGTTCGGATAGAAAAATTCACCATTTCCACTACCACCGACTCCAAACTGTCCAGCATAGTAATATGTTGCGTATGTATGCAAATAATTAAATACAAAAAATAAAGATATTAATACAGCTGGTACAATGTGAAATATGTGTTTGTGCTTGTGGTACAAGTGCATAACTTTTGTATTAATTTTAATCTAACACACTGGCAGACAAATGGCCTGGGGATAACTTTATTTTATAATCGCCTTTAATGAGTATTTTTTACCTTTGTGCTCAAGTGTCACCTCTAACTCGCCTGGCCTATCGTGATCTGATATGTGTACTATTTTTGGGTCAATAGAAATATTATATTCATTGAATATTTCGTCTGCGAACTCTGCGCTAGAAAGCTTTGCATATAGGTGGCCTTTGGGGTCAGTCTTTTTCTTAAAAGTGAGCGGTTCCTTTTTTAAGGCTTCGTAAAGAGCAATAAAAGCATCACCCTCTTTTTCTTTGGCTTCTCGTTTAGCTTTTTCCTCTAGTTGCTTAGCTTTTATTAGTGAATCTGTGGCGCGTATTGCTTTGTTTGTTTTCAAGAGAACATTCACAGCATAAGAATCAGACACTTCTAATATCTGATTCTTGTTTCCGAGCCTTGGTATGTCTTGTAATAATTTTACTTTCATTATTTAACAGTTTTTAGTTTAAGTGTTGCAGAGTTAAGTTCTGATACAGCTGTTGTGCTAGTTGAACGTTTCAACTCTATGTTAGGAGTTACACCATCCTTTGTAATGCTTATACCATTAGGTGTATACCAGGTGGCAACAGTTACTTTTAAGGCTCCTCCATTTGCCAAGTTAACGAATTCTTGAACACTACCCTTACCAAAGCTTTTTTGTCCTAATATTGTTGCAATTTTGTGATCTTTTAATGCACCAGCCAATATCTCACTAGCACTCGCAGACCCCTCGTCAACAAGAACTCCAATCTTGACTTTAGATGAGTCTATTCCTGAGTATCCTAGTGAGCGATGAACATTCTCACCATACTCTTTGTTGCCTTTTTCTTCTACTATTACCGCACCTTGTGGTAAGAAGTAGCTGCCTATTTGTACAGCTGATTCCAAGTATCCACCCGGATTACCACGAAGGTCTATCATTAAGTATTTAGAATTTGTTTTGGTGAATTCTACCAAAGCCTTTCTGAACATTTCTGGAGCTTCTGCCGAGAAGTTGTATAAATGTATTACGAAGACTCCATTCTTTGTCTCAGTGTCTATTGTCGGTATCTTGATTTCAGCTCTTTCTATTGTAAATGTTTTATTTTCTTTTGTGCTAGGACGATAGACTTTAAAAGTTACCTTGGTCCCTATTTCTCCACGTATTAGTCCAACAGCTTGTTCTACACTCATACCTGAGATGTCTTTATCATCCACAGACGTGAGAATATCTCCAGCTTTTACGCCAGCTTTTTCTGCTGGGCTAGACTTGAGTGGCGCTATAACTGTTATTAACTTATCCTTATTGTTACCAACCTCCATACCAACTCCACCAAATGAGCCTTTTACATTCTGTGCGAATTGTTGTGCCTCAACTGGTGGGAAATATACAGTATATGGATCCTTATAAGCGTCTACGTATCCTCTAATAATCCCATACTCTAACTCTTTTGCTGTTGGTGGTGTGTATGTTGCTTTCCAAGATATGAATTTGCTATCAATCAAAGCTTTGACTTCGTCGAGACCGGCAAATGAGGTCGTTGTCTGAGCAGAAGATATGCTTACTGATCCAAAGTTACTTTCAGCTTTACCATAAAGAAAAGCTAGATATACAGCGATTACCAGAACTAATATATAAATTATTTTTTTGTATAGCGACATAATTAGCTACTAGTATAGCACTTAGCGGCACTCTAAAAAAGTTGTTATAATTACAATAATGAATATCAAAATATACAATACCTTGAGTAGGTCGATTGAGGATTTCGTTCCAATAGACGAAAAAGAGATACGTGTTTACAGTTGTGGGCCAACCGTCTACCACTATGCTCATATTGGTAATATGCGTGCTTATGTTTTTGCAGATCTTCTGCAGAGAACACTTAAGACAAAATACGACAGTGTTAAGCATGTAATTAACATAACCGACGTTGGTCACCTTGTAGGCGATGGCGACGAAGGTCAAGATAAACTAGAAAAAGGTGCTGCTCGAGAAGGTAAGAATGTCTGGGAGGTTGCCAAGTTCTACACTGATGCGTTTATGCGTGACTTAGAGCTACTGAATATAGACGCTGATAATTTTGTATTCCCCCGTGCCACTGATTATATAGACAGTCAGATAAAAATAATAGAAAAGCTTGAGCGTGGCGGATATACGTATAAGACTAGTGATGGTGTCTATTTCGATACGTCACTATTCCCTACTTATGCTAACTTTGCAAAGATAGATGTGAGCAAGTTGAACGCTGGCGAGCGTGTGGACATGGGAGAAAAAAAGAACGCTACAGACTTTGCACTGTGGAAGTTCTCACCAGCTAACGAACAGAGACAAATGGAATGGGGCTCACCTTGGGGTGTTGGCTTCCCTGGTTGGCACATTGAGTGTAGCGCTATGAGCGAGGAGCTACTTGGCAAGCATTTTGACATACACACAGGCGGGATAGACCACATACCAGTTCATCACACCAATGAGATAGCTCAGTCAGAGTGTGCTCACAACGGAGAGAAATTTGTGAACTATTGGTGCCACGTTAATTTCTTAAATGAGAAAGAAGGCAAAATGAGTAAGTCCAATGGTGATTTTTTGAGACTACAGACCCTCATAGATGCAAAATACAACCCAGCTGCCTATAGATATTTACTATTAACTACGCACTATAGAAAAGAAATAGAGTTCTCATATGAAGCCTTAGACGCTGCGCAGACAGCACTCAAAAAGCTGGCTCGCTATATGTATGAGTCTGCGAAAGTAAAAGAAAATATAATTGATGCTACAAAGTTCAGAGTAAATGAAGAGTGGTATACGAAGTTCCTAGAGGCTGTATACGACGACATCAACACCAGTCGCGGTATCGCTGTAGTGTGGGAGATGATAAATGCAAAGGCTGATCACACCTACTCTACCATCTTAAAGATGAACAAAGTTTTAGGATTAGACTTGTCTTATGCAGAAGAAGTTATTAACTATACTCCTGAGGCGCTTGAACTTATAGAAAAAAGAAAAGCCGCCCGAGCCATAAAAGACTGGGCGACTAGCGATGCACTGCGCGATGAGATCAAGTCCCTCGGCTTCGAGGTTGTCGATTAGGTTGGAAGTGCAGATTGAGATTCTCAGTGCTGAGCGCGATGTCTCGTGGCACGCCATCTGGCCATTTTTTATTTAATTCTTCGGTCAGTTCGGCTAGCGCCAAAGACTCTTCTTCAAGAGTCATATTTATTTACCTTTCTCGTGTTTGAGTCAGTTGGTTTCCGTGCTACTATCACACTACATCAGAATTTATATAGTGTCAAAGTAAGTTTAATCTGACTTCTCCACACAATCCCCCGCTCTAGAGGCTTGTCTAGACTAGAAATTTGTCCTTGCCCCAGATACACTGTTAAGTAAGAAAAAGTATGGCGCAAGATTATAAAAAATTTAAAAATAATTATCGCGACGAAGGCACTCGTAATCCATTCGAAGGCGCGCGCATACCGCCTCAAAATATAGACGCCGAGCGTGCACTCCTCGGTGCAATAATCATCTCCCCTGTTGCTATTTATGACATTGTAGATATGGTTAGTGAGGGAAGTTTCTATGTTGAGAAGCATAAGTTGATTTGGAATGCGATGAAGGAGTTAACTGAAAAGAAAGAGCCAGTCGACCTTATTAGTCTTAACTCATTTTTAAAGAAAGATAATAATATTGATCGTATTGGCGGAGCGTCTTATCTTGCAGAACTTTCTAATACCGTTGGCTCTGCTGCTAACATTAAGTACTATGCTCTTGAGTTGCGCAAGAAAGAATTATTAAGAAGGTTAATAGAGGCCTCAACTCGTATTGCTGACAAAAGCTTTGCTGAAAAAGAAGAAGTAGAACACTTACTAGAAGAGGCAGAGAAAGAAATATTTGAAATTACTTCAGAAGGATCAGGTGCTGGTAAGTTAATACATATGTCCGAGTTGATTGAGGATGCATGGAAAAGAGTTGAGAAGTTGCACGAAGGCGATGGAGGTATACGCGGAGTGCCTACTGGATTCAGTAACTTAGATAATAAATTATCAGGATTTCAAAAGTCAGACCTTATCATACTCGCAGCTCGTCCGTCTGTTGGTAAGACTTCACTTGCGCTAGACTTTGCTCGTACCGCTGCGGTTAAGCACAATGTGCACACAGCTATATTCTCACTGGAGATGTCCAAGGAGCAACTTTTTGATCGTATGTTAGCAGCTCAGTCTCGCGTTGACGGTTGGAGGTTGCGCACTGGAAAGTTATCAATGGAGGATGATATAGAAAGATTGCAACAAGGTCTTCACGACCTTGCTAAGGCGCCTATTTTTATTGACGATACCCCCGCGAACAACATTGTAAACATGAGATCGGTATTGCGTAGACTCAAAGCTGAACAACCAGTCGGACTTATTATTGTGGACTATTTGCAGCTCATGGGCACAACACGTCAATATGATAGTGTAGTACATCAGACAACTGAAATATCTCGCTCGCTCAAAGGTCTTGCCAAAGAGTTCAATGCACCAGTCATCGCCCTCTCCCAGCTTTCTCGTAATGTTGAGCAGCGTGGAGGTCGCCCTCGTCTATCCGACCTTCGTGACTCTGGATCTATTGAGCAGGACGCAGACGTGGTTATGTTCATTCACCGCGAAGAGAAGTATGGCGAAGAGAATCAAAAGAATAACGTGGTTGAGATATTGGTTGAAAAGCATCGTAACGGTCCAACTGGTAATACCAAGCTTATGTTCGACGACAAGAAGACTAGCTTCGTTGAAGTTGCTGATGATGTGTTCGGAGAAGCCATAGTGCCGCAGATGAATGTTGAGTTATAGATATGAATCAAAAAGAAAACTTGGTTGCCTTACTTCTTAAATTCCCTGGTGTTGGACCTAAACAGGCCCAACGTTTTGCATATTATCTTATGAAGCAACCTAAAGGATATATTGATAACCTTACATCTGCCCTACATGACATCAAGCTTCACTCCAAGCAATGTGCACATTGTTTTACTTGGTTCTCTATTGAAAACAATTCTGGTGAGTTATGTGGTATTTGTAAAGATGAGACACGCGACAGTAGCGAGCTGCTTCTTGTAGAAAAAGAGTTAGACATAGACGCAATAGAAAAAACTGGTGAGTACAACGGCAAATACTTTGTCCTGGGCGGTAGGCTTCCATTCCTTGCTGACAATCCTAAGGAGCACATCAGAATACAAGAGTTAGTCTCTCGCATAATAAGTCTCCTGAAAGAAGACGAAAGCAAGTCCCTAAGAGAGATAATTTTTGCCCTACCTGTTAATGACGAAGGTGACAATACTGTTGAATACATTCAGAAAACAATCAATCAAATAGTCGGTATTGATCGTGTTAAAGTCTCCCACCTTGCTCGTGGTGTTTCCACTGGTCTCGAGATGGAATATATAGACAAGAACACTTTCAAATACGCATTTAACGCTAGAAACTAAAATCCTCGCAATTGCGAGGATTTTAGTTTTTCTTACGCTATCTCAACTATGAAGTTAGGTTGCTTGTGACCGTTTTTCTTGTAGTAACGGCTCTTTGGCATGTACTTGATAACAGTAACCTTATCGTCATGACCAATCTCTTTGATAGTTGCGTTAACTTTAGCGCCAGACACTGTTGGAGTTCCAACTGTGAACTTACCAGATGCAGAAGTCATAAGAACTTCATCAAAAGTTACAGTATCACCAACCTTAAAATCTCCTGCAATCTTCTCGATTCTTAGAGTGTCTCCTTTCTTAGCGATGTATTGCTTACCGCCTGTCTTAATGATTGAAAAATCCATAGTTCCACTATTTTACTATATTTTTGAACATCTTGCAAGCTAGTCCTCGTCACTATTTTTAGGCTTTTCTAGGAGTTCAGGTTCCATTTCCCCGCCTTGTACACCATCTGTAATCTTGTACACGTCTTTGTCTATTTTCTTTAGCTCTTTGTAGCCTGCATTATAATGGTTAACAGTGGTTGCTAATGTGTTACCAATCTTCTTATAATATTCCTCATAGGCGTTCATGTGTTTGCCTAATTCTTCTACTTTCTTTTGAATTTGCTTAGCCCCTTCTTCTATTTGAAAAGCTTTGATGCCAGATAGTACGAGGTGCAAGTAGGCCAAGATAGATGTAGGAGAAACGATAAATACTTTTTGTGTCTGGGCGTATTCTAGTAACTTTTGTGTGTTGATTTTGAGTCTGCTTTGCTCGCCTGCCAGTAAGTCATAATATATAGCCTCGCTTGGGATGAACATAAAAGCCATAGGTAAAGTGTCCTCTTTTTCACGTATGTATTTCGCTGTCTCGGCTATACGCATTTTGAGATCTTTTTTAAATTCTTCTGCATAATATTTTTTGTCTTCATCATTTTCTGCATCTACGCAACGTTGGTAGTTGTCCAGTGAGAACTTGGAGTCAATCGGCAGCAATTTGTCTTTGATATGTATAACCGCATCCACTGCTTCACCATTTTGGAATCTGTACTGCATCTCATAATGAGTATTTAAAATATTAGAGAGAATGAGCTCCAGAGACCCCTCGCCCCAGTTGCCACGCTGCTTTTGATTGGTTAGAACTTTTTCCAGGTTTGACAATTGCTCTGTCATGTTGAAGACTTGCTTGTTACCCTCTTTTACCTCGGTTAGCTCACGAGTGATCTCAGATATAAGGTCTTGAGATTTGTCGAATTGATATTTAACATTCTCTCGCATGTCGCGTTGTTGCTCGAGTAGTTTGTGGTCGATGTTGCGTCCAGTGTCCCTGATCTCTTCTTTTAAATTGCGTATATTTAGAATATTCTGCCTGTTATCATTACTGATTTTTAATATTAAGAAAATTAGAACCAGTATGAGAGCTATTAAAAATACGCCGATAATTATTAGAGTTATATCCATGAGCACATTATATCATTTTTTGAATATGTGATATTATAATAAAACTATGCAAGAACAAGTAAAACAAGCTATAAAAGCGGCTATGATAGCCAAAGATGCTGACAAGTTACAGACAATGAGATTGCTCTCAGCGGCACTTACTAATGAGGCTGTGTCTGAAGCTAGAATCGCTTCTGGCAAAACAGGATCTGATCCTCTTACAGATGAAGAGTGTCTAAAGGTTGTTAAGAAGCTAGTTAAGCAACGCAAAGACAGTATCGAGCAATTCGTTGCTGGAGGGCGCGAAGATCTTGCTGATAATGAGAAGCGTGAACTAGCTATACTTGAGGAGTTACTCCCAGCTCAAATGTCTCGTGAGCAGATTGTGGATTTTGTTAAGTCTAAGATTGCATCTGAGAATCCATCAGTTGAGAACAAAGGTAAATTTGTTGGTATGGTTGTAAAGGAGATTGGCGGTAATGCCGACGGTGCCGTTGTAAAAGAAGTTGTTGATGAGTTATTAAAATAGTTAACTAAAACAAAAGGGCGACGCCTGCGGCGTCGCCCTTTTGTTTTAGTTTGGTACGCTTGGAGCTACGTAACCACTTTGATTGTAATAGTCACTCGGAACGTTCGGCTGCAACACTGGCTGGCTATTTACTGTGGATGTTCCTAGTAGAGTCCAAGAGCCAGGTTTTGGCAGTATCCCCTTTCTTTTTATTGTTGTGGTTGAGTTCTCTACAACTGGGTTCAGTTTTTCTTTTATACTATTTTGCGACAACCACGGCACAAAAAAAGTCACAATTTTTAAGACTAAAACTAACACAAGCAAGAATACTCCCCACTTTATCAAAACTTTAAATATATCTACTATTGCGTGCATCATAAGTTAGAAGTTACAGTTCTCCGGTGACCAAAGTCCTCTCTTTTCATTTTTAGCAAGACTTTGTAATGATTTGAATTCTGCTTGATACTTATAAGGGTTGTCATATGTATACTCATAGGCGTAACCATTAGCGATTAACTTTCTATTAATCATCTGACCATCTGACTCATACACATAAGCCAGCATTCTGCCGTATTTGTCGTAGAGACTTTGACTAGGATCTGTTTCGAGAGAAACATCGCTATTAGTTAACTCTTCTTTCGTGTAGTCGCTAGCCTCTTGTCCAAAACATTCAACTGCGCGGCGAGGATCTACACTTTCTGGCGTGTTGATTCCTAGTAGTCTGACGCGTTTTGTCTCGCCATTTTTCTCCACATCAATAGTGTCACCATCTACAACATTAACTACTTTGTAACCACTCTGTAGAGACTCCAACTTTTGCTTACCTGTTATGTCTAGGTTAAACGTTCCTATGTTGAAAAATTCTGTAGCTACAGCAATAAATATTATGGCGAACAGTGCACTCATTACTTTTGGATTTGGTCCATGACTAGCAGACATACGGATTGTTTAATTTTTTATTTATTTTAAATATGCTGTAACTTAATATAACAATAGATAGTATACCAAATTCTACCCCTCCGAGTGGTAACACTGTTGCAAGCGAGCTACCGAATATTCCAGTTAGTATAGCTGACCCACAACTAGCACAATGTGTACCGATTATAGCTAACATTCCACTAGCTCCTATTTTCTTAGAGTGACTGAAAATATCTTTCTCTATTTTGTACAAAGTTATTATGTCTGTAATAAGATAAGACATTAATAATATATTTATTACAAATATTGTAAGAGATAGGTTTGTAAATACGCTAGAAAATGAAAACATGGTCCCGTATATAACAGAAAAAGGTAACCCTAGTGTCCAACCTTCAGTTACAGCTTTATAATTTTGAATTAGTAACATCAAATGTGAGACCAATATAAAAACTATAATATATCTTACAAAAAAGTTTCTATCTATATAATCTTTTAACTTCTGCATTTGTTAAATATTATAACAGAAAAGGCCCCCGCTAGGGGGCGCTATTCTTCACCAAGGGATCATTTATTTGCGGCCTATCAGTATTTGGAAAATAGCAGACAGACCAATTGTTATGTAACACACCGCCTCGAGTAACGGATAGCTATACAGAAAGTGATTAATTATATTGAAATTCGCGTCGTAGAAATAACCAAACCCCATGAGACCTGTGTTAACTGCCGATGCGAAAACTATATAGCGTGTTGTTTTCTCTAAGCGGAACATTACACAATATATAATACTATTATTTTGCCAGAGTAATATTTATTTATACACAGTTCTACTGTATTTTAGTTTTTATTTGCAGCTGCAAAGTTTTTAACCAATGTAAAAGATAAAATCAAACACACAGAGCCAAGCATAAAAGGCGCCTTCACACCAATCGTTGAAGCCAACACTCCAGCAATACTTGGTATTAAACCTTGAGAGAGTGCAGACAGTGATCCGTTGATACCTAGCGATATACCCTGTTTATCTTTTGTTACTCGTGAGCTTAGTAATGCCCCCAAGTTAGACATAGATATTCCTTGAGGTATTGCTATTAATGGGACCAGTAAGTATTGCCAAGTTATGTTAGGCACAAATGGAACCAAGAATATGGTCACCGCTACCGTAGGTATGCTGTATTTTAGTATCGTTTCTGGTTTGAATTTACCTGATATTGCTCTAAGTATAACCAGCTGGGTAAGCACAACACATATACCAATGACTGCAAAATATGTACCCAAGGCCCCTTCGCCAATTTTGTATCTGTCTACCATGTACAGACCTGAGAAAGATGTGAAAAAAGTAAAACCAAGATAGTATAAAAAGTTAGTTTTGTACAAAGTTGAAACGTGTTGATCTTTAAATGCAATTTTTATATTAGTTATAGCTTTGAGTGGTGTTAATCTTTTTGCTTGAGCTCTGTTTTCATTATGAGTTTCTTTTAAGAAAAAATTAACAGATAGAAAGTTTAAAATGCCAAGCACACCAGAAAAGAAAAATGGTGCAGCGGCAGACCCAGTTGTATGCGCGATCAATCCTCCTAATGCTGGGCCAATTATGAACCCTATTCCAAATGCCGCACCTATTAATCCAAAGTTCTTGGCTCTATTTTCTGGAGTTGATATGTCGGCTATTGTTGCTTGTGCTATGCTAAAGTTCGCTCCAGCGAATCCTCCAATCAATCTACTTATAAAAAGCAAGACTAATGATTTGATTAGAATACTAACCCCAAAAAGTAAGTTAGATAAAGCTAGAACCAAGACACCCAGAGAAAGGAGCCTTTTTCTGCCGTACATGTCAGACATCTCACCCAAGACCGGTGCGGCTAAGAATTGAACCAACCCGTATGCAGCAGTAGCTGCCCCAGCAATTATGAACCAATACTTTTCATCTACTCCATTAAGTAAAAAAGAAGTAGAGCTAGGATCTGTAAAAATAACCGACACAATAGGTATAACCATACCTATGCCAATCATATCTAGCATTAAAGTAAAAAACAGTATAGGTAAAGTGTATTTTTTCATAACAAAGTCTATCGATTATACCACAAATGGTATTTATGACTTATACTAATGCTAATGATCAGTGACTTAAGAGATAGAATTCAAAATAATATCAAACACATAGCAAGTATCACTTTTTTTGTGGGTTTTGCTTTTGATATGTTCCTACTGCCTGATGTGAATGATTCATTGTCTAGATACATAGGGCTCTTGTATGTAATATGTATTGCAGTATTTCTCATAATAAGAGAAAGAGTTGCTCTTGATAAACAAGCCAGCCCTAAAAAGTTAAAGTTCATTAACTTTTTGACTTATGTTGTTGCATACTTTTCTGGTTCGGCTTTATCTTTTGTATTCGTGTATGCATTTCGTAGTGCAGCACTTGTAGTGAGCTGGCCTATATTTGTAATTTTGTTTGCTTGTATGCTTATTAATGAGCTAGTTAGCTCACGAAGAGTTAGAATATTCGTCGAGATTGCTGTATTTATAATTTCTCTTACATTCTACACACTGTTTAACTTACCATTCTTACTTAATAAGCAGAATGATTTTGTTTTCTTTGGAGGGCTTTTTATTTCACTATCTCTTTCATTTTTATTTATCAAAGCCTTTAACTATTTTTCTAATAGAAGTAGTTATATAGCTAACTATTCACTCGCTATTCTGATACCTAGCTTAATTGGAGGACTTTATATACTTAATCTCATGCCGGCGGTGCCTCTAACTATCCGAAATGTTGGCATATATCATTATGTCGAGAGGTGTGGCTCGGATTATTGCGCCACCAAGGAAGATGTTAATAAAGGCTTTCTTAGTAACTTTTCTAGAGATATTCAAAGTGTTAGCACTACGGACAACTCATTATACTTTTTTGCATCAGTGCGAGCGCCTGCTGCCCTCACTGCCCCTATTTCTCATGTGTGGGAGTATTACAATGACAATACCAAAACTTGGGAGACTAGAAATAAGCTAACTTTTAATATTTATGGCGGACGTGAAGATGGCTATCGCGCTTACTCTAATGTAAATAACCCCTCAGAAGGCTTGTGGCGTGTGACTGTGAAAGTGGATAACAATCGTATTGTCGGCCGCCATACTTTCAAAGTTCAAAAAGCCGACTCCATAACACTAAAAGAGGTAAAGATATAAAATAGTTTGTTTTATTTCCCAAAATTATATAGAATACCCGTATGTTAAGTCGAGGTCTGGTTGTAGTATTTCTTTTTGCTTTAGTGCTGGGTATTTGGCTTGGTCAAGGAGACAATATTAAATATTTCAATAACTTTAGAGAATCAGTAGATCAGAATCAAGTCATAGAGAATATCTCTACAGGAGACATTGCCACAACCTCAGTATTGGAGCAATTATCCGAAGGGTTGAACCTTGCAACAACTACAGCTAGTACTACAACTGAAGCAACTACAACACCTGTAAAGTTCTCTAATTATATAGAGATAGTTAACAGTTGTGGTCCTCATTTTGACGGATCAGGATGCGTTAACCTTCGCTCGGGCCCTGGTACAACATTCGCTACAGCTCTCGCACTACGTAATGGTGTAGTTCTAAAGACTAGCGGATCAATAGAAGGAGATGGGAGATTGTGGTATAAGGTTGCTTTCGATGAATGGATAAGATATCCAGATAGATTGGGTAAAGACTTGTATGTTGCGGCTGACTTTGTAAAAGTTATACCTGTGGCACAAGACTTGACCCCTAACTCAACTTCAACTAATAAGAGAATTATCGTAGATCGTAGCGAGCAGATGTTGTATGCCTATGAAGGTGACAATTTGTTCATGAAAGAAAAAGTCTCAACAGGATTGCCAGACATGCCTACGCCACGCGGATCATTCAAAGTCTTCAGCAAGTTACCTAGTAGATACATGCAAGGTCCGCTCCCTGGCATTAGCGATCAAGAGTACGACTTGCCTGGTGTGCCGTGGACTATGTACTTCACTGCAGAAGGTGCTGCAATACACGGAGCTTATTGGCATAATAATTTTGGTAAAGTCTGGTCACATGGATGTGTTAATTTGCCGATAGAAAAAGCAGAAGAGCTGTACAAATGGGCACCAATTGGCACTAGAGTTATAGTTCAAGATTAATATGGATCAAGATCTTGTTAATCTTGCAACTAAAAATATTACAGATATTTTAAATATTTGTATAAAGCATAACCTGCATGATAAGGCTTTGGTTGTTTACGATAAGAATTATGGATTAACTGACATCTTGGTGGCTGGTTACAGGAACGCTTTACCCGATGCGCAATTTGTAGATTTTGACACTAAGACAAGAGAGGAAATAATCGCACTTTTTGATACCTTATCCCCTAACGACCTGGTAGTCTTGATACAGTCGACTAACTTTTTACTTAACGACTTTAGAATAAGACTTCACCTCTTTAATAAAGGCTTAAAAGTAGTTGAGCATATGCATCTAGCTCGTAATGATAAAAGTGTCTGGGATGTATACATTAACTCCCTTGAATATGACACTAATTGGTACCCAGTTATTGCACCAAAGCTTCAGTCGATTCTAAATAATACACATTCACTACGCATTGTTTCTCAGGATTCAGAGATTATTTTTGAAGGAGGTCTCGAAAGTGCCAAGCTTAACATCGGAGACTATGCAGGCATGACTAATGTTGGTGGAACATTTCCAATCGGAGAGGTATTTACTGAGAATCAAGACTTTGCAAAAGTTGGCGGCAAGTTCTATGTATACGCCTATGCTGACAAAGACTTCAACGTTCAAATGCCAGAGCCTTTTCAATTAGAAGTAGCTAATGGCTTAGTTGTGGGCCACAGCTCTAATACACCATCAGAATTTATAGATATTATTAATCTTGTGAAGAGTTTTGAGAGGCCGCTAATACGCGAGATAGGCTTCGGTCTTAATCGTGCTATAACAAAAAACAGATATCTCTCCGACATAACTGCCTTTGAGCGCATACTCGGCTTACATTTTTCTTTGGGAGAAAAGCATAGTGTGTACAAGAAAGAAGGAATGACAACCAACAAGACCAAGTTTCACATAGACATATTCCCTGTTGTTGATGCAGTCTACTCTGACGATCTGCTTATATTTAAAGACGGTAAATATTTGGTATAGCTTTAGCATACTTGACATATATCATAACTAAATGTACCATCTAGTATAGACAAACAATCAAAGGAAGCCGTCATGGGCAAAGTAGTGATAGTAACAATTTCCGGCACCACCTGCGCCGGCAAAACGACCCTCGCCAGAGGGATTATCGCCAATCATGATTCATGCAACATGATTCAGAGTGTTACAACTCGAGAGTCTCGTCCAACAGACCTGCTTGGCGAGTACGCATACGTCAGTCGAGAAGACTTTGATCGTCTCGAAGAGCAAGGAAGGTTCATCTGGAGCGTGGATTATGGAAGTGCGGCTTATGGCACACTGTTCAGCTCTATTGTTGAGCTTGCGAAAAAGGAAAGCGGTGTTGGGATAATGATACTCACTCCGAACGTTATGTCGACGTTGCGGGAGTTTCTCGGCAACTACTTCCCAGCAGTAGAGCATGTTCCTATTTTCTTAAGAAGCCCTAGCAAGGAAATCGTTCTCGCTAGGGCGAGTGCAAGAGGAGATGACGTCAACAAAACACTTTCGCGCTTGGAAGAAGGCGCCAAGTGGGACATAGAAGCGAATGGTTCCGCTGTGCCATTTCAATTCATCGACAACTTTGGCATGCCAGAGGAAATGGTGCGACGGGTTCTCTGTCTACTTGGTTAATCCTTCATCCTCTGGACAGGCAAAAGCCGCGACACTTGTCGCGGCTTTTTATTTATTATTACTATTCCCTATCCTTGTCTTGCTTTGTTTATTGCTTCGACGTCTATCTTTTTCATTGTCATCATCGCGTCGAATGCACGCTTGGCCTCGTCCCCACCTGCTGACAAGGCTTCTGTTAGTGTACGCGGTGTTATCTGCCAAGATACACCCCATTTATCCTTACACCAACCACAGTCACTCTCTTGCCCACCATTTCCAACTATCGCATTCCAATAACGGTCGGTCTCCTCCTGATCTTCTGTTGCTATTTGAAATGAGAACGCTTCAGACTGCTTGAACATAGGTCCGCCATTTAGTCCCATACACGGTATGCCGCATACTGTGAAGTCTACAGTCAGTGCATTTCCCTTTTCTCCACTTGGGAAGTCGCTCGGTGCATAGAATACGCTGTTAACCTTACTATCAGGAAAGACGCTGGCATAGAATTTCGCCGCCTCTTCCGCATCCTTATCGAACCACAAACAAATTGTATTTTTAGCTATCATGCTTTCAAGTATATCACTGATTAAGTTTACAAGTTATATTTCTGATAGTTCGTTAATAAGTTTACCTATCCTTTCTATAAGATAATGTGTTTCCTCTTGTTGAGATATACCCCTTAATGTTTCATCCAAAGACTCCAGTATTTCATTTTTTGTAATTAGTGCCACACCTTTTTTATACAACGCTACCACCATCTCATGTCTCCTTATTGTACATTCAAAATTTGCACGATTTGCAATCGATTTCTGTTCGGGAGCTTTTCTTATTTTTGCTAACTTTATTTCTATCTCGGCATCCTCTTCACACCTTTGCCAATAGTCATTCAAGACCTCTTTGAACATCTCAGTTTGACCTCCTTCACGCTTCAGTATTGCTAACACCATGTCATGAGTTATCAATGACAAATCCTTCTTTTTAACTTGTTCTTGTAACGGAGCCGAGCTTGGTGTTTGATTATTATTTTCCATAAGTTGAAGTATAACCTTATGTTATTTTTTAAAAAGTTATTTTCTCAAGTTTTCGTCGAGAGTGTTTCCCATTTCGTCTTTCCAAGCAGTCCAGCCATTAACTGGTCTACCCATAGTTGTCGCAGCTGCTGCTGAAGGAGTTTTAAACAAAACGTCTTTCGTGTATAAAAAAGAAATACCATCTTCGTTACTTATAAGTGTTCCATCTTCTAGAAATTTTCTTCTTGCAGCTTGAGACCATCCTAAAAATGAGTCGGTTTCTCTGATGCGCGCAAGGGACCCTTTGAGTATGTTGAGACTACCGTCTGTAAGTATATTTGCTTTTGCATTTACACCATCCCCATTTAAATAATATAGCTTAGTATCTTGAATTGTGTTGTTGATTTTATCGAATACTTCATATCCAAAAGAGGTTAAAATAAATTGTATATTTTCAAAATATTGTTCAGCTATAACTTTTTCAAATTCTGATAAAGTATTCTCTTGTGGTTGTACTTTGTTTTGAATAATCATACGTTTCGCCTCGTTTGCTAAGGTTGTTGCACGATACTCTAAATACTTTACAAACGTCCTGCTTAAACCACTTGTAAAAATTACTGCCACATTCCAAAACTCTTTATTAACATCATGTTGAATGATTCTGTTGTAAAAGTTTTCTGATTCGCCTATATAAACTAAATCGTCAGAAGATTCTGTATCCACACCAAAAAGAATATATAAAGCAGGTTGGTCAATTTCTGGTCTACTTTTTATTTCCTTTAAACTTTGGCGTGGTACAATAAAACATTTTCCGGACCATCCTACAAGTTCTAAAACCTTAACACCATTTGGATTCCCTTCCGGAATTAGCATTTGTAAAGCTTTTGATTTCATTTTATTTTTGCTGCCGGGACAAGAATCGAACTTATATTAACTGGACCAGAATCAGTTGTCCTACCATTAGACGACCCGGCAATGTGATGTATATTATCACAAAATCTATCTATTTTAAACCTTTAGGTATTTGCGGACAGCAAGAGCTGATGACGTACAAGCAACAGCTACGCCACAGAGGAATAATATGAAGAATAATGTGAACAAGTTATCCTTATAATAAGTGAATATGTTGAACCCCTCGAAGAACACTGTGGTCTTTTCAGATATCCAAAGAGTTGCCGGATATGCGAGTATGACGGTTATAACACTAGCTATTAGGCCGTAAATGGCTGATTCTACTATGAATGGCCCACGTATGTAGAAGTTAGAGGCTCCTACTAGCTTCATCACTGATATCTCGTCGCGGAATGTAAATATTGCTAGTCTGACGGTATTGTAGACAATCATCACAGACATAACTATAAAGATTACGGTTAATATGAATCCTATGTTGCTAAGCCAGCTAACTATATTGGTTAACCTATCTATGCTTGTCTTGATATCAGAATAGTTAATAGAGTCAACAGATGACGAGGCTGAGCCAAGTAGATTTTGCTTATTAATCTTATTAATAATCTCGTCGTAGAGGTCGGTGTCCTTGGCTTTTACAGATAATGTCGCACCGAACGGATTACTTCCTAATTCATTTAATGCGTCGAGTGTCACTTGGTCATTCTGATGTTTGTCTTTGAATTCATTCAGAACTTGTTCACGAGAGGTGTATATTACCTGCTCCACTTCAGCTAATTTTTGTATTGTATTTTTGACAGTGGTTATGTCGGTTTCTTCTGCGTCTGGCTTGAAGTAAATACTAATGTCTACTCTGGACTTGATCTGGTCTACTGAATAGTTAAAAACTGAATTAAACAAGAAAAGACTAGCAACCAAGCAAAGTGTAATGGTTAATATGAAAATAGATGACAGAGAGACAGTCCTGTTACGAACGAAGCCTGTTAATCCGGCGGAAAGAATTCTTTTAAATAATGTCATATTAGATTATATATTTACCAGACTTATCATCTCTTGTGATCTTGCCCTTATCTACAGTTATAACACGTTTGCCAAGACTATCAATAACACCCTTGTTATGTGTTGTTAGTATAACAGTTGTACCGAGGTCGTTAATTTTTTTGAAGATTTGTACAATGTCATAAGTATTTACTGGGTCTAGATTACCTGTCGGCTCATCAGCAATAATAATATCAGGCCTGTTCACAATAGCGCGAGCGATAGCTACACGCTGCTTCTCTCCTCCTGATAATTGTGACGGGAAATGATGCATTTTACTCTTAAGATCGACCAGGTCTAATACATGAGGTACATCTAGCTTAATGTCCCTGTCACTCTTACCCGCTGCTTCCATAGCAAAAGCAATATTCTCATAAGCTGTTTTGTTGGGAAGTAGTCTAAAGTCCTGGAACACTACACCAATCTTGCGACGATAGTCATTCAACTCTTTGCCTTTTAATTTGTGTATATTGGTACTGTGATATGACACTTTGCCTGTGGTTGGGGTTTCTTCAGAGAGTAGTAACTTGATTAATGTTGTCTTGCCCGCACCAGAGTGGCCCACAATACTCACGAGTTCACCTTTTTCTATATTTAAATTTATACCATCTAGAATCTTGATGCCGGCATATTCTTTCGAAACATTTTCAAAGTAAAGCATATATTGATTATAGCCCTTCCTCGGCGTCGAGAAAAGCTTGTATATCCCCACGCTCTAAAATTCCTTCTGTATCAGTACTTTCTACGCCAGTACGCACATCTTTGACCAGCTTATAAGGGTGTAAGACATAATTTCTTATTTGATTGCCCCACTCTATTTCTGTTGTTTTACTTATTTGTCTGCCTTCTATTTCGGCCCGCCTCTTTTCCTCTTCTAATGTAAAAAGCTTGGCCTGTAATATCTCAAGAGCTTTCTCTCTATTTTGTTCTTGGCTACGTTCGGTTGCTATGTGTACCGCTATACCTGTTGGCTTGTGAACTATCCTAACGGCAGTCTCTCTTTTGTTGACATTTTGTCCGCCAGGGCCACCCGCTTTTGCAAATGATATATCTAGGTCGCCGGCTGGTATTTCTACTTTTTGTACTTCATTCACTATTGGCAATAGCTCAACCAAGGCGAAGCTTGTATGCCTCTTGGATGCTGCATTGAACGGTGATATTCTAACTAGCCTGTGTACACCTGATTCGTTGCGTAATGTACCGTACGCGTCAGTCCCTTCTACTTCTATAGTCAAATTTCTTATGCCATTAAGATCATTATTATTAACATGTAACACCTTATAACCCCAACCGCGTGAAGCTATATATTTTTGATACATCTCATATAGCATTCTAGCCCAGTCTTCACTGTCGTCTCCTCCTGCTCCTGCGATTATTGTAAGTATTGCATTGCCTTTATATAAAGCTTTGACTCCATCTCTTTTGTTTTTGAGTATTTTTAAATCTTTTATAGTCTCTTGAGCTTTGTCTTTATCATTCCAAAAGTTAGGATCATTCATCGACAATTCTAATTCAGCAATTTTATTTTCTAGTTCTTGGTTGCTTTCTTGCATACAATCTTCTATATAATATCACAAAATAAGCACAGACCTCGCTGTGCAAGGTCTGGTTTGGTTGATGTTTTCATTTTGTGTACTCGGGGAAAAGTCTCTCTCTTACGGGGCACGGTTTGTCAGGCTTACAAAAATTAGCCAAACCAAGTCCATTTCTTAGCCTTTCACAGTCACACTTTAAGACTCCTTTTCTGAACCCTTTTTGTCGCATTAAGGGGCATTCAACTACACCCCTTCGACCTTTTAATTGTTCGTAAAACTCAAGAACATGGGTAGACATAACGTTTCCTTTATCGTTTCGGCTGTTAGAAATTTCGTATACCTCTAGAATTTGATTATAACAAAATTTTTACAAGCAAGCTAATGGTGGGATTTTTCGCGGACGAGGAGGCTGTAATACACAGTAACCAGAGCTGTGAATACTATGGCTTGAACAACACCAACCAATATACCCATACCCATCCATAGGGCTGGCACGCCAATTGATAATGCACCAAGTAATATAATCATCAAGACTTCGTGAGCGAACATATTTCCAAAAAGACGCAGCGAAAGTGATATTACCTTTGCCACTTCTCCTACTACTTCAATTAAACCTACAAAGAAATGTATTATACCCAACATCCCTTCACCGAAGCTTTTCTTGAAACCGTTAATAATTGGTGCAACTTGAATAAAGTGGCCAAGATGACTAAATAATCCAGCTTTGTATACCGACATTACATGCACAACAACTACAGAAGCGAGAGCTAATGCGAATGTAGTGTTAAAATCAGCGGTAGATGGAGTGAACATATGATGACCATGCCACTCGAAACCAGTTATACCAGGAATCATTGCTGACAAGTTAGAAAATAAAATAAAAGCAAATACAGACCCCACATAAGGTAATAACGTTAACGCCTTCTCACGCGAACCAACAATCTGAGCGATGAATCCAATAAGAAAGTCCACTAGCATCTCAGCTAAGCTTTGGAAAAACCCAGGCAGAAGCTTAAATTTGTTAACTTTGAAGGCTAAGAAAATAAAAACAATCAAAGCAAAAAAGGCCATCATTGTAGAAGATGTTATTGTAAAAGGACCAAAAGAAAAAAGTTCATGTGGGTGTATGCTAGGTATATCTTCTCTAACGTGTAATAATTCAGCAAATTTTTCCATAAATCGTCAAATATTATATCAAAAAGTAAGCGTTTTCGCTAATCCATCTTAAATGTAGTCCTGTCTCTAAATTTGAAATAAAGAAATGTTCCATAAGCTACTGTAAATATAGCAATAGCCGCCTTATATTCTACCCAGACAGATGGATGGAAATTTCTTCTAACTATTTCGTTGAATATGCCGAAGATTAAAAATATAAATCCCCAACTATATGAGAGTTTAATCCATGTCTCATTATCTAATATAAATATATGAGAAAACATTTTTTTAATAATAGGCTTCTTAAAATAAGCTGACATTACTATGCTTCCGCCGAGTACAAAATCATACAATGTATCTCTTATTTGTAAAAAGTTTGGGTTGTGGAACTTGATAGTTAGCCAACCGAATAGCGTAGTCTCGAAGCATATTAATAATGCTAAATATGGGATTCTTTTGTCTTTTAATACTACATAAATTGTAAAAATAATAGTTAGCCCTACTAATATGGCTGTAGATCGGTAAAAGTTGTGCCATATTTCAAAACTAATTAGAAAGGCCACTATTGGTATGAATTCGAAAAAAATTTTACCTAAAAGTCGTGCATAGCCAATTATTTTTTTCATTGAAATTCTAGTATACTAAAGAGCATGGAAAAACACGAACACAATACACATATTAAAAATTCACCATACATAGGAATTGTTATTGCAGCCACAATAATCGGCATATTCATATTGGCTTCTGCATTCGTTTTAAGAGGTTCAGCTGGTAGCAACTCTGAATTTGTTGATCCGGATAAGATATTCATGGGTCGCGATTTTAAGAATGATGAATTCACTTATGGATCTAATAAGAATAAAGTTATATTCTTACAATACTCTGATACTGAGTGTCCATTTTGTAAAAAGTTCCATGAAGAGGTTATCTCTAAGCTAGAGGGAGATGCTAAGTATTCAAGTATTGCTATGGCTTATCGTCACTATCCGTTACCATTCCATACAAAGGCCCCGAAAGAGTCAGAAGCTACACTTTGTGCTCGTGAATTAGGCGGTCAAGATGGATACAGGAAATACATAGACGCAATATTTACTAAGACACCAGCTAATAATGGTTTAGATGAAGCTGAGCTACCTAAAATAGCAACTTCTGTTGGTTTAGATACAACAAAGTTCACAGAGTGTTTGTCTAGTGGTAAATATGCCCAAGCTGTACAAGATGACTTGTCTGACGGTAACTCAGTTGGTGTAACTGGTACACCACACAGTATGGTCTTGGTCAAAACTGACAACGGTTATCGTATTATCGCTCGTGTTGAAGGAGCTCGTGATTACAAATACGTGACAGCAGTACTCGATCAAGTTCTTAAAATGGTTAAATAAGTTATTAGATAAAAGGTAGCAATAAAACAAGAGCCGCCCCGAAGGGGTGGCTCTTGTTTTATTTTTAAATTTTTATATCTAGAAACTATAACCCCATTTCTAATTTTAAGTCCTCAGGCGCCTCCCATGGTGGATCAAATGTTAATTCAACTTGGCATTCACCTTTACCTAGATTGTTCACATTGTTCTCAACATCTTCTATCAAAGTATCCACAAAAGGACACATCGGGCTTGTGAGAGTCATGGTCACTCTGATGTACTCATGCACACCTAACTCTTCGAAATATTCTCCTATTTCTATATTACGAATAAGGCCAAGCTTGACTATGTCATATCCAAGTTCTGGGTCTAATACTTTTTTTAATGCCCCTGTAATTATTTCTTTATTGAGCATACGCCGTTTTCTATTTTATATATTCTGTTTATGTTTAGCTTTTCGGCTTCTTTTGAGTGACTGATTAGCGCAACAGCAGATCCTATTGATCTCATGTGCTCTATAACTTTATACACCTTTTCTATCGCAACCTTGTCCACACCGCTATCCGGCTCATCCAAGAATATGTATTTTGGCTTCAGAGCTAATATATGTATCAGATCTGCTTGCTTTTTCTCTCCACCCGAGAAGCCGACATTTAGGTCTCTTGTTAGAAGATCTGTATCTAATCCAAACATCTCACACTCTTTTATAAGTGAGTCTTTGAAGTCTTTGGCTGATAAGTTATTATTCTCATTTATGTTTTTATAAGCCTTATAAAGTAGTGACAGTGTGCTGATACCTTCTATTTCTGGAACATTTTGTAAACCCAAGTACATACCCATCTTAGCCATCGCCTCTACGCCTGCATTTGTTATGTCTTCGTTATCTAGGATTATTTGTCCTGATGATATTTTATAGCCTGGGTATTTGAATATGCCACGCATAAGAGATGATTTACCACTACCATTTTCTCCTTCTATCAGAATCAGTTCACCAGAAGATATTTCTAAATTAGCCTCTTTTATCAGCTCCATCTCTTCCAGATTCACATTTAAATTATTTATTTTTAGCATAATCTTTTAAGGCTTCTTCGAGGGCATTATAACATAGCAAGGCGCACGCTGCTCTACTTGGTGTTATCTGTACTCCTAACATTTTATAAATATCGCCCGGCATCATATTCTTAGCAGTTTCAACCTTTTTGTTAAGTAACTCATCAGTTATCATGCTCATGCCAGCTTGAGATATAGCACAACCCTCACCTACGAATGTGGCTTTGTTTATGATCTCGCTCTCAATATTCAAATACAATGTCCCATTGTCACCACAAGAAGGATTCTTGCCATATCCAACACAAGAACAAGGGTTAAGTATTTCCTTGTTATGTGGATTCCTGGCGTGATCCAATATATTGTCCAAATAAAGCTCATCCATATTATTTTAAAGTCTTAATAGCAACCTTTAGAGCCTCAATAAAACTATCTATGTCTTGTTTGGTGTTATAAAAATAAAAACTGACCCTTGATAATGCATTAACTTTGAGGTGTTGCATTGCTAATTGCGCACAATGATGTCCAGCGCGCATAGCTATTTCGTGCCTGCCTAATATTTCAGCAATATCATGCGGATGTATACCACTTACTGAGAAGCTTACAATACCTACATTATTATTAATATTTGAATGCACTTGTACATCATCTAATTCTGATAATTTACTTATTGCATATTCTACTAAGTCTGCAATATGACTATTCTGACTTAGTATATTATTATCTTGAATGTATTTGATAGCCGCTGCAAAGCCTATCACTTCTGCTATGCCGGCAGTACCAGCTTCATGGGCGCGCACGTCACTTCTGTAGCTACTTTCTGCCTCATTCACCTCCCAGACCATACCGCCACCAAAAGTAACAGGTCTAAGGTTACGCAATAGATTACGCTTGATTATGAGCGCTCCCACGCCAGTTGGTCCACACATTTTGTGTGCAGACATATACACAGCATCCAGGTTAATATGTTTAAAATTAATATCGATATGTCCGGACGCTGCTGTAGCATCAGATATTATATATGCTCCAAAAGCTTTAGCTTTTTCAGCTAACTTTGCCACATCAAATATTTCTCCGGTCACATTACTAGCAATTGGGCAGCTAACGATAAAAGTGTCGCCATCTATCAGTTGCTCCATCTCTTCAAAAGTGTGAGCAGAAATAGTCAAGTTATTCCTTTTCGCTAGCTCTTGTAAAGGTACAAGATCTGAGTGATGTGCGAATTTTGAAACTAATATTTTATTTTTGTTCGGAGTAACAAGTTGTTCTAGCATTCTGACTAGCTTATTACTTCCATCGGTTGACCCAGAAGTGAAAATAACTTCACCTACTTCTGAGTTGAAAAACTTTGCTACAACTTCTCTCGCTTCATTGTATTTGCCTGTCGCAGTGGCAGCGCTTTTGTATAGGCCTCTATCTATATTAGACCTGTATTTAAAGTAATACTCATTCATTGTATTTACTACAATATCTGGAGTAAGTGATGATGCAGCTGTGTCCAAATACACGAGATCCTTCCCGTGTTCATCTTTATAATTAGCAAATATAGAAAAGTCTTCTCTATTCATCTTTAATATTGACATTATATCACAACTGTTTTACTTTAACAATTAAGAAATCCAGCAACTAATTCTGATTTTGCCTCTTCCTCGCTGAATCCATGTAACTTGGCATAAAAGACCTTTTCTTCATTTACACCACCTATTGATACCGCATGCGTAGTTGGGAATGTGTCGCTCTCAATATCAAGACTTGGCTCGGCATCTATTTCTGATGTGTTGTCTAATATAATAAATTTAGCTGATTGCTTGCCTTCACCTGTTGAGTCTTGTTTTGCTGCCAGTGAGCTGCGATATATTATTCTGCCTCCATTTTCTGCTACTCCACGAGATTCGATATGGCTACTAACATTTTTATTATTTGAAATGATTTGATGATATACATCACCCACTTCACCGCTTCCCATTTTTCCTGTAGCTTTGATTTTTATCTCTATGTCACTAGCTTCTGATTCGCAAACAATAGATACTAAGCCGTTAACAATATTGTGATGCACATATGTGTCATCGTTACAGAAAATACGATACCTGCCAGGGTCGGTTATTACTATGTCTCCATTGCCACGAATTATCTTTTCTTCTTGTGTGGCATAAGGACTTTCAACTTTTAATCCATACTTTTGCATTATTATTGACATTATAACATACTAGTTGTAGTATTAAAAGTAGGCATAGCAACAATCAACCAAGATTGAGGAGTTCTCATGGCTAAAATGTTTTACAGAATTCATCCGGGCACTGTTTTGACTCCCGGGTGTACGCTGTCGCGAAGCATGCGACCAGACCTTGATGAGACGCTTACATTTGTAGAGCGGTCATTTTTCGATGACGAAGAGCATTACGGCGACCCTTGTTACGTTTGTAAAGATCACCTCGGACACACTGAGGCTGTGTCGCAAGAACAAATTCTGAAAATGTACTTCTCTGCTTAGTTCTGGCTACACATCCCCGAAAGCCACTGCGGTGGCTTTTTGTTTTGGTTTGGTGTAGGATAAAATCTGGCTCAAACTACCAAAAAGGAGACTAAGATGTCATTTGTTTTTGACCCTAGGATTAACCCCACTGCACCACTGGACCCAAATGACCCAGCACCAACTCACTGGGTCGATATCGAAACCTCAGACTATCGTGCCGCTCTGTTTGGTTTCGCTAGTGAAACCTTCGAAGGGTGTTCCAGGTGGGAGGTGCGTGAGTTGCGCCGTTGGCGTGCACTAAACCCTAAAACGCTCGAAGGCTTCACTACTAACACACTCTGGGAATCGATACCTGGAATGGGTGGTAGCCTGAATAATCTAGAGTTGGTTGATGTCCAACAAGAACCTTTCTATGATGAAGACGGTGCATCTTTGCGCCTGATGCTGTATTTCGTGACAAGCGAGTACGGTAAGCTGATCAAGATTCCTGCATTTGGCTTCAGGACGAAGTATCGCGAAAAAGAAAAACCGGATATTGTGTCTTAGCTCATCTCTAGCTCGACGAGTCTATTGAACTCGACGGCGTATTCTAGGGGAAGTGCACGGATGATGTCTCCGACGAATCCGCCCACTATGATGCGATAAGCGTTATCCTTGCTGAATCCGTGCCCCATGAGGTAGTGCAGCTCCTCATCACCTATCTTGCCGACAGTCGCCTCATGTGTGACGTCGGCATTTTTATTTTGTATTTTATTCATCGGCCAAGTATTAGATACTGACTTATTATCAAGAATTAGTGCGTCACAACCAACAAATGACTTGGTATTCTCGGCTGACTTACCAACTTGAACAAAGCCGCGATAATTAGACACCCCACCATCCTTGGACACACTTTTGCTTCTTATTATTGATCTCGTATTTTTACCCAGATGTATTACTTTACTTCCTGTATCTTGATCTTGATTCTCTCCTGCGAATACTATACCCATAGACTCACTACGACTGTAGTCGCCAAGTAGTACTGATGTTGGATATAACATAGTCACAGCAGACCCCATGTTACCGTTCACCCAATTGATCTCACCATTTTTATAGACCAAAGCCTTCTTGGTGTTGAGGTTATAAGTGTTCTTGCTCCAATTCTCAACGCTGATGTATTTTGCTTTTGCATTTTCCATTACTATAACTTCAACGCATCCAGCGTGTAGGCTACTAGCTGTGTATTTTGGTGCACTGCAACCTTCTATGTATTCAACAGTTGCGCCATTTTCTACAATTATCAAAGTGTGTTCAAATTGTCCTGCACTAGGAGCATTCATGCGAAAGTAGGCTTGTAACGGCATTGTAACTTTTACACCCTCTGGAACATATATAAAAGTCCCACCACTCCATACAGCGCCATGCAATGCTGTAAAAGTGTGATCCTTGGCTGGCACACAGTCAGTCATGAAATATTTCTTAACCAGGTCAGGATACTTTTGTACAGCCACATCCATGTTCTCAAATATAACTCCTTGCTTAGCTAATGTGTCTTTGATTCTGTGATATACAACACCTGAGTCATACTGCGCACCTACACCACCCAGGTACTCCCTTTCAGCTTTTGGTATACCAAGCTTTTCAAATGTATCAGTTATCTCTTGGGGCAGCTCTGCCCAACTTTTCTTTTCGTCTACAGACGGGTCAATGTAATAGTTAATTTTGTCTAATTCTAATTTAGATAGATCCGGCCCCCAAGTGGGAATTTTGGAAGACTCAAAAATAGCAAGAGCCTCTAATCTCTTTTGTAGCATCCACTCAGGCTCATTTTTTGAAGTGCTGATTTTCCTTACTAGCTCCTCAGTGATAATTCCTTTTAAAGGCATAAATAGAATTATAATTTACCACAAAAGTACAGTATTGTACAGATTAAGAACAATTCTTACAGATACTATAAATATACACAGCAGCACTGTTGCCACCTTTGAATTTTTTTGTTCTACGTATAATCTTTTTTACTTGATCTGAAATATATTTCTCTGGAAAGCTTTCTACACTACCACAAACCTGACATATAATCTGACTTTTTGGTGTGTGAGTCGATATTTCATAAGTAAAAGAGTTGCCAGCATGTGTATATTTTCTTATTGCGCCAACCAGTTCTAAAGTTTTTAAATTCCTATATATTGTTGCCTGATCTATATCTTTTTGAACAGCAAGAGAAGCCGTTAGCTTTTGTGCTGAGACGGGAGTTTTTGACTTCGCAATATAAGTAAGAATAAGAATCCTGTGATCAGTAACTTTCAAAGAGTGCTCTTTTATATAGTTTTTAATTTCTTCTTTTTTTAGCAAAGTAGTCATCATCTTTAATTATATCAAATATTAAAACTTTTATTTTTCGTGTTTTTCTGTTAGAGTTTTAGAGGAAATGGGCAATCCCGCCCAAGATACATAAAGAGGTAGTGTAAATGAGTGATAGTCCTATCGACTATGTAGGCACTGTATTGCGTGCCAAAAGAGATGAAAATTCCCCCTGGGGTGTGCTATCTGGTACAACCCGCTACGGGCAACGCACGTTGATCGAACCACAACAAGGTGGCTCTTACCTAATCATCGAGTGGCAAAACCACAGCTGGGAGACAAACGTCCTCAGCTCAGAAGATGAAGAAGTCATGCGGCTGCCAGAAGTCAGAATGGCTTTGCACTTGATTGCTACCGGTTACCAACATGTTCCTGCGGTAAAAGCTGGCGTGCACGCGATGTACACGAAACTTTCATGGATGAGAAACCAGTTCATTCCAAACGAAAACTGGCAGACAGCGAACTCGTAAAGCTTCGCTGCCCGAGAAGAAGGTGCTCATCTGGAGCACCTTTTGTTTTGTCTCAATATTCAAATTAATTATAAAATTATTCCGCCACCTACCACTTCCCCGTCATCTCTGTAGAACACTGCGCTCTGGCCTGATACAACACCTTCTGCATCTGAGACTAATTCACATCTATTCTCTTTTTGATAGAGTTTGGCGTCGAATAATTTGCCACGATATCTAAATCTAACTTTTAACTTGCTGCCAGATCGCATATCAGACAACCAATTGGTCTGATCTAACTGAATAAGAGAAGATTTCTGTACCTGAGGAGGAGTATTAGAGACAATTATTCTATTGTATTCTGGTTGTTTCCTAATTACATAGAAGGCTTTGTCATGGTCAGTCTTTTTGTCTATTCTAAAGCCATGCCTCTCACCTATGGTGTATAGTTGTGATCCAAAATGTGTCCCCATAACTTCACCTTGCTCATTTACAACATCACCGGGCTGAAGATTAAGCTCTCTTATCAAGAAGTCTTTTACTGATATATCTCCTAGCATACATATGCCCTGACTATCCTTTTTCTCTGCAACAAACAGCTTCTTGTTTTTAGCTATTTGACGAACTTTATTTTTGTTAAATGCTCCAATTGGGAAAAGTATTTTAGGTAAAATCTTTTTATCTATTTGATATAAAAAGTAAGATTGATCTTTGTTTTTGTCTTTAGACTCATACAAAAATCCATCTCTAATTTGCGCATAATGACCAGTCGCAATAAAGTCTGCACCTTTTTGCATTGCAAAGTTATAGAATCCCCCAAACTTTATATATTTATTACAAAAAATATCTGGATTAGGTATTCTATTGTTCTTGTATTCATTTAAAAAGTAATCGATCACGTATTTCTTATACTCACTTTCTAAATCAAAAGTCAGAAAAGGTATATCCAGTTGGGCACAAACACGAAGAGCGTCCAATCTATCTTGCTTCCAAGTGCACTCAATGTATTCCGGTTGCCAAGTCTTTATAAAGACACCTGTCACGTCATAACCTTGCTTCTTAAGAAGATAAAGTGACACTGCACTGTCTACCCCTCCTGAGAGGCCTACAAAGACTTTTTTATTTTTCTTTTTAAAAATATTTTTAAGCATTCATTAATTTTTTATACACCTCAACCAAGGCTCGCGTATCTGCGAGTGCTGTGTGGGCACGCTTGTTATCAACTTTAAAAAGTTCACACAACGCCCTTAAGCTAAAGCTTTGAGCTTGAGGCAAGTCGTAGAGTCTGGCGAAAGCAATAGAAATGGTATCCAGTTTACCGTAATGCATCTGATTCTCAACGCCGGTTTCTTCAAATGCTTTTTGTACGAATGAGTAGTCGAAAGTTAGATTATGAGATACAAAAGTTGAAGATTGAGTTAACTTTGCGAACTCCTCCATCGCTGCCTTGCGATCAACAGCAAACATCCAATCAACCTCATTATAACCATTAACACGCAGCGCTTCTTCTTCGGCTAAGTCTGGTCTTTGCATTTTAATTTTCCACTCTTTTTCAGCAATTATTTCTAACTTAGGACCCTTGCCTTCACGCTCTGTTTGCTTAGCTAATATTACTGCTAACTCGATAATCTCATGCTTGTCTGGGTTGGTGCCCGTTGTTTCTGTATCTATAAATGCTAAGTTATGTGCTTTCATGTAGTTTAATCTTAAAGATTATAACATGAAAGAGGTCACTATTTCATGTACTTTTCTATGTTCTTGCGATGCTCTTTGAATGTTTTTGCGTAATACATATTACCATCGTCTCCTGTTATATAGTAAAGGTAAGATGTTCTAGTTGGGTTACGAACGGCGTTGATTGCATCTAATCCAGGGTTATTAATCGGTGTTGTCGGGGCTCCATATATCTCATATGTAGTTGTAGCCACATCAACTTGTAGTGGCATGTCTATAGCTAGCCTTTCAAGAAGAATACCAGCAACTATTTTCATGTCGTCCACATTGTTAGCTTCAGCTTGAACAATACTCGCAAGAGATAGAAGTTCTGGTTCCACATAACCAACTTTTTTGTTAAATTCTTTACGCATTGTGGCAATAACATCTGTAGTATCTGACTCTGGCAAGAAGAAATAAGTATCTGGGAATAAGTATCCTTCGTTTCTTTTTGCTTCAGCAATAAATTCTTCCTTTTTTATATTCTGTAACCTACCCACAACACGTTCAGCTATATCTTCAGCAGTAAATCCTTCTGGTATAGTTATTGAAATTGCCGGAACATCGAACTTGCCAGATGAGAACTTGTTTATGATACCCATTAAGTTAGCCGGCTTATCGAATATATATAGCCCGGCTACGATTTTCTTATCTTTCTTAACTAGTGACATATACGCACGCATTAGAACTGGCGACTTTAAATACCCTTCGTCTTTTAAATCTTGCGTAATCTCATAAATATTTGAACCACTCTTAACTTCAAACACTTCGTTAACCGGGAAATTTGAAGTCGGGACAAAAACATAACTGTACACAATCGATAGGAATATCGCCCCGATTATATACTCCATTATTCTTATGATTCTAATATTTCTTTTCATTAGATTTAAATTGGTAAATTATTAGGCGCGTCACCTTTGACACTATCAACCCTACGCAACCCTGGTGTTGTTGCAACAGCTCCAGGCAAGTGCCATAAAGTTGCAAGCTCTTCCAAGTTAAGTACGAATACATTATCTGGATGAGGATGATGTGTAGGGTAAAGGAATCCTTCCCACATTATACGACCTATCTTACGAAAGCCCAATGACCTTTTGAACAGTGCCCAGTCCCACCAATCATCTATGTCAATAATATTTTTTGGTTTGCTATTTTTATTTCTAACTTCTATGTGTGGGTAGAATGCTTCGCGCTCAACATAAGCTTCGAAGAATTCTTCTTTTCTCCATGGCTTGCGTTTTTTAAAAGTGTCTTGCCAATCATAATCATATGGGTCAGATGGACTAAGTCCAAATGTGTTATATCCTGGTTGAGACATATGTTTGAACACGCTTAATACAGATTGAATATTTTGGCCATTAAAGTTTTCTTTTTTAGCAAGATACATAACCCTAATAGCTGCACGCACTGTGGGTTTAGAAAGTTTTTTACCTATAGCTTCTATTTCCTTCTTTTCTTCTTCGTGCAAGTCCATCGGTTTCTTCTTTTCAAATCTTTCCTCGTCATCTTTGCCATAAGTAAGGTCGACTTCTATCTCTTTTTCAGAACCGTCTTCTTGTTTAACTTTTATTCTTTTCTTTTTAGCGTTACCATACTCGTCATAAATAGTGTCTCCTTTTTTATATTTACCCCCAACCTTAACTTCTCTTATCTGTTTAATTCTAAGGGCCGCCAATTCTTTTAGGGTTAGATGTTTGTGATCCAGAGGATTAACATATGTGGCATCAAATTTTTTATTGTTGAAGCTTCCATCTTCATCTTGCACCATTATCTGATACCAGCCGAATTCATTTTTACCCAGAGAGCCCAACCACTCCAGCATTGGAGTAAGCGGATCATGTTTGAACTCCTCTTTGGGATCTTTATTCATCTCAAAGTCAACATATGTTTTGATTGGTATATAATCAGCTTTCATTTCTAGCTTTTCCAGCTTCTTACCCTTATCCTCTTCTTGAACTGTAAATTTTCTGTTCGTAAAAAAATCGCACGCCCACAAGTTAGTCTGATCCGATCTGTGGTCGTAGAAAATTTTTGTAACATAGTCCTCAGCTTCATTTATTTCAATGTTAGGGTATTGAGAATAGAAGTTATTTTGTATAAGTTGTATAAACTTTTTCTGAGTTCGTATAAAAAATCTAACATTACCTTCTATTGAAGCGATTTCTAAAGAAAAGAAAATTGGTAAGTTACCTTTTATATTTCTCACATACCAATTACCTATTCCTCCTCCCTGAAGAAATGCCGCTGAGGCTATCTCAGTAGCAAGAGGTGATTTAAATACATCTCGAGGAATTTTTATTTCTAATAACTTCCAATCTAAACCATCCAAATGTTTCTGATTAACATACAACATCCAGAACTTCCAGGCCCAAGCACACATAATTAAGAAAAGGGATAGATATACAACAAATAAGAAAATATCTAAAACTATCTGCATTTGTTGTAAGTATAACAACAAAAATAACTTTTGTGTCTATCTGTAAAGCTTAAGCAAGTGAATAAAGTCCAGCTTGGTTCTTCTTGAAGAATTTAGAATTCTGAAGATTAACAACAATAGTGTTCGGTTTAACTTCACGCAAAGCTAGAACTTTGTCTATTATGTCTTGTTTAGACATCGGAGAACCCACCTCTTCCATTACAACTTTTATCAAATCACGGACAACGCCACCGGTGTGACCCCAGTCTTTCAATCCGTACATACCGCGCCCAACTAGGACAAATCTCTTATCCTTGATAAGTTCATTATGGCAAGTTGCAACGTGCGCTTTTTTATTAAATGTTGAATTGATCTCTTTGGCAACGTCACGGAAATGCATAGGCTTACCTTCACGACGAAGTATTAAATATGCATAATCCTTAATACCACGAGCTTTAACAGCAGAACTAGTAACATGGCCCCATTCATTAAGAGGGTTCTTAGCTATAACTTTAGAGATAGATAGATATCTCTTGATAACGTCGCGATTATCTTTGTACTCAGAAGCAAGAGCTGATAAGTCTGACACAAAACGAGATACGATTTCTTCTTCTTTTACTAATTCGTCTTTTGTAACATTCTTGTGCAGATTAGAAAGTGCGGAGTGAACATGCTTAGCCACCTCGTCGTCAACGCTCCATCTGTGGTCAAAATTATCATCTTCTTTGTGTTTCTTGAACTTGCCAGAAAGAGTCATGAAGAAGTTAATGTGGTTATGTACAACCTCGTCATTAGAAATATGCTCCATTAATGTCTTCTCAGGAACTATTGATCCTAACACTTTGACTATCTCCGCTAACTCCTCGAATACATTTTCTGCCTCTTTGTAGTCTTTTGATTTTTGTATTGATCCTAGTGCAAAATTCTCAATCTGGCGTACACGCTCACGAGTAATACCATACTCACGACCAATAGACTCTAGAGTATTCCTCTCTTTTGATTCTAGTCCGTATCTCTTTGTAATGACTTCTCTAGTGCGCGGATTAAGAGCATTTAGAAGCTTTTTAGAAACCGCTTTTGGTTTGAAAGTTAATTGTACTGTAGACATACTTTATAAAGGCATTTGTAAATTAATATTATTTTACTACAAAAGACATTTTTCGTCAAATAACTATATTTATAAGCCTATTTTTGATGTTTATAACCTTTTTGGGTTCAGAAGTAACATATTTAGCCCACAAATCTTGCTCCTTAACAAGATCTAATAACTCACTTTCTTCTATGTCTTTACCTACTTTTACCTCACCTCTTAACTTACCGTTCACCTGAATAGCAATAACTACTTCATTTGCGGTTAACTTGGTCTCATCATACTCAGGCCATATCTCCTCTATATAATCTTTACACATTTCTGGAGCAAATATAGACAATATAGACATGAATTTATCGTATTCACTCTGAGACAAGCCATTAGACTCTAACTCGTTGAGCAATACCATCATAGATGATATGGCTGTGTTAAATTTGAATCCCTCTACATCCTCGGCAACCTTTTTAACTGTCTGATGTATTATGTTCTCATTCTTACAAGAATTTCCTATTTTAGCTTTCAATCTCTCGACTCTTTCTAGAAATCTTTTTACTCCAACTATAGACTTTGAATCCCATACACCAGTCTGGCCAAATGGCCCCATGAACATCACATACATACGCGCTACATCAGACCCATGTTCACGTATAACATCGTCTGGGTTGATTACATTGCCAAGCCTCTTACTCATCTTAACTCCACCTTCTCCCAGAACTAGACCGACTGTCTCAAGTCTTACGAATGGCTCTATACTTTTGACTAGTCCTAAGTCATACAAAAACTTATGCCAGAATCTTCCATATATCAAATGCCTTGTCGCATGCTCAACCCCACCAACATAAACATCCACTTGTGGGAACTTTTCTTGAGACTCTTTAGAGAATATTTCTTTATCGTTATGAGCATCAGGGAATCTTAACCAATACCAACTACTCCCTGCCCATTGCGGCATTGTATTAGTCTCTCGCTTGAAGAGTTTAGCTTTGGGATCAGATTTATCACAAGTCACAAACTCCCCTTCGTCGTTAATAATCCCATACACATCAGTGAACTCGCTTATATTGGCAAGTGGTGACTCGCCTGTTCCAGTTGGCTCATAGCTTTCAACTTCTGGCAATAACACTGGCAGCTCTGAGTCCGCAACAAGGTATGACTTACTATAATCTGCCTTGCCATTACTACCAGTAGCAAATACAACTGGGAATGGCTCACCCCAATAACGCTGCCTTGCGAACACCCAATCACGAAGCTTGTACTTCTTAACCAACCTACCACCAACCGCCTCTGTGATTTTTACACGAGCAACTTCACTTGTCATATCATTAAAATCACTAGAATTTATTAATCTGCCATCGTGTGTGAATAAATCTAGTTCTATTTTAGGGTATATAGGTTGATTATTTACAAAACCTGCGACGTTGCCGATATTTGGAGCAATCTCAAAAGTTTCAGGATTTATAACTTGTACTATATCTATACTATATTTCTTGGCAAACTCTCCATCACGCTCATCGTGGGCTGGCACTGCCATGATTGCACCTGTTCCATATGATGCGAGTACATAGTCAGCAATATAAACTGGAACTTCTTTTTGATTAGCTGGATTAATAGCCATCACACCCTCGAGCTTTACGCCTGTTTTTTCTCTACCTTCTGCGCTACGTTCGATGTCTGTTCTATTCTTAACTTCTGCTAAGTAATTCTTAACCTCTTCCGTGTTACTAATAATATTTTTATCTAATAGTTCTGAGACCAACTTATGCTCCGGTGCGAGTACTGTATAAGTGCAACCAAAAAGGGTGTCGGCACGAGTTGTGAACACTGTGAATTTACCTTCAAAATTATTGGACTTCAAATTGAAATCTATCTCGGAACCTTCTGAGCGGCCGATCCAGTTACGCTGTAAGTCTTTGACCCAAGGCTGCCACTCTGTTAATGTATCCAGGTCATCAACTAATCTGTCTGCATAGTCAGTAATCTTGAGAATCCATTGGCGTAAAGGCTTCTTTTCTACAACACTTCCGCAACGCTCACACTTGCCATCCTCCAGGTCTTCGTTAGCGAGCCCAGTCATACACGATGGACACCAATTGATCGGCTCATAACTTTCATAAGCTAGACCTTTTTTATACAACTGCTTCCATATCCATTGTGTCCAACGATAGAACTCCGGATCAGTTGTAGAGAAAACTTTGTCATAATCATAAGAAAGATTTAACTCTTTCATTTGCCTTAGAAAGTTATTGCAATTTTTCTCTGTGGAGATTTTAGGATTAACCTTGTTTTTGATTGCGAATTGCTCAGCTGGCAAGCCGAATGCATCGAATCCTGTTGGATGCAGAACATCTAATCCAAGCTTTCTTTTGTATCTGCTGTATATGTCGCTAGCGGTGTAGACTTTGGCATGACCCATATGCAATCCTTCACCTGACGGGTATGGGAACATGTCTAATACATAAGAAGTCTTTTTCATAATCTTTATAATACTATAAACACAAAAGAGCGTCCAATTAGACGCTCTTTTGTTCTGTATAACTAGTAACTTGGATATTTTAATGGGTCAATCGTTCTCTCGAAACACTGATAGCCAGCTTTGTGATTCCAATTCGGGCTTTTCTCCATCATACCAGGATAATAGTAAGCTGAGGCATCTGAGTTATAAGAAGCGTATTTAGGGCTAGTATAATCAAATGCACCATTGCCACGCTGATCCATACCGTTCTCGTCATACATTCTTTCTGTTTCAAAATTTGCACAGATTTTAAATGTTGCCTTGGTTGGAATGTCACAAGTGATCTTAGATAGATCGTAGTTAGATGTCTGATTAAAATTATTAAACTTATTTGGGTAATAAGTCACACAATCTTGACCGCGAGCTTTTACTGTCTGTGAGTTGGTTATAACTGCGTAAGAATAATCCTCTTTGGTGCTAGGATCTTTTGGAATAATCATGCCAGAGCTAAGACCGTCACTGTATAAGGATTTGAGGTCTGCGGGCAAAGTCTTGGTCCTCTGCCAATTAGATAATATCTGTTGTTGTATGTTAGACAGGTTTTCTAATCTCTTCTCGTCGAATCTCATTTTTCTGATCTCAGCAGGAGAGCCAAGTATGTTGATCGAATAAATAACAGCGCCAATAACTAATACAGAAGATACGACAGTAAAGACAATAGGTATTAAAGTTTTCTTTGTATAGTCACGTTTAACAAGGAAGTAATGATAAGCCGCCAACCCGAACAAAACTACAAGAGTTGTTAGCATCTTTAACCCGAAACGAATAACTAATTCACCACCCAAGTAATAATATATAGTTGTAATTATTGAGGCCACTATTGCAAACAGAGATATAAATATAGTCACATAGTGAGGCCACTTAAGTGAGCTTACATTTCTTCTGTCGGCGTTCTTCTCAAAATATTTAGCACGCATCCAAGCTAAAGCTAAATAAAGCGGGAATGCTACCAATAAAATAGCGACTGACATTCTAACGTCATCATTTACAACATTAGTGTCATACATACTAGATGTCAGAACATCTGGATACTTTTTATCAATGGCCTCGAAGACTACAGATATAAGCGAACCAACGCTAGCTATGAGCGATACGAATATACCCAACTCTAAACCGAACTCCTTAGGAGTGATTATTGAGCTGCTGTCCTTATTGACTAGCTTAAATATTAAGTAAATTACCCCAACTAGAATTATAAAAGGAATAAGTAAAGAAACTAAAATTGCTGCTACCATTTTATTTATATTTTAAATTTGATTAATCTTCGTCTCCGTCTTTAAAAAGCGAAAGTCCCCAATTAACTACAGATAAGACAACGCCAAATATTATAGCTGTCCAAAATGAATTAATTGAGAACCCCACTAAAACATAGTCCACAATCTTTATCATCAAACCATTAATAACAATTGAGAAAAGTCCAAGAGTTAATATGTTAATTGGTAAAGATATAACCTGAACTAATGGCTTAATAAGTGCGTTAACTATAGCTAATAACAAAGTTACCAACCCAAGTGTGACAAAATAATTACCACTAATATCGGCTCCTGGCAATAAATAAACAGTAATAGCAACGGCTATTGCTGACAAAATAAAGTTTCTTATCATACCCTTCCAGTATACTACTCCTACAAAAAAGTAAATAGACACTATTTTAGACCTAACTCTCTCTTTTGTTTGTCTGATATCTCGCTAGGAGCATTCATCATTAGGTCTTTACCTTCGCCAGTTTTGGCAAAAGCAATAACTTCACGAATATTTGGCTCATTTTCCATTAACATCATGAGTCTATCGAATCCCCAGGCTATACCGCCATGTGGTGGAGCACCAAATTTCATAGCTTCTATCATATGGCCGAACATCTTTTCTATTTTCTCAGAATCATACCCCATGATCTCAAAAGTGGTCCTTAATGCATCCGGGTTATAATTACGCAAACTTCCTCCTCCTATTTCAAAACCATTTAAAGTTATATCGTATTGGGTTGTTAATATATCTCCTATATTTTTCTTAGACAGAAAGTCATTCATAGAGTCTTCGCGAGGTTTTGAAAAAGGATTGTGTGTAAAAGTCCACTCCCCTGTGCCGTCAACATTGTCTTCTCCAGTTTTCTCAAACATCGGGAAATCAACAACCCATAAAAAGGCTAATAAATTAGGATCATTTTTGTCTTCTCTTATGTCCGGTCTGTCGTTACCGTATTTTTCCATAGCCTCTTTATAAGACATTCTTGGGAAAGGTATCTGTTGTATTCTCTTTTCTGGATAAAATTTCTTAACAACTTCAATAAGCAAATTCTCATTTAAATTAATAATATCCTCCTCTGAAGCAAAACTTAACTCCATGTCGAGTTGGGTAAATTCAGGCTGACGATCACCACGAGTGTCCTCATCACGCATACAACGAGCGAATTGAAAATATCTCTCTAAGCCAGCAACCATAAGTAGCTGTTTGTATTGTTGAGGTGATTGAGGTAGTGAATAAAAATTACCTTTCCACACTCTACTTGGAACTACATAACTACGCGAACCTTCTGGTGTTGGTGCAGACATAAGAGGTGTCTCAACCTCGACAAAGTTATTGTCTATCAAATAATTTCTAATGTATTGCTGCACAAGAGAACGATTCTTCATCGTTTTGTTAAGTCTCTCTCTTCTTAAGTCTAAATATCTATACTTTAATCTTACTTCTTCATTAACTTCCTTACCATCCGTAGTTAAGTCAAATGGTGGAGTGTTAGATTCATTCAAAACTTTTATGCCTAAAACTTCTAACTCTATGTCCCCATTTAAAACCCCCACTTTAATATTTTTTTCAGGCCTCTTGTTTACTTTTGCAACAACCTCTATACACCATTCTGTTCTAAGAGTTCCACCTACAGCCAGGGCTTCTACGTGATTAGGAAGGATTACGGCTTGCACAACACCAGTAGTGTCACGCAAGTCCAAGAATATCATCTTACCTTGATCGCGACGAACTTTAACCCAAACATTCACAATGACTTCTTCATTAACTTTAGAAGACAGATCTTTTACAAGAGTACGCATAGTTATTACACTATAACAAAAATATTCAATATATACAAAATAGGACGCCCCCAGGAAGACTAATGTCTAACTGGGGGCGAAGGTGTGTGCCTTAGGAGAATTTGTCGGGGCATTGCGCCTCGACCTACAAGACACTCGGTGCGATGAGCGAAACCGCAACGAGATCTAGATTTATTATCTAAATTTTAAGTCTAGCTGTCAAGGCCAATGACTTTTCTAACTTCTTGCATTTTCTGCTGTGCAACAAGTCTCACTCTCTTACCGTTCTCCTCAAGTAGAGTATTTAATTTGTCAGGATTAGCTAGAAGCTCATTATACTTTTCAACCTTACCCTCTCTCCAAGTCAGTATTGTGTTATAGAGGTCGTCTTTTGCCTCTTTGTAACCATAACCACCATTTTCAAATTTTGCACGAAGGGTTGCAACTTCATCCTGATTCAAGAAATGTTTATGTATATTAAAAATATTATTAGTGTCTGGATCTTTTTTATCTGCTGGTGCTGCTGAATCAGTAACAATACTCATGACAGCCTTCTTCACCTCTTCATCTGACCCAAAGAGTGGTATTACATTCCCTTTACTTTTGCTCATTTTCTGTCCATCAACGCCAGGTATAGTGCCAACATTTTCAACAGTATAATCTTTTGGTAATTTGAAAACTTCTTCATTCCAAGCTCTGTTGAAAAAACCAGCAATGTCGCGAGCGTACTCAACATGTTGCTTTTGATCTGCTCCAACAGGAACAATGTCAGCATTATAAATTAAAATATCCGCAGCCATAAGTACCGGATAATCGAACAAGCCCACATTCACTTCTTTGTTCTTAGCTTCATGATCTTTAAATGCATGCGCGCGCATAAGATAAGGCATAGTAACTATATTGTTCAATATTACACAAAGCTCAGCATGCTCAGGTATACTAGACTGTTTAAATATAAATTCAGGGTTAAGTCCACAAGCTATATAAGCTGCCGCTATTTCAAGTGTTGAAGCTTTGATTGCATTTTTATCTTTTACTGTAGTTAACGCATGATAGTCAGCTATAAAAATATAAGGCGAGTGCTCATCATTATTCGCTAAGTCTATATTTTGCTTTAATGCACCAAAATAATTACCAAAATGTAATTTGCCGCTCGCTTGCACTCCAGAGACCAAAACTTTTTTACTCATAGGAATATTATAACACAAAACAAAATGACCCTTGTGGGGGTCATTTTGTTTTGTGTTAAGTCTTATTGAGCTTTGGTCTCAGTAGAACTCTTAGCTGACTCTATCGCTTTTAATGCAGCAGAAATCTCTGCATTATTAGGAAGTCTTACATTAAGCTCCTTAAGAACTAACTCCTCTTGATCTTTTAATCCTATCATCTTGTAAATGTTGTACAGGTACATTAGAGGCAAATTGTTAGAAGAGTCATAATTGAATGCAGCTTGAGCATTTAATGTCATTCTAGAGACAACGTCAGCAACTTCTTCTGGAGAAGATGAAGCGGACATGCTTTGTAACCTGGCTAAATCAATATCAACTAATCCTAAGTAATAAACATCAAATGGTGCAACTCCTATCGCTTTGTTAAGATTATCTTCTGCTACTTGTAGATCGCGATTACCTGCAGCTACATAAGCTTTTACATAATATGTACCAGCAACTACACGGAATCCGTTGTGAATAACCCAACCCAAAGCCAAACAGAACAATACTACAAGAGTAACTCTGTTAACCAGCGAAACACTTTTTACAGTAAAATTCTTAGCTTCAAATATAAATCCTAGAGCAATACCTAGAAGCGCTGCTGCTGCGTACCAGAACGGATATTGATATATGCTGTTAAATGATACTATCGGCTTAACAAAATAAGCAACATACTCTGACAAAGCTGACACGCTCCTAGAAAGAGCTGCGAATAAATAAGGTACCCCTAATGCTACGAGAGAAGCAACTAACATTACCATTCTAGAGTTACCTCTCAGAACTGACGCCAGATAAACAACTGGTGCAAGGCTTAATATTGCAGCAATACTAACCGGAGCAACACCTTTACCAAATATAACAAAAGATAAAGGTAGATTAGTTTCTGCAACATACGCTACATATGCGACAACAGCCAGAACTAATGTGCTAACCAAAAGTAACATATTACCAGCTACTTCTTTGCCTCTAAAGCTGTTATACATTAGAGAAGTAACTACAATTAGAAATGTAATACTAGCGACACAAATTGTAATTGCCCAGTGAGGGAAAACATTTTGCGGCAAGAAGAAACTAGTAAACATCAATGGTGTTACTGCGAATAAATAAATGAATAAATTTGATAAAGAAAAATTATTAGACTTAGTAACTTTAGCTTTCATGTTTATAAATTGTAACACGCTAAGCAAGGTTGCTGTTGTGGATATGTATTACACACCCTCCTCTCTCAATTCTTCTACTAATGTTTTTGCTTTGCGAGACAACTTTTTAGGTAACTCTATAGACAATCTAATTATCACATCACCACGACCGCGCTTGTTAATATTAGGTACTCCACGACTTGATATTCTTATAGACTCCCCGATACTTGCTCCTGCTGGTATTTCAAAAGAGATATCACCATCTAGTCCGCCAATCGTTTCTTGCTTACCGAGTAATGCATCAGTTAACTTTATCTTATGAGTTATTACAAGGTCGAATCCCTCCCTGTGCCAATTCTTATCATTAGAAACACGTATTTTAACAAAAAGATCTCCTGACTGAGCACCCTTCATAGCTTCACCCATGCCAGACATTTTAATCATTTCACCATTACTAATAGCAGCTGGAATAATTATATTTACCTCTTCTCTCACATTTTTAATACCAAGACCTTTACAATCAGAACAAGTCTCTTTTGGTATTGTGCCAACACCTTCACAATCATCGCAAGTCTTCACAGTCTGAAATGCGCCCATGAATGTTTTTCTTGTTTCGTGTATTTTACCTTTACCATTGCATTTATCACATGTTTTTGTGCCGCTGCCAGGCTTACCACCTGTGGCGTTACAGGTCTTACATTTTGCGATTTTTGAAATCAAAACTTTTCTTTCTGTGCCGAACACACTCTCAACAAAAGGTATCTCTATTTCTATAGATATATCCCTGCCTCTTCTAACTCTACCTGATCCCTCGAATCCAAAACCAGAAAACATATCTCCAAATATGTCACCGAGATCACCAAAATCAAATTGCATATCTGAGAACTGTGACGGATCGAATCCTCCACCGAACCCTCCAAAACCAGACCCAGCCCCTGGATTAGAATGAGAAAAGCTTTCGCCGTACATGTCATACTCTTTTCTCTTTTTGTCGTCACTTAGAATCTGATAAGCTTCGTTGACCTCCTTGAACTTTGCTTCATCACCACCTTTGTCTGGGTGATACTTAGCAGCAAGCTTATAAAAAGCCTTTTTTATTTCATCTTTACTAGCACTTTTTGTAACACCTAATGTTGAATAATGATCTTTTTTAGCCATACTTAAGAGGAAATATAACACAAAGCCGGTTGCGTACGCAACCGGCTTTGTGTTATATAAAATTACTAATTTTGCCCTTCGTTATTCTGATCTTTTTGTTCAACATTTGGATCAGCTTCTGAAGCTTGTGTAGCATCATTAGCCGTCTTCATAGCTTCACCAATCTTCATCATAGAAGTGTTAAGCGCCTCGCTAGCTGACTTGATCTTATCTACATCGTTACTGTCTTTAGCTTGTTTTATTTCTGATATTTTGTCCATTACTTCTTTTTTAATATCATCACCTATCTTGCCTTCAGCATCCTTAAGAGCCTTCTCAGCCGTATGTATTAATTGATCCGCCATATTCTTAGACTCAGCTACTTCTTTTTTCTTTTCATCCTCAGCAGCATGAGTCTCAGCATCAGCTTGCATCTTGGCTATCTCTTCTTTCGAAAGTCCTGATGAAGCCTCGATACGAATAGTAGACTCTTTACCACTTGTCTTGTCTTTAGCTTTTACATTTAATATTCCGTTAGCATCAACATCAAATGTAACCTCGACTTGTGGCACGCCACGTGGAGCTGGTGGAATACCATCAAGAATGAATCTACCCAGTGACTTATTATCTGCTGCCATTGGGCGCTCACCTTGTACTATGTGTATCTCAACTGATGTCTGATTGTCAGCAGCTGTTGAGAAAGTCTGTGAACGTTGTGTAGGTATTGTTGTATTTTTCTCGACTAACTTAGTTGCAACGTTACCCATAGTCTCAATACCAAGTGATAGAGGTATCACATCTAGCAGTAACACATCCTTAACATCTCCTTGTAGAACTCCAGCTTGCACAGCAGCACCGAGAGCAACAACCTCATCAGGGTTAACACTTCTGTTGGGATCTTTACCAAAAAGATTCTTAACAGATTCAACTATCATTGGCATACGAGTCTGACCTCCAACCATAATAATCTCGTTAATGTCAGATTTTGAGAATCCAGAGTCTTTAAGAGTCTGCTCAGTTATCTTTATTGATCTTTCAACAAAAGGTCTAGCGATACTCTCAAGTTGTGCGCGAGTAAAAGTAACGTCAAGATTCTTAGGCCCTTCAGCTCCTACTGATATGTAAGGCAAGAATATCTTAGACTCAACTTGAGTTGATAATTCATGTTTTGCTTTCTCTGCTGCCTCATCCACTCTTTGCATTGCAAGAGTATCAGTTGATAAGTCTATGCCAGACTCCTTTTTAAATTGATCAACAATATAAGCAACTATCTCTTGATCTATGTCACGACCTCCCAAGTGTGAGTCTCCACCTGTTGCCTTAACCTCAACTACACCATCCCCAACCTCCAGAATAGAGATATCAAAAGTACCTCCTCCAAAGTCATACACCGCCAACTTCTCATTTGCCTTCTTGTCGAATCCGTACGCGAGCGCTGCTGCAGTAGGCTCATTAATAATGCGCTTAACATCTAGTCCAGCTATTTGGCCAGCGTCCTTAGTAGCTTGGCGTTGTGAGTCGTTGAAGTATGCAGGAACTGTAATAACAGCCTCAGTAACTTTCTCACCAATCTTAGCTTCTACATCAGCTTTAATCTTTTGCAATATCATTGCTGATATTTCCTCTGGGCGCATGTCTTTGCCACCAAGGTTAACCAAAACACCATTAGTATCCCCCGCCTTAACACTGTATGTTACTCGGCCAAGATCATCTTGCACCTCTTTATCGCTAAAGCTATGCCCCATATAACGCTTTACACCGTATATAGTATCCTTAGGATTCATAACTGCTTGACGCTTAGCTATAACACCCACTGTGCGCTCACCAGCCTTAGACACACTCACCACTGACGGTGTTGTGCGCATACCTTCTATATTTTCTATAATTTTAGGTACACCACCTTCCATTATCGCTACAGCTGAGTTAGTTGTTCCTAAGTCAATTCCAATTATTTTTGCCATAATATTTTAAGTTTATTTAATTTTAGTTAATTTAATAATAAAAACTAAAGATATACAGGTGGTGCAAGCAAATTAGAATATATTATAAAATCACTCTTAACTAATTTGTTATTTTTAACAACAAAATAACTTTTATTTTGAGGTGCGCACTTGTTTAAAAAAGAACAAAAGAATTTTGAAATATTCTCTACGACCTCTTTTACTTTTTTAACTAGAGTGAAAACAAAATTAACCACTACCAAAAATACAGCAAATATATCTTCTGCTATTTCATACAAAACTATATATTTTTTCTGTATTATTATTTGCATTAGTTTTTGTAAACTTTTACTTTTGCTGGCCTAATTATAACACCATTTAACTTGTAACCACGCATAATCACCTGTGCGATTTTCTCATTAAGATTAGCGTCTTGTGTGGCTACACTTTCCAGAGCTTCGTGAATATTAGCATCATAGGTATCACCTTCAACTCCAAATGCTTCCAATCCTTCAGCTTGTAGCTTATCTTTAAAAGTCTTAAATATATATTCTATACCACTGCGCCAATTAGTATCAACAGACTCCCAGGCTGCCTTATTGCTCCTTGCTGCATCATAAGTGTCCAATACTGGCAAAAGGTCCATGACGAATCTTTTGATGGCGTATTTGGCTGTTTCAGACTTTTCTTTTGCGATTTCTTTTTCTCTGTTAGCATAGTCTGCTTGCGCGCGTTGCCACCCAGAAAGATACTCTGACTTTTCTCCTTCTAATTTCTTTATTTTCTCTTTTAACTTAGCCACAGCTACTTTGACACTTTCTTCTCCGTTCTCATCTAATTGTTCAAAAATAACATCATCTTCATTCATACTAATACTTTATATACAAAAATATTTTTCCTGTCAAGAAAACAAAAACCTCGCCGATGCGAGGTTTTTGTTTGATTTGTTTTTGAAATAGATTAACGTTTTGACCAAGTTGGTGACTTGCGAGCTTTTTTCAATCCTGGCTTCTTTCTTTCTTTTGCACGAGGGTCACGCTTAAGGAATCCAATCTTCTTAAGATTAGAACGTAACTCAAGATCATGAGTAACGATAGCGCGAGCAAGACCGTGACGTACCGCCTCAGCTTGAGCATGTATACCTCCTCCTGTTACATGAGCAGAAACAGAGAATTGAGTTGAAACACCAGACTTTGGAAGAGCCTCTGTTGCAACTAATTGCATTTCTTTGGTTGGGAAATAATCCTTAACCTCTTTGTCGTTAATAGTAAAAGTAACTTTTGTAGATGGAGTAATACGAACACGAGCAATTGATGTTTTGCGGCGACCTATTCCTTCGATGTATTTAGCGTTTGACATATATTAAATAATTTAAATTACTCGGTAATCTCCAAGTTTTTCATACGAGTATCTGCTAATCTGTTCTTAGGAAGCATTCCGTATACTGCGTGCTTGATAAGCTCTCCATATCCCTTCTTAGCTGCTACGATACCAATAGTTAGCTCTTTCAATCCTCCTGGGTATCCTGAGTATCTCTTGTGTAGTAACTCATTCATCTTGTCTCCAGTTACACGTAATTTAGAAGCATTCTCTATTTTAACCTTAACGTCAAGAACTTTATTTTTTACGAAATCTACAGAATTTTTACCATTAAGAAGAGCCGCTACTTCGCTAGCTAGTCTTCCAAGTGATTTTCCTGTTGCGTCAATTGTATATTTCATAATTTTTAAATAAATTCAATAATAGCCATCTCGCTAGCATCAGAAAGGCGAGGGTTCTTGCGGATGATGCGAGTATAACCACCTTTTACATCTTTATACTTAGGAGCATACTCTGTCCAAAGTTTCTCAATCTCTATATCGTGATTGTATAGCTTAGATGCAGCTAGGCGTCTAGCGGCAATTGATCCGTTCTTAGCATAAGTAACCATTCTCTCAACAAAAGGACGAATCTCCTTAGCGCGAGCAATAGTTGTCTCGATACGACCGTGAATAATAAGAGAACTGACAAGACCTTTGACAAATGCCTTTCTTGCGTTTTTCTTTCTTCCAAATTTTCTGATGGCTTTATGATGCTTCATAGCGGCAAAATTATAACACTAATTTTAATAAATTTCAATTACTCCTCTTTTAGAGTAAGACCATAGTTAGCGACCAACTCTTTAATCTCATTGATACCCTTGTCTCCCATACCTTCTATCTCTTTTACGTCAGTTAAAGATTTACGAACCAGACCTCCTAAAGTCTTAACTCCAGCTGCAATCAAAGTGTTAACGGTTCTTGTTGATAGAGCAAGATCTTCGATCTTGATTTTTGTAATATCCTCAGAAGATTCTGGTTCTTCTGTTACTGAACTAGTAACACTATCAGATGAAGAGTTGACCTCTTCTCTCGCAGAAAACTCTCTGTAGCCAACAATAGACTGTAATTGATGGATCATTGTTTGTATAGATGATTCAAAAGCTTCCTTTGCTGTAATAGACCCATCTGTCTCAATAGAGATACGAAGTCTGTTGTGATCTGTTCTATCTCCAACACGCATATTCTCAACCTCGTAAGACACGCGACGAATAGGAGTAAAAGCGGCATCAAGAATAATGGCACCGATGTCAGCTTTTTCTTTAGAAATAAGCTCACGTGGCACGTATCCCAATCCTTTTTCAACTGTTAAGTTAATAGAGACCTCTTTATTCTCTGTTATTTCGAAAAGATATTGATCTTTGTTTACAACTTCAACTTGAGTTGGAGTTTGTATGTCTTTAGAAGTAACCTTTTTTGGTCCTTTCACAGAAAGATTTATTTGTGTCTCCTCATCAGAGTGCAACTGAAAACGCACTTTCTTAAGGTTAAGAATAATAGCAATGACATCCTCCTTAACACCTTCTATTGTCGAGAACTCATGCTTCACACCATCGATATTGATAGAAGTAATAGCAGCTCCAGGTATAGAAGATAAGATCACACGGCGAAGAGAATTGCCTAATGTGTGGCCATATCCTGGGTATAGACCATCGATTTCAAAAATACCTATAGTATTTTCGTCTTTTATAATTTTAGGTTTTGTTGGGAGAAGAATTGAGTGTGATGACATGTTTTTGAGGTTAAAACTTTTCTAATAATACTACACTTTTTGCTTTTTGGCAAAAGGCTTTGTGGATACTAGCGAGAATAGAACTCTAGAACCTTACCGATGTCCAGAGCGTGATCTGTTTCGATTGGGTGAGCTGTAATCTTAGCTGACATTTTGCTAGGATCAACTGTCATCCAAGAAACAGTTTTGTGATCTTTTAGTTTGTCTGTAATAGAAGTGAAGATCTTAATTGCCTTACTTCCTTCTCTTACTGCGATCTCGTCGTCTACGTCTACTCTAAGAGATGGCACGTCTACTTTCTTACCGTTAACAACTATATGACCATGAGAAACTAATTGGCGAGCCAAAGAGCGAGATGTAGCTAGCCCCATACGGAACACTACATTATCAAGTCTTTCCTCAAGCTGCATAATAAGAGCCTGACCTTCATTTGTTTTGTGCTTAGCTGCAGCAGATTTCATGTTTGCAACATAATTAGCAAACTGCTTCTCTGAAAGACCGTATATATTACGTATCTTTTGCTTTTCTCTTAGCTGCTCAGAGTACTCAGACTTGTTAGATCTGTGCTTTCTTTCGCTGTCACGTATTCCTGGTGGATAAGGACGCTCAACAAAAGGACATTTTGGAGTAAAACACTTTTCTCCTTTTAGATAGAGCTTTTCTCCAGCTCTACGACACTTTTTACATTTTGCATCTGTCATAAATTTATAATTAGTTAAAGTTAAATGAAAGTAAGGCTAATAATACTAGACATGTCTAGGTTTCTTTGGTTTAGGGCCATTGTGTGGCACTGGTGTACGGTCTTCAATGCTTGTAACATCTATATTAAAAGCAGAAAAGCTTCTGATTGCTGACTCGCGACCAGAACCAACACCCTTAACAACAACAGATACCTCTTTAATACCAGCTTGAGAAGCTTTTTCTCCTAGTAATTCTCCTATTTTAGAAGCAGCGAATGGTGTACCCTTCTTGGCACCTTTGAATCCTAAAGATCCAGAAGAAGACCAAGCAAGAGAGTTACCACTCTTATCTGTAAGAGTTACTCTTGTGTTGTTATAAGTAGATTCAACAAAAAGTATACCTTCTGTTACTTTTTTCTTTAGACCCTTTGCAAGAGATCTTGCCTTTAGAGATCCATCTACTCCTGAACTATTCTTTTTTACAATTCTCTTTTTTCCCATAATTTAAGTTAGTTTTCAATCAGAAGTTAATTTTATGTCTTCTCTGTCTTGCGGCGACCGCTACCCATAGTCTTACGTACATTTCCACGTACTGTACGACTGTTGGTTTTGGTGCGTTGACCTCTTGCTGGTAAATGTTTGATATGTCTTGTCCCACGATAACACTTGATATCTTTCAAGCGTTTGATTTCTTGCTGAATATCACGAGAAAGATCTCCTTCAATACGGTAGCCTTCTATTTCTTTACGAATAGCTGCCTCCGCATCTGCTGTTAGATCAGGAGTTTTAGTTCCATAATCTACTTTTGCAGCATCAAGAATCTTTCTTGCGCGAGATCTACCAATACCGTAAACGGCAGTTAAGGCGATCTCCATTCTTTTGTTTTCTGGTAAATTGATACCTGCGATACGCATAAATTATATTAATAATAAATTACCCTTGTACTTGTTTGCACTTAGGATTTTTACAAATGACACGAAGCGCACCTCTGCGGCGCACCATCTGACAATTTGAACAGATTTTTTTAATAGATGACCTTACTTTCATGCAAGTCCTCGCAGTATACTATATTTTATTATTTTCCGCAAGAACTATATACCTTTTTAGCTAGAAACGTCTAACTATTCTACCTTTACCACCGTATTCGTCTAATTGAATAGATACTTTATCTCCAACTAGTATACGAATCTTATGTATACGCATCTTGCCACCCAAATAAACAATCATTTCTCCTCTGCTTGTTTCTACTCTAAAATGAGTGTTCGGCAATGCCGCAATAACTCTTCCCTCAATTACTTCTAATTCATCTTCCATATAATAGACTGTTGATTTTACATTAATACATTGCTTATGGCAATATTTCTTTAACTTTTAACTTTTCTACGTTTTTAGGAAAAATGTGAACCCAAAAAGGAGATATAGATATGTCAGCTTTTTCTATTGAAGAAAACTTAGACAGTATACTTGAATATTCTGTTTCATCTTTGGACAAAAGTTCCCGTTTAACTTTTTCATAATCTACTGCATATATTAAATTACCTTTTCCTTTTACTGTTATTGTTTTGTCTTTTTGTATGTCTGACTTTGGAGAAATAATAATGTCATTATAAGTTTGTATTCTATACTCATCTTTCTTGTCATAAGACTTGTTTACAACTTTGGCCACTCTGTCAGAAAAAGATTTGGAGTCTACCGCCAATACATAAACCGTACCGTAGACTTGATATTCTGAGGCTTTACCTGACTCATAATCATTAAGATTGTTGGTGTACACAAAATACATAGTATTAGTAGCATAAAAATAACCCTCTAAGCTCTTAGCTAGTAAACTCTTAGTCAGTGAGTCTCTTAGGGAATTTTGCATCGAGGTGTCAGCTAAAGCTATTGCATCATCTGAAACTACATATCTCTCGCCAGCTGCCCCTCCTGTCATATTTTTATATGATTCCGCATAAAAGCCATCGTATCTAGAACTATTCTTGAATCCTGGTATAGTGAAGCGACTAGGCTTAATATTGTAATTATCACCGAAAGAGTCAGCTGTAACTTTTGCAGCAACAGACCCTGGGGTATTGCCTACTTTACCCGGCACCACAACTGAGTCAGTAATTCTAAAAATTATTCCATTAGACTCAAATCTAGTATTCTTAACCAGTTTCTGAGTAGATTCACTATAATTATTATATATAGTAATCTCGCCGACAGCTTTTGATTGCATTAACTTTTTCTCAGATCTTTCTAAAGACTTTTTGACCATATCTGAGCTACTAGCGAAATATCCAACTGTAGTAGACGCCAAATTAATCTCTGTGTCCACTGTAAAAGCGTAAACTCTTGGAGTTATGTTGATGGTGGCGCTATTCCAAACAAAAGTAAACATCATTATCGCAGCAAACAAGAATAACAATGACCCAGCGGAAAATAATGTAAACTTGCTAATCTTAAAACCTTCACTTTCTTCAGAACTTTGTCTTGCGTAATAACTTTTAATATCTCCTCTTACATCAAAATTATCATCTTCTGCATCAGTAGCGTACTCATCTGTCTCAAATTCTTCAACTTTTTTATATATCTCTCTTTGATGCGCACGCAAGCCTGGCTGCCTACTCTGGCTAACCGGTTTTCTAGACGGAGAACTTCGATAAGGTCTTTTGATATCGTCCATAATTAGGTGTATTATCCAAAATTATAGCACGCACCTTATTTTTATTAGTAAAAAACTGTGCATAACCATACCTCTCTATAATACTTTGGAACCAAATCTGATTCTCTGCGACACGAACATAAACAGTAGTCGGTATTCTCTCGATATAAGATATGCTATGCAGTGACCACAAAACATAAGAGAACCAATCATTAGCTGCAGACTCAGACAAATTTCTTTTATTTATTTCATCCAAACCAATAGGTGAAGTATATTCAAACATTTTAATACCATTATCAATATACTCTATGTGAGTTCTGTCTTTTTCTATTGATAAAGTTAAAACGTTCTGATTCATTTACTATTTAGAATTATAAACAAAGAGTGCGGCTAGGACTGCTGGTATAAGAACGAAATATATATCTTCTACTCTAAAAAATACACCACTGTGTAAGAAATAAACTCTTATCGCTCTATATATATAAAATATTAGTACTGGCAAAAATGTTAACGCAGTGGCAACTTTCATAACATTATCCAAATTAGCGCTAGGAGACCCGCTCATAAGAGCAGCCGAAACAATAACAAAAAATGAATAACAGATCCAAAATACACCTGCGCCTAAAATTTTTACGAGCATCATAATAAATTAAGTGTATCAAAGTGTATGACTCAACGCCAGAAACTTTTCCTTAATAAAAAAGAGACCGCATTGCTGCAGTCTCAAGAGGTTGTGTGTACTGCGGTGGATAAGTCCGCATAATCCAAGTTAATTATAAATTTAATAAAATTCAAAAGCAAGTCCTACTCCAACACTGCCTTGATACGGCGTACACCTTGGGAGACGGCTTCTTCTTTTGTGATTTTGAATGTTCCCATGTTGCCAGTTGACTCCACATGTGGACCACCACAGAACTCAAGAGAAAAGTCGCCCACATGATACACGCTAACTGTCTCGCCATATTTGTTATCGAACACTCCTATCGCACCCATTTCGCGAGCCTTCTCATATGGAACCTCTTCGCGAGTAACAATTAAATTCTTCTTAATGTTTTCATTTACAATATCTTCAACTTTCTTAATCTCATCAGGCGTCATTTTGCCATCATGTGAGAAGTCGAATCGCAATCTCTCGCTAGTGATATTACTGCCCTTTTGATATACATGATCACCCAGGACCTGACGCAACGCCTCATGCAACATATGTGTTGCTGTGTGGTATTTTGTCTCCATCTCTCCGTCACCACCTAGTCCACCTTTGAATTTACCCACACTTGCAGTGCGAGAGGCTTCAGAGTGTTGTTGTTTTAATACTTTAAACCCCTCTGTATCAACTTTTAATCCTTTCTCTTTAGCTAACTCTTCTGTTAACTCTATTGGGAATCCAAAACTTTGTAAAAGATTGAATGCATCATTAGCATTTATGTTTGCGCTCGATATTTTCTCAAACTCTTTTAAGCCATTCTCTATAGTTTTTCTGAACTTTGTCTCTTCTTGATCTATGGCGGATTTGATCTCATCTTTCTTTTCAGAAAGGTCTTTGTACTCAGCAGAATAAACATCTATAAAAGTCTGGGCAACGCGAGCTGTAAAGTTCTCATTAATATTTAACTTCTTTGCAAATCTAACTGCGCGACGAATCAGACGGCGCACGAAATACTGCTGATCTTTGTTACCTGGCATCACATCATCACCAATCAAAAATGTTGCTGCACGCAAGTGGTCTAGTATTACTCTGTAGGCATAGACATTGTCACCTTCGTATTTTTGTTTTGAAATCTCTTCTATAATATTCTTAGCCTCTCCGAATACATCTATATTAAATACATCCGGGTCATCGTTAAGTGCAGCTACAATACGCTCAAGACCTCCTCCAAAGTCAACATTCTTTTGTTTCAACTCCTCCACACCATCTTCTGTGCGCATATATTGCATGAATACATTGTTGCCAATCTCAACGAATCTACCACAATCACAATTAACATGACATGGCTCACTAGCCCACTGACTATTCTTGTGCAAGACTTTTTCTTTATCATGTTCAAAATCATAGAACATCTCAGTATCTGGTCCTCCTGGCTCACCAACTGGCATATTCTCCGGCACTCCAGCGCGACTCCACCAATTCTTCTTATCAGGGAAGCAGAATATCCTCTCACCATCACGCATACCGTCCACTTCTGATGTAACGCCAACATTTGCAGTTATTCCTAATGCTGCAAATTTCTCTTGCCATTTAGTGATAGCCACCTCATCGCGACCTATGCCGAGCGACTCATTGCCACGATAAACAGTAAAATATAATCTGTTCGGATCTAATTTGATCTTATTAACCAAAAAGTCCCACATTATATCAATCTGTCCCTCTTTAAAGAAGTCACCGAGTGACCAATTACCGAGCATTTCAAAAAATGTTGTGTGGCGATTGTCTCCTACCTCTTCTATATCTTGTGAACGAAAGCATTTCTGACTGTCTGCAATACGAGACCCTAACGGATGAGGTTGACCCAGGAGATAAGGCAACATTGGCTGCATACCTGAACCGGTAAATAGTGTTGTCGGGTCATTGTCTGGAACTAGCTTAGACGAAGCGATTATGGCATGACCATTTTCTTTCATGTGTGTCAGGAATTGCTCGCGCACCAGATTGGTTGTAACTTTATTCATATTTAAAATATAACACAAAAGACTATTCCACAAAAGACGGCCTCCCGCGCAAGCTTCTTGTCTCTACAGTCTTGTATATTACATGTCCCGAGTTATCTATATCCATAATTACTCCTAAGCCCTGTTGAGTAGATGTAGAAAAGTACTGGTCGAAAACGAAATTGCCAAGCGAATAATAAATAGGCACCCCATGATAATACCCAACATCTTGAACAACATGTGGGTGGGCACCAATAACGAGATCAACTCCAGCGTCTATCATCTTGTGAGCCAAATCTTCTTGGAATTTGTTGTGAACCTTGTCATATTCATTACCCCAATGTATATAAATCACAATGCCAGCATCCACGAATTTCTTGTCTAACTCTTTTATATTTTCAATTATTACATTCTCATCAAAATCGTAATTAATAACGTTAACACCATAGATAATAACGTCATGACCACCAAGCTTCGCCACTATAACGTCTTTGTTTGTATTATCAAAATTCCCAGTGTAGGCAATACCAACTTCATTCAAAACTTTCTTGCTATTCTCATAACCAGCCACACCGTGATCGTAACCGTGATTATTAGCAAGAGATACGGCGTCGAGCCCTAATGTTCCAAGCTTTTGTATTATGTCAGAACGAAAAGAAAATTGAAATCCAAGATTGCTAGTATGCACGTGTTTTTCTGGTATTGGACCTTCGAGATTAGCAACAGTGAATGTGTCACTGAACATTCTAGTGGCCGAAGAGAACATATAGTCGAATCCCTTTTTATCTATGCTGGTCTCGACATCACGACCAACCATTATGTCTCCTAAGAAAAGTATTGGCTTGTTCTCAATTTTGTTCTCATTTTCCACTATTTGTTCCTGTTTTGTACTTGTATATACAAGGTCCTGTTTTTGGGTTTGTTTTCTAAATATAAAAACCACCAAAACACCTACCAGTGCAAGAAAAAGTATAGCTAATAATATTTTCTTAGTTCTCATCTTAAAAGTATAGCAAATGGAGCCGACGACCGGGATTGAACCGGTGACCTCGTCATTACCAATGACGTGCTCTACCAACTGAGCTACGACGGCGAATAGCAAAGATTATAACACAAATCTATTTCTTTTTGCTTTGGATTTTGGCTAAGGATTCCATTTTCCATTCATCTATCAATTTGTGATTGCCGGATAACAAGACTTTAGGCACAGCGTACCTCTTGCCATTGTGCTCATACACCTCAGGGCGGGCATATATCTCATGCGTGCTAACCCTAGTCTCCTCTAGACTGTTCTCATCATGCAATACACCTTTTACTTGTCTTGAGATGGAGTCAATACAAACCATAGCGGCTAACTCGCCACCAGTTAACACATAGTTGCCTATACTCCACTCGCTAGCCTTTAAAATCTTTTTTACTCTACTGTCCACTCCTTCGTATCTGCCACATATAAAAATAATATCTGTGTAATTCTTGGCAGATTTCTTGGCTGTCTCTGTTCTGAACTCTTCACCCCCTGGACTAAATAGTACTATTTTAACTTTTGACTTATTCTCAGACTTTTTATCTTTCTTGTCTATATCTTTTTTTATCTTTTCTACAAGGTTAACAATAGGGTCAACCCACATGACCATACCAGGACCTCCTCCATAAGGTCTGCCATCCACACGCTTGTGTTTGTCCTTGGTATACTCACGCAAAGCATAAGTCTTCACATTGATTAGCTTATTGTCTATAGCACGAGAAATAATGCTCTCAGCGAAATACGACTGGAACATTTCTGGGAATATTGTAACTATATGATATGTTAAAGCCCGCTTCTTCACGGGCTTAACATTACATTATTTTTGACTTTTTGTCGAAATTACTCGTGTATAAAGCTGTCCTCTACGTGCTGAGTTGGGGTATGTGTGCTGCCAGCTGGCTCGTTAATTTTAAGATTAACGCGAGCGTTATTCTTCATACCAACAACACGGAGTATCGTTCTGATTGCTTTTGCAGTATTACCCATCTTACCAATAACCTTTGGCATGTCGTGAGAATCAACATCGAGAGTAATCAGCACCCCCATCTCATCCACCTTGCGAGTAACTACTACCTTATCCGGATTATCTACAATAGACTTAACAACGTATTCTACGAATTCTTGATCTTTGTGCATATATTTAATTGTTATGTTACTAGTGTAACAAAAGGTCAACTATTTTGCTGCCTCTTTTTTAACAGGTGACTTCTTAGGAAGAACGTTTATCTTTCTACCCTCTAGAACTCCTTTTGAAATAAGAAGGTTGTAAACAGTAGGACTAGCTTGAGCTCCAACTCCCATCCAATATTTAACACGATCAGCCTTACACTCGAACTCTCCAGCTTTAACATTGTAAGTTCCTAATATCTCGTTGTATTGAGTAGTTTTAGGTTTTAGATAGTGAGGAGTAACCACAAGGCGAAAATGTGGATCATTCTTGCGACCTATTCTTTGTAGACGAATTTTTAGCATATAAATTTAAGTGAAAGTATTATAACACATATTTTAAAAAAGAAAAAGCCCGCTCGGGAGAAGGCTTTTTACTGGACCCAGAGATGGTTAACGTTTTACGAGATTGTCCTTCAGTGGTGGATGATCGTCAGCAAGGCGTCCGTTAAGTTCCTTATGACAACTAAGACATGTGTACATGAGTCGAGCATTTCCCCAGCAATTAGTTAATGTTTTCTTCTCTTGCAGACCATCGACACATGGCTTGTGATGACAGGGCTTAGTTTTGTCGAGTTCAAAACTTGGTCCATGACATGTCCACCAAGCAATATGACCATTCTTTGGCCAAAGTTGCTCGAGCAGTTGCTCAATTGTTGGTTCTGGCATGCCACCTTCCAACTTTTCTAACTGACTCAAGTCCAAACCCTCAACTACAAGGTATTCATCTTTTTGTTTTGTCCACCCATGAAATACAAAATCTGAAACGGTGTGGGCATTGCACAAAACTCTTGGGAAGTTTACAGTTGCCAAACCTTTCCGAGTAATAGCAACGATAACCCCTGGCGTACCGTCATCACCCATATACGTATCTGGAGTAACAACTTTTACGACATCACCAACCTTAAGGTCAGCGCGAACAGTGACTTGATTGCTCATAGCAACACTCCGTTTGTTGATCTAAACAAAAACTACTCTTTATGTAAGAAATTGTCAACAAAAGTTAATCTATAAGTTTGTAGTCGAGCTGGCGCATCTCAAGGTCAGCCTGCTTAACCTCAATCCTTACAATATCACCAATTCTCCACTCTTTACCCTCACGCTCACCGAATACACGCTGCCTCTTCTCATCATAAACATAAAAGTCATTACCCAGGTCACGAAGTCTTATCATACCTTCACATTTAGACTTCTTCTCTTCTACAAAGATACCCCATTTTGCAACACCTGAGACCACTCCTTCGAATACTTGACCAACTCTCTCAGACATATACTCTACTTGCTTATACTTGATACTACCACGCTCAGCATCTGCCGCCTCCTTCTCACGAAGGCTAGCATGTAGACACAGCTTCTCAAGTGCAGATCTCTCTTCCTCTTGTGGCATATCACTATGCAGCACCCTGTCTAACAATCTGTGAGTTAGAACGTCTGGGTAACGACGAATTGGTGAAGTAAAGTGTGAATAATATTCAAAAGCTAATCCATAATGCCCAACATTATCAGTGCTGTACACCGCCTTCTGCATGCTGCGAGTTATGTTTGTTTGGAGCAAGTCCTTCTCAGGTCTACCTTCTACTTTTTTAAGAAGATCGTTAAGATCTTGTGAAGGTATAACCCCGTCAGTGAATCTAACTGTATAACCCAGAGCTTTGATGAATAAATTAAGATCATGCATCTTCTCAGCATCAGGCTTATCATGAATACGATAAATACAAATTGGCTTTTTCAACTTCTGACTCTTGGTTATAAACTCTGAGACTTTGCGATTAGCTAATAGCATCAGCTCCTCTATCATCTTATGAGTGTCACCACGGACTTTGATATATACATCAACTGGCTTACCATTCTCATCTAACTTGAACTTAACCTCTTCACTGTCTAATGACAATGCACCATTCTCGAATCGGGCTTTGGTCATTTTCTTAGCTATATTATTCAAAATATGCAGCTCCTCGCTGTGTAGCCCATTACTATCCATTGACTCCTGAGCGTTCTCATAAGTGAACCTTTTGGCACTATTAATAACCGAGCGACCATACCACTCTTCATAAATATTACAATCATCATCAATTGTAAAAACAGCACTCATAACTAGTCTATCTTTTCCTTCCACAAGACTACATAGATCATTAGAAAGCTCCTCAGGTAACATCGGTATACATCTGTCCACCAAGTAGACACTAGTCTCGCGCTCAATAGCCTCTTCGTCTAAGTGAGTACCAGGCTTAACATAATAACTAACGTCTGCAATGTGTATACCGACTTCGTATTTGCCATCACCTAGATTCTTAAATGATATAGCATCATCAAAATCCTTAGCGTCAGCCGGGTCAATTGTAAATGTTAATGTATTTCTAAAGTCTCTTCTGCCTACTATGTCAGTCTCAGTTATCCCTCTCTCTTGCAGAGCATGCGCCTCTTTTGCAACTTCTACTTTATGTTCATCGCTGAATCCGCGCTCAAGAGCATAAGCCAGCATCTCTGCATTATTCTCACCAGGACGACCCAACACCTTGACTACGCGACCCCATGGCATCTCACGAGCATTCTGCCACTCTATTATCTCAACTGCCACTTTCATACCAGGCTCAGCATCCATAGCCGCATCCTTTTTAACTAGAATGTTAGTGTATGTCTTTTTATCATGAGGAACTAAGACATATACACCTTTCTCCTCTTTGAGTATACCGGCGTGAGCATGCTTGCCTCTGGACTCGATACTAAGTATCTTGCCGAACATTTGACCATCATCTTGCTTGCCGAGCACCTCAACAGTAACCCTGTCCCCCTGAAGAGCGGTAGCGAGATGTATGCTGCTAACGAAAATACTTTGATAATCTAGCTCCGGAACACGAACATATGCGTCATTGTCCTTGGTTATCGATACTGTACCTTGATAAGTCATTGCTATCGATTATAACACTACTTAACCTCGTCTCCTACACGCTTACCTTCTATATATGTCTCTAAGAATCTAAGCTCAGCCGCAACTGACTCATCCCAAGTCTCTCCAGTTTCAAGTGCACGACGTTTCGCCATATAGTTAATATATGTTGGATATATTAGCTCAGGGTAAGCATTAAAAAGTCTATATATTTCAATCTGATTATCAATAGGAAGTGTTGCAATACCAGCCTCAAAAGCCCTAACCTCTGGATAAGACATATTGCTCGCACGTATAAGATCTCTTAATTGCTTGATAATTTGCTTCATTTATATGATTAAACTAACACTAATGTTTTTTTAAGTCAAACAACTTATACAGACTTATTTATTTGCTCACCAGCAATTATAAGTGTTGCAATAGCGTCAGCTTGCCTTAACAAACTAGCAGCATCTTCACCTCCATCCTCTAAAACACCCTTAGCAGAAGCAATGTCTGCAACCCTAAACATATCTTTCAACCTCGTTGCCAATTCTTCATCTCTAACAATTTTGCCTTCATTGTCTTCAACTTTGTCTGTAAGGACTGGTACTGAGTCTAGGTCAACAACTTCAGTATCTTCCACACCACTCTCGTTACCATTTGCACCCAAGCCTCTTAATTCCAATGACATAAAGTTATAGATAAATGTTTTTAATACTTTCGAGTGTACACCCACATGACGGACTTAATCAAGTCGAAAATGTGTGTTATAATAATCAAACTTGAATTTTAGATACAAATTCTAAATTTTAAGAGTTTGGCGGATCGTCTAATGGTAGGACAGCAGCCTTTGAAGCTGTGAATATAAGTTCGATTCTTATTCCGCCAGCAACTGTTTTAAATATAACTTAATCTATTGTCAAAATAGACGTGACTTATGTTGTCACAGATTTTTTATAATAAACACTAATAAATGTTATGCTACAAATATGAATAAAAAATTTCTATACATTATTTTAGTAATTACAATAATGGCTATTGGGGTTGCGGTTTTCAATCAAAAGCCTGATGCTCTAAAATCTAATGGGGTAACGGTATCTGATTATAAGAATGCGACCTATAACATCGACGGTAAAAATATAAAATTAGCTAACGGATACGCAGAAGAAGCAATACCACAGTCTAGTTTAAAAGTTGTTACACAATATTTTGGAAATGATCTGATAACAGATCTTAATGGTGATGAACGAGATGACATTGTCTTTTTTGTCACTCAGCAAACTGGAGGTAGCGGGACTTTCTACTATGTTGCAGCTGCTATCAATACAAATAATGGATATATTGGTTCTGATGGATACTTTGTTGGTGACAGAATAGCCCCACAAACAATCAATAATAGCCAGAAGCCGGAACACAAAAATGTAGTAGTGGTAAATTATGCCGAAAGAAAAACCGAAGAACCGATGATTGCACAGCCTTCAATTAGTAAGAGCGTATATCTAAAGATAGACGAAAACAATAGATGGGGCGTTGTTATACCTGATTTCAAATAATAAAAATGAACGCTACTCCTCAAGAAAGATTACAATCAGCAATGATGTATGCGATGGACAATCGTCCAAAAGTTGGAGGATTCCCATTTTTAGCTGAATGTTTGAAAAAAGCTGGTGTACAAAATAATATCTGGTCCCTGCCTAGCACACAAAGTATATACATAATGGATGACGCTGTTCTAGTGCAACAAGGCACACCGCTTGTAACAGGTATGAATACAGTTTCTAATTTTAATGAGGCAGCACTGGTTGCAGCCATTCGTGCTGACCAAGCTGGAGAAACAACTTTCCCAGAATTTTTAAACGCAGCTTGGAATGCCGGCGTTATTAGATATGATGTAGATTTTATTAATCGTAAGGTATTTTATTATGGAGCGCGCGGCGAATGCTACACAGAATCCTACCCCGCTGTAAATATCGAATAATAAGCTAAGCGGTTGCCTCGGCGATTACTTGCTTAGCTTTATCTTCTAATCGTGCCCCTAGGTCAATATTGAGCGATTCACAGATACTACTAACAGTCTCCTGATTGCCAGCATTCAGCGCCTCTACTAATTCCTTTCTCTTTGCTTCATCGGTAACCGCCTCGATCAACTCAACCAGGAACTCGGACATTATCAACTCTCCCAAGTTAGCAATAACTTCATCCCTCTGTGCATCATCTGGAAAATTAGCTTTTAATAAGTCGCTTAGTTGTGTGTAAATTTCTTGCATAGTTTTTATTTAAGTAATTCTTTAAGTTTTAATACGTCTATATTTTGTCCTATTGCTATTTTATTAACATTATCAATTCCTAATTCCGCTAACGCCTTCTTGCCGTCCACAGAAGAAAGTAAATTATAAATCTTTGTTAGCTTCTGTTTATCATCTAGGCCAGACTCACCCAGAACTCTTTCTTTTAAAATTTTCTCAAGATTATCTCCCGCTTCTACTGTATAACTTTCTAATCGTGGAACAACTTCAGGTGTCGCAACTTGTGACATATCTATATCCTTAACATCCATTACAGACTTTGGACCAGAGAACTCTTCCAGTAAAGGGCTTGGTGTTGGCTCACTAGTACCAAGTGAATCTTTTACCAGGTCAGATACTGGGCTAGAAATCAAATTGTCAGTCATGATATTGATCAGCTCGCCTATTAAATTAGGACCAGCAACACCAATCAGCCCTCCAATAGAAAGAGATTTGATCATAAGTTTAACTTTTTCTTCTTTGGTAAGCTCGCGACCAATGTCTTTTGCCACCTTCTCACCTTTTTCATATATACCCCTTGCAACACTACCGACAGCCAAAGATTTAGTTATCAAAGATGTGGCGCCAGCTGTGGCTATACCCGCAGCAGAAAATGCAACACCTAGCGCAATCTTTTGTTTAACTGATAAGGCGTTGTATCTGTCCGCAGCCTTACATCCTAGTGAAGTCAACTTTTTAGCCGCCTCTGTCGAACGTTGTTTTATCGCTTCTAAAGTTAACTTCGGCTTTTTAACTTCTGGTATTACTACTGACTCACGTACTGAATCATTTATAACAGGTATCTCTGTCTGTACCGAACTTGTAGAAATTGGCTCAGCTAACTTAATAGCCTGTCTTGCGGTAGCGATAGACGCAGCTCGCTCTTGTAACACTTGTTGCAGAACTTCTATCCTTATGTCATTCTCAATATGAATTGTATTAGGGTCAAAATAAGTCCCTGGCAACTTGTTGTAAGCTGCTTGCAAAGTTAATTTTTGAATACTTTCTATAGCTTCTCTTATTTGATCATCTGTCATGTTAACAGTCATATTCCTAGCATTCGCTTTTATGGTATTAATGTCTAGCTCTTTAGGTAACCCTTCTGGTCGAGAGTTAGCTTTAAATAGATTTGAAAGGTCTTCTTCTCGTGGAGGGTTTTTTCTTTGTAAGCTAAAGTCTACACCAGCATAACGTTCTGGATTACTAGTCACTATCCCAGCTTGTGCCAACTTTTCATCAGCTTTTCTTCTTCTAAAAACACCAGTGAACTTAGACCAAAGACTAGCCTGCTTAGTAGGAGTTGGAGTTTCGGTAACTGGAACTTGAGGTTGCTGATTAGCGTCTTGATATTGATTAGGCTGATTATCCATATAAAAATAGTATATTACACCCTTAAGTATTTTTAAAATGATAACTATTTACGTCTGTCTATTTTAGACTTTGAATACTCCCAACTAATCCCCACTTTTTTGTTAGGATTAAATACTCCTTTTGAATCAAAAATATTCTTAACCTCTTTGAATATATTAATCATCTTGTCGCTGAACATATAATTCAGAAATGGTGCACGTATAAGTCCATCATTATGCTCGCCCGAGAGAGACCCATGATATTCCCTAACCAACTCATACACCTGGTCTGAAATCGTCTTAATCTCTTCTATACTTTTATCCTCACTCAACTTCATAAGAGGTATAACGTGTATGTTACCATCACCAACATGACCAGCAATGGTGTATACGAGATTATTATCATCGAGTATTTTCTCAAATCTTGGTAAAAATAAAGGCAAATCAGACGACTTAACAACAACGTCTTCTATAAATGGCACAGTGCGTACGTCTTTCAACTTGGAACGCAACAAGTTAAACGATTCTCTTCTGAACACCCAATACTTTTTAGCTTCGGCTTCGGATGAGACTATATGTGTCTGTATATCCTCGTCGCTAGACAAGAGTGAGAAAACTTTTTTGAGATCTTTTTCTTTTTTGTTAAGAGTGACTCTATCTTTTTCTACGAACTCAATCAACATTACTATCTTTGGAATATTGCCAGTCAACACCATCTTGAACTCGGGCCAGAAAAGTTTAGCTAAAGAAAAAAGACTACCACCTAGTCTTTTTAAAATTTGTGGTAGGAACTTCATAGCAATCTTGAATGTGTGATCATCAAAAACTTCAAAACTCTCTGGCGCAAGAGGGCTGATCATATTCACAACCTTTGGCATGTCAGTAACGTTGCGGAGAAATACAACTGCCATTTTTGACTTCTTCTCATAATCAACCAAGCTAAGAGTGATCTCAGTCATCACACCAAGTGTGCCCTGTGAGCCACAGATTAGCTTTGCCAAATTCATAGCATGCCTATCTTTTTGATACACATCCCAAAGATAATAGCCCGAGGAATTCTTGGTTACTGCTGGGGTGTTCGCCTTGATCTCATCTTCATTATGCTGAATCAGTCTATACACAGCACGGTGTAAATCTCCGAACAATGTCTTGTCATTATCTAGAATGTTCTGTAATTCATCACCTGCGAACTCTTTGAATCTATAAATATTTCCATCTGCACATACCATCTCTATTTCTTTTACATAATTCAAAGTCTTGCCGTATTTGAAAGTCTTCTCACCTGCTGCATTGTTACCCACCATCCCACCAATGGCACAAAGCTCACGTGAAGCAGGATAAGATGGCAAAATTAACCCTTTTTTAATAGTCTCCTTCTCCATGTCACGATAAAATACTCCCGGCTCTAGAGTGACAGTCTTATTATCTTTGTCTATTTTTATAATTTTATTAAGATGCTCGGTAAAAGAAATAATATATTGATCAGTGAGCGACCCCCCACTCATACATGTACCAGCCGCTCTCGAGGAGACGCTAACATTGGAGTCCGGGTTAGCATTCTTAGCAAGAACAGCCTCTCTTACGAATTCTAGTAATTCTGTTTTTGTTTTTGGTGCAAAAACACCACTTGGTCGTATTCTAAAAATAGAAGCGTCTATGGAAAATGATTCTAAAGTTTTCTCGCTCTTATCCAAATCAAACTTTTCAAACATAAAGAGAGTGTAGCATAAGAATATTTCTGCTAGAATAAGAATATGCTAGCAAGGTCTAATAAAACACAGAACATATACGACGTGATTGTGATTGGTGGAGGTGCCTCTGGCATGATGGCAGCAGGTGTAGCTGGAGAGAATGACAAAAAAGTATTGATACTAGAAAAGAATGGTGAGCTTGGTAAAAAGCTAAAAATCACAGGTGGTGGCAGATGTAACATAACCAATAATAAAAATGTGTCTGATATATTGAGCATGTACGGTAAAGCGAGTGGCGCTCTGCAATCACCCTTCTCACAATTCGGAATCTCGGACACTTTTAAATTCTTCGAGTCTAAAGGTCTCCAGCTTGTAACAGAAGCGAATGACCGCGTATTTCCAGTGACACAAAAAGCATACGATGTATATAAAGTTTTGGAAGACTTTATAAAAGAAAATAATGTAGAAGTTTCGCTTAATACTTCTGTTACGAGCGTTGTTAAAAATGAGAACGAAATATTTAAAATCAAAACTAGCAATGGCGAATTTGAGGCTAAAAATATAATAATTTCAACTGGTGGCCAGAGTCACCCTGAGACGGGATCAACTGGAGATGGATTTAAAATACTTCAAAGTCTGGGGCACAAAATAAAAGACCCGACACCAGGACTTGTACCTATTGCAATCGAGGAGTCTTGGATAAAAGAGTTAAGCGGTACAGCGTTAGACGATGTGAAGTTTGTGGTCTTAGTTGATGGCGTAAAGAAAATACAAAAGAGAGGCAGAGTACTCATAACTCATTTTGGACTTTCTGGACCGCTCATAATTAACACAAGCAAAAAGATTGGTGAATTACTTTGTGAAGGCGAGACAAAAATACAATTAGACATGTTCCCCACTCTAGACTACCCAGACTTGGAACGACTAATGCTAGAACATTTTGACAATAGTAAAAATAAAGACTTGAAAAATGTTATCAAAGACTTTGCACCAAATGGAACTTATAACTTATTAATAAGTCTATTAGAAAAAAATATATTGGATAAAAAAGTGCACAGCATAACCAAAGACGAGAGAAAAAGCATAGCTAGAGCTTTCAAGAATATAAGCTTAACCGTAACCGGACTTATGGGCTTCGATAAAGCAATTATTGCTGATGGAGGGATAATGTTAAGCGAAATAGACACAAAAAGTATGCAATCCAAAATAATCCGAAGGCTATTCGTAACTGGTGACTTACTTGATATATATCGCCCTTCTGGTGGCTACTCGCTACAACTGTGCTGGACCACAGGTTTTGTGGCTGGATCTAATATTAACTAATCAAGTGGCGCAGGTGCAGGAGATGAGACAGAGCCAGCTCCATAGAAGAATCTAAGATAATCTATAGGTTGAGCTGGTGTAGAAGTTGGAGTTACTGTTGCTGTAATTGTGGCGTTATTAGACTTCTTCTTAATTGTAACTTTGTAAGTTGGAGCTGACTTTGTGGAGCTAGCAACTGCTGGAGTTGTTGTAGCTTTGACCTCCTCAATAACAATGTCCTCTTTTTTAAGAGAGTCTATATTCTCATTACCCCAAGCAAAGCCAATAATAAGGGCCACAATAAACAAAAGAGCAGAAGATATACCTTTAAAATTTTCCTTCAGGAAAGACAATACTTTTTCTTGCATAATCGGTAATGCTATACTAATTCTTATGATAAATCAAATACCCATAGAAAGGGTCCAAGAAGATGTTAAGCCAGAGGTGCGAGACTATATAGAGATAGAGGAGGATCATGTCTATCGACTAGGAAGAAGGACTTTCTGGACTCATTTCTATTTTAAATACGCAAAATATTTTGTACTGTTCGCAATTTTACTTATAGCAATAGTTATTGAAATAAATTTCGGAAGATTGTCCTCATCAGTAGACAATTACTTAACTACCGAATGGTATGGGGCATTATCCAAGTTATTGCTTTCAAGTTGGATAATAATGATAGCCTTCTCTATTGCACTTGTAGGCCACTTGCGTACATATGTAATGTATCGCCAACACAAATTCCACTTAACCGCTAATGCCTTCCATGTGCGTCGAGGTATATTCTCGATAAAAGAGATAGTTATCGCTTATCATCAGATACAAAATGTAGATATCAGACGTCCACTACATTACAGAATGCTAGGACTTTCTAAAATAGATATATCCCTATCCAACAACATGCCAGTTGAGACACATCTAAAAGGCAGCAATCAGACTTCACTACTCCCAGTTCTAGAAAAGAAATTAGCCCGAGGCCTCGCTCATGAGCTGGTACGTCGCGGATCGGAATTTGGTGGCAAGAATAATCAGTAGTTGACAATATTCAAATAAAAAAGTATTATTAGAGTCAGAAAGGAGGGCCTAACTATGCCCCGTACTACCGTAACAAACGAACAGGTTCGAGGTTTTGTAAGCGCAATCAACCGGGTTAATCCGAATGTACCGCAAGAAAAAGCGGTCCACCGGATCACCCTTATTGTCAGGAGGGTCCCAAGTTACCTGCTCAAGAGTTTCTTGCATGCAGGTATCCCGGCCATCAAAGTTCAAGCGTACGCAACAACGGCCGAAATCATGGCCCAAATGCGAACAGACGCAGTAACGCTCCACTAACCCTCGATCACCGCTCCTAACGCCGCCATCAGTGCGGCGTTCTTGTTTTTAGAATATTCAAAAACTGGCTTCTTCTCTAAAAGGAATAACAAATTCTTAGAAGTAAATACCGCCTCATGCGCCATAACAAAATCTGAGAATTCAATATCTTCTTCCCCGCTTACCTTTTGCCTTATTAACATACCCTTACGTATAGCTTCTAGCATCTCATCATAGAAGCCCGCTCCAACTTCGGCTTTGTCTATATCAGAAAAAAGCTTCTTAATATCTTTGTTATGGACATCTGCCAGGAGATTGTTAATCACTTCTCTGTCGCCCAAGCGGAACAAACTCTTAATGTCTTCGTATTTAATATTATTACCCAAAGTGTGAAAGACTGTCTCTAGGTTAGACAATGCATCGCGATATGAGTTGTTACTTTTGCTTGCTAACAAGTCAGCTGACTCATCATCAATTTTAATACCTTCACCTTTTGCTACTTTTAATATTTGTTCAACAAGTGTGTCGCGGGTGGCTTTTTTGAATTCTATTATCTGAGAGCGCGAGCGAATAGTTGGCAGCAACTTGTCAGCATCAGTAGTACAAAGTATAAAAATAATATGCTTAGGCGGCTCCTCCAAAGTCTTAAGCAATGCATTGCTGGCCTCCTTGGTTAACATGTGTGCCTCGTCTAATATGTAGACTTTGTATTTTGAATACACCGGCAGCGTGTGTATTGCTTCACGCAAATCACGAGCCTCATCTATGCCACGATTACTCGCAGCGTCCAATTCAAAAACATCAGCCGGATCAGTACCTAACTCACGAGCGAACAATCTAGCTAATGTGGTCTTACCTATACCATGCCCACCGCAAAATATATAAGAGTGAGGGATATTTTCTGTTTTACTTATTGAAAGTAGTGTTGCAACCGCTGCTTTTTGCCCTATGACTTCGTCAAAGCTATTCGGTCTCCATTTTCGATAAAAACTCATTAGTACATTGTAACACTTCTTGATAATCTTTACACTCGAATAATTTTTCTCTTAATTCTTTAGCGCCAGAGAATCCGTTAACATAAGCCTTATAATGCTTTTTCATAATAGCAAAGCTTTTAATGTCACCCAGCTTCTCCTCGTAAAGCTTGGTGTGCTCGAGCATTATGTTTAGCTTTTCCTTTAAAGTGTAGTCTTTTTTATTCCAATCAAATCTCCACGGCGAACCAAATGCTCCACGACCTATCATCACCCCTTCGGCGGCTATGTCTTGATTAGAATATTTATCTTTTGCGTCGTCTAAGTCTCTTGCATCACCATTACCTATAATAAAAGTATTAGGAGCGAGACTCTTACAGAAACCCTTTATCTCTTTGTACAGCTCCCAATGAGCAGGGACGTCACTCATCTCTTTTCTTGTTCTTAGATGTATTGTAAGAGCTGGTACATTACAAGCTAATATATGCGGTAGCCACTCTTTGTATTCAATTTTGTTGTACCCTATACGAGTCTTAACAGACACAGGCATGTCTCCGGCGGCTTCTTGGGCAGCCTTAATAACCGCAACCGCCAGCTCAGGCGTTCTTATAAGACTAGCCCCTGCGCCTTGCTTATTAATAATATCAACCGGGCAACCCATGTTAATATCAACACCGTCGAAGCCTAACTCTTTGCAAATCTTAACTGCCTCGCGCATATTCTCTGGATTAGATGTAAAAAGCTGCGCTACAACCGGTCTCTCGCTAACACCAAACTCTAAGTCCCTCTTCAGAACTTCGCGACCAGGGCTATTGAGTCCGTCAGCCGCAACAAATTCTGTCCACATAACATCGGGGCCACCGTCTTCTTGTCCTGTACGACTATACTTAGATATCATTGTTCTAAACACAACATCAGTCACATCAGCCATTGGAGCTAGGACGACAACAGGGCGACCTTTAATTATCGCTTTCTCTTGTACTTGTTGCCAGAACTTGTAATTCGGTTGCATATTTATAGAAAACTTTATTCCCAAAACGAATATCTATATACTCTAACATATTTTCACTTCCCGATGGCGAAGTCTTAAAAATCTTATTATCGAGGACGCTGAGCAGTGTATTAACCAACTTTTTATTGTCAGTTTTTAGGCTAAAAATAAATTTAGAAAAATCAGTATCTAAATAAACATCGCGATATTCGTCAACAAAAACTTTGTTAGTATTAATATTCTTATTCTCCAGGAGGTTGATCACATTAGCCAAGGCTTGTATATCTTGCTCTCCAACAGTGCTGCTAGATGTTAAGTTCTTAACAATTTGGATTTTCTCTTTGGGCTTAGCTATCTCTGGGTGTAGTATTACGTCCCATTTTAATCCTAACAAAATAGCAACAACAAAAGCACCAAAAGAAAAAGAATAAATCAAAACCTTTTTAAGCCACTTTGGATTGACCGAGAATTGTTTTGCCCACATATGGTAATAAGACTTCTGGTACTGTTATTGTACCATCTGCATTTTGATAATTTTCAATTATTGCAGTTACTAGTCTTGGTGTTGCAGCTGCTGTGTTGTTGAGCGAGTGAGTGAATTTAACTTTACCCTCAACATCTTTGTATCTAATATTAAGGCGCCTAGTCTGAAAGTCGTGGAAGTAGCTACAGCTATGAGTCTCACGATATTTATTTTGACTAGGCATCCAAGCTTCTATGTCATACTTCTTCACTTGTCCTAATCCTAAGTCAGCACCACAGTTAACTACTGTGTGATAAGGTATACCGAGCTCCTCCATCATCTCCTCTGCGTTACGAAGCAACTCTTCATGATGCATAACAGATGTCTCATGCGAAGCCTCACACAATACAACTTGCTCTAATTTGTAGAACTCATGCACACGAACCAAACCCTTAACATCTTTGCCATGACTGCCAGCCTCCTTGCGGAAACATGTTGAGAAAGCCAGATACTTCTTAGGCAAGTCAGATTGATTCATAACTTCTCCAGAGTGATAGAACATAGTAGCAACTTCACCAGTACCAGATAGGTAGTCCTCGCCATCTTTGTACAAATCATCCTCACCTTGTGGCAAATACCCTGATCCAAGCAATGTCTCTCGCTTAACCATAGATGGCACTATCATTGGTGTGAAGCCTTTCTTTGACCATTTAGTCATAACATATTGCCATATAGCCATCTCAAGCAGGGCTCCGTCATTTTTTAAGAAATAACCTCTAAAGCCAGATGTCTTAGTTCCTCTCTCGAAGTCAACCATGTCATTTTGTTCCATGATTTCTATGTGATCTCTGACTTGGAAGTCATACTGCTTCGGCTCGCCCCACTTCTTGACCTCAACGTTATCATTATCACTGTCTCCATCTGGAACCGTCATGTCAGGGACATTGGGAACTTGTAACATCAGCTCACGCCAACGCTTCATAACTGGCTCTAACTCTTCTTCAACTTTTTTCAAATCATCTTTTACAACCTTTAAAGTATTCAAAAGTGTATCTCTTTCCGCGCCAACCACTCTCTGCATCTCTTCTCCTGCCGCATTCTGCTTAGCTCGCAAATCTTCCGCTCTTTTTAGAATCTCAACTCTCTTGGTGTCAATATTCACAAGTTCATCCACGTCGAACTTCAGCTTCTTTTTTAGAGCGGCAGCCTTGATTACTTCTTTATTCTCACGGACAAACTTAATATCTAGCATAGTTTCTATAGTTTATTAACGATTGTACTTTTTAGCAAGCTTGAAACGATTCAACTCGCGCAACAGATCGCTGTTAGTATCGAGGCCAGTGTCATCCATTTTTATATTCTTTAACTCTAGCGCACGGTCTAGCGCAGCCTTTGCGGTGTGTAAGTCTATGCTTTTTATATTCTCATTATGCTCAAGCAAGACCGAGACACGTGTCTGGCCTTTGTTATTTTCAATATTAATCACACCATTATAAGCGGCAAATATTTCTTCTTCTCCGTCATGGTTGAAACGTATCTCACCGCTGTCTATTGTAGACATTATTGGCTCATGACCAGAAAGAATACTAATAACACCATTCGAACTAGGCAATGTAACCTTTTCTACACTGCCTTCAAATATTTTCTTTTCTGGTGTTGCTATATAAAGATGTATCATTATTTTACGCTGTTTTCTCCACTGTATCTATGCCACCTTTCATGTAGAAGTTCTGCTCAGGAACGTCATCATGCTTGCCTTCCAATATCTCTTTGAAGCTTTTAACTGTGTCCTCTAACTCAACATACATTCCAGAGCGACCAGTGAATTGCTCCGCAACGAAGAATGGCTGTGAAAGGAACTTTTGTATTTTGCGAGCACGGAATACTGTCTTCTTGTCTTCATCTGACAACTCATCCATACCCAAGATCGCAATAATATCTTGCAAGTCTTTGTAACGCTGAAGTATTCTCTGAACTCCGCGAGCAACATTGTAATGCTCCTCACCTACTATCTCAGGAGAAAGTATTGTAGAAGATGAGTCCAACGGATCAACTGCTGGATAAATACCAAGCTCAGAAAGTGGACGAGAAAGTACTACTGTTGAGTCTAGATGCGCAAAAGTTGTAGCAGGAGCTGGATCTGTTAAGTCGTCAGCAGGAACGTACACGGCCTGAACAGATGTAATAGAACCATTCTTGGTTGAAGTGATACGCTCTTGTAATTGACCCATTTCTGTAGCTAGTGTTGGCTGATAACCTACCGCAGATGGCATACGACCAAGTAGCGCTGATATTTCAGATCCAGCTTGGGTAAAACGGAAAATATTATCCACGAACATAAGTACGTCCTTATTCTCCTCGTCACGGAAATATTCCGCCATTGATAGAGCAGACAAAGCCACGCGAGCACGTGCTCCTGGTGGCTCATTCATTTGACCGAAAACAAGCGTTGTCTTATCTAACACTCCAGACTCCTCCATTTCTCTGTATAGATCGTTACCCTCACGAGACCTCTCTCCTACACCTGCGAATATCGAGTATCCACCATGCTCAGCGGCAATGTTACGAATAAGCTCCTGGATTACTACCGTCTTACCTACTCCAGCTCCACCAAATAGTCCCACTTTACCACCTTTCAAAAATGGACAAATAAGATCGATAACTTTGATACCCGTCTCTAATACTTCTGCCTTAGTTGACTGATCTTCAAATTTTGGAGCTTCGCGATGAATAGGATAAAATTTCTCTGACTTAACTGAACCTTTGTTATCTATTGGATTACCAACAACGTCGAACATTCTACCCAATACTTCCTTTCCAACCGGAACACTAATCGGAACTCCTGTGTCCTCAACTTCCACTCCGCGCGCAAGGCCATCAGTTGAGCTCATAGCTATCGCACGCACAAGAGACAGTCCCAGGTGCTGAGCAACTTCTAAGGTTATGACTCCGTTACCATTTTTAACAGTCAAAGCATTTTTAATTGCTGGTAATTGATTTTCAAATGCTATGTCTACGACCGGACCGATAATTTGAGTAATTTTTCCTGTGTTCATAAGTTATTTTGACCGATGTATTATAACATAAAAGGCGCTCGCTAGCGAGCGCCTTTTATGTTATTTAGTAACCGTACCAACCTGTATATCTACAAGTTCCAGGTCTTGTTCCATCATAAGCAAATGTCTGATAGTACTGAGCTGTGTAACCTGTTGGACATGTACAGCGAGAAAGGTCTACCTGAACTCCATCACCAACCGCACAAACATTATTCCAAGTATTGTTATAGTTGTTATTATAGTTACAATTACCATAATAATAACAAGTATCATAATAATTATTATTGTAGTTATTATTATAATTACCGTTACTTTGGCACATAAAAGTACCAATGCCATAAGACGTAACAACGTATCCAGATGGACAAGAACATGTATTTGTACTGTAAATAGTATTTAGATTACAAATAGAAGAGTTGTTCCAGTTGTTATTGTTATTATAGTAACCATTAATTTGGCAAGAGAATGCACCACTTCCAGAAACTGGATAATATGCATAATATCCAGATGGACATATACAAGTATTAGAAAGATAAGTTGTATTCAGTGCACAAGTTGTATTGCTGTTATTGTTGTTATAGTTAACAGGAGTGTTACATGACTTTGCGCGTAACGCTTCACGAGTCATTGTTCCTACATATCCAGTAGCTGACAAGTTGTTAGCTGATTGAAAATTCTTCACAGCCTGAACTGTAGCATTACCAAAGAATCCAGTAGGATCCTGATACATATATCCCATTTGACCCAAAAGCTCTTGAAGCTTTGATACTTCTGAGCCAGTATTGCTGTCTCTGTCACCTTTTCTCATATTATAAGAAAAAGTTGTACAAGTGATTGTGTTATTTGAATTTGAATCAAAATCACCAGAAACTTGTGCCGAAATAGGCAAAATAGTTATAAAAAATAAGGAAATAATGGTTGCTAGCTTTTTCATGCCTTCATACTACAGCTAAACACAAAACTCGTCAAGTGCTAGCTTTATTTTGCAATCGCTAATGCTCCGCTAGATATTTCAGCTATTTCTTGAGTAATACCAGCCTGACGCACTTTGTTGTACCACAACTTTAACTCACCCAACATCTCGCCTGCGTTATCTGTTGCAGTCTTCATCGCCATCATGCGAGCAGCATGCTCAGCTGCAGATGACCTGGCAACAAAAGCTGACAAAATATTCTGCAAGATAATCTTTATCGCTCTATCGTACACAACTGTAACGTTTGGCTCGAAAGTATACTCGAGTCCATCAATGCTATCTTTGTTATCAATATTTTTATTACTAAATGGAAGCAACTGAACAGTGTCCACTCTCTGAGAATTAATATTTTCAAAATCTGTATATATAACATCCACCCCAGAATAAGCCCCTTCGAGAAAAGCTGACACTATTGTCTTTGTTAACACCCTCGCCGAAGACATAGAGAAAACTTTCTCATTAAATGAAGCGATAACACTAGAAGTATCTCCATCGAACTTCTTAGCTATCTTCTCGCCATATTTGCCAATACATATAAAGTCCACATGCCCAGCATTATCTTTTACATATTTGTATACTTTTCTATATATATTTGTATTGAAGCCACCACACAGCCCCTTCTGACCACCTATTACAATCAAAAGTTTTTTGTGACTATCATTAGGCACTTGTAGAGGGTGCTTCTCTCTTTGTTCACCAAGTATCGCTAATATTCTCTTTGCTTCTAGAGTAAAAGCCTTATACCCTTCTGCAGTCAAAAGTGACTTTTTCATTTTGGCTACTGACACCATCTCCATAGTACGAGTAATCTTACGTATACTTTGAGTTGATTTTATTTTGCTTTTAATTGCTCTAGTTTGCATGAGTTAGAAACTTATATAAAGAAAAAAGAAGATTATTTTGTCTTAGACATGTAGTCTGACTTTACTGTTGCGAGGAAATCTTTTAACTCACCTTCTATCTCCTCATTCCAATCTTTAGAAAGCTTGGCTTCTAATTCTTTGTGGTAAGTAGCAAGTGAATTCTGCATAAAGCTTTCAAAGTCTGAAATATTCTTAACATCTATGTCATCAGTCACTCCAGAGTTAACAGCATAGATAGACGCAGTCTGAGCACCAACACTCATAGGCTCACCATTCTTTTGTTTTAACATCTCTACTGTACGCTTGCCACGCTCAATAGTTGACTTGGTTGTCGCATCTAGGTCTGAGTCGAATTGAGCAAAGCTTTCTAGTTCACGATATTGAGCTAGATTAAGCTTCATCATACCAGCATTCTTCTTCATTGGTTTCAACTGTGCAGCCGAACCCACACGAGATACAGACAATCCTACATCAATAGCAGGACGTATACCACGATAGAAGAGTCCTGAGTCCAAGAATATCTGTCCGTCAGTAATAGAGATAACATTAGTAGCAACATAAGCCGATATATCTCCAGCTTGAGTCTCAATAATAGGTAAAGCAGTAATAGACCCTCCACCATTCTCAGCGTTCAGCCTACATGCACGCTCGAGCAATCTTGAGTGTAAATAGAAAACATCTCCAGGATAAGCCTCACGTCCTGGTGGTCTGCGAAGAAGTAGTGACATCTCACGATAAGCAATAGCATGCTTAGACAAGTCATCATAAATAACTAATACGTCTTTGCCTTGCTCCATAAAATACTCCGCAACAGCAACACCTGAATAAGGCGCAAGGAAGGATTTGGCTGCACCACCTGATACACCAGCTAATACAACAACTGTATAATCCATCGCCCCCGCTTGAGTTAGCTTCTCAGTAATCTGCGCAACTTTACTTTCCTTTTGACCAATAGCAACATAAACACAAATAACATCTTTACCTTTTTGATTGATGATTGTGTCTATTGCTATTGTGGTCTTACCTGTCTGACGGTCACCGATAATAAGCTCACGCTGACCACGACCAACTGGGATCATAGCGTCTATGGATTTTATACCTGTCTGCATTGGTTGATTGACTGGCTCGCGAGTCATCACACCAGGGGCTACACGCTCAACAACTTGCAACTTAGAAGCAGATATCTTCTTACCTCCATCTAGTGGGTTCATAAGAGGGTCCACAACTCTACCCAATATCTCATCCGAAACAGGCACAGAAAGAATTGAATTAGTTCTAGTCACCCTCTCTCCTTCTGATATTTTGTCAGCACCATCAATTACCACCACTCCAACATTGTCAGTCTCTAGATTAAGAGCTAGACCTTTTGCGCCAGATGCGAACTCGAGCATTTCCATGCTTTGCGCATTCTCAAGACCATATACAGAAGCGATACCATCGTATACCTTGGCAACTGTACCTGACTCTTTTACCTCAATACTAGTATTACTATTATTGATTGCTGACTCTAACTCTTTTACTATATTTTGTACTGACATAATGTTTTTGTTTATTTGATAATTTGTTTTAATAATCCATCTAGCGAGGCGTCCAAGATTTTATTTTTAGTATAAACTCTGAATCCGGCTATCATGTCTTTATTAACTTTTTGCTTTTGTATTTTGAGGCCGAATTTACTTTCTATAGAAGCGCGAGCCTCATCACTGGTCTCGAACGGCGTCTCGAGCAATACTTCATCTTGCGTTTCTGTAAAAATTCTTTTCTTGTTTAGGAACTCTAAAGCTTTGGGCAGCAAAAAATTTAGCTTCTTCTTTTTAACAATATCCAAAAGCTGTTTTGTATTATTTGGATATTTTATAAATACTTCTGCTAATTCTGCCGCCTTCATTGTTTTTACTTTTTAGCGAGTTGCATGACTATTTTGTCATGTTGCTCTTTTGTTAAGGTCTCAGAAAGTGTTTTCTTCAAAAGGTCTGCAACAAGATTCGGAGCGTAAGTGGCGAACTCTTTTGCAACACTTTCTTCTGCTCCAGCAATTTTAGATCGCAAGTCTTTGTGTAACTTGTCAGCCTCTAATCTTGCGTCATTGGTAATCTCATCAACAGTCTGCTTACCAGCATCTACCGCTTTGTGTAAAATGGTTTCTGCTTCAGCCTTTGCAGAACGGACCCTTTCTTCAGCTTCGTCTTTTGCATTGCGAAGTAACTGCTCAGCGTTAGAAGCATTATCCAGACCTTTTTTAATTACAGATTCACGCTCACGTACAAGATTAACAACTTTTCCAAATACAAATTTGTTCAATACAAAAAGTATTATTAAAAAGTTAATAAAGTTAGCAAGCGCAACATGCCAATTAAAACCTATTGATTCTAAAATTGAATGGATGAACTCCATTTATTTAGTTGCCTAATAAGAAGAATGCAACGAATGCGAAGATCGCTGTTGTCTCGGTCATCGCCACACCCACGATCATTTTAGAGAAAATACTACCTTCGATCTCAGGATTGCGCCCAATTGCTTCGAAAGCTTTACCGATAAGATAACCCTGTCCTAGGGCTGTTGTTAGCATGCCTAATATTGCCATGCCTTTTGCTATATAAATTGCTGCTTCTGGTGTCATACAGTTGGAAATTATATCACATTTTGTAACCTTAACCAAGGAATAACTATTTAATCGCTACCAGTAATGTTCCAGCTACGACAAGGATAAGGCCAAACACGGCGCGCATTGTGATGCCATCACCTAATACAACAACAGCAAGGGCTGCGGTTAAGACTATGCTTAACTTGTCTATGACAGTAACAGATACAGTCGGACCATTAGCAAGAGCGTAATAAAAGAAAAGCCAAGACAATGCACCACCTGCACCCGAGAGTATAATATACATCCACTGCTTTGCAGTTAGAGCTGACATGGCGGCTTGGTCCAGTTTACCCAAAAGTAATGCTGCTAACGTCACAATCACCGCCATCACCACACCACGAAGACTGGTTAACAAGTTAGAATCAACGCCCTTGAGTCCGAATTTGGCAAAAATAGTTCCAAGTGATGCAGCAACAGCACCAGCTAAAGCATAAAATATGTACATAAGTAGAAGTATATAACAATAAGCATCTGTTACAATAGGAAAATGGTAAAGAGAAATAGGAAACAAAAATCTCTCAAACAAAAACTCGAGCGCACTGCCCTATCCGCTACACATTGGATAGGCTCTATCGAGTCACTGATAATACATACTGCAGTATTTGTGTCTGCCTTTGCTCTCGTATTGTTCGGTGTGTCATTCGACCGTGTGTTGCTAGCACTCACCACTGTACTCTCACTTGAAGCCATATACCTAGCCATTTTTATTCAAATGTCAGTAAATCAGAACACTATACAACTAGCTCAAGTTGAGAAGGATGTGGAGGAAATTCAGGAAGATATAGATGAGATACAAGAGGATGTGGAGGAAATTGCAGAGGATGTAGACGAGATCCAGGCTGACGTTGAACATATTGAGAAAGACATCGATGAGATTCAGGAGGACGTACAAGAAATAGAAAAAGATGTCGACGAAATACAAGAAGACGTAGAGGACCTAACCGAAGAGGAGAAGAATGTTTAGAGTTTAAATAAATATTTTGTCTTTATAATTATGATAGACTATATTTATGTTCAACAAACTTTTAGATAAATTAAGTAACGAAAAAACTCTATTTATAAATCTATTTACAATTAATTTTGTTATATCTGTTTTGATTTTTTGTTTCTTTTTATTTTCTTATATGTTTGCTTCTGAAACCATACTAAAAGGTCTTAGTATTGGTAATTCAATTAGTATTTGGGACAGGTTTTTAGCGATACCTCTTATATCTGAAACAATAATAGGGACAATTTCCACTGTATTACATTTTGGTTTTAGTGCATCAACTGTCAATTTAATATTAGTAGTGATTTGTTTTGTTTTTATAGTTTCCAGAAGCTTAATAATGACACTTTTTAATATTTTTGTATTCAAAGCAACAAAAAGCAAAAAGGTTCTACTTGCCGTGCTCCTAATTCCATACTTAATACAAATTACAAGTATGGCTTTTATATACAGAACACCGGAATATAAAAATTTTACAAATAAAGATTACAATGAAAAAGAAACAGCCAAACTAAATATAGAATATTCAGAAAATTATTCTAATAATAAATTTGAAAAATATATTAACTCTAATGGTTGTGACGAAGAGTATAATGACCCAAACAATACGTGGAGAGTTAATATCGACGAATGTGAAAGGCGTTCGATAAAAGAATACCTTGCCCAAAAGTATTATGTTAATAGTTTAAATCAACAAGAAACTGAGGAAAGTATTTTTAGTAAGTTTTTTGATAAATGTACTCAAATAGAAAATACAGTTAAACAAAATAAGTGTTTTGATGGATTCTTTTTATGGAAAAAGTACAACGACAAGGAATATTACCAATACTTACCGAACGAAAATAGTTCAGAATTCATTAAAAACCTACTAGAATCAAAAGAAAGTTACTGCTCTTTTGCTTACAAAAATGTAAAAGAAAAGGTTAATGCTTGTATAAAAAGACTACCTTAACTCCACTACACCTTAAACTCAATAACGTCACCGTCTTTTATTATACACATGTCAACACAATTGTATTTACAACTTTTTCAAATCTAAAATGTGTGTAGCTTTGTATTCATTAGACTTTTTAAATCCCATAGACTCGTAAGCAAGTGCTGCGATTGGATTAGATGTAAACAAACGTAGAGTAGTAAAATTCTTTCTAGCTTCCTGAATAATCATATTCACTAAGAGTTTTGCTAAACCTTGTCTGCGATATTTTTGTGAGACATATATATGACGCACTCTACCTATATTTTTATCGTCCACATATTGATCTATGTTTAGGCCTCCTATTGCAACACATTCACCTAAAACAAATATTCCCCAAAACTTTTCACCTTGTTTTGAAAAATCATTAACCCCACTTACCCATTCATCAATAGTTTTTCTAACTGAATAATAACCTTCTGCTGTAGCCTCAAGGTCTAATTTATCTAACGAAGAAATATTTTCATCTGTGATCTGAATAGCTTTATAGTCAGTCATAAATTTACACCTTAAACTCGATTACGTCGCCGTCTTTTACAATATACTCTTTGCCTTCGGTGCGAAGTAGACCTTTGGATTTACAATTTGCAAATGACCCTTCACGTAGGAGGTCATCACAATGTACAACCTCGGCACGTATGAATTTGTCTTTGAAGTCGGTGTGTATTGCTTGGCCTGCAACTGGTGCTGTACTGCCTGCTTTAATGGTCCATCCACGAGTCTCCTCAACTCCAGTTGTGAAGTATGTCTCTAGGCCAAGAGTCTTATAAGCTGCCTTGATTAGTGTCTGTATACCGTCATCCTTACCTCCCAGCTCGCTACGCATCATACTCTTCTCCTCGCCTTCAAAATCTTTCAAGTCATCTTCTATCTTGGCGTCGATAGTACAATATTCAAAATTATTTTTATTCAAAAAGTCTATCAATGCTACAAATCTTGGGTCATTGCTTTCATCTAGATTATTACCTCCCGCCTTTTTATTAAGACCGTATAAGAACTTCTTAGCAGTTATAAGATTGAGCTGCTTGATTTGTTTCAACTCTTCTTCTGTATAACTCTCTTGCGAGACGAGTTTGCCACCTTCTAGTGTTCCGATTAATTTATCCAATAGTGCGTCGAGTGCTACGAACTCCTTATCGCCTTTTTTAACATCTTTTTGTATATTAGACTTTCTATTCTTACAAGTCTCTAGGTCGGCTTGAGATAATTCAAAATTAATAACTTCAATGTCGAACAGTGGGTCAACTTTGTTATTAACATGCAGCACCTTGTCATCTTCAAATATTCTAACTATTTCAAGTATCGCGTCAGTCTCGCGTATATGAGAGAGGAATTTGTTACCAAGACCTTCACCTTCACTTGCCCCCTTCACAAGTCCTGCGATGTCTACGAACTCTATGACTGCTGGTATTGTGCGCTTGGTTTGTGATAATGTTGCTAACTTCCACAGTCTCTCATCAGGCACCTCAACAATACCGACAGATGGGTCGATAGTACAGAATGGATAATTCTCAGCTGGTACCGAGTTCTTAGTGAGTGCGTTAAAGAGTGTACTCTTGCCAACATTCGGCAGCCCCACAATTCCAATAGATAGTGACATAGTTAGAATATACTAACATAAAACAAGACCAGCCCGAAGAGCTGGTCTTGTTTTATGTATTTAAGATTACTTCCCCTCCATTGCGGCTTGGGCCATTTGCTTTAGCTTGTTTGGGTCTTCATCTTTAAGCAGTTCAGCTAACTTAGATTGATACTTTTGCATTACTTCAAATGAAGCATACATCTCTGGCTTACCAGCGTCAGTCAAAGCTTTGATCTCTTTTGCTATATTCTCAAATAGCGCTGGATCTTTTTCCATTAATGTCATTATCATCTCTTGCTGATCTTTAGGAAGATTGCGTGTACCAACTTTTGCAGCTTGTTTTAAAAAGAATTGTCTTATGCTCATGTTATTTGGCAAGCTCGGCGTCTAGGTACTTAGAGAAGTTCTCAACCGAAGCGATATCCGCTAGATTAGTAATTCTTGTGCCATTAATAATGAATGACGGTGTTCCTTGTAGACCAATAGAAGCAGCCTCTTTCATGTCGCGCTCAACTCTAGCCTTCACACTAGCGTCAGCCATGTCGGTCTTCATTTTATTAGTATCTATTCCAAGAGCTGCAGCATAGCCAAGTATTTTGACTTCTGCATCTAATGCATTAGCCCATTCTTCTTGTTTCTCAAACATAACTTTTTTAAGCTCCCAGAATTTATTCTGACGCCCAGCCGCCTCAGCAGCAATAGCTGAAAGCATAGCATTTTGATGTATTTGAGTTAATGGGAAATATCTATAGATAAATTTAACTCTGTCAGAATACTTAGCCTCAACAGCAGTTACTATTGGCTCAAATGCTTTACAAGAAGGACATTGAAAATCAGCATACTCAACAACTGTAACCTTAGCATCACTTGGACCAACATAATGGTCATCAGCCTGAGTCACAACGTTAACTGGTGCTTCTAATTTTTTAACTTGAGAGTATTTGTTATAAGCAAAGAAAGCTATCAAAGCGAGTACTACTGCGATGATAATATTTCTAGTTGAGAATATTTTAGTTTGCATGCTACTAATTATATCACAATAATTTGGGGCACAAATTCTTATTTATATAAGCTTTTACATCGAACTTCTTCTCGCAACCACTGCGAGCCATATATCTAATATTCCCAAATACAGGCCTCGGGAACCAGGCTCTGTCATGCAGTCCTCCTATACTCCACAGTACTCCAACATACGCATTGGGGCATCTTCCGTCCAACTCATATACATTGTTAAGATATATTGCTATCTTTATCGCCTCTTCTGGACTCTCACTCCACTCCAAGATTTTCTTTGCCCAATACATTCTCATGTAACCATGCATCTTGCCTGTCGTGACCATTTCTAATTGCGCAGCATTCCACAAGTCATCATGGGTCTTAGCCTCTTCGAACTCTTTTAATGTGTAAATATATTCGCGCTTATCTGTCCTTGCTTTATTGAGTGTCTCTTGTGCCCATTTGGCCAAGCCCTCGAACTTATCATAATTAGAATTGTAATAACAATAATTCTCTGACAATTCAGCACGCACAATCAACTCTTCTAGGTAAGCATCATTTATCGCGTCTGCAATTTTCCTTTTTCTCTTTTTCAAATACTCCAAGACTATTCTCTGTCTGCTGATCTGGCCGAACATTATGTATGGCGACATATTGCTCTGCCCATCGATCGCCGCATCATTGCGTGCTTCGTCATAATTTACAACTTTGTTATCTAAAAAACTTTCAAGTTGCTTTGTAGCTGCATCTTCGCCAGATTTCCACTCAACAGAAAAAGTGTTTATTTTCTTAATACCTTTAACGTCACGCTTAATAATGTCCCAATTAGTATTCTTAATGCACTCCTCAACAAAATGCTTATTATTACTTTTATTTGTTTCGATTTCTGGAAAATCGGTCAGGAACTCTCCTATTTGCTTATGTATTTTAGGACGTATTGTTCTGGCTGCGAATTCTTGCTTATCGGATGTGATCCAGACCGGGATAATATTATACGCATCCACCTTGTGCGCAGCGATATTATTTTCTTTAAAGAATTGAGCCTCCCACAAGTTAGAGTCACGTATCGGCGTCATATCTAGGACCAATATCCTAGCCTTCACTTCTTTGCACAAGTCAGCCAGTGACTTCGCAGTATCCTTGGTGTGCAGCACTATCATCGGTATATTTAACTTCACCAAGTCACGCTGAACCTGTTTCAATCCATCGAACATAAAGTCATAACTTCTCTGCGCCCCATCACAATACTCATCATATACACTAAAAACTACATACAACTCTGAGTTACTTTTTTCTGCTAATTGTGAAGCGTATATAAGAGCCCAATTATCTCGTACCCTCTGGTCGCGCGACATGTGATACAACACTGCTCCACCTTTATAACCAGCATCGTTCAAAGCCCTAACCCTCCTCATATCAAACATATTTAGATTGTAGCATTAAAAATTGCTAATATAACTAGTTTAAATATTTGACACCTATAAAAGTAAGTTGTATAGTGATATTTAAATTTTGAGTTCGCTCAAAACAGATCTTTCAACCACCCGAGGAGATACGTTAATGTCACAAGTATTTCAAGCTACGAGTCCGACGCACAACACCAACCCAAAAGACCTGCTAAATGCAGAGATCGGGGAAACTTTCAAGATTGCCTTAAGGAAAAAAGAAGGTAATCGCAACTATTCGGGTTACATCATGCTCGAAGTCATACTCGTGGACGGTAGTCCTGCCGTAAAGGTTACCGACTCCACTTTCGAGCCAATTCAACTTCAAGACTACCATCGGCTACATTTATGGATAAGCCACCTGAAATTTAAAAAGTTCCATCACGCAAGAGGCCAAAAAGGTCAGCTACTCTCTGAACTTTTCAATGCCCTACTTTGGGCCACATCGAGCGACTACATACCTCCACAAACTCCCAAAAACAGGGAACCACATCTCAGGCTCGTGGTTCCTCAACCGAGACCAGCTGCTATACAGCTGGGAGAAGAGAAGGTTGTACCAATTACTGAAGACTTCGTCTTTGGGAAACTCAAGCCCAATCAATTCATCCTTGGTAGTGGCAAAGTCGCAGGCCGCAACTACGTTCTCTTGCGGAAGCATAATGATGGCTACGGGGTCATGATGACACTCGTCAGAACAGACATCGAATGTCTTGCCGGACTTATCAACACAAAAGACGGCGAGGTCAGCATGTCCGACATACGCAACAACAAAGGCCAATTTGGTGGCTGGCTTTATGACATGCTCCCGCTTATTGGCAAATTCAAATGGAGAACATAAGGAAAGGAGGATCCCAAACCAAAAAGCCGCTCTCGCGGCTTTTTTTATTTTGTGCCCAGGAAAGGACTTGAACCTTCATGCCTCGCGGCACTTGCTCCTAAGGCAAGCGTGTCTACCAATTTCACCACCTGGGCAGGTGTGTAATGTAAACATTCTAACATAAAAACAAAAAACTTCTAGTGCCCCCAGTAGGATTCGGTCACAAAACATATTCCGCTAACGCTTCATTGTTTCGCGACCCCGTATTCGGATCCTAACAAAAAGATATTTCGATATCTTTTTTCTGTGTTCACAATTTTTACAAAATTGTGCCCCCAGTAGGATTCGAACCTACGACCGTCTCCTTAAGAGGGAGCTGCTCTACCAACTGAGCTATGAAGGCAATTAAAAAATATATTAACACACAAAATACTTTTTGAAAATACGCAAAACAAAAGGCCGGATTTTTAGTCCGGCCCTCACGTCGACATCTCACTCTCTTTGCACAACTCCAGTAACTTAATTGCCGGGCGAATACTGATGTAAAGCACACCCTCTTTTGGTTGATGGCAAAGACAATGGTGGGTTAACTCGAGGAACTTCTCTGCCACGAGTCCCAGAACCGCTTGAGTGAAGAATTTGCGAAAGTTAGGATCCGATGACCCCTCGTAATGCTGCGAGAAAACTTCGAACAGATTCTGGGAGCAAATGTACCTACCATGAAAGTCGACTTCTACAAATAAGCGAATCAAGCAAGCCTGTATCTCTTGTACCTCACTAGCTCGATGATCGTCATAAGCCCGGACCTCTTCCTTTAGCTTGTCATGTAGATCAGTAACCGCCCAATTCAAGAAAAGCAGAAAGAGGAGACAGGGTGTAGTAGTCTCTAGATCAAAAAACTCTAGCACCTCTAAGACCTCCAGCATAATCTGGCCTCCCTTCAAGAAAAAATAGTTGAACTAATGGCGCTCAACAACGAGCCCACCGCTTTCTCAAGCTCGAGAATGAGGCCGATAATTGGATATGCGGCCTCGATACGCAGACACACCAGAACCGTGGCGCACAAAATTCCGTATACGACACTGTTGAGCAACAAGTTGATGACAAATGTGATTTTCGACAGCATTAGAACCCCCTTACAGCAAAATGAACAGATTTGACTGAATCCTATTCTTTATATACAGATAAGTCAATTTTGTGCTCGGGGCGGGACTCGGTCACAAAACATATTCCACTAGCGCTACACTGTTTCGCGACCCCGTATTCTCGTCCCAAAATGAAGTTTAGACTTCATTTTCTCGCTGTGCTCGGGGCGGGACTCGAACCCGCAAGGCCTAGGGCCGGGAGATTTTAAGTCTCCTGTGTATACCATTCCACCACCCGAGCGAAATAGTAAACAGATTATAGCGTAAATTTTGCGCACATGCTAGGATTAAAGTCGGCTCAATTTTCTCCAAGGAGGAAGAATATGAAGAACGGAATCAAAGCACTTGTTGTGGCATTCTTTGTCACAACACTCATCTCTTGCGCATTCCCGGCAACCGCAATGGAAAATTGCTATGTCGGAATATCCGGTGGCATCTCGAACATCGACAATCGCATCGAGAGTATCGAGCGTCGTGAGTTCAGGTACAGCGGCGACATTCTGCTCAAAACCAGCGAAAAAAGAATCGGCTACCCTCATGAAATATTTGCTGGGTGTCAATATCAACTATTCGGCATAAACGTAGGTCTTGAGGGCGGTCGCATCGAAAACTTTACAACATCTGTTGAGACAAGTGGTGTCGTGTACATTCGTCCACTCGACGAGACCTTCAGTGGATCAATCGTTCGTCGTGCCGAGGCCTCGGGCTGGTCAATTAGTGGTCTGGTTTTCAAAAGGCTGACACCGAGGACTCAAGCCTACTTGCGAATTGGTGCCATATACGCAACAGGCCTCCTTACGATCGAAGCAAAACAGTATTCCGATATCTTTATCGGCACAAGACGGAGCGCCTGGGTGCCCCGCCTAGGTGTTGGTATTGAGTATGATCTCACTCCAAGAGCAACACTGAGTACGGAATGGGATGCTTTCACGAAAGAAGACTTCGCAGTCTTCGCCAGACTGAAAGTCAAACTCTAGCTAATTTCTGCTCGCAGCCAACTGGCGACTTCGGTCGCCATTTTTATTTGGAGATGCAGGCGGGAATCGAACCCGCGCATGGCGGTTTTGCAGACCGCAGCGTTACCAC
>CAZEIK010000004.1:0-81012 GCA_964512315.1 uncultured Candidatus Saccharibacteria bacterium
TTGAGGTGGAGGTAGAGGAGATGAGGAGTGGGGTGACGGAGAAGATGGCGGCACGGTTGGACATAAAACTTGTAACATAAAATGTGCCTGACGAATCTCTGGCTATACCGAGAGGTGAAATGTCTGCCTTAGAAGTATCTATACTTGAAACAAAGTTACCGGAACCATCTAACTTAACTATTCTTTGTTTATAGTAGTCAGCCAAGTAAATATTACCATCTGCATCTGAGTCAATATATGTTAGATATTGATATGGGAAAAACTGATCTTCTACGGAACCTTGAGTATATGAGTGAGATAAAATAAAGTTTCCGTTCAAGTCAAACTTTTGCAAACGGTAACTAGAATAAGCGTCGGTACGGTCAAAGACATATACATAATTTTGAGGGGTTATGGTGATGCCTGTTACATGCTTAAACTGACCATTACCCGTACCGTCAGAACCGAATTTAAATAGGAAGTTACCATTCTGATCAAAAACAGATACACGATGATTATTGACTTCTGTTACATACACATTACCAGTACTTTTGTGCACTGCAACACTAGATGGAGCGGCAAGTTGTCCGTCGCCTGACCCAGGAGTACCAAACTTTAATAAGAAGTTACCATTTGAATCGAACTTTTGTATGCGGTTTGAACCAAGGTCTGCCACATACACATTACCTTCTGCATCAGTATCTAGGTCGTTAATAGAATTATTATTAACAAACTGACCATCACCCGATCCAGGTGTACCGAACTTTAATAAGAAGTTACCATTAGAGTCGAACTTTTGTATACGTTGATTCCTGTCATCTGCAATATAAATATTTCTATTTGAATCTAGTGCTATACCTATAGCCCAACTAAACTCTCCATCACCAGTACCAACGGACTCATATTTTTTGATGAAGTTACCGTTCTTATCGAAAACAGACACTCTATTATTAGCATTCTCAGCAACATATATATTATCCTGAGCATCTATTGCTATATCACCGTAACCATTGTTGATCTGCCCATCAGCTGAACCGGTGGTTCCAAACTTGAACATGAATGCATTAGTTGTGGAAGAGAATTTCTGTATATAATTATTGTTACTGGCATCATTAACAAAAAGGTCGCCGTTACTATCTATTACTAGATTATAAGGCCAGTAAAATTGACCATCACCAGAACCTTGTGACCCAAATTTTGATATAAATGTGTGAGTGGTAGAAGCGAATTTTTGTATACGATGATTGGCAGAGTCTACAACATATATATCACCATTCTTATCGAATGTTATACCGTATGGTGCATTAAACTGACCATCTCCAGAACCGCTTGATCCAAACTTGGTTATAAATGTTCCAGATGGGGAGAATACTTGTATGTCGTTACGGTAATAATCGGAAACAAATATATTCCCAGTTGAAGGTTCGATTGCGACTAAAGTAAGGTACCTAAATGTCCCATCCTCACCACCTGCACTGTATGAACCAATTTTCATTATAAAGTTACCATTACTGTCGAACTTTTTAACTGAAGGTATAGAATAAGATCCAGTCCAAAGATCGTCTGTTGCATAAATATTCCCTTGTTGATCCACAGCTATTCTTTCTATGTATCCAAATTTGTCGCTAGATGTACCGTATCCACCAAATGAAAACAAATAGTTATCATTGGGGTCTAATTTATTTATAACACAACAGCCAGATTGATAATATTTGTTACCTTGCTGATCTATAACTATACCTTTCGGATATTCTAAAGGAATATTTACTTTCGTTGGAGAAACTATACGAGGTCCTAGACCTATATACTTCTGAAATGTATATACTGCACCTGCTTCTCCCTTGTATATAAATAAGTAAAATATAGTTGCAAAAATAAAGAATATACCTATTAAATATTTAAACCAATGTAGTTTCCAATGAATTAGAAAGTTTTGCATAGCTAATTATTACTAGTTTAACAGCTTTAAAGACTATAAATTTAACTTATTAACAATCTTTACGTGCCTGTTTGCGAGCAGGTCTCTTACGAATCTGTCGAACATCTTATATCTATAATTGAACTCTTCCAAGTCAAAAATAACTATGTCCAATTCGCGACCAAGTTCAGCACGCAGGTCAGATATAACCTTGTCAGCAACATTTTTCTTTATACCTTCACCAACATACATTATGTCGGCACGCGACTTGTCTTCATCCAAGAAAACACCCGAAACGATGAATAACTTGGTTCGTCCTATTGGTTTAAATCTATCATATAACACATCAGTATTAGCGTTCTTAAAATCAAACATCAGATCAGTAAGAGAGTTGATGAATCTAAAGCTTGGATTTAATTTGTAACAAGTGTATTCTTTGATTGCTAATTTTTTTGATTTTGAATTAGCGGGTAACTTTGCCATTCTCTCTTTTGATTTTATTATAAGGTTAGCAGCTATAAGATTATTTAATTCTTTTCTAACTTTTTCACTTTTCAATTTTGCCAACTTTACTATATCCTCTACTTGAAAGAGTGTGTCCCTATTTGCTAAAAACATTCTTATCAGCTTTACTTTTTCTTGGCTACCTAACAACTTTTCTAATTCATTCATAACTCAATTCTAACAAAATATAGCAAAACAAAAAATCTCCCCAAGGGAGACTTTTTGTGTTGTTGTAAACGTAAAGATTACAGACCTAACTTTGCTTTTGCTGCTGCAGAAAACTCAACATTCTCAAAAGATAATTTCTTATCCAATGTTCCTGTTGCCATTATCTTAACAGTTGGGAACTTTCCATTCTTCATTTGAAGTAAACCGTTAGCTACAAGAGATGTAGGGCTAACTACTGCTCCATTCTCGAAAAGATTAAGCTCAGCTAAATTAATAGCTACTGGTTTAGCGCGAAAGGCTTTGTTTGTATTCATTCCACGTCCACGCAACTTTGGAAGCTTCTTGATAATGTCACGCATCGCTGGGCGGCGTTTGTTACCAGCACGAGCTGTTTGTCCTTTGCCTCCGCGACCCGATGTCTTACCACGTTTACCTCCGCGACCAACTTGGCGCTCCTGTCTATTTGCGTTTTCTCTTTTGATTTGATGTATTTGCATATATTTAAGCGATAGTTGCTATTTTGCGAAGTGCCTTCATAGTTGCACGAGCGTTATTAAGTTTATTCTTTGTCCCACCGTGGAACTTTGCAGTAACATTAGCTGCTCCTGCTAGGTTCAAAATCACACGAGCTGAAGATCCAGCAATAAGACCCTTACCTTTGTTTGGAGAAATCCAAACTTTAGCTGTATCGTATTTTGCATCTGTCTCGTGAATAATAGACTTGTTATCTGTTAGGTTAAGCTTGATCATATTCTTGCGAGCAGATTTTAAAGCTTTGGCCATAGCTGCCTGAGTATCAGTAGCTTTACCAGTACCCAATCCTACGCGACCATTTCTATCTCCTGCAACAAGAGTTACATGAAGAGAGAATCTGCGTCCACCAGAAACTACACGAGTCACACGACGTACGTCTAGTGTCTTTTGGTCGAATTCTGGTTTCTCGCGTGGAGCGCGAGAATTGCGATCGTTTCTTCTTGGTCCACCTTTACCATTACGTGGTGCGCCGCGGCGAAACCCACGTTTAGCATCACCTTTGTCCTCAGTAGCCTTAGACTCCGAGTCAGCAGGCGCTGCTGCAACTTCCTCAGCTGCAGGAACTTCTACGACTGGCGCAGCTGTCTCTACAGTATCTTCTGTTGTTTTAATTTCTTCTGACATAATTTTTAAAATACTAATCCTGCATTACGAGCAGCATCCGCAAGAGCGGCTACGCGACCTTTGTAAGCAAAGCCACCTCTGTCGAATACGACTTTGGTTACTCCGGCTGACTTAGCTGCTGCGGCTAATTGCTCTCCAACTTTCTTAGCTTTATCCATTTTAGACATTTTGCCAAGTTTAAGATCAGATGCTGATGCTAATGTAGACTTTGTATCGTCATTAATAATCTGAGCATATATATATGCGTTAGAGCGGAATACCGCAAGTCTTGGCCTCTCTCCTGTGCCCGCAACGCGAGAACGGATTTTCTTATGAATACGAAGACGTTTTTGTGTATTATTCTTTTTCATATATTATTATGCTGATTTTTTACCTTCTTTACGACGGATGACCTCGCCCTCGTAACGTATACCTTTACCTTTGTACGGCTCTGGCTTCTTAAGTTTTCTTATTTGCATTGCAAATAAAGTAACAGCTTCTTTGTCTATACCTGTAACAGTTAACTCACTTTTCTCAGCTTTTACTTCAATTCCTTTTGGAATCTCAACTATTATTGGATGTGAGAATCCTAATGACAGCTTAAGGTTAGTACCTTGAACTTCCCATTTGAATCCTACACCTTCAACTAACAGCTTCTTAACAAAAGGGGCTTGAACTCCGGCGACCATAGCCTTAAGACGAGACATATATGTCCCCCAGAGGCTGCGTGCGAACTTGTCATTACGACGTGGCTCACTTGTTAGTGTGTCATTTTCCAGTTTAAGAGTTACCTCATCACGTACAGGTAGTTTTAGTTCACCTTTTGGACCTTTTACAGTAACCATATCAGATGCAACATTAACCTCAACACCAGATGGTATTGTTATAATTTGTTTTCCAATTCTGCTCATATCTTTAGAAGATCTCGAACAAAGCCTCGCCACCTGTATTATTCGCGCGAGCTGCGCGGCCAGTCATAATGCCTTTTGGAGTTGATAACAGAACGTTACCAAAACCATTTTTAACTCTGTTGATATCTGTGATTTTGTAATAAACTCTACGACCTGGTTTTGAAATGCGCTTAACCTCACGAATCTTGTGCTGTTTCTGGTTGTCATAATTAAGAACAACTTCGATCGCATAATTTTCTGGGTCAGCATGTACTGCCTTAACATACTCAGCATCCTTGAGAGCTTCAAGTATGCTTAATATATATTTTGAATAAGGTACTACTACTTTTTCTTTTTTAATAACACCTGCATTTCTTAGTGTTGTTAAAAGGTTTGCTATTCTATCCATATTTTAATAAATAGATTACCAAGAGGCTTTCTTTACTCCCGGGATTTGTCCCTCGCTTGCTAATTCGCGGAAACAGTGACGGCAAATGCCGAAGTCTCTCATATAGCCGTGCTTACGACCACATTTGAAACATCTGTTTACGGTGCGAGTAGAAAATTTCGGTTTCTTTTGAGCTCTTGCAATAACTGATGTTTTTGCCATAAATATTTTCTCTCTTTTACTCCCTTACTATCAAGTGCAATTGTGTCTGCTAGCTAGTGACAAGCACTACCGCACCGAGTTAAGGAAGTTCACCAATAATAACATAAATTCCAATAAAAATAAAGCCCGCCCCGTAAAGGGGCGGGCTTTATTTTTATTGGAATTTACCTACTTATTATCATTTAGCCCACGAACACCAGTACCAGCTGGTATAAGCTTACCGATAATAACATTCTCTTTAAGACCACGAAGATCATCAATCTGACCTTTTGTAGAAGCTGAGATAAGAACACGAGTAGTATTCTGGAATGAGGCACTAGATAACCATGAAGTTGTAGTAAGCGCTACATCTGATACTCCTAATATCAGCGGATTAGCAATTGACTCTACACCTCCGCGGGCTTTGATCTCTTCATTCTCCGCTCTCCACGTAGAGACTTCGAGCACATCTCCTTGACTGAATCTTGAGTCTCCTGGTTTTGCAATCTTAACGCGTCCAGTCATCTGCTTAATAATAACCTCAATATGTTTGCGGCTGATAGACGCACCTTGAAGCTCATACACTTTCAAGATCTCTTGAACGATGTAGTCTTCAGCTGCCTCGCGTCCCGCATACTTGAACACCTCTTCTATATCAGCAGAACCATCAGTTAGAATCTGACCACGAACTACCTTGTCACCCTTTTTAACAAGTGGTGTACGTCTTGGTAATACTTCGTATTCAACCATCTTACCTTTCTTGTTACCCTTAGACTCATTCTCATCCATTAGAATAACAATAGTCTTAAGACCTTTCTCAACTCTAATCTCATATACCTCTCCATTCTCATGAGCAACTACTGCTGGAGACTTTGGAGCACGACGCTCGAAGATCTCTTCTACACGAGGGAGACCTTGTGTAATGTCGGTACCTGCCACACCTCCAGAGTGGAATGTACGCATTGTTAGCTGAGTTCCCGGCTCACCGATCGCTTGCGCAGCCACAATACCAACCGCCTCACCTAGGTCAACCATCTTAGAACGACCCATATCTAGTCCGTAACATTTACGACATACACCGTGAAGTGATTCACAAGTGATAGGAGAGTAAATCTTAACTGACTCAATTGAACTAGCCTCTATAAGGTTAGCATCCTTTGTAGAAATAAGATCACCTTTTTTGAATTTCTTATCTCCTGCTGTTAAGTCCTCTGCTAATATACGTCCACGTATTGCTTTTGAAATAGAAATCTCATTACCAAGAGTGTTCTTTCTAAAGAAAGTTTTGGCTTTACTTGTTCCACAATCCTCCTCAGTAACTATCGCATCTTGGGCAACGTCTACTAGTCTACGTGTAAGGTAACCAGCTTGAGCAGTCTTAAGAGCTGTATCGGAGTTACCTTTACGAGCACCGTATGTAGTGATGAAGTACTCAAGTGGCGAGAATCCTTCTATATTAGATCCAATAACAGGGAATTCAAGTTGACCTCCTGAGTTGTTCACCATAATACCCTTCATACCAGCTAGCTGAATAAGCTGTGATACCTGTCCACGAGCGCCCGATGTGATAAGGTCACTAACAGAATTTCTTGTGCCTTTTAATTTTTGTTCAAGAACATCTTGTATCTCCTTTCTTATGAATTGCCACACCTCAATAGTCTTAACGTGTTTCTCTTCTTCAGACAGAAGTCCTTCGTTGTAACTATCCTCAATCTCGGCAACCATCTTCCAACCTTTTTCAATTAGTGGAGACTTTTCTTTAGGCTCCTCTACGGCAGTAAGATTCCATGTAGTACCTGATACTGTTGCATATTTGAATCCGAAATCTTTTATCTTGTCGATTATGGCTGGCGCGCCTGATACTCCATAGCGAGCGAATACGTCATCAAGAATCTGATTAATCTTTTTCTTTCCAACTTCTTCGTTAATAAATGGATAATCACTTGGGAATATTGCATTAAATAGTAATCTTCCTACAGTTGTGTCGAATGGCTTGCCATCGAATGCTGCATATTTCTCTTTGTCAGAAGGCATTACTTTTATCTTAGCTCTGTAGCCAACCATATCGAAGTCATGTGCAGTTATCGCCTCATTAGGTGATGCAAAGTATTTACCTTCACCTTTCTCTCCGTCAACAATAGTCGTCATCCAATACGCTCCTAGAACCATATCCATACGAGGACTAACAATAGACTCTCCAGAACCTGGTTTTAGAAGGTTACCCTTAGCAGCCATCAACTCGCGAGCCTCTTGCTGAGCGGCAACAGACAGCGGCAAGTGTACGGCCATTTGGTCTCCGTCGAAGTCCGCATTGAACGCCTCACACACAAGTGGATGAAGCTGTATAGCTTTACCTTCGATCAATCTTGGACGGAATGCTTGGATACCAAGACGGTGTAGTGTTGGAGCACGGTTAAGAAGAACGTATTTGCCTTCAATCACCTCTTCTAATATTGCCCACACTTCTGGTATACCATCTTCGACTAACTTATTAGCTCCACGAATATTAAACGCTAACTCACGTTCGATAAGCTTAGATACCACGAATGGCTTGAACAACTCAAGTGCCATGTTTTTAGGTAGACCACATTCATCCAAAGTAAGATCAGGACCAACCACAATCACAGAGCGAGCTGAATAGTCCACACGTTTACCTAGCAAGTTGCCACGTAGCAATCCTTGTTTACCCTTAAGATTATCAGACAGAGACTTGAGCACTCTCTTTTGTCCTGTTAGGGCAACAGCCGCATCTCCGTGACGAGCTGAGTTATCAATAAGAGCGTCCACCGCCTCTTGCAATATACGCTTCTCATTACGTAGGATCACATCTGGAGCATCTATCTCCATCAATTTCTTAAGACGATTGTTACGATTAATTACGCGACGATACAAGTCGTTAACATCAGAAGTAGCGTGACGCCCTCCTTCTAGGGCTACCATTGGACGAATTCCAGGAGGAATAACAGGTAGAGCCGTGAAGAACATCCACTCAGGACGAATGCCAGCATTCTTGAAAGCACGAATAAGTGAAAGTCTCTTCTCTAGTTTTTCTCTTTCTACTGAGCCAGATTTTTCTATTGCAACAGATAATTCACCTTCAAGAGTTGTAAGATCTATTGACTTGAATACTTCGTATAATGCCTCAGCACCAATCTTAGCGTCGAAACATGCTCCGTACTTCATTGCATACTTGTGATATACCAACTCGTCTAAAATTTTCCAAGGCTTGATGTCTGCAATTTCTTTTTTAGCAGTATCCATTAGCTCTTCCAGTCTCTCACGAGTCTTATCATCTGTAGCAGACTTGATCTTAGCTTTGAACTCACTTTCAAGATTCTTAATTACCTCAGCCTTCTGATCGTCGTTAACTTTGGTGATTATATATCCAGCAAAGTACACAACTTTTTCAACATCAGAAAGTGTTGCACCAATAACCATAGCTATACGAGATGGAACATTACGTAGGAATAATATATGAGCAACAGGAACAGCAAGTTCAAGGTGACCCATACGCTCACGACGAACGATTGATTTGGTTACTTCAACTCCACATTTCTCACAGATAATACCCTTGTATCTGATGCGGCGATATTTACCACAATAGCACTCATAGTCTTTCTCTGGACCGAATATTCTCTCATCGAAAAGACCATATCTCTCGCTACGTCCTGTACGATAATTAATCGTCTCTGGCTTGGTCACTTCACCATAACTCCAAGCACGTATCGCCTCAGGAGAAGCTACCTTTATCTCCAAAGCGTCAAAATTTGTTGCATTGATTGTTTTCATATTTTTATATGTGAAGTTAATTAATCGTTAATAACGTCCTGCCCAATAAGTTTCTCCTCGGCAACTTTCATGCCTTGAGGTATTACATCAAAGCCTAGTCCACGTAATGTGTTAAGCATCACCACAAAGCTGGCTGGTGTTCCCGGCTCGCCCATGTCTTCACCTTTGATAATGCTATCGAATGCTGCCGCGCGACCCTCTATATCATCTGACTTAATAGTGAGCATTTCGCGAAGTATATTAGACGCACCGTATCCTTCGAGAGCCCACACCTCCATTTCTCCAAATCTCTGACCTCCTCCTTGAGCTTTACCACCAAGAGGTTGTTGAGTAATGAGTGAGTATGGTCCGATTGAACGCTGGTGAATCTTATCTTCCACCATGTGGTGAAGCTTGAGCATGTACATAGTACCAACTGCAATAGGCTTCTCGAACTCGTCACCAGTACGACCATCGTAGAGAGTTACTGTTCCTGATCTGCTCATACCAGCCTTCTCTAACTCAGACTGTATCTCTTCTACAGTTGCTCCTTGGAATGAAGGCACAACCGCCTGATAACCAAGAGTCTCAGCAGCATAACCTAAGTGCATTTCCAGAATTTGTCCTAGATTCATACGTGACGGCACACCAAGAGGTGTAAGAATAATATCTATAGGCTCACCATCTGCTGTGTATGGCATCTCTTCTACCGGTAACACCCTAGAGATAACACCCTTATTACCATGGCGACCAGCTAACTTGTCTCCAACTGTAATATTTCTAGTCTGAGCTATCTCAATGTGAATACGCTTAACTATACCACTCTCTAATTGATCACCACGCTCACGTGAGAAAACCTTAACTCCAATAATACGTCCGCGCTTACCGTTATCAAGACGAAGCGATGAGTCTTTTACATCACGCACCTTCTCACCGAAGATAGAACGAAGCAGTCTCTCCTCTGGAGTTAATTCTTGTTCACCTTTTGGAGTAATTTTACCTACCAATATATCTCCTGGACGAACCTCAGCACCGATGCGAATAATACCGTCTTCATCTAAATTGCGAAGTTTTGCTTCACCAACATTTGGAATGTCATGAGTCGTAACCTCAACTCCTAACTTAGTGTCGCGCACATTACACACTAGCTCTTCTATGTGTATAGAAGTAAACTTGCTTTCTTTTACTAACTTCTCTGAAATAATAATAGCGTCCTCGTAATTAGCACCGTTCCAAGTCATGAAGGCTACACGAACATTTTGTCCGAGAGCAATCTGACCATTATCCGATGTTGCTGCATCAGCAAGCAAGTCTCCTGCTTTTACATCTTGCCCCTTCTCAACAACTGGTCTCTGGTGGAAAATGTTAAATGCATTAGTACGAGAGAAAGTAATCAGCTTGTACTCTTTTTCAACTTTTCCTGACTTAACAACAATCTTGTCAGCATCCACATAAGAAACTTTACCATCTTCTTCTGCATAGATAAGACGACCAATATTTCTAGCAGCCTCAGCCTCCATACCAGTAGAAACATATGGCGCCTCAGGTATAACCACAGGCACAGCTTGACGTTGCATGTTAGAACCCATCAGTGCACGATTCGCGTCATCATGCTCCAAGAATGGAATCATAGAAGTAGCAATTGAGTAAGCTTGATTAGTCGAAACATCTAGATACTCTACATCCATAACGTCAACAATCGCTGGTTGCGCGTAACGACGAGCAGGAACTCTCTTGTCTACAATCATCATGTCTTTACCATACTGTACTGACGCTTGAGCGATAACATGTTTCTCTTCCTCAAGAGCGTTCATATAAACTATTTCTTTTGTAATCTTGCCCGCTTTTACTTTTACATAAGGAGACTCGATAATACCGAAGTCGTTAATACGAGCATAATTAGATTGACGAAGAATAAGACCGATATTTGGACCTTCTGGAGTATGAATTGGACACACACGACCATAATGAGAAGTGTGCACGTCACGAACTTCAAAGCCTGCACGTTCACGAGTTAGACCTCCTGGACCAAGGGCAGAAAGGGTACGTAGATGCTCAACCTCGGCAAGCAAGTTCTCTTGATTCATGAACTGAGACAACTGATTAGTTGTGAAGAACTCCTTGATACGAGCTTGAAGCGGTCTTTGATTAACAATAGAAACTGGTAACGTTGTGTCTGCATCTATAACCGACATCTTATCTTGGATATTTCTCTTCATCTGAGTCATACCAGTACGCACCTTTGCAGCCATCATCTCACCTACGAAACGCACACGACGAGACCCAAGATGATCGATATCATCTTCTACTGCATTAGGAGTAGCATTTAAAACAATTACATGCTCGATGATTTTAACCAAGTCCTCTTTTGAAAGAGTTCTCCTCTCTGACTCTTTACCTTCTAACGGCATACCGAATCTTTTGTTGAAGCGGAAGCGTCCAACTGGAGATAAGTCATAACGCTCTGCTGAGAATAATGTATCAAAATACTCTTTTGCATTCTCAGGTGTAGCCATGTCACCGTCACGAAGTCTCTTGTAAATCTCTACATATGCATCATGAGAGTTCTTGATTGTGTCTTTGTCTAGAAGATTCTTAACATAGGCCTTAGCGTCATCCGAAACAAATGAGTTAACGATTGCATCATCAGAACCAAACCCCATAGCGCGTAGCATTGGAACAATGCCGAACTTTCTCTTCTTATCTATACGAACCGACATTTGATTGTCTGGCTCAGACAATACTTCCGCCCACACACCACGAGACGGGATTATCTTGGCACCGAAATATCTGTGACCTTTAACCTCTTCTGCGTCAAAGAACACACCAAATGAACGAGCAAGCTGAGGAACAACTACACGCTCAACACCGTTAACGATAAATGTACCGTGAACAGTCATAAGCGGGAAATCCGCCATGAATATCTCTTGCTCTTTTGTTGTATTTAAAATCTTATTCTTAAGACGCAATCTAACGCGCATTGGAGCCTCATATGTGAGCTTGTTCTCCTTTGCGTAGACTTCGTCAAATTTTGGACTAGAAATTTCAAATGAAAGAAACTCTAATTCAAACTTTTTCTCTGAATAGTCTTTGATTGGACTGAACTCCTTGAATATCTCAGGGATGTCCTTCTCAATCAAATTCTTGTATGAAAGTAATTGGTTTTCGACTAGGTTTGGTAATTCTGCTAACGGCTTTCTGTATTTCGAGAAAGTCTTTTTTGGAAGTGTTGCAACACTTTTTTGCATACTAAAAATTGAATTATTAAAAACTTTGGTGTTTTATAAGTCGGCTAGTCCAATACACAATCGTAATCAGCGCCCGCAAATTATACCATATAATAAGCTTTTTACAACCCCAAAATTGTGCAAAACAAAACCTATAGCAAACTCTAACCTACCTAATCTGGAACAAGTCATCCTCACCGAAACGCGTCTTAGGAAAAGCAGGATCAGCTGCGCGATATCCAACACCCAAAATAACTGCCGCGTACTCGTCTTTGGCCAAGCCTAAAATATCCTTATAGTTATCACTTGAGAACCCTTCCATTGGTGCCGAGTCAATACGCAGCTCCGCACAAGCTGCCATAGCGAAACCAAGCGCTATGTATGCTTGATTGCTAGCGATACGCAACTTTTTCTCTTCTGTTATACCAGTTAAGCCAAAGAAGGCTCTAGCTCCAGCCTCGAACTTTAATCTATCGAAAAGTCCTGTTCCGTCTTTTATCAGGTCGCAATACTCACCTATTCTTTTTTGTATGTCAGTTCTAGCAACAAAAACAAAAAGATGAGAACAATCTGAAACCTGAGACTGATTAAAGCTTGCTTCTTTTAATTTATTCTTTAAGTCTTGATTCTCAACTATCATCACACGAAATGGTTGCAATCCGTAAGAAGTAGGAGCGAGCCTAATCGAGTCTTTTATTTTTTGTAAATCTTCAGCACTAACTTTTTTGTTAGTGTCGAATTTTTTTGTAGCAAATCGCCAATTAAGAGAGTCTAGAAAAGTATTCATATTGCATCATTATAGCACAATGCAATTTAGTTCTCTTTTTTGTGACTTGGATGCATGTCTTCTTGTGACATGTGTTTTAACTTACCCATCGAAATCAAATGTATATCTTTTTGCATTTCCACCATCTTGTGATTCATTACATACAACTTGATGAAAATGAAAACTAAAATTGCTACTAATAATATATCCATATATTTATCTATTTAAGTTTAGCATAACGTCCCTCATTTTTTACAAATGCATCCTTAGATTCGAATTTGTATTTGTAACCATACATATTAGTTAACTTACTACCATCTACCGCTATTGGATAGCTGTATCCCTTCCAGCTACCTTCTGCAGTTGGTATTCTGCCACGAGTAATATGCCAGAATACAAAGAAAGCTAACCTTGCCATCCATGGATATATTGGTAATGTCTTCTTACCTACGGCCTTTGCCATATCTTTACCGAGCACAACATCTCCTGGTGGGCATATATTGAACACTTCATACTTATGATTAACTTTCTCATCAAAGGCCAACATCTCCACGATGTCACACACGTCATCTTCATGTATATATTGTCTCAACCATTTTGGAGTTACGGGAACAAATGAAACCATAGCTGAAATTATTTTATAAATAAAATTACCCTTAAGGTGTCCTGACAAGGCGGCCTGTAAGCCAAATCTAACTCTATCGTATCTACCACGCGGGCCTGATATTGCAGCTGGGCGTACAACTGAAATGATTGGCATGTGCCCACCAGTAGATATTCTATCTTTTACCTTTTGCTCTAAATGCTCTTCGGTCGCGCGCTTTTCTTCTGCATAGAGATAATTAGTCTTTCTGAATGGATCAGTCTCTACATATCTGTAAGTTAGACTGTTGTCCGCAAATGCACCGTAAGAAGCAACTGTAGAAAAATAAACTAATCTCTCTACAAAATTATTCTCTAAACAAAAATCAAAGATCTCATCTGAGCCGTCTATATTCCATTTCCAAGAAAGTGGCCTATTGCCGTATATCTCACGTATTTGCCAAGCGGTATGTATGACTACTTCTGGACGGAACCCGGCAACCTTTTGCTGCCAAGTTTTGTCACTTGTGTTGGCATGAACATACACTAGCTTGTCTCTATTTGGGTGAGTCTTATACATATCTGGCTCAGCTTCCTTGTCTAGGGCCACTATTTGCTTAACATCTGGTCTTTTTGAGAATTGATCTACAAGCATTTGACCTATATAACCTGCTCCACCTGTAATAAATAGGGTTTTTTGCATATGCTTTTTAGTATATCATCCTCTCTGCTATAATGTGCATGTGAAAAAGGTTTTGTATTTAATCACCAAAAGTAACTGGGGTGGTGCACAAAAAGCAGTACATGATTTGGCAACCCACCCTAAAATACAAAACAACTACAGAGTTACAGTTGCTAGTGGTAATGATGGCGAACTACTCGACAGGTTAAGATCTAAAAATATTCGTACCCAGGTATTAAAAATTAAAAACAATCTGAATCCATTTACTTCATTTAAAAATATTTTTGACTTGTACAAATTCATTCGAGAAGAAAGCCCTGACATAGTACATCTACACAGTTCAAAAATATCACTCTTTGGATCTATTGCGTCACGCTTAGCTGGTGTACCGGTTATTGTATTCACTGCTCATGGGTGGCCACACAATGAAGATAGAAATATATTTATAAGAATAATCTTTCATTTAATATCAATAATAACTGTAGCTTTTTCTCACAAGACAATAGCGGTATCCGAGAATATTGCTAACACTCTTAGGGCCCCAAAACTAATTAAGAGAAAAATTACAGTAATATACAACGGAATACAAAAAACAGAGTATCAGAATCTACCCAAGCTATCCGAGGGGTCAACTGGCCCCAGAACAATCAAGCATGTTGTCAGTATTGGCGAGCTGAATAATAATAAGGCTCACGACTCAGTGTTACACATACTCCCCCAAATTAAAAATATCCACTATCACATAATAGGCGAAGGAGCCAACAAGCTAAAACTACAAAAACTAATAGAAAGAAAAGGTCTCGGCAACCGAGTTACACTATACGGTCACGTTAACAATGCCAAAAGCTTCCTCCCACAATATGACGTATTTCTATTGCCATCTAAGACAGAAGCTCTAGGTTACGTTGTCTTAGAGGCGTTGCAAGCTGGACTACCAGTTATAGCGAGGCGTGTTGGTGGTGTGCCTGAGATACTACATGACTTGCCTTATGCTAAGTTATACAAATACGACACAGACTTAATAGATATTTTGGACCAAGATTTTCCTAAGAATATATCTTGGAATGACTCACGTTTTGACTTTGAAAAGATGATACAAAAAACGTTATACTTATACAAATAAATGATACCTAAAGTTATACATTATTGTTGGTTCGGGAAAGGAGAGAAAAATGATCTCATTTTAAAATGCATACAGACATGGAAAGATAAATTGTCAGATTATGAGATCAAGGAATGGAATGAGGACAATTTTGATGTGAATGCTTATGAATTCACGAGGAGTGCTTATACGAATAAGAAATGGGCATTCGTAGCGGACTATGCAAGATTCATAGTGTTACAAAAATATGGTGGCATATACCTAGATACAGATATGTATGTAGTTAGAAGTTTCAACGACTTGTTGGGGCAAAAAATGATAATCGGTTATGAAGACAAGGCGCATGTCAGTGCTGGCATAATCGGATGCACAGCGAATAATGAATATATATCAGACTGTCTTAATGTGTACAACAAAATGACCACACTAACACCGATACCCAAAATACTCACCGAGGTATACGGGCAAAAAGATTATGGATTCACACCTATGCCAGTCAATTACTTTTATCCATTTACAGCAGAGAATATAAAAGACTTTACAGGGTATAATGCACCGGAAGAAACATATGCAGTACACATGTGGAATTATTCTTGGGGCCACCCACTAAACAAATTAGCTAAAAAGCTCGGACTACATAGATTGATAGTAAAAATTTTAGATACTTTTAAAGCTAAGACCATTTTAAAGAAACTGCTAGGAATGGAATAATGAAAACAGAATTCGTCATCATCACTACCACATACGAGAGACCTATTGAGATAATTAGGTGTTTGGAATCAGTACAAAATCAAACTTACAAAAACTTCAAACACATAATAGTTAATGACTCCCCTGCTACCAACTACAGTAAGTTAGAAGAAAAAGTAAGTACACTGTCTAATGTAATATACATAAAAAATGAAAATAATCTTGGCAAGAATGCTTCGGTTAACAAAGTATTCCAGATTTTAAAAAGTGATAGCTTCCCTAACTATATAATATTTTTAGATGATGACGACTGGTTAGACCAAGATTGTCTCCTGAATTTTGAAAGTGAAATACAGTCACACTCTAAACCAACTTGGTTAGTATCTAATCGCGCACTAGAAAGTGGCATCTCTATAACCAAAAACAAAACTAATAAAAATAAAATTAACTATTACTGGGACTACCTTATCACAAAAAAGTTCTCAGGTGACGCCACACATTGTATAAACTTCAAAGCAACAAGTGACCTGCAACTGCCAACATTAATAAAAAATGCAGAAGAATGGCTGTACTTTGCACAAGTATCCAAGATTAGCAAAAACTTTATATATAAAAATTTTAACGGAACATATACGAGCGGATACATGTTGGGTGGAGTAACGGACACTTATCACAAAAAAGTTGCAAATTGGAAATTATATAAAAAGGTGTGTTCGGAAGTTAGCAATAGAGGAATATGCAACATGTACACTTTTATCTATATGTCTCTTAGGCTAATTAAATTAATTTTAAAGTAATTTTACTTAGATTAATTATATCCTCTTTAGAGCAACCACGAGACAGATCCATAAAAGGCTTACTCATACCTTGAACAATTGGACCCGTAGCTGACCAGCCACCCACTCTCTCAGCTATTTTATAACTAATATTACCTGAGTTAAGGTCTGGGAATATAAATACATTCGCATTACCAGCAACCTTATCGTCAGGACATTTTATATGAGCGACGTGTTGATCAAAAGCTGAATCAAACTGTAATTCGCCACTTATTAGAATATCCGGTCTAGTTTCTTTTACTATTTGTGTAGCCAGTCTAACGTTATCTATAGACACAGACTCGGCGCTACCTAGAGTTGAATAAGATAGCATGGCTACTTTTGGAATTATGTGTGTAACTTTATAAAAGTTGTCAGCTGTATCTATTGCTATTTGTGCCAAGTCTTGTGGTGAAGGGTTCACATTAACAGCACAGTCAGCAAAAGCAACCTTTGTGTCACCTTTTTCCATTAAGAAAAAACTAGAAACCTTGCCGCCTTCCTTTTTGACCCCCACATGCTTAATTGCTGCCCTAAATACATCTCTACTGCTATTACATGCACCGGCTATCACAGCGTCACAGTAACCAGAAGCCAACTTCTTAGCCGCTTCTTCTAAACTCAACTGTTCTAATATGGCACCACATACACCATTCTCATTTAAAAACTTTACCGCCTCCACGACTCTTGTATCTAAAGCTTCGGGGAAAAGAATTTTAAACTTATTCATTATAAAAGTCTCTTAAGTATTCTCTCTTTACCCAGAACCTCAAAAAGATAATACATATTAGGTGTTCTATCTTTACCAGTTATGGCGCGCCTTAGCTCCATCATAAATGCTCCGAACTTCATATCTGGTGCAATAGCAGAAGCTACAGACTTCACTCTCTCTATCCAATCGTCGAGTGACATAGAATTACCATACAAGCTGTCATCCGATAATTGTGCTCGCATTCTATTCTTAAGATCTTGATCGACCTGAACAGGGACAAATAACTCGTCAAAGAAGTAAGACAGACTGTCTCTGGCCACACCGTACCTAACAATGTCTTTCCTAGGATTATCTGTCTCTCTTTCTATATTAAGAACTTTTGTTAGATAATCAACGTCTTTACTTATGACACCACAGAACTCAGTATCGTATTTAGAAGACCATTCCAATAGCTCCTTAGCTGCATCCTCGGCAGTTCTGCTGGCAATAACGTCAGACGATATGTCGTCTAGCTTTTTAAAATCAAGTAGTGGCCCACGACTGTTGCGCTTCATTGCTTCAATGTCTAATTCGTACTTGTTAATATCACGATTGCCAGCGTGCCACCAATCATCAAAGTTTGGATTAGCTAGACGATATAAGTATGCAAGCACCGCCTCTTTTGTATAACCCGACTCTTGATAATAAGACATTGTAGCTTCGCTATCTTTTCTTTTAGACAATTTTCTTACACTGCCATCAGCGCTCTTATTAATCGGCATTATATGCCCATACTTAGGAGAATTAACTCCTATCTTATTCCACAGCTCTAAATGTTTACCAAGTGAAGAGAACCATTCTTCGCCACGAGTAACAAAAGTTGTACCCATCATATAATCGTCAACAACGTGAGCAAAATGATAAGTAGGCAATCCGTCGCCCTTCATTATTACAAAGTCTTCGTCATTCTCTGGGACCAAGTGATCACCTAAGAATTCATCCTTAAAAGGAACTTTTTTAAAAGCGTCACCTGATGCACGCAAACGTATGACAAAGCTCTCGCCTTTTTCAATACGACTTTTGACTTCACCCACACTTAAGTCTCTATGCTTAGCATATTGACCGTATACGCCAGGTCTTAACTTATTACTTTTCTGGCTATCGCGCATAATCTCAATCTCTTCTTCAGTCATAAAACATGGATAAGCATGTCCATTTAATACAAAGTCATAAAGAAAAGCATCATAAATATCTTTGCGTTTACTCTGTCTATATGGACCATAGTCGCCAACCTCTTTTCCTTCTAAATTCTCACCTTCGTCTGGAGTAAGGTCGTAATCATTTAAAGTCTTAACAATAAACACCCTCGCGCCATCTACCTCTCTTGCTTGGTCAGTATCTTCTATTCTTAGAATAAAAACTCCTCCGCTTTTTCTTGCTATATCCCTACTGATTAGTGACATATAAAGCGTTCCGATATGCATAGGTCCTGTAGGGCTTGGCGCCACGCGCAAAACTTCAGCGTTCAGCGGTAAATTTCTCTTTTTATGCTCCTGTTCTATGCCAGCCCTATTCTTTTTTATATTAGGGAACAATAAATCAGCTAAATCTTTACTCATATTTGGATTATATCACAAAACAAAAACACAGCGCACCCTGTGGGTGCGCTGTGTTTTTGTTTTAGTAAGATGAGTCTATTGCTTTTATATCAGCATCTATCTGTGCATTTAACTCTGTCATATTAACCGAGTCAACAGAATTTGAAACATCCTCTGGATTACTACTGCTTGAGTTAGTGCTAGATGTAGGTATAACTTTTTGCATATCAGAAGCTACATCCACCTTCTCCTCATAAGTCACATAAACATAACCTGCAACTAGAAGAACTACAACAAGAACCACCGAAATCAAAATGTTTTTATTCATATTTTTATCTTAAGCTTTTAAGTTCATTTAATAAATTCTTAAGGTCGTCCTGAAGTTTTCTAATACTATCTTGCGCATTCTTAACAGCATTCTTAAATGCTTCTTTGTTGTCGGCATTAACACCTATATCCTTGAAAGACTCAACTTGCTTTATATCTGATTTAACTTTTTCTAGAGAAGACTTAGCAACAGTTAGCGCCGCATCAACTTTAGTAAAGTCAGCAGTAGAAGAAGCTCTTCTTGCTGATAAGAAATTATTAGCCCTAGTCAGAGCATTCTCAAAGTGACCAGCAACTAGCCCAAGTCTTTCTATCGCTGCATTAGATCTTTCTTTTACAATTTGCTTATTTTCTTCTCTTAACTCTTTTCTCTCTTCTGTATTAGAAGCACGCATATCACGAGCTCTATCTTGCATGTTGCCTACAATTTGTTTTCTGGCCTCTGGAGATGTGGCATTACGCATTCTGTCTTGCATTTCTTTTCTGATGTCTTCTCTCTCTTCTGTATTAGAGGCACGCATTTGAATACGTTTATCCATAAGACCTTGCCTATCTTCTCTTATCTCCTCTCTTTGATCTCTAAGTTCTTTTCTGTCTTCTCTCAACTCCTTACCCTCCATTCTCGGTGGTAGAGGTAATTGTCCGCCAGCGCTTGGCATAGCTCCTGGGGTCGGTAATGTTTGAGCTGACACTGCAACGAGCGTACACATTACCGCTGATAATAATAATGTTTGTTTTTTCATATTTTAATATTTAATTAACTAAATTCTTTGCAAGACTTTAGTATCTAATAAGTATATAACGAAAAGCTGAACCATAAGAAGCAGCTAGTCACAAAAGCAATTGCTAGTGTTGCATTATGTTAACAAAAAAGTTCGCCAAAATAACACTTATAATTGCTTATAATATAGGCCTAGGAACTCTTTTTTAAACTCGAAAAACTTACCGTCCAATACCGACTGCCTTATATCACGAACCAGATTGATCATAAAATACAAATTATGAGCTGAAGCTATGGTGCCAGCTAACATTTCCTCAGCCTTAAACAGATGATGAAGATAACTTTTGGTGTAGTCATGATATGGCGAATTAGGGTCAGAAGATATGTGGCTCATATCATCTTTGTACTTAGCGTTTGTAATGTTAATCTTACCCTCTTTTGTATATATTGCACCGTGTCTTGCTACTCTTGTTGGAGATACGCAGTCGAAAGTATCTATGCCGTACTCAACACCCAAAAAAAAGTCTATTGGCTCACCGATTCCAAGCAAGTGACGAGGTTTTCCCTCTGGCAAGTTCTCTGTGGCACTCTTTACAGTTTTGCCCATGTCTTCCTTAGTAAAGCTACCCCCTATTCCAAATCCATCAAAGTCCATAGCTCCCAGCACGCTAGCACTCTCTTTGCGTAAGTCCTCATATGCCCCACCCTGGACCACAGCAAAGAGTGCCTGCTGCTCACCCGTTGCCGAAGATACACCCAACCTTTTGTGTTCATCTATACAACGTTTGGCCCATCTGTGTGTACGCTCCATAGCGCTTATCTGATACTCACGAGGAGCAAGTGGTGAAGTGCACTCGTCAAATGCGAAGAATATATCGGCTCCTAGGGCGTGCTGAATCTGCATACTTCTCTCTGGAGTGAATCTATGATATGACCCATCAATAAAAGATTTGAAAGTTACACCATCTTCGTCGATTCGAGCCATCTGATTCTTAGAAGATTTGATTTTCTTTTCACCTTTTTCATCGACTATTTCTTTTTGTTTCTTGGAAAGGTCTGCACTTGTTGCGATCTTGCTAACACCAGTGTCGAATGCTGCACCGAGCGAGAACACTTGGAATCCACCACTATCTGTAAATGTTGGCATAGACGCACCATCTTTCTGCCAATGCATCATCTTTGCGAATCCTCCATGCTTCTCAACAACCGCTTCACCTGGCTGCAAATATAAGTGATAGGTATTAGCAAGTACAGCCTCTGCTGTTGTGGACTTGATCCCATTTTGGTCCAATGCTTTTACCGTAGCCTTTGTACCAACTGGAATAAAAGCTGGCGTCTCTATGTCTCCATGTGGTGTATGTATAACACCCGCTCTTGCGAGCGGCGCTTCTTCACTTCTCTTTTCTATTGTAAAACCAAACCCTTTCCCATTCATTTTACTTATCCTAACACAAAAAACTTGCGAATTATATTCTTATAAATTATGCTCGACTATTTTCTGATTCTCATCGAATAAGCAATAACCTTTAACATAATCCCCAGCGATTACTTTTGGTAACCAATACTTGTCATCCTCCCACATTTCGCTATATGGTATTTCGCTCACCTTGTACCACTGCGGCTTCATCTCATCTGACTCAGTTGGCTCACCATTCCAAGCCTCTGTTGTGTATATATGAACTATTTGATTCCACTCAGCTTTATTTAAAAATCTAAATTCTATTTCTCCTAACTTTTTGATATCGCTGACATTAACGTCAACTCCTATTTCTTCTTTTGTCTCTCTTACTGTCGCATCTTCTACGCTCTCGTCAGTCTTAACTTTACCACCGACACCATTGTATCTACCTACGCCGAAGCCGATCTTTTTCATAGCTAACAAAATATCAGACACGGTACCAGAAGCGTCTCTTTTTATTAAAAACAACAATGTTGTGTTTTTCATATCTTAATTATACACCCTTACTTATTATCCTTGTAATCCCAAATATACCTGCTAGCTGTTGAGCGATATGGCGACCACTTGTCTGTGATTTTTAATATCTTTGCTTCAAAGTCCTTTTGCTTCATAGCTTTCTCTGTCCCAGACTTTGGATGACACTTTTCTAATTTGTATAGCTTCATAACACCATTGATCAGCCCACCATCCTTGATCGCGAACACATCCGGGCGAGACAATGTAAATATAAGTATCATCTCCACTGTCCAGCGACCGACTCCTACTATCTGGGTCAGCATTTCAATTATCTCTTCATCAGCCATCTTGTCAAAGTCATGCTGATGCAAGTTCTTATCTTTGAAAAACTTTGCTACATTCTTAACATATTTAACTTTCTGACCCGACAGTCCTGCTGCACGCAACTTCTCATCACCCGCCTTCAACAGCTCGGCATCAGTTGGCCATCTGTCACTCCAAATACTTTTAAATTTATTTTTGATACTGTTCGCTGCTGCGGTGGATACTTGCTGACTGATTATCGATGACAACAGTGACTCGTACACCGATAACTCAGGTGTGATTTTCTTCAATCTGCCATGCAACACTACCCCCAGCTTTTCATCTACACTCTTTAAATAATCAATCTCTTTTTTCACGTTTTACTTCACGTCAACTATCACCTCTTGGGTGTGTACTGCTGGCTTAACGGCCTCGTATATCTTCGCAACTTTACCAGACTCATCGACAAGCACACTCATGCGCTCGATACCCATGTATTCGCGACCCATGAATTTCTTCAGCCTCCATGCGCCATACTCCTTGATCATCTCTGTACTCTCATCAGAAAGAATTGGGAAGTTAAGCTCGAACTTGTCAGCGAATTTCTTGTGACTCTTTACGGTGTCTTTGCTCACACCTAACACAACCAGTCCCATCTTGCTCATCTCTTTAAAATTATCACGAAAATTACAAGCCTCAGTCGTACATCCTGGGGTATCATCCTTTGGATAAAAATATATCAGAACTTTCTTGCCAGCATAGTCCGACAACTTGTGCATCTTGCCATCTTGATCTGGTAACTCAAACTTCGGCGCCTTGTTTCCAACTTTTAACATATTGTTAATTATAGCACTTTTTGTAATTTCTTATTCTTCCTGTGGCTATAAACATATGAGGTAAATAGCACACTCATAATCACAATAAACTTCTCCACTTCACCAACATGTAGGCTGGTAAAGCTCTCAAGTATCAAGACCATACCGATCAATCCAACTATTACATAAGCAGCCTTCTTAAGTGGTGGGTGCCTGTGCACAATGCCTGAGACGAGCTGGGTTACGAACAGCATAGACACAACTCCAAACAAGACACCTGTCACAACGACATAATATTGATGCGATATTCCAACCGCCGAGATGACATTATCTATACTGAACACCCCGTCTGCAATTATGATCTGAGCGACTATGGGCCAGAACTTGCCAGCCGAGACATGCTTGTTACTGCCAGCATCACCCTTGATAAAAAGATGATCTACAGCCAAATACATCAAATACAAACCACCCAATACCAGTATCCACTTGTTTTGTATTATATACACAGCGAATAGTAACGCTACAAGTCGCAACACTGCACCACCAGCTATTCCTATCATTAACGCCAACCTTCTCTCTTTGCTTGGTAATGGCTCCGCAATGGAAGCATTCACAAGAGCGTTATCAATGGAGAGCAAGACTTCTATAACAGCCAGAGACAATATCGTTGGTAAATACAAACTTAAAAAGTCCCCAGTTAAAAAATTAATTATCTGTTCCATATTATTTACTCACCATATCAGCTATCACTTTTACCACACCTTTATCGAACATATTTGGAAGTATGTTATCAGGACGCAAGTCAGTTACATAGCTTGCCAACGCCTCAGCGATAGTCACGAATGTTTCTGTATTAACATTTTTATAAGTCCCCATCTGCTGAGCATCCAGCATGCCTCGCCAGAACCCTGGGAATACTAATGAGTTGTTAATCTGATTCGGATAGTCGCTACGCCCAGTGCCGACAATAAATGCGCCAGCCTCACGAGCGAGTTCTGGCATTATCTCTGGTGTCGGATTAGCGAGACCAAAAATTATAGACTTATCATTCATACTTTTGACCATGTCACTAGTCAGAACTCCTGGCTTTGACAATCCAATAAACACATCAGCCCCCGCTACTGCAGTAGCCAGGTCGCCACTCATGTCACGAATATTAGAAGCATTAAGTAGTTCAAGTTTCTCTTTGTTTAGGTCTTCACGAGAACTATTAATTATGCCCTTGCTGTCAACATAGATAATATTCTTGACTCCATATGCATTCATAAGTCTAGCTGTTGCAACTCCTGCCGCACCTACGCCAGACAATACAACTCTTATGTTTTCCTTTTTCTTGTCAGCTAACTTAATAGAATTGATAAGCGCTGCAAGAGTCACAGTCGCCGCACCCCATTGGTCATCATGCATAACAGGAATAGATAACTCCGCACGCAGCCTCTCCTCAATCTCAAAACATTTAGGACTAGAAATATCTTCCAAATTAATACCTCCAAAAACTGGTGCAATATTTTTTATTGTTCTGATTATCTCTTCTGTATCTTGTGTCTCGATACAAATTGGAAATGCATCCACATCTGCGAACTCTTTTAATATAGCAGCTTTACCCTCCATCACCGGTATACTAGCTGATGCACCCAAGTTACCGAGACCGAGTATTGCCGACCCGTCACTTATTATTGCTACAGTATTCTTCTTAAGTGTCATCTTACGCGCGAGGCTAACGTCAGCAGCTATGGCATTACATACAGCTGCTACCCCTGGGGTGTAGGCACGAGAGAGTGCTTCTCTATTATCGAGCTTAACCTTACTAACTGTTTCTAATTTGCCACCGAACTCTGAGTGAAGGTCTAAAGCCTCCTTATTGTAATCATGATTTTCTGACATATGATCTATATACTATTCTTGTAAAGCTCCATTTTGGCACGGACGACTTTTTTCATCTCTTCTGCACCAGCGCGGTCGAACTTATAAGGCGCGATCTCGTTTGGATTGTCATGCATATAATCCTTAATACCATCCCTGAAGGCTTTTCTTATCTCAGTGTTAATGTGTATTATGCTAATACCCGCACGAATACTGTTAAGCAAGTCCTCATTAGTGTTACCACTCGCACCATGCAACACAAGCGGAACACCTGCAGCATCACGTATCTCACTTATTCTGTCTACGTGTAACTTTGGCTCTGGGGCATCAATCAACATTCCGTGGATATTACCAACAGCTGGAGCAAATAGGTCTATTCCTGTGCGCAAGACAAAATCTCTCGCTTGTTCACGAGTGGTCAAGTTGCTCTCGCTCACACCTTCTGGAAGTTTTGAATTAAGCGAAGAAGATTGACCTATGTACCCAAGTTCTGCTTCGACTAATATGCGCTTGTTATTCTCTCTTTCATATTCACGAACCCATTCAACACACTCTTTTACCAGCTTCACATTCTCTTCATAAGAAAGCTTGGCTCCGTCGACTATAACACTGTCATAACCAGCCTCTACAACTTGTTTAACTTTATCAAATGTATAAGTGTGATCAGCATTTAAAAATATTGGCACTGAAAATTCTTTTTTCATCTCGTTGACTAGCGCTCTAGCCATGTCTACACCGATGTACTCTCTCTCGCCTTCAGATAGGCCAATAATTATCGGCTCATGCAACTCTTGAGCAACTTCACATATAACACGCAATTGATCCAGGCTAGATATATTGAAGTGGGCTATGGCTTTACCTTGCTTCTCATAATCTTTTATTATTTCGTAATACTCTCTTGATTGATTTGGCATAACTTTTCTAGAATTTTATGTGTATAAGTGTAGCATATAAAATCAAAGCTCATATACAATATGTATATGAATCAAGCTTTGGACTTTTTGGCTGTAGGCGATACAGTAGTGGATGCATTTATAAAGTTAAAAGACGCTCATGTGACTTGTACTGTTGACCATGGCGCATGCGAAATATGTATGCCTTTTGGAGCAAAAGTCCCTTATGAGAGCGTAACAATAATCCCAGCCGTAGGTAACTCGGCAAACGCTGCGGTATCTGCTGCAAGGCTTGGACTACAATCTGGCCTAGTTACATTCTTAGGTAATGATGTGAATGGTCGCGAATGCAAATTCCAACTAGAACAAGAAAATGTAAACACTTCTTGTATTGTTATGGAGAATGGCAAGATAACTAATTATCACTATGTATTGTGGTTCGGTGATGAGAGAACAATACTTATCAAACACGAAACGTTCAAAACTTTCCTCCCACCAATAGAAAAGCCTCCTCGTTGGATATATTTGTCATCTCTCGGCGAACATGCCAAAGACTTACATTTTGAACTAGACAAATACTTAACAGCTAACCCAGAAGTTAAATTAGCCTTCCAACCAGGAACATTCCAAATCAAAATGGGTAAAGATTTATTAGCGCCAATATATAGCAAAACAGAATTCTTCTGCTGCAACGTAGAAGAAGCCATGCAAATATTAGGCACAGAGGTGCGTGATGTGACGACACTACTCTTAGGAATATCTCTACTAGGACCAAAAGTTGTATGCATAACTGACGGACACGAAGGCGCATACATGCGATGGAAAGACGAGAACTATTTCCTGCCTATATACCCTGACCCATTACCTCCACTCGAGAGAACTGGTGCTGGTGACGCGTTTGCTAGCACTTTTGCAGCAGCATTAGTTGCTGGACTAGACCCAGTAGAAGCTTTTAGATGGGGGCCCATCAACAGTATGAATGTTGTACAATATGTTGGTGCCCAAAAGGGTCTACTTAAGAAAAAAGACATAGAGAATCTGTTAAGCAGTGCCCCATCAGAGTACGTAGTTAAGAAAATCTAAAGCTTGATCTCTATTTTACCCTTTCTAATATAGAATTTTTCAGTATTACTACTTTTTTCCTTTACCACAACCGATAGCAATCCTTCGTCTATTTCTTTTATTGTCATCGAGTCATTCTCACCATCAGCGAAACAATCGAACTCTTTTGGCTCGTTCAAAAGAATAATGCTTTGTATGAATAACTTATCTTCTAACAAGATACTTTTTAGAACAATATTGTGTTCTTGGTGGAGTCTCTCGACTGATATACCACTCATGATGCAAGGTATGTAACCATAAGGTGTGGATATATTTTTTTCTTCTTTTACTTTTATTTGAACTTTACTTGGTGTTGTCTTGGTTGCTTGGTCTTCGTTCTTAACATTGCCACTACTTAACCAAAACTTTCCATTAAAAAAGTTATCTATATATTTTCCAAACATGTATTGATTATATCATCTACTGTCAGACCATATTCACCGTATAACTCCCCAACAGTTCCAGACTGACCAAATCTATCTTTTACTCCCATTCTTATTACTTTGTTGTGGCCTGTAGCCGAAGACAGGAACTCCGCCACAGCTGAGCCCATTCCACCAAAGGCTTGATGCTCTTCTACTGTTATAAAAGTTTTGTATACATTGGCTAATCTAAAAATAGCTTCTTCTGGTAATGGTTTAATGCAAGAAATATTAACTAGCACTACTTGTATATTTTGCTCTGCTAACTTTTTTGCTGCAAGTAAAGCGTTAAAAATTATAGGTCCTGTTGCTAATATACACACCTTCTTAGCGTGAGTCTCAATGCTAGAAAAGAGTATTTCTGGCTTTTTTAAATTCACCTGGCCATATTCATCTGAGAAAATCTTCGCTGACTTTTCTCTTGCTAGTCTTATATATACCGGACCTGGTATATCTTTTGCTAACTTAGTCATAAGATAAGCCTCCCTAGAATCGGCAGGAGACAATACTGTAATATTTGGAATAACTCTCATAAGCGCAATATCTTCTAACGCTTGATGTGTTCCACCGTCTGGACCAACCGACAATCCTGCGTGAGCGCCAGCTATAATAACTTTAGAATCATTGTAGCAAATAGTCGTCCTAATCTGCTCCCAATTTCTTCCTGGGCTAAACATTGCATAGCTAGAAATGAATGGCTTCATACCCATTGCAGCCATACCGCTCGCCACAGCCGCCATGTTCTGCTCCGTTATCCCAACCTCGACGAATCTAGAAGCAAATCTCTCTTTGAAAAGATGCATCTGCACACTTTCAGTTAAGTCGGCACACAGTGCTGCAACCGTCTTATCCTCTTCACCAAGATCAACCAGAGCCTTACCAAACCCAACTCTAGTAGCCTCCATTTCGACTTCATTTGTAAAAATATTTTTATTTAACATATTATTCAAGGTTTATTTTGCCTCCCATTGTTCTGATTGATTGTATCGCCTTTTTTGCTTCTTCACTATTTGGAGCTTTGCCATGCCAATGATAATCCCCTTCTATCTGAGACCAGCCCTTACCCGGAATAGTGTGAGCAATTATTGCAGTTGGGTTAATACTATTACTCTTTGCAATATTAACTGCATCAACTATCTCCATCATGTTGTGTCCATCTATTTCTAGAACATTAAAATTAAACGCCTTCAACTTCTCCGACAAGCTTTCAAGCGGCATAACATCTTCTGTCCTGCCATCTATCTGTATTCCATTTCTATCTATTATTGTTATAACATTAGTTAGATTATATTTTGAAAGTGTTAGGAGCGCTTCCCAGACATTACCTTCATTCATCTCACCGTCCCCCATCAAACAATAAAAATTCTTTGGCATTCCACCCATCATCCTATCAGCTAATGCCATGCCTGTTGCTTGCGAAAGTCCTGATCCAAGTGGACCGCTAGATGTCTCAACACTTTTTAGAAACTCGCGATGAGGATGACCTTGCAATCTACTTCTGAATTTTCTAAGTGTCTTTAGCTCACTAACTGGCAAGTATCCAGCATGTGCCATAGTTGCATACAGAACTGGACAAATATGTCCATTAGAAAGTATTAACCTGTCCCTGTGTGCCCAATCTGGACTAGATGGATCATGCTTAAGTATTTTAAAATATAAAGCAGTAAATACATCCGCCATACCGAGCGGGCCCGCAGTATGACCACTACCTGCTTCTAACAACATATCAATAATTGAAAGCCTGATCTCTTTGGCTCGAGCTTCAAGCTTATGTATTTCTATGTCAGTAAGACTCATCTGTCTAGTTTACTATGCTTTTTAACTTGCGGTAAGTGAATATCACATCAGACGCATTTTTAAGAGCACTCCCGACAACGAAGTTACTAGCCCCAGCATCTTTTACTGGTCTAATAGTCTCTTCATTCATCGCTCCATCAACCTGTATTACCTTATCAGTCACAGCCTTTATGTTTTTGATGTCATCTAATGCAGATTCTCTAAATGGCTGACCTTGGTGGCCCACATTCTCTATTCCCATAACTTGCACATAGTCACAGTATTCAATGTTACTTTTAATCTCTTCCACTGTACCACATATTCCAACATTAATATCATATTGCTTAGCATATTCGTAAAGCTCTTTTATATTCTTGTTATGCTTCAGATGAAATACAATAAATGACGCACCCAAGTCTTTTACTTTTTCCACCAATCCAACATCTGCTTTTAATAGCAAGTCGAATTCAAAGTCAAAAACATCCCAAAATTCTAGCTCTTCATCACCGTTAATTTTTAAATTAGTTACGTCTATTTGAACTCTTTTTGCGCAATCAGCATATCTTGCTAACTGTCTATTTATTTCTGAAAAATTATTTTCAAGTATTGCTGGTATTATCATTTTAATTGTCTATTTCTTCTACTCTTTGTATATGCCTACCCCCTTCGAACTCCGTCTCAAGGAAAATATCTATAGCCCTATAACACTCCTCCTCTTCTACGAATCTATAACCAAATGATATGGCGTTTGCATCATTGTGCTCGCGACCAAGACGAACTATATCTAGTGTCCCACCATAATAAGTCGTGCACCTAATACCCGACTGCCTATTCATTACTATTGCCTCACCTTCACCGCTGCCACCAAATACAATAGCTCTTGAGTCTAGTCCATTTTGCAAATCATAACTTAATGCCTCTTTGGCTTGCTTGATAAAAGTAGGATAGTCATCGTGCTCATCATAAACATAAGCACCGCAGTCCTCCAACTCTACTTCTGGATACTTTTCTTTTAAATAAGCCAAAACTTTTTCTTTTAACTCAAACCCTGCATGATCTGTAGCTAAATATATTTTCATACTAATCTCTTTTAATTAATTTACCTGCCTTAATAGCATGATCAACTAGGGTGTGAGTGTAGCCCATCTCATTGTCATACCAAGCCAAAACCTTGACCAGGTTACCATCTACCACACGAGTCATCTTCAAGTCTGCAATGGATGCATATATACTGCCTTGTATGTCAGAGCTCACCAGCTCCTCATCTGTCGCATCGAATATCATTTTCCATCTGTCAGTCTGCGCAGCTTTTCTCAATATGTCATTAACCTCCTCGACTGTTGTGTCACGCTTTGCGATAAATGTTATATCTGCGATTGACCCAGCAGGAACTGGGACACGTATTGATATGCCGTCGAACTTACCAGCTAGAGACGTGAAGGCTTTGGTTACTGCAATTGCTGCACCAGTTGAAGACGGCACAATATTCTGCCCTCCTGCACGACCTTCACGAAAATCTTTTTTATTTGGACCATCCACAATAGACTGACTAGCTGTGTAGGCATGAGTTGTCGAAAGTATAGCCTTTTCTATTCCTATCGCTTCGTCCAATATCGCAATAACTGGTGACGAGGCATTAGTTGTACAAGACGCATTAGAAGATATATCACAAGCTTGTAATTTGTCTTCGTTAACCCCAAGGAGAACAGTCTCGCCATTTACTGTTGCATCATCGCCAGGCTTAGCAGGTGCAGATATGACCACTCTATTTGCTCCAGAGTCCAAGTGAACCTTTGCCTTATCCCAAGAAGTAAACAGTCCAGTACTCTCAATAACAACATCTATGTCCATCTCTTTCCAAGGTAACAATGTTGGATCTTTTTGTTGTACAAATTTAATACGATGATCTATATCTGTTTTGATTATTATGTATTTCTCAGTCTCACTTTTTTCTTCTACTTCTACATCAAAATCACTAACACCATATACTGTGTCGTACTTTAATAAATAGGCCATATTGTGTATGTCACCTAGGTCGTTAACAGCTACAACTTCTAGCTCTTTTCTTTCTATTGCAACCTTTAGGAATGCACGACCAATACGACCGAATCCGTTAATAGCAACTCTAGTTCTCTTTTGCCCTGTGATTATCTCACTAGTTGTAATTGCGTGTTTTAATTTACTCAACATAATAATTTGAGTATAACATCAAGATAAGCTTATTATCCTACAGAAGCCACAGAATTTGTGTCGATGGGTGGGATCGAACCACCGGCCTGAGGCTTATGAGTCCTCCGCTCTAACCAACTGAGCTACATCGACGATGTTTAACAAAATAACATAAAACAGAAGAAATTTCAATGCTTATTAAAACTCTACCTTACTATTACCTGACTTTCATAGAACCGAATATCGTCAAGTTGACCCGTAAAAGGTGAGCCGGATATTGAACCCACCTTGAGAGTGTCGGAGTTTGTGTTACTTAAAAGAACTCCGTACGTAAATTGCTCTGCCACCCTAACACCGTCAAAATAAAAGGTGCCCAACCTTGTGCTAGAGTCAAAAGAAAAAACAACATGATGCCAATTAGTGTCAGTGACTACTACTGGAGAAGACCAGTCATAACCCCAGAAGCCAGCCATAAGATTATCGTACCTAAACCCTAGAGCAAATTGCTGACCTCCTCCACCAGGTCCTTTTGAAACAAAGAAATTATTCACAGCCCCAAAATTACCAGTCCTTCTAAACCACAAACTCACCGAAAAGCTTTTACCATCTAATTGAGGACTATTAACATTTTTACTTGCAACATAATTTGTTCCATCGAATAACAGTGAATACTGTGAAGATGATGAATAAGTGTTCTGTGAGTAAGATACACCTGAAACAGGTATTGTTAGGTCGTTTTGAGGCACATTAGAGGTCTGATTAATACTTGTATCCTTAGCTAACAACCCACCTCCTTCGTCAAAGTCATACTTAGTGGTTACGTCGTACCTCTTTTCCAAGTTAATAGCAAATTGTTTTAATTTCGTATCGTTAGCTCTAGCTAGAGCGTTTTTAAAAGAAGGTATTATTATTACCGACAATACACCTATGATTGCTATCACTACTATCAACTCTAGTAAAGTAAAACCCCGGACACGATATCTCATGTTTTGAGTATACATATATATATGTATATTGAAAGTGAATAACAGAAAAAGCAGTCGTTTTCGCGACTGCTTTTTCTATACTTGTTGCGGGAGGACGAATCGAACGTCCGCCTGGAGGTTATGAGCCTCCCGAGCTACCTCTACTCAATCCCGCTATATCTATGTTTTTACAATAACATAGATTTAAATAATTTTCAACTCTTTGAACACAGCTTCGTATTCTGCAAAGGCGCGCCTTGCGTCTCTTTGTGTTAAAGTAAACTTCATACCCTCATGAGCTATTCTGTTGCGCAGCTTGTGTGCGTCCCAAGCCAAATCAATAGATCGGAAATTAGCCTCTTTTAACATCTCACCCAGATCCTCACCCGGATAACCAGCTACTCTCAATGTATCGTGTAATAGGTTGTCAGCCTCAAGTATTCCTATTCTCCATAATGTTTCGTGGTCAGCAGCCATATAATCCTCAATCATAGCCCAACGTGGATGTTTAACATATTCAACCTCTTTTGGTGGTTGCACCTCATGAGCAACAACATGCGGATTGTGAGCATGAACCACCTCACTACTGTGGTCTTCATGGTCAGCTTTATGTTCGTCATGATTATGCCCCTTATCAAATATGCCCTTGTATCCGATGGCGTCGTGGAATAAGTGCTCATAATGCTCTACTGCGTGCCTCATTCTCATGAACCATAAGTAAAAAATAAAAATAGTGATAGGTAACATAAATAAGCTGAGTAGAGTTAATATGTCAGAAAGAAAAGATAGGAAATGATTCTGTATCGAAAGGGTTAACCCGCCATCCCCAGAGCCAGCAACAGAATGTAGCACATCATTTACATTAGCAGAGTTATGGCTATCGGTAGGATATGGATCAATATTGTCATACATACCATCACCATCAGTATCTCTATTGTTCGGGTCTGTGCCTATTAACTTTTCATAGTGATCACCAACACCGTCCCCATCAGTATCTACATCGTCGTAAGAATAAGTTCTATATGGGTCAAGTGGGTACGCATCACGCCCATCCAATGTACCATCACCATCAGTGTCTCTATTAAGCGGGTCGGTACCTCTGAATAACTCATCACCATCAAGTATTCCGTCATGATCTGTATCTGGATTATTAGGATCCATATTCTTAGAGCTCTCAACACTGTCAGGTACGCCGTCACCATCAAAGTCTCTGGGTGACATACCTATCCACATTCTTAAGTGATCGGTCCAGGCTAGGTCGTTACCATATATTTCTTTTATTTGCTCAGTTGTTAGATTGTGAGCATCAAAAGTCTTTGGGTCTCTTATATCTGGTATACCATCACCGTCGGTGTCTTTGCTGGTATTGAATCCAATATTATCCAAGAAGTTTAAATTAGAAATTGGTTCTGTACTACTTGAGTTACTATTAAGCCAACCCCTCTCACGTAATCCGTCCCACTCTGGATCGGCAACACTGTTCAGATACTCCTCAGGAGACATTCTGCGAATCCAAAAATACCAAGCGTATCTGAGCCATAAGAGTCCATCATAAACTCGGTTAAACAAATAATCTAAACTGAAAGAATACACTAGTTAATTATAAACCCTCTATATCGCTTGCGATAGTGAATAAGTGGTCTTCTTGACCCCATGACGCAAGAGCCTGGACACCAAAAGGTAACCCTTCTTTACTTCTACCAGTTGGAAACGATATTCCCGGCACTCCAACAATGTTAGCAGGAACAGTAAATATGTCAGCTAAATACATAGAAAGAGGGTCGTGCTTGTCGCCGAACTTCCAAGGAAGAACTGGGGAGGTCGGTGTTAGTATTATGTCTATATCCTTGAAAGCTTTTTCAAATTCTTGCTTTAAAAGATTACGAACTGATACAGCTTTGTAATAATAAGCATCATAGTATCCACTAGAGAGTACATACGCACCAAGTAATGATCTACGTAACGGCTCCTCACCTAGTCCCGCTCCACGGCTTTGCATCATGCTCGCCGCTGGCGTGTCAGCGCTCACATGCTTACCATATCTAACACCTTCGAATCTAGCCAAATTACTACTAACTTCTGCTGGCATCAATATGTAATATACAGCTAACGCCTTTTCTATATTCTTAATATCAACTGGCACTATCTCGTAACCTGCGGACTTTAAGAAGTCTATAGTTTTATTAAAATTCTCTTTTACTTCTGCATCGACACCGTCTTGATTGACAAACATTTGAGGTACACCAACCTTTTTTCTAAAAGCCTTCTTCTCTATCTCATTAATCGTGGTCGCATCCTTAACGTCCTTGCCTGATATTGTTTGGAATATTATCTTCGCATCTTCTACAGAGTTAGTGAATGAGCCTATGACATCCAAAGATGATCCCATAGCTATAAGACCATAACGACTAACTGATCCATATGTTGGTTTTAGCCCTACCGTACCAGTAAAGCTCGCTGGCTGCCTAATACTGCCTCCAGTGTCAGATCCTAGTGACACAGGCACTCCACCATACGCAACAACAGCAGCTGAGCCTCCAGAAGACCCACCCGGAACCCTAGTCATGTCTATTGGGTTAAGAGTTTTCTTATACGCACTATTCTCAGTTGAACTACCCATAGCGAACTCATCCATGTTGGCACGCCCAACTATGACTGCACCAGCTTCACGTAACTTTCTTACAACAGTCGCATCATATGTAGCTGTGTAATTCTCTAACATCTTGCTGCCTGCACTAGCAATGTGCCCTTTTACACAAATATTATCTTTAAGAACTATAGGAACACCTGTCATGTCTACATTCTTACCTGATTGCCACATAGCCTCTGCAATAGCAACTTGTGCCTCTATGTCAGCATCAGAATATAACTCCAACAATGCACCAACTTGCTGATCTTTTTCTTTTATTATATTTACAAAGTCAAAAACTGTTTTAGAAACTCCGTCCTGCTTAATCTTATCTTTTATATTTAAAATTGTTGAAGCTTTCATAAATTTACTGCTTGATTACTTGAGACACTTTGTAATAACCATTTTGAGACTCTGGCGCATTCTTTAAAGCCATCTCTCTGTGACCAGCGTCTTCTAGCACAATGTCCCCTTTATAAACATCGTGCGGAGTACCATCATTAACCTGTCCAACTTCTACAGAAGACGTGTCAACTGACTGCACCTCTTTTATATAATTTAAAATATCGCCGATTTGTTTAGCGTAAAGCTCGCGCTTGCTATCATCAATTTTTACTTTAGCTAGTCCTTCTAAATAATTTATTACCTCTGTATCCATCTGATGATTATAACATTTTTTGATAATCCTCGAAATTGATTACTTTCACGCCCAGCCTGGTCGCGTCATCTAATTTACTGCCAGGGTCCTGTCCACACAAAAGATATGAAGTTTTGCCACTAACACTACTAGATACTTTTCCTCCATGTGACTCGATTTCATTTTTAATAATGTCTCTAGATATCTCAAAAGACCCAGTAATAACAAATGTTTTACCCTCTAGCGCTTGTGAAATATTTATATTTTTGACTTTATTTACTTTTATATATGAGAGCAGGTCATCTACAAGCTTCTTACTTTTAGCGTTATTAAAAAATGCCACCAGGCTCTTAGCAGACTCTTCACCTATATTTGGAGTTTGTAATAATTGTTCTAAGGAAGCATCTCTTAAAGCTGTAAAGCTTTTAAAATACTTCGCTAACTCTTTTGCTGTCGTTTCTCCTATGTGACGAATACCTAACGAGTATATAAAATTATCCAACTCCACAACCTTGCTGCCCTGTATTGAGTTGATTATGTTCTCAGCGCTCTTCTTGCCGTAACCGAATAGTCCCTCTATGTCGCTCACTTTTAATTCATATATACTAGCTGCATCTGTTATAAGGCCAAGCTCTGCGAACTCATATATTATCTTCTCTCCTAGTCCTTCTATATTCATTCCTTTCTTAGAGACAAAATGCACAAGTGACTCGAGATGCTTAGCATTACAATCTGGATTCAAACAATATAGAGCAACTGATCCATCTAACTTTTGCAACTTAGAATTACATGTCGGACAATTTGTTGGCATCTCAAATGCGTGTGACCCTTTAGGTCTCAAACTTAAGACAACCTCTAACACCTCCGGTATAATGTCTCCTGCTTTTTGTAGTATTACAGTATCACCAACACGTACATCTAGTCTTTGTATCTCGTCAGGATTATGCAATGTAGCACGCGAGACAGTGCTGCCCGCAATTAGAACTGGCGAAAGATTGGCAACCGGAGTGATAGCGCCAGTGCGCCCGACTTGGCAGACAATACTCTCGATAACACTTGTTGCTTGTTCAGCGGGGAACTTATAAGCAATACCAGCACGAGGACTCTTGGCTGTGTAGCCAAGTGACTCAAAAATCTCTCTCTCGTTAACTTTTACAACCATACCATCAACACCAAATTCAAAGTTGCCCCTAATCTCTTTCCAAGTGTCGTAAATATCTTGAACCTCTTTTATACCTCTGGCATATTTAGATTCCGAGTTCACCATGAACCCTAAATCTTTGAGAAGCTCTAACTCTTCTATTTGTGTTGGTGGCAAGTCCAAGCTATACATATCAATATCATATGCAAAATAATGCAGCTTTCTAGACGATGCAGCACTGGAGTCTAGCTGTCTCAATGTTCCTGCTGCCAAGTTACGTGGATTAGCGTACTTCTCCTCTCCTTCTTTTAATTTTTGGTTGAACTTCTCAAAATCAGACTTTTTAATAAAACATTCACCTATTACTATTATGTCTACACTTTTGTTTAACTTGAGCGGTACTGACTTTATAGTTCTAACATTATGAGTCACATCTTCACCAACCTCCCCGTCACCACGAGTAGCAGCTTGGACCAATTCTCCACTCTTATAAGTCAGAACTAATTTTAGTCCGTCAATCTTAAACTCACAAACATAACTTGGCTTTATGCTAATATTAGACTTATTTAAAATGGTTAAGTTCCTTTCTTCCCAATTTGAAAGCTCCTCAAAGTTAAATACATTATCGAAACTCCATTGTCTGGTTGCGTGTTTAACTTTTTTAAAGCTATCAATTACTTCTCCGCCAACCCTCTGAGATGGAGAATTCTTGTCATACATACTTGGATACTTAGCTTCAAGAGAGACTAGTTCAGTCATCATGGTGTCATAAGCCTCATCACTAATAGTTGGCCTATCCAGAACATGATAAGCATATCTATGTTTCTCCAGTTCGTCTCTTAACTTAAGCAATCTCTCTTGTTCAGTCATTTGCCTACATTATAACAAATTAATTGTATCTTTTGACCACTACACGCTCAACCCTAGAAGTAGAGTCGCAAGGAACTTTGCCGCGACCAATAATGAGTACCGCACCAGTAGAAGTTGTGTGCATTTCTATCTCAGCGCAAGCAAATCTTGGAAAGTCAGCCCTCTTTATGCTAACCAACACTTTTGCACCCCCAGAATATGTAGCTATATTAGACGCGGATATTGTTGTAGTTGATTGATAATCAGCAGTTGAGGCAGTACTAGTTCCTGGTGCAGAAGATAAAGCTGTGAACGATAATGGAAATAGTGGCACATCAAAGCAACCAACAGTAGTCGGATCTACATAAGGAAAATTACCAGTATTAGAATCAAAATGCGTAGAGATAAATGACGTGATTACTGGGAAAATACTTCGATTAATATCAGGATTTGGGCTATTTTTAAAATTTTTAAACACTGATTCCGCACACATCATAGATGAGTCAGCAAGTGAGGCTGCTACTCTTGTGTCATAGCTGATATTGCTCTCTCTTAGGTCTCTTAACATTATTATAGTAATAGCAATAGTAAGGGTCAGTAAGACCGCCACCACTATCATAGCTATACCTAATACGAAACCTCTATTTTTATTTCTATTGATATACATAAGATGTTACTTGCATTTTATCATTACATATTCCTCTGTCATAACAAACAGTCGATATAACTTTCACTCCTGTATACCACTGATTATTGCTAGACCTGTCTTTCCATCTATCAACTCTCTGCATAGATATGTATCTTGAGAATCTTGTGCTTGTAGCAGTTGAGTTACAGACAAATTCTCCACTACTGTTGTTATACAAAATAGTGCACGATGGATTGTCTGTGTATGTAGCAAGTGTAGGAATAAAAGATGTCTTATCGAATCTGCAATAATTAGCACCAGCGTCTACACAATAAGACATTTTATTTAGAAACATCGGAAAAGAAGTGGTAGCAGCCGAAGGTCCGAGTGCACACTCGTCAACGCCTGGATTAGTAGTACAATATGTCTCTAGAGACTTTCTAAAAAAGATCACCAGCTCCACACCCTCATTAGCTAGATACGTAGCTTGGGCTCTAGTACTAGCAAGCCTAGAAACTTTTTCTATCTGATAAGTAAGAGCAAGAGGCGCAATTATTACTATCATAAGTATAGTAATAGCAACCATTGCTTCTACTAGAATAAAACCTTGATTTTGTTTTTTAATTTTAAACATACTAATTTTCTGGCTCTCTTTGTGTTATGGTTGTCTGTACAGAAAAAGGAACTATAGGTCTCGTGTTAGTCTCACCTTCTATAACTATCTGAATAAATGCTTGACCTATGTTAGAAGAATCATCCACGTATGAGCCAGTGTTAGTAGCTGTCACTAAAAACTTTTTTACTTTTATGCTGGATGGTAATATTGTCTCATTTCTTGAATTAGAAAAATACCCTTCATTATTATAATCAATACTTCCGTTAAACCCTCCACGATTAAAAAATGTCATGTTAACATTATCTGATCCGTCAACATTAACTAGCCCAGAGTATCTTCTTATTGTTCCATCTTGCAAGACATACCCTGCACGCCTAACTGGATTAGTGTATGTTGGGTCAGTGGTAGAGGCGTAATAAGCACTGTACTCAGATGGAGTAAATGCTATGCCGTACTGACCCAAATCACAGTCACGAGCTTTGTTCAAGTTGGTTGGAACTGGGGAAGAAATTATAAACTCATTTGATGGTAAACATCTATACTTAGTTCCTTGAGATATTTCACGCACCATATCGTCCAATACAAGATTAACTGCTTCATATACATTTCTACTAGCTGCCAACCTGTCATTAGTTGCATTGGCTCCAAAAATTATAGTAGTTACAAGAAGAGCTACAAACGAGAACACGCTCACCGCTATCAACAACTCTGTCAAAGTAAAACCTTTTATTTTCAATTTTAAAGTAAATAACTTCATGTTACTAATAAATAGGTGTGGTTGGGCAGCGTGTCTGAAGGACTCTTATCTCACCAGTAGACCTTACAACTATAGACCTTTGTTGGCTTGTAGTTGCTAGTCCTGGCTGAGTGAATTCTAAGCATACGTTGCTGTGAGGATTTTTATATTTTGTTCTGAAGTCATTAATAAAAGTGTTACTAGTGATTCTTGCGTCAAGCTTCGGTCTATTGAATACAATCTCTACATCTTTCCAGCCACTTGCCCCACAGGCAAAACCTAAAACTTCTCTACCTGGGTCATAAACATCGTAACTTGGATACTCTTCATATGTCTCGTAACCGTAACATATGTCAGTCAACATAATGCCATTAAGAAAAGTTTTAGATGTTGTCGCCTCAACAGACGGACCATCCCAAACATAATTAGATGTTCCTATGCCAGAAATAGTAGAAGACGAGTCAATTTTGTCTTGGAATAAATAGTAATTATAAGGTGCGTTATTGCTTAAGTACACACCGTCCCCTTTTGCAGTGCTGCCACCACGGGACGCTCCGTATATTTGTATCTCTTTTAGCTGTGCTGCGAAGTCACTAACTCCCGTACTAAAACTAACGAACTTATTAGTAGATGGATATGTTCCATACATAGTGGTAGCTAGTATTGAAATAATAGCCATCGATATCATCATCTCAATCACAGTAAAGCCTCTATCTAAGACTAACTTTAATTTTTTATTAATAGAGAATTTCATACAAATTGAGTATATCAGTTTGAGTGTACCACACTAACAAGCTCGCAATGATAATAAACGGTGTAAAAGGTATCTCTGACTTCATGCCGTACTTGTTGCTGTGGAATATCATCAGAAGTATCGCTACAAATGCCCCAAGCCACACAGAATACAAGAACATAGTTAAGCCAAATGGTAAGCCAAGTATGAATCCATAAGCCGCGTAAACTAATATATCCCCCAATCCTAACCATTTACCTTTTGAAATAACATAAAGTATTGAGAATGGCGCAGCAACAATAAATCCTGACAATATATCATAAGAACTAAACCCGTACATGTGTACTCTAAGACCAGTAAGGATAATACCTAAGACACCCAGAATTGAAACTATCTCAACCGGAACAATTGTATGCCTTATATCGTAGATAACTATGACAACGGACATACATATAACAAAAGATGCTACTAAAAATATAATTAATTGTGTATTAAATGCATAAGGTAAAGATAATGATGTAACTAAAGCGAGAGCAACAAGGATTCCTGTTGCAATCTCAGACAATAGATACATTGGTGAGAGCTTTGAACCACACTTCTTACACCTACCCCTCTGAATTAAATATGACAATATGGGAAAAAGCTCCCCCGGGTAGAGCTTTTTTCCGCATGACATACATTCACTTCTCCCTGTCCATACGGATTTGATCCGTAACCTGTCAGCTACTAGGTTCGCGAAACTTCCTAATGCTGCTCCAAAGATGAAAGCAAATAATATATTCACGTAATTATTATGGTGTTATATCGAAGATACATGTACCAAATGCTCCTGTACATGTTTCATTCGTACCAACTGGAAGACTTGTAGTACCAGAAACTGTATACCCTGACACAACAAATGGTGTCGTTCCTAGTATTGTCTGTGCTGTAGTTGGCGTGATGTCTATATCAGCAGAAAGAGCTGAGTTAGACTGCTCAAGATTTGTCCACAATGCATAGCTTTGACAAAGTCCACCACTTGATGGCATTTGACAACCTAGGCCAACATAGTTATATGTACTAGATCCAGTGGAAAGCGAGTTCATGAATACTCCAGCTGGTAAACGAGTATCTATACCTGACAACAATATTGCACAGAAAGAAGTTGTCGAGTAGGTTGGAGCTGTACATCCTGATGCAGATGTCGGCATAGTACCAGTTGCTGGATACAAACCATTATTATTCTGTGCCCACTGCAACAATTCTTTTTGTAACCCGTTCAACTCTGCTACTTTTCTTCCATCTCTAGAACGAGCAAGTGCTGTTGTAAAGCTTGGAATTATAATAACAGATAGAACGCCAATAATAGCAATCACTACGATAAGCTCAAGAAGTGTGAAGCCACGTAATGAAGTTTTGTTTTTAATCATACTTTTAATTATAAATTTATAATCTTTCGATTACTAATAACAAGTATACTCACAAAATAAAAAAATTAATTAACTGTTATACACACATATACACACAAAATTTATTTTATGGGGCTAAGTTAAAAATACAAGTATTAGTTACGCCAGTACATGTCTCTATGTCACCATTAGCCATGTTAGCAGTAACTGGGAGTATCATACCTGCTGCTGACCAGTCGACTCCACGCCAAGAAGTTGTCGCAGTACCTGATGCGTCACTGTCTGAAGAGAGCGCCGAATTACTTTTCTCCAAATCAACCCACAACTGATAAGACTGACACAGCCCACCAGAAAAACATGCAACACCCACATAGTTGTAAAGAGGCCCCGTCCCTCCAGATGCTGTTCCATTAAATGCGCCGTCTGGTAACTTGCTCACTATGTTTGAACTTACTAACGCACAGAGAGATGTTGAAGTCGAGCAGCCCGCAGACTTAGTTGGAACTGTACCAGTTGCTGGATAGCGACCGTTATTATTCTGCGCCCACTGAGAAAGTCCTTTATGTAGACCAGTAAGTTCGGCAATTTTTCTTCCATCTCTAGAACGAGCAAGTGCTGTTGCAAAACTTGGAATTATGATAACAGATAGAACACCGATAATAGCAATCACTACGATGAGCTCGAGGAGTGTGAAGCCTTTTGATTTTACTTTTTTATTATTCATAGAAAAAATATATGGCTTTTAGATACGATTAATTATAATCCTCAAAAGTTTTTATATTTAAAACTTATCCACAAAAAATTATTGTATAGATGTAGTTAAGTTGTACATCGGCATCAATACTGAAGCAACAAGAACTCCTACACCCAATCCCATTACCACAATCATCACCGGCTCAAGTAACGCCAAGGTGCTCTCTATTGTCTGCTCCAACTCTCTCTTATAGAATTGTGACAGATTTTTAAGCATGTAGCCTAGCTCACCCGTCTCTTCTCCTATGCGTGTCATCTGAACCATAACTGTTGGTATTAGAGGCTCTTCACTGAATGCAGCAGATAATAATTTACCTTGTCTTACTTTACTCTCGACTCTTTCTAGCATTTTTCTAAATACATAATTATCTACAACTTCACTTGTAATCTGTAACGCTTGGACTATAGGTACACCTGAGGCGAGCATTGTCTCAATGTTATCCGCCATACGAGAAAGGTATAACTTTTTATACAGCTGATTCAAAGCTGGCACTCTAAGTTTGAAGTTGTCGAAATATGCTTGACCGTTAGGTGTCTTAATATAAGTCACTAAGTAGTAACCAAGTAACGCCAAGCCTGGTAATATCATCCACCAGTAACCCAAAACGAAATGACTAAAATCAACTATGAATTGTGTGTAAGTTGGCAATGTCTGACCTTGCTGAGTTAACAGTTCAGCTAATTTTGGTAATACAAAAATAGACATTATTAACATTACTACTATAAAAGTAAAAATAACAAATGTTGGATACGTTAAAGCTTTCTTTGTCTTTTGAATAAGCTGGTAGTTACGATCTAAATAATCAGCTAGGTATTCTAATACTTCACGCAACTTACCAGACTCTTCTCCGGCATGCACCATCGATACATAAAAATTATTAAATATGTCAGGATGTCTTGCTAAAGCTTTATACACTGGTATACCAGACTGTATATCGTCAGCAATAATTGTAAACCTTTTGCCTAGGGCCTTAGAAGGGCTCTCTGAAGCCATCAACCTGAAAGTTCTTAAAGCTTGTATTCCACCTGATATAAGTGTAGCTAACTGCTTTGAAGCTATTACAACATCTTTCTCAGTTATTCTCTCTGTTAATTTTTCTAACCAGGTAGAAGAAAATTCTGATTGAGACTCCTCAACTGAAACTATAATATTACCTTCACCTTGAAGTTTGGAAATAAGATCATCTTTAGAAGCGCTATCCATCACGCCTTCTATCATCTGAGAATTACTATTAAAGACTTTGTATTTAAACTTCATGTTATATCATCTCTCCAAAAACTTTTGGATTTTTAGCTAATCTCATAGCAGACTCTAATGTTATGTCGCCTCTTCTGACCAGATCAGAAAGACATGTATCAAAATTAATCATGCCATTTTCTGAGCCAGTCTCTATAACTGTATCTATTTCGAAAGTTCTCTTCTCTCTTATTAGGTTCTGTACTGCAGGTGTGGCAACTAGTAGCTCATAAGCCGGAACAAGGCCTCCACCTATTTTAGGTATCAAGCGTTGTGAGAATATACCCAGGAGAGATGCCGCAAGTTGACTTCTAATCTGACCCTGTTGCTCCGCTGGGAAGCTGTCGATAATACGATCAATTGTCTGGCTTGCTGAGTTAGTGTGCAAAGTTGAGAATACCAAGTGTCCAGTCTCAGCAGCAGTCACTGCCGCTCTCATTGTTTCTGTGTTACGCATTTCACCAATTAATAACACGTCCAAGTCTTGTCTAAATGCAGCATGTAGGCCTGACTCAAAATCTATCGCATCGAAACCAACTTCACGTTGCATAATGTAACTATTCTTAGATTCATATATATATTCTATCGGGTCTTCTATTGTTACAATCATTTTTCTGTCTTTCTGATTAATGTCATCAATCATTGCAGCAAGAGTTGTCGTCTTACCTTGACCTACAGGACCTACAACTAAAAAGAAACCTTGCTTTCTGTGCGCAAAATTAAGTAACACCTCTGGCAAGTTAAGCTCTGGCAATGACTTAATTTTTGTTATAAGTCTCATCACTACCGCAATACTACCCTTCTGGAAAAAAGCATTACCACGAAGGCGGTACTCGCCACGATGAGTGTAAGCAAAGTCTAACTGTTGATTATGAATCAAAAGTTCATACTGTGTGTCATTAATCATCTCACGCAAGCAGCCAAGTGTGTCAGTCGGATCTAGAACTTTCAATTTTGTAAGAGGCAACACTTCACCGTGCACCCTAATAGCTGGATATACACCACTCATAAGGTGTATATCTGAGCCAGATTCTTTGACTAGGGTCATTATTATAGTATCGAGTAATTGAGCGCTATCCATTCAAAGAGTATATAACGCCCTAGGCAGTTAAAGTGAAGTGATTTCCACAAATGGAATCTTACCGTCCATACACTTCAGAACAGCATCTTGCTGTATAGAGACAGCTCCACGATTCGCAGCCAAGGCCCAGATCTCTTCGTCAGTCTTTCCATCCAGAATAGCCCTCTGGACATCGTCTTCTATATAGAGAGTCTCCACAACCGGCATGCGCCCTTTAAGACCCGTTGGACTCATCGGTGAAGGTATCGCTTCATGTAAAGGTCTGTCTAAATTCAAATCTTTTTTAAACTGTTCTGGATAATCTTTAAAGATCTCATCTACTAATGCCTTCTTTCCAGAGTCCATTTCAATAGGACTCTCAGAAGAGGGGCTTATCTTTCTAACCAGACGCTGAGCTACCGCAAGACACAATGTTGGCGATATAAGATAAGGGTCAACACCCATATCTTTTAAACGAGACACTACACCAGACGCATTGTTAGTGTGTATAGTAGAAAATACCAAGTGCCCCGTAAGCGCGGCCTGTATTGCAAGTTGAGCTGTCTCGGCGTCACGAATCTCTCCAACCATTATAACGTCTGGGTCCTGACGCAATATAGAGCGAAGACCTGTTGCAAAAGTGTAACCTATCTCAGGAAAGATTTGGGATTGGGTCACATCACCAAGATTATACTCAACTGGATCTTCTAGAGACACAACATTTCTAGTCTTTCTATCCAGCTCATTAAGCATCGAGTATAGCGTCGTTGTTTTACCTGATCCTGTTGGTCCTGAGATTAGTATCATTCCATAAGGTCTCTCTAGTGCGCGGCGTATGTCTTTGAGATGAGCCTCAGAGAAACCTATTTCATTAAGTGGCTTGACCCCTCTAAAGCTGTCCAAAATACGTATCACCACCTTCTCACCATAATATGCCGGCATAACCGATACGCGGAAGTCGACTTTGTGGCTGTCCAACTTAGTAGAAAAACGTCCGTCTTGTGGCTTACGTTTCTCATCTAATCTCATATTGGCAAGAATTTTAAACCTAGCGACTATGGTCTGCTCTACATATGCCGGGAAACTTATAACCTCTTGCAACTCTCCGTCTATACGCATACGCACACGAAGTGTGGATTCTCCTGGTTCAACGTGAATATCAGAAGCAGACTCGTCTATTGCATGCCTTATGAGAGTGTTAACTATTACTCCCACTGACTCGTTCTTTAGTTCCGGCGTAATCTCTCCAGATACAGATGTTAAGTCTAGATGCTCCTCTTCATCCGCTGGACCATCAGAATCTTTTGTAACCTGCTCCAACAAGAGACTTGGCGCCTTCAGATTAATAGACTGATCTCCGACTTGAACCTTTTGAGAATCAATATAACTCTCAAGACCTTTTTGATACTGCTCATAACTAATAACAACTAATCTATATCTTATATTTTTTGTCGTAAAAGTATTCTGCAATATATCTAACGCGTCAGGCATCTCAGGGTCAACTATACCGACTAAAATATGATCTCTTTTTTGAACTGTCTCTATGGGGATTGAATGAGTACGCCTAACTATCTCTTCAGGCAATAATGCTGCAGCTTCTGGGTCTACAAAAATATCTTTCTCATAAGTAGACAACCCATACATCTCAGCTCTTTTGGCTCGCAAAATATTCTGATCGACACCACGCAACGCTAAGGCCTCGTCTATTGTAGAAGTCTCACCATTAGTAAAAGACAGCTCCGCATCACGAGCAACCAAATCATTAATTATTCCAGCTCGTACTAATTCATTAATGATCAGCATATATTCAGTTTACTACGGAGCAAAAGGATTTTCTCTTCTTGAATCCCCTACAGGGCAAACATCGTTAGTGCCACAAACTATAACCTTAGTAGAAGACATACTTCTTATATTCTTTATAAAGTTCTCTATATCTACACCAGAGAATGAAATATTATTATCTTTAAACTGAGTAACTGTTCCAAAAAACGTCCCTTGCAAAGCAGCCGGCTTAACTGGTGTATCGTCATTATATTGAACATACACAGCATAACCAATCAAAGTCAAAACTATTATTAATACACCTCCAGATATAACAAGTCTTACATTATTTAAAAAATTTAAATTTAAATTATTGTTCATAGTTAATTCTTATATTCATAAGCGTCAAAGACTACATTAAACTTCTGTCCTTTTTCATCTTGATTTGTGGTGTCAGAGCTTTCTTTTGAAGTAAAAGACATAGAACTAATCCTGTATAATTGTAAGCTGGTCTCTAAGGACTTCAAGAAAGATTTAAATTTTACATAATCACCCGATAAGCTTAAGTTAATTTTGTAAGCGCTAAGTTGAGACAGATTATCTGGCGAAGGGTATTTAGAATAAGTTATATCATCGAGAGATATCCCTGACTTTGCGGCCATTACAGATATATTGTTGAACAGTCTTGGTATATCTACAGAGGTTGGTATCATCTGCTCAATCTGGCTTTTTGTTTCATTGCTTATATTAGAAAAGTTCTCATTTTCAAACCCCGCTCTCTTTTGTAAGTCTTTAGCAAGAGAAAGTTCTTGCTGTTTCTGATCTAACTCTTTTTTGATTTGTAATACAGAATCAACTCCTAATACATTTTCTCCTTTTCCAGCGTATAGAGGGAAAGCTAGGAACCATAAAATAAGTCCTCCAGCTAAAAATAATCCTAAATTTATATATGTTTTGTTCATAGATCTATTGAGGTTGTTGCACTGCTTTTAGTTGTACTAGTTGGCGTTGTACCGACTTTTGGTTGTGTTACAGTGTTGTTGTTTGTTGTATTACTTGGCTGATTAGTGTTAACAATATTAGAAGTATCAACAACACCAGAAGATCTAAAGCTTGGAGTAAACTCATCCTCTTTTAGGCTGCCTGCCACGTCTATCTGTATGTCGAACATTTTATTTCCAAAAGAATCCTTGCCCAGCGAGGTCATCTGAACTGATTTAAACAATTTACCGTACTCAGTATTCTTAAGCTCATCCATTTGCTTTGCAACTGAAGCATAATCTTGAGCAATAGCAGAGAGCGATAATCTGTGACCAACCCCTGGCTGATAGCTAAGATTGAAACTACTATAATAAACTCCCTTTTCAACGCTATCACTGAGAGCTGAGAGTATCGTTGTTGGGTATGTGTGATTCTTCAAGAGCTTCTCTATTAATAGAACCTTATTACCAAAAGTAAGCATGTCGTTAAGCGGGTAGCCTTCTAGACTTTTTTCTATATTCATCACCTCACCTGACATCTGTGTAATTTGAGACTTCAAATATATACCATAACCATAAGCAAGAAGGCTGCAGAATATAGACACACCAACAAAAACACAACCTAATATGAAAAATGGGTCTGTCGGCTTAGCTTCTGCTACAGGTGAAGCTGGCTTAGCTACAAATGTTGTTGTTCTTAGTGGTGGCATAAATTAAATTAATCTCGACATTGCTAGGCCTATTGCATGTGAGAAGCTTGGAGAAATATCAATCAAGTTTTGTCTTAAAGATTCTGGAACTTCAACTCTTTCAAAAGGTCTAGATACTTTTACCTCTACTCCTAACTCTTGGGCGAATAATTCTTGCAAACCTTTTGTACGGGCCCCGCCTCCTGTTAACCAGACCTCAGTACATTTTGTAGTATACCTCGTCTCAAAGCGAGAACGTATGTGTATAACTTCGTCAATTACCCTCCTAGCAGCAAATACAGCCACATCTCGGAGTAGCGGCATATTGTTAGAACCTAGAATGCCGAACTCTTTTTTAGTTAACTCCGCTTCCGCAAAAGTCATACCCATAGACTCACGAATATGCTCAGTAATACTGTACACACCTTTCATTGTACTTTCTGCGCCATACAAGACACCCTCGTATACAAAAGCCACACTTGTTAATGTTGCACCAAGGTCTATGATCAGTGTTGGATTATTCTTATCTATTGGTGTCGCGCGTAATGTGCCGAATATGCCCGGCTCAATAGTAACCTCAGCCTCTGGGACCAAGTTGTCGACCACTCTGTGCATCATCTCTACCGCTGACTGCTTAGCAGCAAGAACTAATACATTAATAGTGTCGTCTTTCTGATGTGGATGTGGTGGCAGCTTCTCATAAGATACAGACAAGTCAGCATAAGGCACATTCATATATCTACGAACCTCTATCGGCACAACTGTATCCAGTATTTCTTCTGCAGCTCGCGGCACTGTTATATGCAGTAATTGGCACGCACTCATAGGGAGGCCTACTGTAATGTTTTTAGATATTGCTTTGGAAGCTTTGTATATGTCAGTAACTGCGAATTTTAATTTGTCCTCACCGAGCTTGGTTATCTCACCCGACTCACGTCCTCCATAGGTACCTACCATCTCTTCTGCATAAGTACCCAACTCTAGGACATTACCTTTTTTATATAACTCTACAAGCTTGATACCTGTGTCACCAATATCCAAGCCTACATTCATATTGGATTGTGTATCGAATAGCATCTTGGTTTTAAGTATACAAAACCCTCGCGTGGGATGCGAGGGTTTTGTCTTCCGAAGATGTTGAGAACTATTTTCTCTTTGCAGTCTTCTTAGCAGCTTTTTTAGCTACTTTCTTAACTGCTTTCTTCACAGCTTTCTTAGCAACTTTCTTAACAGCTTTTTTAACTGCTTTCTTAGCTACTTTTTTAACTGCTTTCTTTTTTGTTACTGCCATAGTATATGTAATGTAAAACTTGCGAGAGTGCTAGCATTGATTTGACCATGATCACTCACTCTCAATCATAAGTATCACATGCAAAAAATTTTTGTGTTACTACTTTTTTAATTTTAATTGTGGATAACTCAAAATTTTTAAATTTGATACAAATGCAAGCGCTTCGCACTTGCATTTATTAGAATCCTAATAATGCATCTAGCGCTCGCGTAAATATTGCATCGCCTCCCAGCTTAGCCATCTCACCTTTAGGTAATCTAAAGAAATGTCTAATCATTGCAGATCTTCTTCTGCGCATCATACGACGAGCCTTCTTCATAAGCTTCTTCTTTAACTTGATTTCTTTTTCATTAGACTCAGGCATATCATTGATCCACTCTCTTGCCTTCGCAATGTCTTCTTTAGGGTCACCGAGCGACTCGTTAACATTTTTCTGATCATGATAAGTGAGACCGCTCTTGTGTTTTTCAAAAGGTGTGTACAATTTTTGTATCCATCCACCTTTTTCTTGTACAGCTTCTTGTTTAGCTTTGAATTCGAGCTTGCTATTAGCCTCCTCCATATTTATTTGTCTTATCTTGTCTTCAATCTTTTCAATAACCTCTTCTGCAGCATGGAGCTTCTCCATAACTTCTTTTTCTTTGGCGACTCTCTTTTTATCTACTGCTTCTTTTAATTTTGCTATGCGAGATTCGGCTTTGTCCAAAATGCTTCTAATCATTGTTCTGGTTGGCTCATTCTCAGGCGTATCAGGCAAAAGGTCTAATTCATCTTGAGCCTCTCTTACCGCTATTTCTTCTGCATCTACTAAAATAGTAAATGTCGCCTTTTGCCCATCATCAAAGGACTTGCCTATATCCCTTTTATCACCTTCTTCTTTTACTTGTTTCTCTATTAGTACAAGCCTATCAGAAATCTGTCTAGCATTTTCTCTCTGGTCTTTTGCCTCTGGTCTACCCTCAACTTTTTCTCTTAATTGAAAGATCAAGCTAGCCGCGAACCCTAACCTTCTCTCTAACTCGCTTATCTGTGCGGCAGTCTTTATATCTATTGGAGCTACTGCTGACATACCAAGAACCTTCTCTGTTAAAAGAGTTTGTATTTCTACCGACACAGCCTCTTGCGCAGCCAACTCATTAATAAATGGCTCCTTATCTGCGTCATCCAACTTCTTATCTTTTTTAAGTGCTTCTTCTAGTCTTGCTTTTACTTTTGATAAGTCCGCCTCCACTTTATCTAAGCCTTCATTAAGATGATTCCTGGTCTCTGCAAATTCATCGAAAGAATGCTCGAGCGCGTGCTCAACTCTTTTTAATAGTGGACCAGCACCATATGCAGCATCTCTAGATAAGAAAGCCTCCCAGTTCATCTCTTCTCCCGCAGGAACGTCTTCGAACTGTTTTCTAATTTTAAGAACTTGGTCCATTAGTCCTTTTTGCGCAGGGTCATCTACGTCTAACTTCATCTTGCCCTCCTTCTTGCCAAGCTTCTTAGCGTTACCAATTGCTGCCGCATACTCATACAACACACCCTCAAGCTCCACAGCGAACAACTCTTTCTCCGCATCCGAAATACTGCCGCCATGCGCAGCAGATTCTATTCTCTTCATTAATGTTACGAGCTTGGTAAGAGATGTGCCTAATGTTCCGGTTACATCCCTAAGAAGCTCAGCTTTCTTTTTCGCTAAGGCTTCTGGACTACCGTTTTCAATACTTTTCCAAACTGAAGCAAAATCCAAATCATACTCTCTTCTTTTTGCTTCTAAAAACTTATTGATATCAGTTTTGAGTGTCACCAACCCAGCCGAGTCAGCCCTCTTTTGATCTTCATTAAGACTGGCGTCAGATCTAACATTTTCTTCCGCGGTAGATATACTACTAAAAACACTCTGGACATTATTTAAAAGGCCTTCAATACCTATCAGAATTTGAGTCCTAGCATCTTCTTCACTTATTTCTTTTGCGTCTACTTTTCCTTTATTTTCTTTTAGAAGAGTAGCCAAACTTGTCCCGAAAGCATTAATTTGATTTTCATAATTTCTTCTAGCTTCTTTTGTATGCGGGCCTCCTTCTGGTTGTTTCTTTTTTTTATTGCCTGGATTGTTGCTTGGATTATTCTGTTGTGGTGCTCCTCCTAATGCCATATATTAGAAAGTATATCACAAGCAAAATGTTAAGCTCTAGGTTTTTTACACTTTGGAGTCTTACACATACACCCCTTCTCGGCTATGTATTCGTCAAAGAATTCTTGTCCATAGTCATACACTATCTCGTCTCCTGCTTGTATATTTTTCCTAGCTACTATAAACACGCGACCTTTCTTGATCTCACTCTCAGCATTACCATCACAGCTGTGGTTACAATATCTTGCTATATTCCATCTTGGTGATCCGTCTATTGTCTTGTCGCGGTGTATTTCAAATAGATACATATTCGGCTTGGCCTCGCGTGAGTCTTTGCCTAACAAAATATTACCTGTGTACTCGATAATAACCTCACCCTTTTTAATATCCTCATCGGCGAAAAGCCCGAGTCCGTCTATACCACGCCTCGCTTTTACTTTTTTAAATATATGATTCCTGTCGGCCTTACTTAACTTTGACTGTGTTTTTTGCATTTTGTTGTATATTTGTATCACAAAACTTAACACTTTCAAAATTTATGGCCAAAAAATAGGATCCCTACTTTGGTGTATAACTTTTAAAATTCTAACCTCTTTATTTTTTATTTCATAAAATATACAAAATGGAAAGTTTATAAAGTTAATTCTTCTTACGTCGTCATATCTTGTACGATACATTGCTGGCTGAGATGACAGACTACTCTCTATTTTTAACAACTCTAATTTAAAATTATTTAAGACTTTAATATCTATATTTTTATAGAATAAAATTATATCCAGTAAATCATTCCTAGATATCTCGTTATAGACAACTTTATACATTTAAAATGAATTATAGACCAAGACTAGAAAAAATATCTTTACTGCTATACTTTTTAGAATTCTTTTTAGAGAACAAAGCCCTAGAAATCTCAACTTCTTTTTTGAGGCTACTCGAAATTTTTTGTATAAAAACCTCAACTTTTGAACTTTGTTTTAACATATACATATTATAGCATATTTGATATTATAGTTAACATGAACAAAGATATAGAAAATCTAAAGAAGCCATACGAGGCTAAGTCAGTCGAAGCGGACATATACGAAGCTTGGCAGAAGTCAGGATATTTCACTCCAGAAAACTTGCCTAATGTAAAAAAGGATGCCGACGGCAAAGAAAAAGCTTATACAATAATACTACCACCGCCAAATGTTACAGGTACACTGCATTGTGGACACGCCCTTATGCTTGCAATAGAAGACTCATTGGTAAGATTCAAAAGAATGAACGGATACAGAACTCTGTGGCTACCAGGTACAGATCACGCTGCCATATCTACACAATCAGTTGTCGAGAAGAAAATATACAAAGAGGAAGGCAAAACTAGACATGACCTTGGGCGTGAAGAAATGATGAAGAGAATCAATTCTTTTGCTATGGAGTCACAAAGCACAATAATATCTCAGTTTAAAGATATGGGTGCGTCACTAGATTGGACAAGGTTAGCTTTTACTTTAGACGACACTAGGAATCGTGCGGTTAATACAATGTTCAAAAAGATGTATGACGACGGACTAGTATACAAAGGCAACCGAATCGTAAACTGGGACCCGAAAGGACAAACAACAATATCAGACGATGAGATTGTATATGTAGAAGAAAAAACTAAATTTTACTATTTTAAATATGGACCATTTGTAATTGGTACAGCGAGACCAGAGACAAAATTTGGAGACAAGTATGTAGTAATGAACCCTAACGACAAAAGATACGACCAATATAAACACGGCGACAAGTTAACTGTCGAATGGATTAATGGACCTATTGAGGCAACTATTATAAAAGATGAGTCAGTTGATCCAGAATTTGGAACAGGAGTAATGACCATAACACCTTGGCACTCTGTCGTTGACTTTGAGTTGGCACAAAAATACAACTTAGAATACGAGCAAATCATAGATAAATACGGAAAGCTTCTACCTATTGCAGAAGAATTTGCTGGCACAAAAATAAAAGAAGCTCGTGAAAAAATAGTAGAGAAATTAGCGAACAAAGGACTCTTGGTTAATAAAGATGGTCAAACTATAACAATAGAGCAAATAGAAGACTATACACATAATATATCTACAGCTGAAAGAACTGGTGGAATAATCGAGCCTCAAATAATGAAGCAATGGTTCGTAGCAGTAAACAAAGAGTTTGACCACTTTGGTAACAAAACTACACTTAAGAAACTAATGCACGAAGCTGTCTCTCTCGGTGAGATAAAAATAATGCCTGAGAGATACGACAAGGTTTATCATCACTGGATAGACAATCTGCGAGACTGGTGTATTAGTCGCCAAATATGGTACGGTCATCGTGTTCCAGTGTGGTACGACGAGAGCGACAACATAGTTGCGGTAGGAGAAAATCCAAACAACGACAAATACAAACAAGATGAGGATACGCTAGATACTTGGTACTCAAGTGGTATGTGGACATTCTCTACTCTTGGCTGGCCTGATGCGACACCTGACTTTATCAAATACCACCCTACTGACGTACTTGAAACTGGTTACGACATACTCTTTTTCTGGGTTGCACGCATGATACTATTCTCTACTTACGCTCTTAACCAAGTTCCATTTAAAAATGTTTATCTACATGGACTAGTTCTGGATGCCAAGGGTAAGAAAATGAGTAAGTCTGTTGGTAATGTATTAGACCCTCGTGACATGATAGAAAAATTTGGAACTGACGCTCTTCGTATGGGATTAATGGTTGGTAATGGTGTTGGTAATGATTTAAAATTATCCGAAGATAAAGTCAAAGCTTACAAGCTTTTCGCCAACAAGATATGGAATGCGGCGAGGTTCGTAATGGAAAAGACCGAAGGGTACAAAGAAGTAGAATTAACAACCGAAGATAAGGCTTTGTATGATTCTTGGCAAGAAAAGCTGAGAGACATAACTAGTGACATAGAAGAATTCAGGCTACACCTTGCTAGTGAAAAGTTGTACGACTATTTCTGGAAGACTTTCTGTGATCAAATAATCGAAACACACAAGAAACGCATCATGGACAATGTTGACGCAGACTCTGCCAAGACACTGCTACGCACAATACTACGTGAGAACATTGTCGCCCTACATCCATTCATGCCATTTATAACAGAAGAGTTGTGGAAATACGCCGGCAACAGCGATAACTTGCTGATAATACAACCTTGGCCTATCCACAGTTAAAAATAGTATTTGTCTAGTAAGTGGTGAAATTTGTTTTATACTACAAGTATTAAAATAAATTTATTTCACCATGCTTAAAGACAAAAAAACTTTTTTTGAGAGACTCGCTGGCTCTATAACTGTTGAGGATGACGATGACGAAGTTGTAGACATTAACAACGAGGATTTTGACGAAGAAGTTGAGGAGTTACCAGTCAAATCCTCAACTCGCCGTGCACCAGCCGCAACTACAACCAAGAGGCCAGTACACGCAACCGTTGAAGATGAGTACGAAGAAGAGGAAGGTGAATTATCAGTCGACGTATATCAGACACAAAATGAAATAATAATCGAAGCCATGGTAGCTGGTGTTAAGCCAGAAGACCTTCATCTATCTATTACTCGCGACATGGTTACAATCAAGGGTCGCCGTGAAGCTAATGGCCAGATAGCAGATGATGATTATTTCTATCGCGAGCTATACTGGGGTAACTTTTCTCGCACCATACTACTACCGCATGAGATAGAAATAGAAGAGGCGGAGGCAGTTGAAAAGCATGGACTACTTATAATCAGAATGCCAAAGGTAGACAAAGCAAGACAAGCCAAGATCAAAGTTAAAAGTATATAGAAAATAAAATCTCTCACATCAGTGAGAGATTTTATTTTGTGGTGCTTGGACCCAGGCTCGAACTGGGGACCTATTCCTCTTCAGGGAAGCGCTCTACCAACTGAGCTATCCAAGCTTCCCCAACATAATATCACAAATTAATTCGTATTTAAAGAGGTAAAAAACTCTTTGAATCTAGAGACAATAGGAACAACTTCACTGAATCTACTGACAGCGTCATCTGTTGCATGTGTGTCTCCAGTAAAAATATCCATGATCGGTTGCAAGTAGTAGTAAGCACCAAAAACAAAACCGAGTACCACTACCCAATACACAGTCTTCATCGCTAGCCCAACATTAGCATGTGTCTTAAGTGAGCGGAGCATCTTATTGTTCTCCTTGGTTAGCTTGAGCAGCTCTTCAATTTGTTCTTGATTGTTCATGTGATATAGTATAGCGATATTGCCCTCGTAGTTCAATGGATAGAACAGTCCCGTCCTAAGGGATTGATGTGGGTTCGATTCCTGCCGAGGGCACAAAAGACAAAACACCCATCTAACACAGTGATGGGTGTTTTGTCTTTTGTGATATTTAGGAGTAAGACACCTAAGTGTCTTACGTCAGGAATCGAATACGGGGTCGCGAAATAAGGAGTGAAGCGACTATATTTTGTGACCGAATTTCCTGCCGACATAAAATATAAAAATAAAAAACGGCCTCCTTGTGGGAAGCCGGTTTGTGGGACTCAGCGTTGTTCCGCCGAGCTTTGTTCTGGCTACGTCAGCGTATAGCTGGCGGTAGCCGGTTGATTTTGCGCCCGGGCCTCGTTCGGCGTGCTCGCCGTTGCCCAGGATCCGTTCACGGCTGTCGTGTAGTAGCTCGATGCGTACACCGACTTGGAGCTGTCGACCTGACCGGTGTCGAAGCGTGAAGCCTTCTGTTCGCCGGTGGTGCCGGCGCTACCGTAGAAGCTGATCACTGTCGGCACAACGGTCCACCCGGAAGCCGTTACGTTGGCGGTCTGATCGTTCAGGCCTTCGTTGCACGCACCTTGTTGCACCGAGCCCGTCGAGACGTTGATCGTGTCGAAAGCGGCTTCTTGCGCATTCAGCGCGACGGCGGGTTCGGTCGAGAGCTTCGTGATACCGGCAACGGAAGCGTTCGCAGGACCAGCGATGCACAGTGCGGCAGCGGCCAATGAGGCCGCGAGTGACAATTTCAACTTCATAACGTATCTCCTAGGAGTTGGTTGATTGTGGCAAGCACGGTTCTGATATTGCTAACCATGTACAAGTCCACTATTAATAATACACCCTAATCTAAATATTTGCAAATATTGTCAAAAGAAAAGGTGGCCCGCGAAGCGGGCCACCTTTTCTTTTCTGTTTTCTTAACCTTTTATATTTAGTAGCTCCTCCAGTTTTGGCTGATTGAAGCCGATAACCACATCATTACCAATCTTGATAACTGGCACACCCATTTGACCAGTCATCTCTAACACCTCTTTTCTGCGCTCAAGGTCAGCAGCAACATCATGATCAACAAATTTTACATTGTTAGCTGTAAACCAATCTTTGGCCATATGGCAAAAGTGACATGTTGGAGTGCTGTAAATTTCTACTACTGTATCGTTCATATACAGCTGAGTTTACTAAAAGTTAGTATAAGTTGCAAATATATACTTTATGCTATTAAAAACTTTAATATAAGTAGGCAGCTCGGTCGAGAGGACTTGTACCGGTGAAGAAGTTGGATCGTATAGAATCACGACTTTCTCGCCATCTTTGGCAACTGGCATGTTGTTACGCAGATACTCCTCTTGCCCTCTGTCTGTATTTAAAAATTCATATTCCCCTTGTCTCTTGCTTAACTTAGCACTAACCACATCTCTCTCCGTCTTAGCACCTGAGAGCCTCTCACTTAGCTGACTCCATTTGGACAAAAATTGCAAAGACTCAATACAAAAATATATAGTCAAAAGTAAAAATAGTATTCCAGTTAGCTTAGAATATTTAATTATTTTCCAAATTTTCTTTTGTTGATAGGAAGACATTAACATGATATAGTGTACAGCATGTTTTACAGACCTCAAAACCAAAAGATAATCCGTGCTGTATTTGCAGTTATTTCAATACTGATGATGATTGGATTAATCGCGTCTTACTTCCTAGCTTTCTTCCGCTAAGACTTCATCATTTTAAGAAAAGTGTCGTGGCTGATGTGTACTTTACCTTCGGCAAGCATTCTCTTCTTACCCTCTTTTTGTTTCTCACGTAATTTCATCTTGCGAGTAATGTCACCACCGTACAAGTGTCCTGTTACATCTTTTTTCATTGGAGCTATTGAGCGACTAGCAACTATTCTGCCTTTTATATAAGACTGTATCTTCACACGAAACATTTCTTTTGGAAGTATTTTTTCTAACTTCTCTACCACCTCCTCCGCCTCTTCTTGTTGTCTATATTCTGGTATAACTTTTGAAAAAGCCGCCACTCTCTCTTCTGCAACATACACATCCATTCTAGTAACACTGGCCGGTCTCATGTCTCCTGTCTCATATGACACAGATGCATAACCGCTAGTTACACTCTTGATCTCGTCAAAGAAATTGCGCATCAACTCGCGCAGTGGCATGTCTAATGCCATACGCACCCTCTCGAATCCCCAGTCCTCCATCTCCAAGACAGACGCTTCGTGCTTGTGCAATATTTCCATCACGTTACTAATATAGTCATGCGGTGTGATTACTGTTGTTAATATCCAAGGCTCTTTGACCGAGACAACATCACCATGATCTGGAAAATGTATCGGTGTATACACCATTTCTGTCTTGCCACCACGAGATGTGACTTCATATGTAATAGACGGACTAGTTATAACAAGAGATAGTCCGAACTCTCTACGCAGTCTCTCTGTCACTATCTCCATATGCAGCATACCGAGGAATCCCGCACGGAATCCGCGCCCGAGCGCGCCCGATGACTCCTCCTCATAAGTAAGTGACGAGTCAGAAAGCCTCAACTTGCCAAGTGAAGTACGCAAGTCGTCGAAATACTCCTGGAACTCTGGATAAATACTTGCGAACACGAGTGGTGTAGGCTCACTGTATCCAGGGAATGCTGGCATCTGATGAGCAAATGGAGTAATAGTGTCTCCAACCCTAGCCACACCCGGCTCCTTGATACCAGTTACAACATAACCTATCTCACCCTCATTAAGGCCATTATTCTCTACTTTTTGTGGGCGGAAATACCCAACTTCACGCACTATGAACTTGGCTTTGGATTGCAAGAATACAAATTCATCATTCTTCTTTATACCACCATCGAGCATACGCACATAAAGTATCACCCCTTGATGATTCGAATATTCAAAATCAAAAATAAGCGCACGAGACCCATTCGAATCAATCAAAAACTTCTTAGGCTCAGGCACCTCTTTGGCTATAACTTCAAATAGGTCAACAACACCTTCACCAGTCTTACCACTCACTGCATGTATATCCTCATATTCACAACCCAATATCTTCATTATCTCCTCCTTAGTATCATCAACTTTTGCAAGCGGCGAGTCTATTTTGTTTACAACTGGTATGATACGTAGGCCGGCCTCCTTAGCCATCTCGAGCACTGTCATTGTCTGCGCCTGTACACCCTGAGTAGCATCCACCAAAAGTATAGCCCCCTCCACCGCACGCAGACTGCGTGACACTTCATAAGAAAAGTCTATATGCCCAGGAGTGTCTATCAAGTTAAAAACAAATTCCTCACCAGCCTTAGACTTGTACAGCATTCTAACCGGGGTCATCTTGATCGTGATGCCGCGCTCACGCTCCAGCTCCATACTGTCCAAGATCTGATCCTGCATCAGCCTCCTGTCCACAGTAGCAGTCAGCTCGAGCATGCGATCAGCTAGTGTCGATTTGCCGTGGTCAATATGCGCAATGATAGAGAAATTTCTAATATTCACCATGCCACTCTAGCATATTTTGTAAAGTTTTTCGAGCTTAATATTACTCAACAGATTCTAAACTTTCTGATATTTGTGTACGCTCTTTCTTCCAAATTTTTAACTTAATAGCTTGTTCCAGGGTTAAAATGTCCCTATTGTTAAATATTTTTAAAGTTATGTACCAGACAAACAGTCCGATCATGGCGGCGAGTGACATTTGTAGAAGAAGACCAATAGTGGTCTCATTTATTTTGTTCCAATCTTCAAATATATTTAATCCAAGATAAGCTAGGATGCCGCCGAACAAGCTGGAGACAACGCTGTGCCACAATGTCTCGTTTAATTTCAAATTCACATGCTTGCGCACAAAGAAATACAAAATAATAACTTCAACAAGACAAAGCAAGAAGAACACCACTGCGAGCGACACAGTTGGTACCGAGTCAGTACTTATATTCAAGATCTTGGCTAGATGTGGCGATATAGCATTAACAATATTTTTAAACGCGAACAAAAATATAAAACTCTGAACAAATAATAACATCACCTCTATTGCCAGCTGAACATACACCACACCTCTTGCGAACAGTACTCTACTGAACAGCTTGCGTATAGCATCAAAGACTAATGCGAATAAAAATATTGCAAATGTGGCAGCTATCAGCTTGGTTGATTGCCAGTCGAATACACCTGTGCCATAAATAATACGGACCAGGTGAGCTCTAAAAATGAAACCAAATACAGCAATAGGTATTATTATAAAAATAAAATAATTTAATATATTTGAAACAAAGTTATCAAGCTCAGCCTGACTCTTGAGGCTTGTTAACTTTGGATAAACAGTGACCAAATAACTCATAACAATGATGCTGACAGGTATCCAATAAAGATTATAAGAAAGATTATAAACAGATATAGCTCCAGCTGGCAAAAGTGACCCAGCTGTAGCAAAAGTCAAAAGCCTGAGCTGCTGCACACCGAGTGTTAACGACCTAGGGCCAGCAACAGAAGCAATCTCTCTAATGTGAGATAGAGAGAAGCTGAACCCATCCCACAACTTGTCTGGTATGCGTGACAGGCCAGCCAGATTAGAAAGCAGATGCAGTATCGCGCCACAGACTATGCCGAGACCCAGCCCAGATGCACCATACATAGGATAAAAGACTGCGACCCCTAATATGCCACCAAAATTATACAGAACAGGCGCCAGAGAAAAATAGAAAAATCTTTCTTTGGTTTGTAATATTGCACCGACTACATATGAAGTAGCAAGAAAGATCGGCTGCAGCATGAGGACTCGAGTCATGTCTACAAGCATAGCCTTCTGATCCATGCTAAACCCTGGCACATACCAGTCGAGTGTATGAGGTATCAAGAAATACATAATCGCTGCAAAAAATGCCAATATCGCAGCTACGAAAATTATAAGCGTGGAGAACATTTCTCCTAACTTTTTGTACTCACCACTGTCTATTAATTTAGAAAAAATTGGTATGATGGTGACTGCTGATATAACAGACATTATTATTAGGTTAATAGTATCTGGTATGCGAAAAGCCGCATAATATGTATCGAGTATCTCACCAGGCCCAATCTGAGAAGCGAACAATCTATCCCTTATCATTCCAAGAATGAGTGATAGGAAATTGAAAGATCCAAGTACTAGCGCAGCATATAAAAGCTTTTTCTCTCCTTGCATTTGTTAAAGATTATAACACGAAGCCGCCTGCGGAGCAGGCGGCTTCTCTACTTTTATAAGCCGAATTCTGTAATGTGTATTTGTGAAGATACACATTGATAGGTATTTTTCTTGCTTGCATGTTGCCATGCAAATCTTTTGCGACGACTCCAACACAAGGTTGGTACGGTCTTGCACACGAGTACGTATTTAGCCGTTTCAGCCGGACTGAACCGGGTCGTTTCTGTTCGCAACGCTGCAGTTGCCTGCGATGGGTATTACCCACTACTTTTGTTCTGAATAATTCAAAACTATGTGTTCGGACTTTCCTCACTCACCGAGCTAAAAGCTTGGATTTGCGCACCTATCAAAAGTAGCATTACCACTTTACCACGTCACCTAACTTTATATCAAGCTTATCTACCTCGCCAGCATTCAACTCCAATACATACTGCGACGGCAATTCTGATGTGATTGTATTCGGATAACTTTCTTTTTTGACACTTTTCGCAATGCTTACGATTTGCCTATTGCTATCTATAAATATCATATCCAGGTCAAACTTCATGTCTTTCATCCAGAATCTATTATCTCGCTCTTCACTGAACTCGAACAACATCCCACATTTAGAACACATCCCATAACGTCCAGACAGGCCTAGTTGCCTATCTCTGTCATTATTAACAACTTGAACCCAAAAGGTATTACTGTTTATGGATAGGCTATTCTTATAAGTGCCTCGCACTCCAAAATAATAAATAACTCCTATTGATAAAAATAAAATTATTAAACTTAAAAAAAGTTTTTGCATTGTGGGCGATACAGGAGTTGAACCTGTGACCTTTTCTACGTCAAAGAAACGCTCTAGCCAACTGAGCTAATCGCCCTCCGTTGTGAGGATGTACAAATATTAACACAATTTATTCGTGATGATAAGCTGAGCCATTAAGTATCATATAACCACGGTATATCTGCTCATACAGCATCAACTTACACATAGCATGGGGCCAAACCATAAGACCAAAAGACATTGTGTAATTAGCCCTGTGTTGCAATTCTGCATCAACACCATAAGCTCCACCAACAATGAATACCAATCTCTTCTGCGAGTCTTGCATTCTATTATCTATCAACTCTGCAAATTCTTCACTTTTCAAATTACTCCCTCTCTCGTCTAATAATACAACATAATCATCTGATTTGATTAGCTTCATCATTCTTAGTGTTTCGTCTGACTTGTCACTGTGCGATAAGATTTCTTCTTCTACATTAACCCATTTTGAAAGTCTTTTCTTGTATTCATTTATATCATCCTGAAATGGTATGGACTTTTTAGAGACAGAAATAATTAATATTTTCACAGGAACATTCTAACACAAAAACACATCGAGAGTTCTCGATGTGTTTTTGTGTTAGAAACCCTATTTAGCAATTACAAGTTTTAGAACCGTCCTTGTGGTCACACATTCCTTTTGGACAGCCACATTTACCTCCCCAAAGAGAGTATCTACCTGGTCCTGAGAATATCATTCCAAATGACACAGCTAGAAGTAATAACTGATACTCGTAACCATTACCCATCATGCTGTAGCCATTAGCAAAGTGAACTTTGAAAATTGCTACAAGCATAACAATGGTAAGCAGAACTGCTGCATACATTGTATACACTCCTAGAATTAGAAATGCTCCACCGATAACTTCTACAAGGCCAACGAACATCACCATGTTAGATCCACCAAGTCCGATTGAAGTGAAGAATGGCGCAAACATATCCGGATTAACAACTTTGCCGTATCCGTGGAATACAAAAGCAATACCAGCAACAACGCGAACGATCAGTAAGAATACATTATGATTATATTGTTTTAAAAATTGCATAAGTGAAAGTAAGTCTATTAGACTTGAGTAAAGTATATAACATTTTTGTGTTATAATTGTCACAATATGAAGATTTTGGCAATAGAAACAAGTTGCGACGAAACTGGAGTATGTATAATAGAATTCAAAAATAATTCTAACAATTTTAAAGTTCTATCTAATCTTCTCATCTCTCAGATCGATATACATAAGGAATTCGGTGGCGTCTACCCTAATATGGCAAAGAGAGAGCACAGTAAGAACTTACCAATTCTAATACAAAAGTCACTATCCGAAGCCAAAATCAAAATAGAAAATCTAGACGCAATAGCTGTAACCAATGGTCCTGGACTAGCTCCAGCCTTGTGGGTAGGAGTAGAAGAAGCGAAGAAGCTTTGCAAGGAACATAACATACCATTGTACGGCATCAATCACATGGAAGGGCATATTTACGCCTCTCTTGTTGAGGAGATAAAGAAAAACGAATACAAAATAACAGAACCAAAAATGCCAGGTATAGCATTGCTAATATCAGGCGGACACACCGAGCTAGTATTCATGCCAAGACTTGGTAAGTATCAAAAAATAGGAGAAACATTAGATGACGCAGCCGGTGAAGCTTTCGACAAGGCGGCCAGATCTCTTGGATTAGAATATCCTGGCGGACCAAAGATTTCTAAGTTAGCAGAAAGCGCTAGAAAAAGAGGTGTAGTAACTCCGGAGAATTTAAGACTGCCGAGACCAATGATTAACTCAAAGGACTTAAACTTTTCTTTTTCTGGATTAAAAACAGCCGTAATGTACGCGGCACAGAAAACAGAAATTGACGACGACACAAGAGAGGTATTCTGCATGGAATTCGAGAACTCAGTGACAGACGTTATAACTAAAAAGTTGGAGACTGCTACCTTTCTATACAACGCTGAGTCAGTAATAATAGGTGGTGGCGTGTCAGCTAACACACACATAAGATCTGCTATTAATGAGGTGTGCAAAAGGGACTCGATTGATCTGTATTTACCTAAAAAGGACCTCTCTACAGATAATGCATTGATGATAGCCATAATCGCCATGGTCAAAGTTCTGAACGGCGCTACACCTGACTCAAGTGATACACTGGCCGCACAAAGCAATCTATCTATAGCAAATTAAAACACTTTCTCTGTTCGCAAGCGAGGTGCTAACTCCAACAACAAATGCCTTATGTGAGTGCGGTCGCTTGCGAACACAAAAAGTGTTCTTTTTTATTATAACAAAAATACTATTTTGCACAAACATAAAACCCGCCGAATGGCGGAGTTTTATGAGGACATTTGTTGTTGTTGTAAGTCGCACACTTAATGCGCTCACCAGACTATTTTAGCAACTTAACCAGCTCGGCGTCAAGTCTCTTGGCTGCGTCTTGATCTCTCTTTCTCAAGTCTTCTAATTCTTTTTTAGCCTCTTCTTTGTGGCCAGCATAAGCTGCAGCAGTTATGAACTTTTCTTGTGAATACTGATAAGTATTTTCTGAGTCGTACATTTTCTTAGCTAAATCATAGGCGTTCGTATAGTCCTTCATCTGAATCAGTAAATCTATATATTCGCCTACTATACCCTGCTTGTTTGGTGCCAATGCTACAGCTCGAGCCCCAAACTCTTTGGCTTCATCCAATCTACCCATATATCTCAAATATATAGAGTATAATGATAAGTTTCTTGCATTAGGTTTAGTATTTATCAGGTTCAACATTTGAGACTCAGCTAAAGCTTGCAACTCGGCTAAGTCTTTCGCAGTTTCAGTACGTTTATCTTCCGGGATTTTGCTTATGTCTATATTTTTGAAAAGCGTAACCTGAGATAGCATCTGCTCAGCAACTTCTGTTTTACCATAGCTATTAGCAGCAACCGCTGACTTAAAGTAATTAAGTGTCATCTTTACTGCAGCTGGAACATCTTCATATTTCGACAATGTGCTAGTTATACGAAGTCCTGACAAAACATCCAAGTTAGCAGATAGAGGCTTGTACACAGTATAAGTGAACAGTGTAAGACTTATAACTGAGGCAGCAACCAAGTAAGCGTATACAACTCTCTCGCTGATGTGTTTGTTATTTTTAGACTCGTCTTTTATATGCCCATCTGTATCACGTGTACGAGATGCTATATAAGATAAGACCAGAACGAACATTATCCAACTGATAAGATTATCGAAAACGAATATGTTGTGTACAAAGTATCCAACCAGTACACCAGTAAGAAGAGATCTTTCTGCAGGCGTCATGTTTACTCTTCCCTTACTGAACCAAAGCATATAAATAGGTGTAAGATAGAGCGCCAGGTAGGCAACTAGTCCCAATACTCCACCAGCAACCAACCAATCAAAGAACACATTGTGTGCACGGTCGAACCAAGGCTCTTGCTTATACATTCTAGGGTCATAATGCTCAGCAAAAACACTAGAATAATTCTCCTGCCCATAACCTATTACTTTAGTGTGAAGACTTTCACTCCAGCCTTCTATACTCATCTTGGCATTTAATATACGAGACACAATTGTTATCTCTCCAAATGTCTCTAGCATGCCTGGGTAATTATCACTTTCTATTGAGTTATAAGCTTTCGACAAAGTCGGTACATTGATTGTAGTCAATCTTTTTACAAAAACAGAGCTGTTAGCAAACTCGCTAGTTTTTAAAGCTTGGAAGCCAGACAACAACAAGAATGGCACCACGACGAAAGTTATAACTGTTGTAAAGGTTATAGTTAAAGCTTTCTTTGTCTTGTCAGCTATTTTCTTTGTATATTTGAAAGTTAAATAACAATAAGCTGCAACAATGGCACCCAGAACTAACCCCAGATAAGATCCACGAGTCTGAGTGTAAATTAAAAGAAAAGCATTTAAAGCTGCTCCGACTATTAGAGGCCAACTACCAACCTCACCATCACTGAACTTCTTCGCTAGATTGTATCCGCCGAATACTAACCCAACCATTCCTATGAACCATATAACAATGCTGACACTAGAAAATGCAGAATTCATTTCGGCGAATCTGCTCAATAGTACTAACAGTGAAGAACCAATAACCATCCATACAGCACGCAATCCTTGCTTACTTTTCCAGTTGTTAACCTTAAAGGCTAATGCCGCCAGAATAAAAGCAAAGAACAAAGTATATATACCATAATAGGCAGCGTTACCAAGTGTTGAATCCAAGCGCAAATTATTACCCATGCTTGTAGGGTAAGCTGAGTTAATATATTCAACGATCTTAGTGCTGTATAACTTTGTAACGAAGAAATCTTTCTGCCCTAGCGCTTGCAATACTGCTTGTAATGTAACTGCTATGTTGCCAACAATAAACCAACCCATCATTCTTAACCAATCCTTGTCCGTCCTGTACACAGAATAAAGTATTGTGAAATATATAAATAAGTGTAAATGTGTGAACCATCCTTCGCTACGCTCAAAGTTAGAAAAGAATGACAGGTAAGGGTTAACTCCTAACAGGTTGGCTATACATATAACCAATAGAAATGCTGAGTAAGAATAAAAAACTAAAGACTTTTTAGGTCTATACATTGGCTCAAGTGCAGCTAACGCAACCCAAGCAACAAAAGATATCTCAACTAAGAATCTAAAACTAAAGTTCTTGCCTGTAATGTAAGGGAAAAATGTAGACTCCGACACGAACCACGCGAGCAGTGGTATAATCGCAAGAGATGCGTATATTATACCTTTGAGAAAGCCTGATAAATTCATATTTACTGTTTATATATTTTAATTAATGCTTAAAAGTATAACACAGCAAAACAGCTTATAAACTCTTGACCATGTACGTATTCTGTAGTGTAAAGCCTCTTTTTTTGTAATATTCGCGTACACCCACTCCTGAAATAATAGTGAGTTTTTTGTATTTTAGATTGTGTTTGTTGTCACCGCGCGCAATCTCCTCGGCACGAGCCAGTAACTTCTTACCCATACCTGTATGTTGTGACTGATTACCTTCCTCACCCACTCTTTTCATGGTTCCATATACATGCAGCTCGCGCACCAATGCTGAGTCTGACAGCAGGTCGTCTATTTGATATGCATCAGTCTTACTTAGATTATCCTTCTCAAATTGCAAGCTCTCCTCTTTCCATTTCTTAATCCCCCAATTTGCATCACTTTGTATAAAAGAAGGATTTAAATTAGAATTATCTCGTAGGGCCCCATCCGATAGGCTATGGGGTAAAGAGGAATTATAATTTGAATCTTTCTTTGGTAACCTAAGCCTTAGAAACCCTGCCAACTTATTTTCCTTTTTATTCTCAAATTGTAAGAAACACTCAAAGGAATGTCTGGTCTCATACCAAGTTTCAGTTAATTCAAAGTCATTAGGGTCGACTTCTGCATCACGTATTTCGCGCGCACGAATGTCTACCTGCTGTACACCACGAGCCTTCTGATACTTGTCTACATCTTCACGCAGGTTACTTTTCTTGCTACCGATGATTATATAGTCTGCAGGTATGTCGCGTATAACACGAATCAGTCTCGTATAATTCGGAACATAGCTCTCACAGTCAGCGAGCACTCTAGTCAGTAACTCATCACTGTACGCTGTATAATCTATTTTCTTCTGAGTTACTAGCTTATACAGGAGAGAACCTTTCAAGACCATATTCGGATATATTTTCATCATGTCTGGATGATGATCTAGTCCGTCGTACAGATTCTTGAACATCAACACATCCATCTCGGGTGTGGATGTGGGCAAATTAGGCATCATGTGATACACAACCTTGAACCCATAATCACGAAGCATTTCAGAACCAGCCGCAACAGCCTCTGCGGTCATCTCACGCTTATTAAATGCTAGCACCCCATTATCAAGATGCTGCACACCGAGCTCAACCTTGGTAACACCGAGTAGTCTCATCCACTTTAACTCAGACGGGATAATATAATCAGGTCTAGTCTCAACAGAAAGTCCAATAATACGCGCATGTGCCGACTCATTAATTTTCTGTAACTCTTCTAATGTATAATTATTATCTTTTTCTATGAACTCTCTACCCTCTTCTACAGCACGCCAATTGTTACATGCACGAAATGCCTCACGAGTGAATTCCTCTTGATATTCTTTTTTATAAAAATTAAATGTGCCACCGATAAAAATCATCTCTATCTTATCCACGGGGTGGCCGTTCATCGTGAGGGCACGCAATCTAGTCCATATCTGCTTATACGGATCGAATCTTTGCATCAGAGCGCGTGCTGCTGCTGGCTCACGAGAAAGATATGACTTTGGCATATTCTTCTCAGTAGGACAGTATATACAACGCCCTGGACAAGTGTATGGCTTGGTTAGAAGTGACACTACCGCAACTCCCGAGTTACTACGAACTTTTAATCTCTTCAAGATGTTCTCAGTCTTTATGTCCCTACTCGCCACACCTTCTGCAACCAACTCATTGTACAGCTCTAACAGTTCTGGGTTGTTAGGCATCTGCCCTTTGGCGTCAACTTTGTTATTAATCTTTTCGCGCACAGCTATCCAACGTGTACGCCAATAATCATCACGTGCGACTAGACGCTTGAGCTTGGCAACATCTACCTCTGTCTTAACATTTTCAAAAATATTAGAAATCATTTTATTTAGATACCCCAAAAATATATGAGGGACTTAAATAAAACTTACGCTTATATCATTAAGCTTTATTACTTATACATTAACATACTTTTATGCTATAGTAAAGACAAATGAATTCAGACTTCGACCCAATAAAGCATACAGCTGATGGATACAATAAAATAGCCAATGAATGGGACCAGACTAGGAAACAGTCTTGGGATGAGGTCAACGTTTATATTGAAAAGTATCTGAAAGACGGCCAGAAAATAATAGATATTGGATGCGGCAATGGGCGTGCGCTATTTCTCTTGGAAAAATACAAAGATTTAGAATACCTAGGAATAGATAATTCGGAAAAGTTAATAGAGAAAGCGAAAGATAACTTTCCTGATTACCAATTCGAACATTTTGATGGTCTCAACTTTTCTAAATACAAAAAAGATTATTATGATGTTGCTCTACTGGTTGCTGTAATACATCACATACCTGAAGGCATGATTATAAACTGGCTCATAAATATAAATTCTCTTCTCAAAAAAGATGGAGTTATTTTTGTGACGAGCTGGGATGTTATGAGTGGTAAGAGCAAGTCATATCTAGACGAAGAAAAAAAAGGGCTGCTGCCATTCATGAGTCATAAAAATATAAGATTCGTAAAGTCTTATACAAAGGACGAATTAGAAAAATACCTGAAGTTGGCTGGATTCAAAATTTTAGACGGAGGATACGCTAGCCGACAGAGTGGTGAGAAAAATATTTTTATTGTTGGTCAGAAACTCTAATTGTATAAATATCAGGTACACCACTTTGACCTTTTAGATAAACTTTACCTCCGTTAAGCCAAGAGTTCTGATTGAAATAAAAGTTGAGCAACCATCTGTCTCCATTAGGTATAGCGTCGTATACGCCTGGCTTGTACTGACTCTGCAAGGCAGTATAGTTATCTGGATTAGAACAATTACCTTCACCGCTTCTCTCGAGACAAATTTCTGTTGGTGAATTCATGTCTGTCTTATACGTAAAATACAGAGAATTAACAGGACTTCTCAATCTATAGAAAGTTCCAGATGAAGCAGACAACTTAACACTTGTAGTTGTTTGTGTTTGAGGTGCTGGCGCTGTATTGTTATTAGTCGCTGGTATAACTGTAGTCTGCGTTGTTGTATTTACAACTTTGGGTGCTGAGTAAGTAACCACAACTCCCCTTCTCGCTTTTTCTATAGAAGCTTGATCGCCTCTACAAGTAATCGCTGCTATTGAAGCTCTTGTGTTAGGGCCAACATAACCGCGAACATCAACACCATGTCTCGATTGCCAAAGTCTAACAGCGGCCTCAGTGTTGCGTCCGAAATATCCAGTTGGCCACATCTCCATATATCCAGTATCAGACAAGAACTTCTGCAGTGTCAGAACTTGTGACGCACGAGATCCATACTCCATGAACTGTGTCATAACAGTGCAACGATAATTAATATTCTGATCTGAGACTATTCCAGATGGCATAGACGAATACACATTGCCGCCCGAGTTACCATTATTAGAACCCCCGTTGTTACCACTACCTGTATCTGAAAAATTATCTTCACAAGCACTCAATACTGTTGGCGTAATATTGTCGTCTTCACCTAACAAGTTAGTGTAGAAACTATAAATAGATTGCCTCTCGCTTGTATTAAAAGTTGCCGCCTCAACATTACTGTAAACGTCATCAAAAATTGCACCCGAGAATCTAGATGACGCACAATTAGTAGCTGCAGCATCTCGCTTTGCAACTTCTACTGCCTGATCTCTCGTCTGAGGATTGATGGTTAAAATATATTGCAAAGACCTAGCAACTTGAGCAAGCGCGCTCACTTGAGGAGTTGAAAGCTTATAGGCACTAGCCATGTTAGTTATCATAGACTCAACCTCATCTCTTATACCATTATTATTACTATCCCCAGCAACGGACTGAGCCGAGACAAAACTAATCGCAACAAAAGAAACAAAAATTCCTAATAGAAACTTATTCATATAGCCAGTATAACCATTTATTTATACCGCTTGGGGCGCTTTTCCCCACTGAAGGCTGAGTCTGCTTTGTTGGCTCCATTGTTTGAGTTGTAGTTGCGGACTGACTTGATGTTACCTTATTAGACAAATTAACCTTTTTATACAAGGGTCTTTTGTGTTGTGTTGAGCTAGCTTTTGTCTCATTCAAAGAAAACATTATACTTTTGTTTTCGTTTTTATAAAATTCAGGAACTAATGTATTATTAGAAAATCTAAGCTTTGGGTTAGCACAACCGAATCCGAGAACTTTGTCACTAATCAAAACTTTAGAATTTTTATTAATTAGAAAATGTCTAGCTATTTGAAATATTCCCGTGTCACACATTATATTAAATCCTCCTATATCTATATCTTCGTCGTCTATATTCTCAACAACAATACCACTAGACGTGGCGTACACCTTTAACTTCGGATCTCTAACATGCACCGTTACCTTCTCTATACCATAAACATTACTATTTTCTACTTCTAGAAAGGCATTATAGTCTCCGGAGTTTTGATATATGTGACTAGATGTTGCACCAACCGCACCAGCACCGTCACCAAATGACCAATAAACAGTTCCCACAATATTAGTGTTCTTGCTATCCGCATTACGTGTTTCAAAATAAGTACTAGCACCAGCTGTAGTAAATATTTCTTTATTCGTTAACATGTGTATGTCGCCAAGCAAATACGTTCTCTTGGTTGTTTGAACATATGAATTAGAACTAGTTTGTGTTGTTGCACTAGAAGTAGATGTGGGTGTAGTTGAAACAGAACCAGAAAAAGCCACATTCACATCACCCGGTGTTGAGTTGCCAGGTAACCATGATCCGTTTATGAGTGAAAGTGTGCCACCCGTTCCATTTGAATCTGGCACAGGAGTATAACTGACCTTACTGGCTGACTCACCATTTGCTGTGCGCATTTCTATTGTCTCACCTGAATTCGAAAAAGAAAAAGCTGAGTCAAAAAGGCTTCCAGTAAAATTAGGATTATCTAGCAAGAAAAAGCTAGCATTGTCAGCGATAATCGCATAAGTACCTTTCTGTAACATTTCTGCACCTGACACGTAACTAATAGTATGACTTGTGCTGTTCTCAAAGAATTTATAAGTCTTAAGGTCTACTGTGGCTTCGCCATCATTATAAACTTCGAACCACTCATGACCAGTATCTGATCCAGATGGATCGTACAATATCTCAGTTATCTGTAAAGCTTTTGCGTTCTGCAAGAGAGCCGTAACACATAAACACAAGATAAGCTTTTTCATATTTTATAATTCTAAGATTTTTTTTATATCCTCATCTGCAACAGTCTTAGTCTTTGGCTGAGAGATCTTAGTAGCGTCTTCTGCCGAGACCTCTTTTTTAGATACTCCTAGGGCAACATTGAGCGCGTCTCGGAGTGCGGTATTCTTTTTTTCTTCTCTAACTTGACCTTGATCTGTATGACTTACTCTATTAACAACTTTGTCATTACCCCTTCTATCTTCAACTTTCTTCTCTTCTACTTTTTCTATTCTTTTCTCATGTATAACTTTTTGAACTTTTTGTTTTGCTTCTTCAGCTGGAGATATTGATTTTGGTTTTGCTCCGAACCACTCCACAACCGGCCTATACCAATTTCTTATATCCTCCTCTACGCTAGCTCTATCTTTGGAATATGTAGCCCTAGATGTCGCTATGACAGCCGGGACGAAGCTATGCTCACCCTCAGGAATTGGTGGTAATGTTTTAGCAGAAAAAGGCTTAGATCCTGCACCATCGATACAAAGCCTCAAATAAACTTGCCTTGCAGACAAATTGACTATGTCGTCCATAGTAAATTGTGGCGCGAACTCTTTTTCAAGTATCTCAGCATCTGTTGGGCCAGTTCTAAACGATATCATTGTGCCCACATTACCAAATATCGCACTCTTAACTTCATCTGTCATCTGATCTATATATTGATGAGCAACAGTTAGAGCTAGATTATACTTTCTAGCTTGTGAAAGTATCTGAGCGAAACTTTCATTCACAAAATTCTGGAACTCATCTACATAAAAATAAAATGGGGGTGAATTACGAAGTTCCGACTCGGAAAGATTGGCGCGAGACATGGCAGCCAAATATATCTTTGTTACAAGTAATGCGCCGAGGAGCTTAACATTACCCTCTCCTACTTTACCTATTGAGAGATTGGCTATAAAAATCTTTCTCTTGTCCATCAAGCCGCGTATATCAAAAGCAGAATGTTTTTGTCCTACTATATTGCGAATAAGCGGATTAGAAATAAATTGTCCGATTTTATTTTGTATAGCCGGAGCTGCCTCTTGTTGATACTTATCTCCGGCCTTGGCGAACTCTTCATTCCAGAAACTTTTTACAGCAGGATCTTTTACATTCGAAACAATAAACTTTCTATACTCTTTGTCTGAGAGCATTCTATTGATTCCAAGTAATGCCTGGTCCTTATTCTCAAGTAAAGCCAAAATAATATTATTCAAAATATTTTCCATTCTGTCTGAGAACTTCTCTTCACCGAAAACTTTCTTAAAAGCCGCCATCAACCCAGATGCAACCAAGTGCCTCTTATCATCTGGCACTTCCTCTAACACATTAAGCCCCACAGGGTAGTCCAAATCAAACGGCGCAAAATATACAACATCACCTATTCTGTGTTCTGGTACATATTTTAATAACTTCTCAGCTGACGACCCGTGCGGATCCACGAAACAAACACCCTCTCCATTTTGAATATCTTGTATGGCCATGTTCTCTAAAAGAGTGGACTTCCCGTAACCGGTCTTACCTATTACATATGTATGTCTTGTTCTGTCTATCGCCTTAATCCCGAACTTTTTCTCTCCACCACGAAAATCAGCCAAACCTAAATAAGTGACTCTAGCAAAATCATTCAAATCATAATTATTTTCACTATTCATCGCTAGTCTAAAGTATATCAGTGTGTATAGCCTAACCAATATTTATTTATCCACCCTATCTAACTCTTCTCCTTTTTTCTTTTTCTTAATAGTTACTGTTGCTGCTGCTATAAGTAAGCCTGATAAAATATAAAACACATCTTTGTAAACTGATGACACATAAAAAAATGGACTTATTAAAACTAGTATCGCCAAGACTCTGACTATGCTCTTATTCATAACAAATATTGTAACACAAAAAAGATAATAAAATACCCTTATATTATAAAGACTTTTTTGGAATCCTAACTTCGAACTCACCGAACACATAAGGAGCTACTTGATATTGCCCAAAATAAACAACCAAATCCTCGCCTTCATACCAAGCGACAGAATAATTCTCTCTCTTTGGGCTAGTGCCTTCTTTGAGCCACTCGGTATTTATCTCAGCCGCATCTTCTGAATTAGCTTCTAGATTTTTAAGCATTTGTTTTTTAATATCCTCAAAAGCTATCTTAGATATTTTTTGAATCTGAGTATCAGTTAGTGACTTTGCTATGTCTATCTCTTTGCCGGCATTGTCGAATGAATAGACTTTTGTATAGGCCGAGCCATGTGCGCCAGCAGTAAAAGTGTAAATGTCATACACGTAGGACGTTGTGTCTGAGCTAGTTGCTAACTGATACTCGGCTTGATACTGATAACCCATACCCTCCTGAAGACCCATGTCTTTTGCAGTCTGATCTGTCATTTTAAATATTTCAGTATCTGAAGCCCAGGAGTAGTACTCACTCAGAACTTTATTCTTAACCAGAAGATTACTTTTAGGGTAACTAATCTCGGCGCTAAGGTATTTGGTGCCTGTGGCAACCGTAACCACGTCTCCAGTTAAGACTTCTCCCGAGGCATTCTCCTGCTCCTGAGCAGGATTCGATTCGGGTAAAGAAATTGGCTGATTTTTAAGTAAAAATGTGCCCGAAGCAACCAATATTGCAAAAATTATAGTAAGTAATACAGCTCTTTTCATAGTATAATCATAGCATGAACATCGAATTAACACCCAGACTGCAAATGGCTATTAACTTTGCAGCCGAATCCCATCGAGATCAAAGTAGAAAAAATGAGAACAAGACCCCATATATTTCTCACCCTTTTTCTGTTGTACTAATTGCTTCAAAATACACTCAAGATGAAGATATTATTATAAGTTGCCTCTTACATGACGTAGTTGAAGACTGTGGTGTTAGCTTTGAAGAAGTTGAGGGAATGTTCGGTAGTAAAGTAAAAAATATAATCTATCATGTGACCGAGCCAAAGTTTTTTGGATCAACAGGCAACACTTTAACTTGGAAAGAGAAAAAGCAGAACTACCTAGCGCTTCTTGAAGTTGGACCTAGCGAATCGCTGCTAGTTGCCACCTGTGACAAAATACATAATATGTCTACCATGAACAGTGACTTGGTTCATGCTGGCACATTTTGGTTCCTAGACTTGGCACAGGCAATACTAGACAGAAGAAAATCTGAATTACCTGATGAGCTTTACAGTAGATTCAAAGATTCACTAATTAAAAGTAAAAATACATTTACTATAATAACTAGAGAAAAGTAGCTTGCTACATTCCACACTTTTTAAGTGCATCAGATCTGCTAACTGTAGGCAGACTATCAATCAGCTGAGCATACTCTGATGGACTTATTATTATCCCAAATCCAGGCATTATCTCCCAAGTTGGTGAAGAAGAGTAATAAGCAAGAACTCTTTTAGATACCAAATTACCGACAGATTGAGAAGCTCCTAAACCAACATAAAATTCTGGTTGTAGCGCGGCACTCAGTCCTTGCTTAAAGATAGACATGTTTGTAGAAGGCATGTCAGAACAAGACAGCTTATGAACGTAAGCAACAAGAGACCTGGCTGCTGGGCCACTCGGCGGATTTGTTGTAACAGGATCAGAACATTTACCAATTGATCTCTGCCAAAATCCTCCGTTTGGCTCACCTGCATACCAATATGTCTTATTGTTATATGTGCCAGGTGTACCCATAGCAGCCTTAGAAGGTGTCTGAGTAAATATCTTCTCGAGGCGCATATTGTCTTGCTGATTGCTATCATACGCACAAGTAGATGTATCAGGATTACCTATAACTGGATTGTTAGCAAATGTATATGAGCCGGTTCCTTTGTAATAAATAAGATCTGGGACATTACCATAAGAAGTAGGACGAACACTTGCCAAAGAGTTAGCATTTGAGAACACTGTTTGACCAGGACCAGTACCATTTAATATTTCACTAGGAGCATAGAGGGCAATGTTTGGTAGGCCTATAATACATCCAGCATTACCATTGAAATCATAAGACCCGTCAGATGCTGTTGTTACAACTTTTGAACAACTCCATCCCGGTATCAGCAACCCTGCAGCTATCTGATATCCTGCAGGCACGGGGGTAAGTTTTCCTGTATTGTCTTCTGAATAAGCTTTTCCTTTTAACGTTGCTGTTGCGCCTGTATACCCCGGACATTTATAAACTGTAAAACTAGAAGAGTTTGATGGCATATAGCAACTATAGCCCTTATTAGAACAAGTTTGCCCTACGGAGCCTGGTGCTCCATTTGGACATTGATTGTATCTCTCAAAACCAGAACTGAGCACTCCTTTGTCTACTGAACCAGACACAACACTAGTCTGCCAAGTTGCTGGCGCATCAACCACACTAGAACATTTTGATATACCAGATCTGATTGATTCTGGAATGTATGCACATGATGTACAGCTAGGCGCAGACAATCCGTCCAATCCAGCATACATTGACTGACCATTTGGGCAACTGTCTACAATATTAGAAGACCCAGTATCGGTTATGTTTAACTGTACTGTAGCACTTTTATTATAATGAGTTTTGGAATTATCATAAGAGGAGACATCTACGTCTTGGTCATAAACCCAAATGTTATAAGGATTCCTGTATGTACTTGAAACATTAGTTTTTAAGTTGCCAGGTGTTGCGGCTGTACAGAGATATGTCGCAGATCCATAACCATCAACCTTGCTACTGTATGGTTGGCAATAAGGAACAGACTCATTAACAGAATTTGGGGTTATTTCGAAAATTCTACCTGCGGGTTTAGGTTTGCCACATGTATCGCTATATGAAGAAGTATTAGTTCCCATTACACACAGCTTTGGTACAGATGCCCCAGGTACCAAATTAGACACAGATAATGTTACTGCACCATTAACAGGCAAATTAGTAGATGTTAAGTTTATAGTTGGTGTTTTGTTTGTATTTGAATTATTAGCTGAATTGTCTGGAGAGACAGTTACAAATGCGCAACCATCCCTATATACCTCACCCTTCTTTGGAGTGTAATTACTTTTAGCTCTAACATACAGCTTGGCTTCGGGGCTATTCTTTGTTATAAATTTGCCATCATTAACGGTCACATCAAAACTTGTCGCTGATGTTTGCTTAATCACAATGCCGTTTGAAGGATCTGAAGATAGAGGGTTAGTTTCTATTGTTAGGCCCTCATTCTGATAATTGGCTGTAACGCTAAATGTCTTGCCAAGATACACGCGAGAAGGCATGACAAGATTCGGCCCAACATAACTCGCCGTTCCTCCCCATCCCGCCTGCGACACAGACGTTGATGGTCCAGCAACTGTGTTTATAGGTAGATCAGAATTACCACAAACAGTAGCATTTATGTTGCCACCAACTATTGCGGCTTTTGTGCCATCGCTATTTAGTGCAGCCTTTGTCATTTCTCCTATATAGCCAGTAGCTGGTAAAGATTTTTGTTTTTGATACTCTTTTACACAAGCTTCTGTTTTGCTACCAAAGAATCCCGTAACCAAAAGATCTGGGCATGCTGCTAATTTTAAAAACTTTTGCAAATCAGTAACTCCTCCATTTGTGTTCTGGTCATTTGAATACAAGCCCATTCTGTATTGTATATTTACAAAAGATGTATTAGACGGCGAATTTGGATTAGTTGTTTTTGGTTGAGATTGATCAACTGTATCGTCGGCAAATGTAGCGCCTCTTTGCATAATAGAGCTAAACTCTTCCACTAAAGGAATACCGTATCCACCGCCCATATTATTATAATTAAAAGCATTCTTTGTGGCTGCATCGTAAGCTTTTCTTAATGTATATTTACCCACCTCATCTGAGCGACCCCTTACTGTGATGTAATACTTCTTCCCTGCATTTAAATGCTCTTTCATGTAATTTAATTGCTGAAAGTTGTCGCTGGGGTATATAGGAATACTAAAAGCTCCGCCATCAGCCATAGTGTATTTTCTAAAAGAGAGACCGGTGCCATCAAAATCACACGCCCTGGTTTCTGATATTATAATTTCAAAGTCCGAAGCTCTTCCCCACAAGTTCTTTGTGTTGGGGTAATATTGATCATACCAACCGCCATCAATAACACTAGGCATACTCCAAGACATACTCTTCGGATAATAAGCAGTATTAGTAGCAACTGGCAAAGTTATACTAAATACAGCATAAGAAGATGTAGAGACTGGCTTGTAATATACATCATGATTAAAAAGAAGCTGATCATTCAAAGGTCTCCCCTTAATTAATTCTTTCACAAAATAAGACCCCACCGGACAACTAGACATTGCCTGAGTCAAAGACGCGTCTGCGGCAAAAGAAAGATTAATCGACCCTAATAATACTGCCAATAAAAATAATACTTTTCTCATAATAAGAAAGTGTAACATTTTTATTCTTAATTTTGACTAGTTATACCCTAATTTAGACCTAATCCATCCACGTAATTTGCCATAATGATGGTCAACCTTACTATTTTTCCTAGCCAAATTAGATAGCCATTCATCCACAACTGGCGACTCGAGAGATATCAAAATAAGTCCTATTACAAAGAAAAACCAACCTTGGAGTATGGGTGTCACAAAACCAATCAAACCTATAGTTAAAAATATAGTGCCTAGCAATGTATAAGTGACCTGTCTTACTCTCCTCATAATATATCTTAACAGCGTGATGATTAATTTGTGACAAAATAAAAACCCCTCGTCCGAAGATAAGGGGCAGCCTGTGACGAGATTCGAACTCGTGACCTCTTCTTATGTAAAGAAGCGCTCTGCCAGCTGAGCTACACAGGCAAGGAAATTTGAATACTTTGTTCTGGCGACAAGCTACTCTTGCGCAATAGCACTACCATCGCCGCGCGAGGGCTTAACGACTCTGTTCGGAATGAGAAGAGGTGTGACCCCTCGGCCAAATCACCAGAACAAAGTATTCAAAATCATCTAAATAATCACAACAAACGTATGTGTAATATACACATTTCCTAATAGGATTTCGCGTAATTAGTAACCCTCGACTAAAGACATTACTGTCCGTACATCTAGGTCCTATCAACGTAATAATCTCTTACGACGCTTAACGATAACTTATCTTGAGGGTGGCTTCCTTCTTAGATGCTTTCAGAAGTTATCCATTCCCGACATAGCTACTGGGCGGTCCAGCTGGCGCTAGAGCCCATACACCAGAGGTCAGTTCACTCCGGTCCTCTCGTACTAGGAGCAAGTCCTCTCAATTATCGAACGCCTGCAGAAGATAGGAAACCAACCTGTCTCACGCATGATTTAGGTTGTGTTTTAAATGATAATCTTGGTTTCAATAATTATCAACCTCTGTTGCCAGAGGAATCGGACTATAGCTTCATCTGTTTTTTACAACAGACTGCTGACGTGTAGTCTCTACGGGTGCAATGCAAAAATATTTTTAGCATTACTTCCCTCGGAATTGTCCTTTGACTTTGCTCAGGATTTTTCCGATATTAGTCAGCTTGTCTATACATATCGCTATGCATAGCCGCCGTGATGATGTCTTTTTTGTTAAGTTTAGTCTTAACCCTCGGGCTCAAACTAAGAAGAAACAATATAATTAATTACTATTACTAATAATTAACATTTATTCTTTCCTCTACGGTTTGAACCCAGCTCACGTATCTTTTTAATTGGCGAACAGCCAAACCCTTGGTAGCTTCTCCACCACCAGGATAAGATGAGCCGACATCGAGGTGCCGAACTCCACCGTCGATATGAACTCTCAGGTGGAACTAGCCTGTTATCCCCGTGGTAGCTTCTATCCGTTAATCTTCCACCGCATCTAATGCGAGTGGTCGGTTCACTAGGACCCGCTTTCGCGTCTGCTCGACATGTCCGTCTCACAGTCAAGCCAGCTTATGCCCTTACACTATCGGCACGGTTTCCATTCGCGCCTAGCTGACCTTAATGTACCCCTCCGTTACTCTTTAGGAGGGAACCGCCCCAGTTAAACTCCCCACCAGATACTGTCTGCGTACGTTTTTTCCGTACACGTTAGCTTTTGCAAATGTGAAGATGGCTATTTCACTGTCGAGTAGATATCAGCCGAAACCGATAACATCAAACCTCTCACCACTATACTACGCAACACACCAACAAAAGCAATATCAAGCTAGAGTAAAGCTCACGGGGTCTTTTCGTCTATCTGCAGGTAGGGGGCATCTTCACCCCCACTGTATTTTCACCGAGCTACTCCCCGAGACAGTTCCCCACTCGTTACGCCATTCGTGCACGTCTGAACTTACCAGACAAGGAATTTCGCTACCTTAGGACCGTTATAGTTACGGCCGACATTGACGGGGGCTTATACCGGTCAGCATTGCTACCACCAGTATTTGACCTTCCCGCATTGGTCAGGCGTCACCCTGTATACATCCTCTTACGAGTTCGCACAGAGCTGTGTTTTTGATAAACAGTCGGCAGGGACACTTTCGCTGCGCCCTCCATCACTTTACTTTCAAATTTAAAAGCAAAGCTTTGGAATGATTCAGAGAATCGTGTGTGTATTTATAAACATATACACATGTTTGTCTCGTTAGAAATTAATCTAACATTTTTCAATTCTCTAGAACCCTCACCACTTTGTTTTAAAAGCAAAGTGATGGAGGGAGGCCTTATCGCTAACTTACGGCCGCTTTTTTGCCTAGTTCCTTGGGGAGAAATCACTCGTTCGCCTTAGTCTACTCGACTTGACTACCTGTGTCGGTTTGCGGTACGGGCTAATAAAAACTTAAGCACATCTATTAATGCATAAGGATGCACTAATAGATATGTTCTGTATTCACAGAATGTAGAACCTTTTCTCGGCAGCGCGCTCTCGTACTTTCGTCTGTATTGCTACAGCTTTCACGTATATGCTCGCGGTATTCTGATACGGATTTGCCTATATCAGCCACTCACATACCCGACCCCAATCCAATAAGGGGCGTACGGTACAGCACTGCGTCAGTCCATCACATTTTCACTAGGTTATGGAATATTAACCATATGTCCATCGGTTCCGGCGTTAGCCATCACCTTAGGCCCGACTAACCCTGCGTCGATCAACGTTGCGCAGGAATCCTTAGTCTTTCGGCGGGAAGGGCTCTCACCTTCCTTGCGGTTACTTGTGCAAGCATTCGTACTTCCACACGCTCCAGTATGGGTCACCCCTTTACCTTCAACGCAGAGTGGAACACTCTCCTACCGCT
>CAZEIK010000005.1:0-43025 GCA_964512315.1 uncultured Candidatus Saccharibacteria bacterium
GTATTTGCTCCGCGCGCTCGAAGGGACTCGAACCCCTAACCTTCTGATCCGTAGTCGCGCCGGTTGGGAGATCGGATCCGCCGGCATCCCCGCCGCCGGGTGCTCCCACGAGGCGGTCTGCAGCGCCGCTACCAGCACCTTGACCGTTGTGCGGCAACCATCCGGCAGGGTTCGACGGCCAGCCGGCCGCGGCCGCCGGGCTCGGTCGGTTGGCCCTGCTGGGCGCCTGATCCGGGTTCTGGGGGCTCGTTGTGTGCACTGCGCGGCTCCTTGTGTGTGCTGGACACGATCAAGGTACGAACGCGCTGGGACAGCCGACCGCCGCAGCCCGACCGATCGAGCGCGTCGGCCAGATCGGTCGCTTCGTGATCCGCTCCTACGGCGACCAAGCCCGCTTCATCGACGCTGAGGCGCCGCCGCAAAGCCCGCTCAACACCGAGGGGTTCACCGACAACCAGGTCGACCTGCGGCTCGCCGCGGTCGACGCGCCCTCGTCGGTCACCGGGTTCTTCTGAGCGCTGCCTCAGGCCACGCCACCGGTCGGGCGTCGGCGCCGGTCGCGCCCCGGGGGAGGGATGGGGCGGGCCGGCACCGAGCGTCGCGCCGACGGTCAGGCGTCGGTGCAGGTCCAGGAGATGTCGGCCTCGATCGGGTCAGACCAGGTGCCCGACCCGTTGTCCACGAGGAAGTTCCCGGCCTGCAACGACCCGCTGCCATCGGCCTCGACCGTCATCGTCGCGGTGCTCTGCCCATCAGGGTCGGGCTGGTAGCGCAGGTCGCCGACGACGATGGTGAACGAGCTTCCCGACCCGCTCAGCTGCTCGAGGTCGTAGGTGCCTGGACCGGTGTAGTCCGTGACGAGCGACTCCATCCCGAACCGGGTCCCGTCGCTGAGCCCGTCGAGGAAGAGCGGCAACTGGAGGTCGCCATCGGCGCCTTCGGCCCAGGTCGCGCAGTCGGCGACGCCGTCGGTCGACACCGCGCCGCCCACCGGGCTGGCCGCGGTGTCGTCCACCGCGGTCGACCCGCTGACCTTCACGGTGGCGCACACGGTGGCGACGTAGATCTCCCCGCCGCAGGCGGAGGCAGCGGCACCGCCGTCGGAGCCCTCGGCATCGGTCGTCGCGCCGTCGCCGGCGCCGGATCCGGCCGAGGTCTCGGTCCCGTCGCCGGCTGACGCCGACGAGCCCCCGGAGTCGCTCGAACCGCAGCCCGTGGCTCCGAGGAGGATCCCCGCTGCGAGGAGGGCGACGAGGCCGACTCGGCGGGCGCGGACTGGATTCGGGGTGTCGATGTCGATCATGCGCCCATCGTGCGGGCGGGCGTCGCGTGCCACCTAGGTAGTCGCTACCTGATCCTTCCGGGACCACCCGTCGTAGGGTCCCCGATCGTGGGGAGCGTGGGCGACGGACGAGGCCGGACGAGGGCACCGACCTGGCCGTTCGTCGGCAGGGAGCAGGCCCTCGATCTCGTCGGACGAACCCTGGTGGACCCGACCGCGCCCAGCCTGCTCGTCCGGGGCATCGCCGGCATCGGCAAGACCGCGCTCGTCAACGAGGCGGTGGCCCGGGCCGGGTCCGATGGGCGTCGGGTCCTGCGCGTGACCGGACGCCCGAACGGCGATCCGCTCCCACTCGGGTCGCTGTCAGCTTCGCTCCCATCGCTCTCACCCGACCCGGGGACCGCCCTCGCCCCGGCGTTGGCGCGAGCGGTGCGCCGCGTCGAGGACGACGGGTGGGAGGCCGTCTGCGTCGACGACGTCTCCGGGATCGATGCGGCGAGCGCGCAGGTGCTGCAGCACCTCGCCGCGGCCGGGCTCCCTCTCGTGGCCACCGCGCGGACGGGTGATCCGCTGCCCGAGTCGGTCGTCGCCCTGCGCGTCGTCGGCACCCTCGAGGTGCTCGCCCTCGGGGCGTTGGCCGATGCCGAGGTGACGAGCCTGGTCGAGCGCGTGCTCGGCGAGCAGGTGGACGAGGCGACCAGCAGGCGGTTCGCGCTGCTCTCTGAGGGGAGTCCGCTGCACCTGCGCGAGCTGCTGCGCGCTGCGGTGGCGCGCGACGTCCTCCGCCGGGCCGGTGGCATCCTCCGCTGGGACCCGTCCGTCGGAGGTGCGTGGGCCCTCGGCGGACTGGTGCGAGAGCGCCTGGCCCACCAGTCCGACGACGTGTTCCGCGCCGCTGCGCTCGTCGCGGTCGGTGGCGACCTGCCCGCGCCGGTGCTGACGGACCTCGTCGGGCGGGCGACGCTGGCCGCGGCCCGCGCGGCCGAGCTGATCGACGTCGACGTGCACGGCACCGTGGCGCCAGCACACCCGCTCATCGCCGAGGTGCTCCTCGACGGTCTCGACCCAGACCGCCAGCGTGCCCTGCACCACGACCTCGCCGAGTCCCTTGGGGCCGAATCGCTCAGCGACTGGGCGCCGGGTGCATCGCTCCGGGCGATCGCGCACCGCCAGGCGGCCGGGGATCCGGTCGACAGCTGCCTGCTGATCGATGCCGGCGAGGAGGCGCTGCGCCGGAGCTCGCCGGAGGTGGCGATTCGGCTGTTCGCCGCAGCGGTCGACGCTGGCGTGGCCGAGGCCCGGGTCGGCCTGGGCGACGCGCTGGCCGCGCTCGGAGCCGACGAGGACGCCGCCACGGCGTACCGCGCCGCGCTGGAGGCCGGCCTGGACCACGGGTCGACCGGGCGCGCCACCCTCGGGATGCACGTGCTCCGGCGCCGGACCGGACCGGCAGACGCCGATCGATCCCGGGCGCTCGTCGCCCTCGCCGACACGACGCTCGACGACGACCTCGCTCGTGCACTCCGCGTCGAAGGAGCGCGCGGTCTCCTCGACGCGGACCTGGCGGAGGATGCCATCGGCGCGGCGAGACCGGTGCTGGACGATCCCGATGCCGCCGTGGCGCACCGAGTGGGTGCGGCGGCCACGATCGCTCGCGCCGACGCGCACCGGGGCCGAGCCCTCCACGGGCTCGCGATGCTCGAGGCAGCGCGGACGGCCCTCGTCCGGGCGCGCGCCACCGGCTCTGCCGAGGAGGAGCTCGACGAGGCGACCATCGAAGTCCTCGACCTGCTCGGGGATGCCCGGCTGCTCGAGCGGTTCGGCGACGAGCGCCTCGGTCGCATCCGGCGCAGCGGTCCGTTCCCGGGGAGCGTCGACCTCGCGAGCGAGGCGCTCGGCCTCGCTGCCCTCGCCGCCGGCGAGCCCGGCGTCGCGGTCCGGGCGCTCCGGGCCACGATCGGCGCCCGCCACGGCCGGCCCGGGAGCGGGCGACGTACGGCGGTGCTGCGCGCTCGCCTGGCCGAGGCGCTCGCCCTCGACGGCCAGATCGAGGATGGGTGGCGCGAGCTCGACGGGCGGGTGCCAGCCGAGCTCCCTGATGTCGACGACGCCGACCACGCCCGGGCTCGGGCACTGCTGCAGGCACTCGACGGGGAGGTGGAGGTCGCCGCTGCCGAGGGCGCGCTCCTGGTCACCCGAGCCGTGGACGCCGGCCTCTGGGGTCGCGCGCTGGCGCTCGGGCACCTCGTGTGGCGCGCCGCGTCGCTGGAGCGTCCGTTCCCAGGACTGCACGTGGCGGCAGAGCGGTCCGAGGGACCGTGGGCGGCCGCCGTCGCACGCCAGCTCGACGCCCTGCGCACGGGCGACGGCGAGGAGTCGCTCGCAGCTGCAGATGCGTTCGCCGAGCTCGGCCGCTGCGTGGACGCCGCCGAGGCCTCGGCCGACGCCTCGGCGGCCTGGGCGGTGGCCGGCTCCCGGCGCGCAGCCATCGCCGCCGCGCTGCGCAGCGATGAGCTGCTGGCGCGGTCCGGCCTCGCTCGCCCGCTTCGGCGGACGCCACCGGTCGAGCTTCCGACCCTGACGCCCAGGGAGCTCGAGATCGCGCTGCTCGTCTCGGCGGGGCGGTCCAACCGGGCGATCGCGGAGCAGCTCGTCCTCTCGGTGCGGACGGTCGAAGGCCACATCCTCCGTGCATCGGCGAAGCTCGGCGTCGACTCCCGCGAGGCGCTCGGCGAGGTGGTGGCCAACGGCACCGGACGCCCGCGTGGCTAGCGTGCCCGCCGTGAGCGGGGGATGGCCGATGGTGGGGCGCGACGACGCCCGGCAGCGCGTGCACGCGGTGCTGACCGGTGCGTGCGACGGGCGGGCGATCGTGGTGCGGGGACCCGCGGGGATCGGCAAGAGCCGCGTGGTCGAGGACGCGCTCGATCGGCTGGCGCCGCCGGTGTGGAAGGTGCGCGCCGGGCCCTCCCTGCGCACGACCCCGCTCGGCGCGTTCGCGCTCGCCGCACCCGATGTGGTGATCGGCGCCTCTGACCGGCGCGGGCTGGTCCAGTCGCTCGCCGACTCGATCGAGCGTCGACCACCCGAGGCCATCTGGGTGGATGACGCCCACCACCTCGACCCCGAATCGGCGACGGTCGTGCTCCACCTGGTGCGGCAGGCGACCGTGCCCGTCGCGATCACGCTGCGCGACGGCGAGGACCTCCCACCGGCGATCGACCAGCTGCTCGTGGACGGGATCGAGCAGCTGGCACTCGATCCGCTGCACGAAGCCGATGTCGACGAGCTCGTGACCAACCTGCTCGGCGGGCACCTCGACGGCCCCTCGCTGCGTCGGGTCCACGGCCGCAGCGGCGGCAACCCCCTGCTCCTGCGGGAGCTCCTGCGCTCGGGCCTCGCCCACGGCTCGATCCGACAGCAGGGTGGCGTGTGGCACGCCGCGCCCGATGCCACCGCCCCCGTCGGCCTCGAAGACCTCGTCGCAGACCATGCGCTCGCGCTCCCACCGGCGGCCGCTCGGCTCTTCCGGCAGGTGGCCCTGGCCGGACACGTCCCCGTCGCCGCGCTCGACCACCTCGCGACCCCCGAGGCGGTGACGGACGTGCTCGAGTCAGGGCTGGTCCGCGTGCTCGACGACGCCGATCAGGTCCGCCCCGACCACCCGCTCTACGCCGAGGTCGTGATCGGACGACTCGACGCCGACCTTCGCGCGGAGCTCCTCACGGACCTCGCGGCCGCGGTCGAGGCGCTGGATCGGCCCGACGAGGAGGTGCGGGCCGTCCGCTGGCGGCTCGAGGCCGGGGCGCCGCTCGCCGTCGAGCGCTCCTCGGCGATGGCCTGGACCGCCCTCGCCGCCTTCGACGTCGAACTGGTCATCGCGGCGTCCGAGCACGCCCTCGCCGGCGGGAACCAGGGCGCGAGCATCCCCCTGGCCACCGGGCTCGCCTACTCCGGGCGCAACGAGGAGGCGATTCCGGTGTTCGAGGCCGCGGTCGCGAGCGCCCACGGCGAGTGGCCGACCGCGTTCGCGAAGCTCGCCGGCACCCTGAACCGCGCCTACCTGTACGGCTGGGACACCTGGGTCGCCGACGCCCACCGGGCGGCAGCCGAGGGCGTGACCGACCCCATGGTGCTCGACCTCCTGCGATCGGAGGAGGCGTCGGCCCTGGCGTTCTCTGCGCAGCTCGAGGAGGCCGCCGCACTTGCTGGGCCCGTCGTGCTCGATCCCTCCGTCGACCCCGCCGTCGCGCTCCCCTACGTGCCCGGATGGGCCGCGGCGCGCACCGCACAGGGCCGGACCATCGAGGTGATCGACGCGCTCGCCCGGCTCCAGGACACCGTGCGCGAGGCACCGAGCCGAGCCCACGCCTGGCTGTACGCGTTCCGAGCGCAGGCCGAGGCGGTCCACGGCCACCTCGAGGAGGCCGAGGCGGCGATGGTGCCGTTCGAGCAGCTGTCGTACCTGGCGATGGTGGAGGACGTGTCGGCGGTGCTGGCCTCGGAGATGCGGGGCCTGGTCGCCTTGTGGCGGGGGCAGGTCGCGGACGCCGTGCGCTGGCTCGACGAGGCGGCAGCGCTCTCGGGCACGCCCGAGTCGCGCTTCCGGCGGATCATCCCGTGGGCACACCTCGCCCAGGCACGCGCCCTCGCCGGCGACATCGACGGAGCGGCGGCCGCAGCCGCGGAGTCCGAGCGCGCCGCCGCGATGTTCCCGCTGGGGGCCGGGTACGCGGGCGAGGCGACGGCCTGGGCGCGCAGCGCTGCCGGTGACGTCACCGGCGCAGCGCGCGATGCGGCGAGCGCAGCACGGCGCGCCTACGACGCCGGCCTCGTCACGACGGCCGTGTGGTGCGCCGCCGATGCGCTCCGCCTGGCACCCGGTCCGACGCCGGCAGCGCTCGTGCGCGAGGTCACCCATGGCGTCGACGGGCGCTGGGCGGCAGCCTTCCGCGCCCACGCCGGCGCGGTGCTCGACCGTGAAGGCATTGCCCTGGTGGCCGTCGCGGACCGCTACGAGGAGATCGGTGCTCGGCTGCACGCCGCCGAGGTCCTCGACCTGGCTGCGAGCTGGCTCCAAGCTGACGGCAGGCGTGACGGCGCCCGTCGGGCGCGAGCCCGTGCCGACGAGGCCCACGCTGCGTGCACGGGCGCGGTCCGCCGGACGCTCCCAGCCGCGGTCGACGATCCCGCGATCGCCAGCCTGAGCCGCCGCGAGCGGGAGGTCGCGGTGCTCGCCGCGTCCGGTCTGGCGAACGCAACGATCGCCGAGCGCCTCGGCCTGTCGGTCCGCACCACCGAGGGCCACCTCGCGCGCGCCATGGCCAAGCTCGATGTCGCGCGCCGGACCGAGCTGCCTGCGCGCCTCGGCGACATCGAGCACGCGTAGGCGATCGTTCGAGACGCGTAGCGACTACCTAGGTTCGCGCCGCAGCCCTCGCGCACGATGCACCCAGACCGGTGCGCCGATGCCCGAGGAGCCCACGATGCCAGCACGAGAACCCCGACCTGCACCGGCCCACGCCCGCGGTCGGGCCGTGCGCACCCGGCAGGTGGGCTCACCACGACGCGCGATCGGCACTGCCCTCGCGATCGCCATCGGCTGCTCGATCGGTGTGGTGGCGACCGCCAGCTCCACCGCGGCGCAGGTCGCACAGCCGCCGTACGAGGAGTTCACCGCCGGATACGCGGTGAACGGGACCTACACGCCGATCGTCGGCAACTTCACCGGGGCGGACGGGCGCGAGGACATCCTCTGGTACGCCCCGGGCTCCACCCCCGAGACGCTCTGGCAGGCCACGACCAGCCGCACCGCCCGCTTCGCCAAGGTGCCGGTCCCCGCCGTGAACGGGACGTACGTCCCGGTGGTCGGCGACTTCTCGAGCGACGGCTACGACGACATCCTCTGGTACGGGCCCGGCACGGCCTCCGACACCCTCTGGAACTTCACCTCGACCGGGCTGACCACGAAGGCGCTGGCCATCAGCGGCACGTTCACCCCGCTGGTGCTGCCCAACCGGGTGCTCCCCGACAGCGTGCTGTGGTACGCGCCGGGCACGGCGACCGACTGGCTCTGGGCGTTCGAAGCCGGGGCCACGTTCACCTCGGCGGCCTACCGGATCGACGGTACCTACCGGCCGCTCGTCGGCGATCTCGACTCCGACCAGCTCGGCGACGTGTTCTGGTACGCCCCCGGTCCGGCCCCCGACGCCCGCTGGATGCGCAGCGGGCCGCAGGCGGCAGCCTCGTTCACCTCGGTGGCCGATCCGGTGAACGGCAGCTACGTGCCGATCGTCGGCGACTTCGGGACGCCCGGCACGACCGCCGACGCGTCGAGCGACGTGGCGTGGACCACCACCTCCGGCACCGACCAGGTCTGGGACCGCACCGGGAGCACGGTGCACCGCTCGCAGGCGACGATCGCGGGACCGAAGGTCGTCCGCGTCGGCGATGTGGGACCCGACGCCCTGATCAGCTGGGGCGGGACCGGCGGTGACCGGGTGTGGCGCTCGACGACCCTCGGGGGCGACAGCGCGCGGGGCACCGGGCTGGCGAAGGTCGCTGCCGACGCCATCCCGATCGTCGGCCGCTTCGGCGACGACGACGCCGAATCCGTGCTCTGGTACCGCCCCGGTGCGGGCGCCGAGCGCTACTGGACCCCCTACGAGTGAGGACCCCACCCATGCACCACGCCACCCGACCCACCCTCCGGCGCGCCCGGCGCGCGCTCCTCGGCGCCGCCGTCGCCGCGGCAACTCTCGTCCTCCCCGCCCGGCCCGCCGGTGCGGACTCCTTCGCACCAGACGCATCGAGCGAGGTCCGGGTGACCGGCTCCTACCTCCCGATCGTCGGCAACTTCTCGGGCGACGATCGCGACGACATCTTCTGGTACGCCCCCGGCAGCGGTGCCGAGCAGCTGTGGATCGCCACCGGGATCCCGTCGCAGCCGTTCACGAAGCAGGCCGGCGACCGCGTGAACGGGACGTACACGCCCCTCGTGGGGAACTTCGGCGGCGACGCGTACGAGGAGATCCTCTGGTACGCCCCCGGCACTGCCGCCGATGTGCTCTGGACCAACCCCGCGGGCTACTTCGCCCCCCGCTCGGTGCGGATCGACGGCACCTTCACGCCGCTGGTGATGGACAACCCGGGCGCGTGGGACGCCATCTTCTGGTATGCCGCGGGCCCTGCTCGCGATGCGCTGTGGCAGTTCCTCAACACCACCTGGCAGTCGACCTCGTACAACGTCAACGGGACCTACAAGCCGTTCGTGCTCGATCAGAACGGCGACTTCGTCGACGACATCTTCTGGTACGCCCCGGGCACCACCTCCGACACCCTCTGGCTGCGTCGGTCCACCGGCGGCTTCAACCCGTACCCCAAGACGATCAACGGCACCTACACGCCGCTCGTCGGCGAGTGGAGCGCCGTCGCCGACAACCTCGAGGACATCCTCTGGTCGAACCCGTCGGGTGGCGACGTGCTGATGACCAGCGACATCGAGGGCCGCACGTCGAGCGCTTCGGTCACCGTGCCGAACCGCAAGGCGATCGTCGCCGAGTCGCCCGGTCGAGACCTCGCCTACTTCTACGGCGGCTCCGGCCCCGACCAGGTCTGGCGCCGCGACGCCGACGGCAGCACCCCCACCGAGGTCCAGACCGGCTACGACGCCCCCGATCCGTCGGTGGCCCTCGCCGGCTTCTTCTCCAACACCGCGTCGGGCTCGCTGTTCTTCTATCGAGCCGGCACCGCAGGCGAGCTGCTGCTGCGCTGACCCGTCGATCGGCGGCGGCGGGCCCCGGTGGGACGTGCGTGCGCCCGGTTCCTGGTGGCGCCCACCGCCGGGGCCTGCACCGTCGCCCGGGAACGACGAAACCCCCTCGTCAGAGGGGGTTTCGGCTGGAACTTGTGAAGCGCGCCCGTAGGGACTCGAACCCCAAACCTTCTGATCCGTAGCCGCGCCGGTTGGGAGATCGGATCCGCCGGCATCCCCGCCGCCGGGTGCTCCCACGAGGCGGTCTGCAGCGCCGCTACCAGCACCTTGACCGTTGTGCGGCAACCATCCGGCAGGGTTCGACGGCCAGCCGGCCGCGGCCGCCGGGCTCGGTCGGTTGGCCCTGCTGGGCGCCTGATCCGGGTTCTGGGGGCTCGTTGTGTGCACTGGGGACTCCCGCGTGATCCGGTGACAGGTTGGGTGTGGGGTCAGGCCGCCTGAGTGGCGGGGTTGGTCATGATCGTTTCGAACTCGATCGGGGTCAATCGACCGAGGGCTGCTTGGCGGCGTCGGCGGTGGTAGGTGCGCTCGATCCAGGTGACGATGGCGAGGCGGAGCTCGTCTCGGGTGGCCCATCGTTGGCGGTCGAGGACGTTCTTCTGGAGGAGCGCGAAGAACGACTCCATCGCTGCGTTGTCGCCGGCGGAGCCGACCTGGCCCATCGAGCCGACCATCCGATGATCGGTGAGCGCCCGTTGCAGCTTCCGGGATCTGAACTGACTGCCTCGGTCGCTGTGAAGGATGCAGCCGGCGACATCACCTCGGCGGGCAACAGCGTTGTCGAGCGCGTTGACGGCGAGGCGGGCCTGCATCCGCGAGTCGATCGAGTAGCCGACGATCCGGTTGGAGTGCAGGTCCTTGATGGCGCAGAGGTAGAGCTTGCCCTCATCGGTCCAGTGCTCGGTGATGTCGGTCAGCCACAGCTGGTTCGGGCGCTCGGCAGTGAAGACCCGGCGGACGAGGTCGTCGTGGGCGGGTGTGCCGGGCTTGGTGGCCTTGCCGGTTCGCTTCTTGCCGAACCTCGACCACCAGCCGTTGGCCTGGCAGTGCCGCCACACCGTGCGGTCACAGGCGCTAAGGCCGCCGTCGCGGACCTCATCGGCGAGGAACCGGTAGCCGAACTCGGGATCATCGCGATGGGCGTCGAAGACAGCGTTCGCCAACCACGCTGCGGCGAGCTCCCGGTCGCTCACCGGTTCCTTGAGCCAGCGGTAGTAGTGCTGGCGGCACAGCTTGAGGACCCGGCACGTCACCGTGACGGGAACCCCGTCATCAGCCAGCTCACGGACGAGCGGGAACATCATTTTGGGGGCAGATTCGCCTGCGACAAGTACGCGGCGGCCTTGCGCAGGACCTCGTTCTCCTGCTCGAGCAGCCGGATCCGGCGCTTGGCCTTCTTCAGTTCCTCGTTCTCCGCAGCGGTCATGCCGGGCTTGATCCCGTCCTCGACATCAGCGGCCTTGAGCCAGTTGGCCAGGCACGACTCGGAGATCCCGAAGTCCTTGGCGATGGTCTTCAACAGCACGTCGGGCTCGCGGTTGCGGGCCACTCGGATCACGTCCTCGCGGAACTCACGGGGATAGGGCTTGGGCATGGTGAACATCCTTCCAGCGGCACCTCTCGGCACCACAGATCAGATGTCACCGACTCACGCGGCAGTCCCACCCAGCTGCCGGAACGGTTCTGAGGTGGGTCGTTGCGATCCACCTCACGAACTGAATCTGAGTGTCATCCCGGCTCGGTGTCGTCAGGTGGCGCAATCGGGTCCAGGAGGTGAGGACCGGGCTCGTCGAGTTCCAGCCACTCAGGCTCCTCCTCCGGCATCTCGACGAAGCGTTCGACGAAGCCGGCGAGGGTGACTGCCGGGTGATCGGAGTCGCCTTCGTAGACCATCGTCAGGGGAGCGGGCGCCTGGGCGTACACGAGCAGTGCGAGTCCGCATGGCACCTCGCGGCCGAGCAGGTGCACGAGCACGAGGGTTCTCGCTGCGACACCCCCGCCGGCCGCCACCTCGACGAAGAGGCAGCGTCGGCCGTCGGGCTCGACCGGCGCGAACGGCGATGTGGTCCAGAACGGGACGGCCTGAGGGTCGACCCACAGTGCCTCGCCTCCGTTCACGATGGCGCGCAGGGCTTCGGCGAGGTCTGAGGTGATGAACGCGTCGCCGTAGTTGAACGTGCCTGCTGCGAGCGCCACCTTCGCAGCGAGCCTGGCCTCCAGAAGGATCATCGGGTCGAGATGCGCCTCGATCTCCTCGATGAGGTCGCCCTTCCCCATGGCCATGATCTGATCGGGGTCCAGGTTGTGCTTGCGGGCGATGCCCTCGACGATCCCTCGGACCTGTTTCTCGGGTCCGCCAATCTGGAAGGTCTCGACGTTGCCTTCCCTGGATCGTTCGACGAGGTCCCGACCCCGGTGCTCACCGGTCGACCAGTCGACCTCCATCTGCCGTCCGTCGTGCTCGAACCGCACGACCGGTCCCACACCTGATCGGAGTCCCGCTTGGAACGCGAATAGGGCCGGCGGCTTCGACAGGGTCCCTTCGATCTCCGAGCCGATCCTGTTGTTGCAGTCTTTGCACGCAGGCACGGTGACCCGTCCACCGACGTACTCGGGGAAGACGTGCTCGTCGCTCGGAATCACCCCATCGGTCCCGATTTCCCGTGTGCAATACGGGCAGAGCGCGTTCGTCATGGCGGCCGACGGTACTGGGCGCATTCTTCTGAGGCGCGACAGAATCCGCCTATCGGGCATCAGGGTTCGGTACGACGACTGAACGTGGGACCGGATCGTCTCAGCACGAGCGCTATGAGGGCGGCGCTCCGAACGTGAACGGCTCGCCTCTTGCGTCCGATAGAGGGGGAGGCAACGTCGGCCGAGTGAACGGCAGTGCGCTCTCTGTTGATGAGAGCAGCTGGACGGCCCTTCGGAGTGAACGGATGCGGGAGAGGGTCCGAAGAAGAGACGACAGCGACCACGCACAAGGGAGTCCCACCATGCACGCAACGTTCGATGAGCACCTCACCAGCCTCAGCCCCGATCACGTCTGGAGCCTCCGAGGCGTGACCCGGGCCGATGGGAGCACGGCGATCCAGATGCGATGTAGGCACCGGGTCTCCGGAGCTGTCCGGGTGGCCGTGTGCGACCTCGGGCGTCGTGATCCGATCACCGTGTCAGAGCGCATCACCGACTGGGACCTCACGCTGCTGGAAGCCCCAGCGTTCCTGAACACGGGTTGGGACCGGAGTGTCGCCGAGGCCGAAGACGCAGTCCTCGGTACGGCGTTCTACCTCGACGGCGCAGTGCGCTGCATCCCCGTCTGAGGGCGGCCGTGCTTGGGCATCCGGCGTGCGGCCTGCTGGACGTAGGAGTTCGCCACCGGGAGCCCGGGTCTACGGCTCCGCTCCGTCCGATGGCGATCGCCTCTCGTCCCACCAACGCTTCACTCGTGGAGCCAGCTTGTAGATCCCATAGACCACGCCGCCAGCAAGTGCCAGCCCACCGATGACGATGACCACAGTGTTGATGTCCGTGGAGCTCGCATCGCGGCTCGGCTCGACAGGTTCAGCCACTGGCGGAGCGGCCTTTGCTTCCCTCGCCTGCCGCCGGGCAGCAGACGCAGCCTCTCGTGCCCTCTGCTTCTTCTCGGCGTCTAGGTCCAAGGCCTCGAGGACCTCGTCCTCCCAGGTTCGGACCTCGTAGTCAACGACGTACTGCTGGTATCCGCCGACGCCGTTCCACCTGCGCTCCTCGGTTGCGTACTTCTTGCCTTCCTCCGTGACACGCCAGCGTTGCGGGGCGCCCTCTAGGAGGCCTGCCTCTGCAAGGGCGAAGTTGACCTCGGGTGCTGTCAGGCCCAGTTCGTGGCCCAGGACCCTCGCGGACTTGCCCATCGCGTTCGCCTTCCTTCGTCACGGTGGATTCGTTGGCTCGAGGTGCGCACATGGTCATGCGCTATCTCGTTCGCGGGCATCACACCATGGTGGAGTGCGCACTGGAAGGGCCTCGACTGCACGGGCCTCGGACGGAACTCAGAAGTGATCGTGATCCGATGGAGGAGCGTCCAAGCGGCCGAGCAAGCGTAGGAGGTAGTCGCGGACGTCTGGCCACCGAGGCGCCAGCACAGCGCGGTGAGCACCGCTCAGGTGCTCGGTGCCGGTGAAGCCGGTCTCGGTGACCGCGAACCGAAGCTCATCGACCTTTCGCCGTGGCAGACCAAGACTGGCGACCGAGAGGCCGGGCCGGAGAAGCCCGTTCAGCGGTGACGACAGGTACGCGGCCACCGCGTCGTTGGGCCTCGCCCGTTCAGCACCGAAACGCCGTAGGTCCGCAGGATCGGGCCAGGCAGGCCGTCGATCGTGGCCATCGTCGTCGAACGCGTCGAGGATCCGGGATACGTCGGCAAGCTCCCAGCGCCGATACACCTGGTCGGGTCTGGCGTGAGCCAGCCGCAGCTGCACCAGAGGATGCGGCGTGTGGGGGATCATCGCAACGACCGTCACCTTGAGCGGCCCGAGGCGTTCGATGGCGGTGATGCCGGAGTACAGGTCCGTACCCACTTCGCCCGGCGCACGATCGTCGTAGACATCGACGAGCGCGATGTCCACGGATTTCCAGAACGAGTCGACTCGTCCTGCGGCATCGTCTTGGTCGAGGGCAGCCGTCACTTCGACCTGTCCTGAGGCATCGAGTCGGTCGGCCAGGGCGTCCCGCTTCCATGGATCGTCTTCGACGACCACGATCCTCTTCTTCACCGGACCACCCACTCTGGCCCTTGCTCCCCCATCCGGACCATCGGCAAGCTCCCCGTCGCAACTGGACGAGGGTAGGTGTCGACTGCCCTGAGGGATGGCAGGACCAACCGTCTCGTAGCCACGAGGCTCACGTCGATGCGACCGGGCGGAGCTGGCCGCTGGCCATCAGCGCATCGAAGTGGTCGGCGAGGCGGCGTGGGACGGGGCCGCCGGTGATGAGAAGGCCGAGCTCCATGTTGCGCTCGAGTGCCCGCCCGGTGAAGTTGGCGGAGGTGACGAGCGCGGCGCTGGTGTCGCGGATGGCGGCCTTCGCATGGAGGACTCCTCCGGCAGGAGGACGGGACGCGGCGGGCCAGACCCAGAACGCTGCGATTCCGGCGAGAGCGTCGAAGGCTTCGGCGGCGTCCTGCTTGAGCTCGCCCTTGGAGTCGCCTTCGGTCTCGAGTACGAGGTCGATCGCGACGCCGCGGCCAGCGGCATCTCGCAGCCCACGCTCGACGCTGGCGACCTTGTAGGCGGCGAAGCTCACGATGATGATCCGGCGGCGGGCGTCGTCGATGAGCCGCTCAAGGACCTGGGCGGACTGACGGACCGGGACCTCGTTGCTGGTCGGGCCGGTCCAAACGACCTCGAGGCTCGAGGCCGAGCGCATGCGCTCGGCGGTGAGAGCAGCGGTCCGCAATGCGAGCGCGACCGCCGCGCCTGGGGTCGCAGGTTCGGTTCCCCACGCTTGCCAGAGGTTGGCAACCGCCGTCTTGAAGGCGGGGCTGGCGGTGAGGGACGCGGCCTGGGCACGACCGCCGGGTTCGGGACCGTCGAGGGTGGCGAGCAGGTCGGCGAGCCGGTCCGCCTGGGCATGGGGAAGCGTGGAGGCCAGGAGCTGGACCTGTTCGACGAGCCCTGGCGCGACGGTCACGGCAGTCCGGTGAAGTACTCGATGCCGGCGCCGGCGAGGGTCGGTACGAGGACAGCTCGGTCGAGGTAGCGGTTGCCGAGCTCGCAGCTGGTCTCGGGGACGAACAGGCAGGCGTGGCAGCTGGCGCCGTGGAGTGACTCGTCGTCTTCGTCGGGGAGGTGGTCGGCGCACATGGGGTCGGTGCTGCAGAGCTGTGCTCGGGTGAGGGCACTGGTGAGGAGCCGGCCGAGGATCTGGTCGTCTCCGAGGGCGACGAGCCCGCCGAGGGTGCCTTCGGTGTCTGGGGCGGAGGTGTAGAGGAGGATGCCCGCCATGGCTTCGCCGGTGCCGCCGGGCTGGCGGCTGTAGATGCGTTCGCGGATGGACGCGGCGGCGTATCCGCACTCGAGGGCGAACTCGTTGATGAGGGCGTGCGAGAGGGAGTGGAGCAGCACGTAGCGCTCCCCGTTCCATCCGCCGGCTGGGTCGAGGTTGCGACGTTGCCTCCAACGTTGCTGCGAACGGTGGAGGGCGTCCATGCGCTCGGTGCCAGCTACTCGGGCTTCCCAGTCGGCGACGGCGTCTTCGGGTAGGCGGATGAAGACGCCTTCGCCGCGGGTCTCGGCCGCGGGGAGCCAGGTGGTGCGGCGCCGAGCCAGGGGGACGGTGTGGGTTGGTGCTGCGTCGGAGGCGACGCCGGAGTCCGGCCCGTCGAGGCGGGTGAAGCCGGTGAGGGCCACCACCTCTCGGAGTCGCTCGGCGAGGACCGTGGGGGCGACGACGGCGTCGAACCCTGTCGGGCTGCGGACGGCGCGGAGCCGGAAGTCAGGGCCGGCAGGGGCGACGTCGGGGTGGGTGAACTGGGTCCACTCGGGTCCGAGGAGGTCGAGGTCGTTGGGTGTGGCGCCGGTGCCGTTGCGGAGCTCTTCGAGCCGTTGCCATGCGTCGGCGGGTTGGAATCCCGTGAGGAAACCGAAGTCCTGGGGGGCGAGGTCCATGAGCATGGCGAGGGTGTCGGCGGAGTCGACTCGGGCGAGCTTGTCGAGGTTTTCGGAGATCGCTTGGCCGAGCGGGTCGCCTGCCGCGGGGATGGACAGCACGGACCGGGTGACGGGGAACCAGGCGTTCGAGGCGCCGAGCAAAAGGGCCGAGGCCTGGTTGGCGCATCCGCCGGGGTTGAAGGTCCGCAGGTGCGGCATGCGGCCTCGACACTGCGGCAAAACGCGGTCCGCGTTCTGGCCGAAGGCCTGGTTGAGGAGCTGCTTCTGGCCGCAGGTCTGGCACTCGACGCCCATGCTCGTGGACCGGGTGCCTTCACCGACGTCGTAGGCCTTGAGGATCGGGTTGCCGGTGCACGGCTGGTCCTTGTGGCAGAACTCGACCCAAGGGAACTCGTCGAGGTGACCGGAGGGGCATGCGGTGACGAACCGGGCGGGGATCGCCGCGGGTGGCTTGCCGCGGCTGTTGCAGCGGTGGACGTATCGGGCGAGGTGCGGCCTCGATGGCGGAACCTCGAGTTCGAACAGGTTGGAGTCGATCGAGGCGAGAAGGTTGCAGGCCGTGTTGGAGCAGCGCAGCCATCGAGGGAACGGCACGACGGGCAGCCCGGTGAACGCCCACGAGTCAAACGGGTTGCGGGTCTCGGGCTCCCATGGGGCGCCGCGCAGCTGGGTGACCTGGGGGCCGACGTGGGCGTCGAGGCGGACCGCTGCGAGCAGCCGCTCTTCGGTGATGGCGGTCTGCTTGGTCTCGTCCCAGTCGTCGAGGCCGGCGACGACGACGGAGAAGTTCGGCAGGTCGACGGTGGACCCGACGCCGTAGGAGTACATCATCTGCGACGGTCGGATGCCGCCGACGCGCTGAGCTTGCACTGGGCCGCCGGTCACGCTTCGACCTCCTCGGTGACCGGTTCCTCATCCGCGATGGTGTCGCGGGCAGGTCGAGTGGTGACGCCACCGCCGAGTTGGAACGCCGGGGCGTCGTCGAGGCTGTGGTCACTCGGCTGGATGAGGAGGTTGACGTTGGGTTCGGTCTCGCGCATGGACCAGGGGCACGTGAAGAGGCCCCAGGAGGCGATGCCTGGAACGTCGAGGAGTGGGGCGATGGCCTTCTTGGGGTCGGCTGCGTAACCGAGGGTGCTGCCCTGACGACCTTGTTCGGCTCGCCATCGGTCGATGCGGGTCTGGAGCAGGTCCCGGACCAGGTCGCCGGAAGCGATGTCGCTGGTGACCAGTTCAGCTCGGGCGACGATCCGTTCGACGATCTCGTCGAGATCGGGGCTGTTGAGGGTGACAGCCTGGGCGCCTTCGTTGGGGTTCCAGGCGGGCTGCTCAGGGTTCTGGCGGGCCAGCGCCACGAGGACAGCGGAGAGGCCTCGGTCGAGAGCCCGTGGTGAGAACGGAGTGACCGACAGGGCTTCGACCTGCCGGTAGAAGGTCGAGTGGTAGTGCTCGAAGGTCTCGTAGTGCGAGAGGTCCCGTGGCCGTGACCAGTTGTAGAGCGTGAAGACCAGACCCGGGCCGTTCTGGGAGCGTCCGACCCGGGAGGTGGCCTGGATGTACTCGGAGGTGGTTTTGGGTTGCCCGACGGCGCACATGACCCCGAGGCGGCCGACGTCGACGCCCACGGAGATCATGTTGGTGGCGAGCAGCACGTCGATCGGTGGTCGGCCGTCGCTGTCGGGGTCGAAGCGTTGCTTGAGCCGGTCGAGGACGTCGCGGATGTCACCGGAGCTGACCCGACTGGTCAGCTCCTCGACGCCGCTCGAGCGAATGCTGCGCTGGCCGAGACCCCGACGGTTGGCTCGATAGGCGGCGTTCTTGACCTCATCGTCGACCAGCCGTCGAGTGCCGGCGAGCTCACGCAGCGCCGAGAAGTACCCAACGAGGGTCATCCACGGGTCTGCTGCGACCCCATAGCGGTCGTAGAGGCGTTGGGCGGCAGCGAGGATGGCCGTGAAGACGCGGACCTCTGCGGACTTGAGCCGGAGGCCCGGGGCGCACAGGCCGACGTAGCGGCGGCCGGCCCGTTCGTCGAGGCTGCGTTCCTTGGCGAAGAACGAGTCGGACACGTCGAGGACCGGCGTCGGGAAGACCGCGAGGCCGCGGGCGAACAGTGCGTGGGCCTGCTCATCAGCGCGGCGGACCGTGGCGGTGGAGGCCACGACCTTGGGGCGCACGTCCACACCCTCGATGCTCCAGGTGGCGAGCTCGTCGATTGCCGTCTCGTACAGTCCGACCAGCGTGCCGAGCGGACCCGAGATGAGGTGCAGCTCGTCCTGGATGATCAGATCCGGTGGCCGCAGCGGATCGACCGCGACGGTGCGCGCTGAGGGCAGGTTGCCTGCTTGGGGTCCGGTCCGGTTGTGCGAGTCCCGTTCGGGGCGCTGCGGGTCGATCGTGTCGAGGTCAGGTGACCGGTAGCCGTGGCGTTCGCATCGGCGCGACACCCGACCGAACAGGACGTGCAGCGGTCCGCGCCACGGGAGCTGCGCGAACTTGTCGGCCGTGGAGATGATGAAGCTCGGCAGCAGCCGGTACAGCTCCTCGTCGACGGTCACCACGGGGAGGCCTTCGCCGGGGGAGCCGGCGTCGGTGAACGGGCAGGTGCCGAACGGGTCTCCGCAGAACAGCAGGGTCCGCCAGCGGTTCGGGTCAGTGCGAGCGTCACGTGCCGGGTCGAGACGCGTGCCACACCACGGGCAGGTGACCAGCTGGACCGGGCTGGACCCGGCCGCTCGCCGCCGCCCAGCAGAGCGGGCCTCCTCGAGGGCGTACCCGGCGTCTTTGGTGCGGTTCGGGGCGACGTTGGCGCCCACCCACATGCCCAGTCGGAACGGTTCGTCACCCCATCGAGGGTCATCACCGATGAGCTCACGCCGGCGTACCTCGCAGGCGCAAATGAGCGCTGCGGCTCGTTCGAACTGCTGGGCGGTCAGCAGGCGCAGCGTGTAGCGCATGAGCACGGCGACTCCGCCGGAGCGGCCATCGAAGCCGGCGACCGTGCCTTGCAGCCGGCGGACCGCCAGCGTGAACGCCGTGAGGCCGAGGTAGGCCTCGGTCTTGCCGCCACCGGTCGGGAAGAAGAGCAGGTCGACCAGACCCTCGTCGCGGGTGCGTTGAGGGTGGGTCGGCTCAGTGAGCGACGGCAGGTTCAGGATCAGGAACGCCAACTGGAACGGACGCCAGGACCGGTTGAAAGACTGGTCGACGTCGGCGAGCGCCGCCGCGAGCTCGATCTGCGGGTCGTCGCGGCGCTTGTCGGAGGCGAGCGTGTGGACGCGCTGCTGCCACATGACGTGGTTCGCGAACCGGAAGGCCTCGGCCGCGTCGGTCTCTTGTCCACCGATGGGTTCGAGCAGCGCGACTCCGGCGCGGAGTCGGTCGGCGGCGCGGCGTGCATCCGCCAGCGCTGCTTCTGCCGATCCTTGGTGTTCGTCGAGGCGGTCCATGCCAGCGTCGAGGCGGACCTGCTGTTCGTCGAGCCACAGGTCGTAGGCGTCGACGAGCGGCGACACGGCCGCGACCAGCGCTGAGCCTTCGAGCGAACCGAGGGTGGCCATGTCGAGCACCACGCCCGAGAGGGCCGCCTTCACGGAGTCGGATCGGGACGGGTCTGACGGTCCCGGGGCCTCGGTCAACGGGACCTCGTGGCTGGGCACGGCGGTGGTGACGATCCGGACAGCTCGCGTCACGTCCCCCGCTGCGACCTCGGCGTGCGTGGCGGTGCCGTGGCCTACGGCGAACTCGACCCGGTTGCGGTACTGGAGGTCCAACAAGGCGAGCTCGTCGATCTCCGCCGGGGTCTCGTTGCCGAGGACGTCGGAGCGGCCGCAGAACACCGGGGCGCCGTCTGGTGACTCGACCGCCATCGACACCTGGTAGAGCCACGCCTCGTCCTTGTTGCGGTCCGGCGGCAGCTGATCGTTCACCAGGAACAGCGACACGAGCCATCCATGCGCGAGCCGGGTCGCCTTGCCCCGAACGATCACGTCCGGCTGCTCGGCGACCGGTGACGCCGGCGTGATCTCCCCGGCCACCACGGGGACGGTCACCTGACCTGACATCGGGTGGCGCTGCCACACCGTCGCCGGCCCACCCTCGCCGTCGCCCGCGGCCTCCTTCAGGTACCGCCCCCACGACGCGGTCACGACGAGCTCCGAGGTCCCGTCAGCAACCGTGAAGCTCACCCCGAGGCTTGACGGGAAGAGCGACGGCTTGGCGGCCACCTCTGTGTCGTCGCTACCTGAGTCATCGGAGACAGCGGTGACCGCCCCGGTCCCCTCCGAGCGCTCGCGACGCTCAGGATCCAAGGCCAGCGACTGCTTGGGCGCCAACGACCCAGTGATGTACCGCTCGTTCACCCGAGCGCGGCCGGGAAGCTGCTCGAGCTCACCACCTGCAGGCCCATGCAGCTCACCGATCACTAGGCCTTCGAGCTCCGCACGCAGCGACCCCGGCGACGGCACCTCGACAACCAAGCCCTCGCCGTCCGGTTCGGTACCCGTCATGGCGCTCCACCTTCATCGCCGAACAGCGCGGGAGACGGCGCAGACACCTTCTTCGCCTTGGAGGGCTTCGTGACCGTGCCGTGGAGGCCCTGCGCCACCTCGGCCTCGTACCGCTCCCTGTTCAGTTCGAGCAAACGCTCCAGCACCTCCGTCGCTGCTGCGGGCGAGAACGTGTACCGAATGCCTTGGCCCCGCACCGGATGAAACCCATGGTCCAGATCCAAACCGTGCCAGCCATAGGCGTCTCGCACCACCTCATCGAGATTTCGGTGCAACTCCCGCAACCGCACGATGCCCGGCGACGCATCCTCTGGGTCATGCACCCGGTTGTAGGTCACCGTCAGCCCCTCATCTCGCACCACCATGAGTTCCGCTCGGTGCTCGTTCAGGACACGGCCGGCAGTAGCTACGGCTTCGGCCATCGAGGGCTGGGGGAAGGTCTCGAAGACATCAGAAGGCGTGTAGACAGGATCCACCCTCATGGAACTGCCATGGCGGAGCACCCAGTGCCAGTGAAGCCCAGAGCTCAACACCCCGAAGTGAAAGTCGTCCTCAAAGGCGAACACGACGAGCTTGTGTGAGAACACCTGACGGGGCGCCACGAACGCGGGCAGCTGCAGCTTGCTCGTCTGGCACAAAACAAGCACTCGGCTTGCGCCCTCGATGCGTCGGTACATCTCCATGGTGGGGCGAGTGAAGCGCCACCAGATCTCCCGCCGGGTTCGGTCCTTGTTCAGCGCACGTTCCGGCTTGACCTTCTCTTCAACGATGGCGAAGCAGTCCGGGTAGGCACGAGCCCGAGCCTCATCCCAGTCAAGGAAGTTGACCACCCAACGTGGCGCCGTATGCGTGGGGGACGTGTTGAGGTCCTGTCCGCCGAGGTATGGGAGGAGCACGTCCGCGTTACGTGAGTCCCGATCAATGAGTGCATGCGCCTCCTGAGGGCTCATGGTGAACCCCATCCCCAGAACGAGCGACCCCTGGAACGACTTGCCGGCATTGGCCGCGAGTCGCCGTTTCCGCCAGCCCGAGCGAGGCACGGGGTAGAGCATTTCGTCGATGCCCACGACCGTCTCCCCATCAAGGACTCGGGCGCCGGAGAACGGTTCGCGCTGAGCCCAGACCTTGGCGATCTCGAGACTGGCGCGACCGGGCCAGGGCGTGGAGGAGACGGCGCGCTGAATCGTCCAGCCTGCGTCGATCATCTGGGCGAGTCCGACCTCACTTGTGTCGCCTTGGGCGACGGTGTTCGTGGCGAGAAACCCGAACGACGGACCAAGTTGGCCGGCACGGAGGAGGAAATAGGCAACAAGGTCCGCCGATCCCTTCTTGCGGCCGCCGATCCAGCGAACGAGGTACTCCCGGGCGGTCTCGCCCATAGCGCCAGTGATCTTCTGGCCGCCGACGAACGGTGGGTTCCCGACGAAGTGGAAGCCCGGTTCGGCTCGGTCGAGGAAAGCCTCGGGGAACTCGAGCGGCCAGTGGAGGGCGTGCCGCACGGGCGCCTGGTCGGGTCGGCCGGCATTGAGCCACTCCTGGGCCGTGGCCGCCAGTTCGGTGAGGAGCAGCTGGCGAGATGCGCCGTCGAGGTCCTCGTCGAGCGCAGACGCGACACGCTGCGCAACGACCCGGAGTCGAGCGTCGAGGGCTGCGGGCTTCTGGGCAGACGTCGAGATGGCGGCACCGCATACGAGGTCAGCGATGATGCGAAGCGCCTGGAGATCGGCATCGGCCTCGGCAGTGAGTCGGGCCTTGTCCTCGGCATCTCGAACGGTCAGAACGCGGATCTCAGCAAGACGACGCCGCCGTTCGAGCGCCTGCTTCACGAGCGAGTCGAGGCTGGCGGTCCAGTCGAACAGGCTCTGGTGAAGCCCGCGGCCGGCGGCGGGGTCAAGGTGGAGCCAGCGAATCTGGTCGAGGTCGGTCACGCCAAGAAGGGCGTCACCGACACGAATGGCGTGGTCGAGAAAGGTGAATGGCCGGTCCTTAGCCATGGTGGTGAGCCACAGGGAGAGCTTGGCCATCTCGGCGGCGAGCGGGTCGCGGTCAACGCCGTAGAGGCAGCGGTCGGCGACTGCGCGCCGGGCGGTCAGACGAATCTCATCTGCCAGGCCCTGGGCTTCGGCTGCCTCCTCCGCCGTCCAGGCCTCGACGAGTCGGTCGGCAAGATACCGCCCGGCCGCAACGAGGATCGCTCCGCTTCCCACGGCTGGATCGCAGATCTTCAAGTCGAGGAGCTCTGCGGACGATCGGAGCTTCCAGTCCTCGGGGTGGGTCCCGTCCTGGGGCCCTGGCGAGTAGACGAGGGGTTCGAGGGCGTATCGGGCGACCTCGTCGGCGAGGTCCTTGGTGGTGTACTCGACGCCCCCTTCGCGTCGCGTGGACGTCTGGGTCACGTAGATGGACCCTTCGAGCATGACGACCGGAAGATCTCGAAGGTCGCGTCGCAGCAGGTGGAGGTAGGGCAGCAGCCGATCGGTGAGGTGCTGATCGTTGTCGACGGCGGCTGCGAGGAGTTGGCGGTCGTTGTCTCCGGGCGGAGCGTCGAGGAGCCTGGTGAGTTGCTTGTCGGTCTTGCCGGTAGCGGCCTTCAGCCAGCGGACGAGATCGGCGCGGCCGGTGGCCGCAGCGTGCTCGAGTTCGGCGAGCGGGACCTCGGGTTCGTCACCAGGCTTGCCGACGAGCCCGAGCGTGGTGGTGTCCACCATGCGGACGGAGTGGTCGAGGAGACCTTCGTACACGTGGCCGATCTGTTCGACCTCGAGCGTGCGGTACGAGAGCTGGCGGGCCTCCCGCACGCCACCTTCGGTGAACTGGAGGACCTGGAGGCTCTCGAGGATCGCGAGCATCGTGAGGTCATCGACGGGGATCGGTTCCGCGTGGCTCTGCCGCCAGGGTTCGTCTCCGGTACGGCCTTCGAGGAAGGGGTAGCGGTCGGGGTCGAAGAGCCGGCCGCCGTAGGGCGGGATGCGCAGGGTGTCGTGGGTGAGTCCACCGTGGATGGCTCGGAAGAGGGCGAGCACCCGGTACCAGGCCGCGCTGCGTCGTTCGAGGGGCTCCTCGCCATGGAGGTCTCGTTCGGCTTGGAGTTGGTCTCGCAGGGTGCTGAGGGCATAGGAGCGTGCGTAGAGGTCGTCGTCGAGTGGAAGGAGGTCCTGTTCTTCGGCGTAGAGCAGGAAGACGAGGCGCATGAGCACGGTGACGGTGCCCTGGTAGATCTCGGTGGGTTCGAGGTCGCGGAGGAGGTCTCCGTTGCGCTCGCGGTTGGCCCGGCTGATCGACGCGACGAGGAGCTCGACAGCGGCGCGGACTTGGCGACCGAGCTGGTCGGCGACGATCTCTTGGGCAGTGGCGGACTCGGCGAGGAGCGACTCGATCGTGTCACTGGGTTGGACGGAGAAGAACCGGCGAGCGGAGAGGAGCGAGGTGAAGGCGTCGAGCACGGCGGCTTCTTCGCTGAACAAGCTGGCGAGGAAGGTCGCCGATCCGGGCGGGGCTTCGACTGGTGCCCAAACGAGCCGCCACTGGTTGGCGTCGGTGACGATGGCAAGCGGGACGCCGGTGGCTTGGCAGAGCTTGGCGGCTCGTTCAGCTGGGGTGGCGGACCAGTGCTCCCCGGGGAGCTTTGTGTCGAGGGCGGTGCCGAGCGGCCACACGCAGACGAGGGCACGGGCCTTCTCTCGGCCCTCGACAGGTTCGATGAGGATGTGATCGGGGCGCAGCACTGCGTTGTGCTCACCGATGACATGGGTGAGCGTGGCGGGCACTTCGGGACCGGATCGGACCCGGCCTCCCCAGCCGAGCAGGTCGTGCAGCACCCAGTCGATCCACGCGGTTCGAGCTGCAGGGTCGGTCAGGTCGGCCGGTCGACGGTCTCGGGTGGCTTGGCGTAGGACAGGGTCGGTGCGGTCGAGTCCGTTGGGGAACACCCGGTTGAGCACCGGGAGGGTGACGAAGCTTCCCGCCGGTTCGACGAGCGAGAGCCAGTCGGCGTGGCGGTAGGCGACGGCGCGGCTCATCGGATGCCCCCGGCGGGGACCAGGAACTCGACGGCGGCAGGGAACAGGCGAGGTGTCGGTGCTGCGTAGCGAGCGCGGACGGCGGCGGCTTCTTGGTCGATCTCGTCGGGGATCTCGTCGAGGCGTCGCTGGAGGGCGTCGACGTTGCGTTCGAGCTGGTCTCGTTCGGCGTGGTCGAAGTCGAGGGTGAGCTGGGCCATGTCTTCGCCCCGGATCCGGCGGAGCTCGCTGTCGATGCTGTCGCGCAGGTCGGTGAGCACCGCAGTGATGGCGTCGATGTCGGCGGCCTCGCGTTCGCCGAGGCGACGCATGAGTGACTGGAGCCGCTCGTCTGAGCGGGCTTCGAGGGAGGCGTAGACGCTGTCGGCGATCCGGGGCCAAAGCGCTGCGATCTGGGCCTCGGCCGCCGCACCTGCGGGCTCGTAGGTGGCGGCGTCGAGGGCGTCGTTGGTTTGGCCGATGTTCCAGCGGGCGTAGCTGCCTGATCTGACCCGCCCGCCGGCGGTGATGACCTCTTCGTGAAGGCGGCGTCCGTCGCCGCCCACAAGGACGAGTCGGGCGTAGGCGACGACACCCAGTTCGTCGAGGTCGGTGCCACCGATACGCGCCGATACGCGGCCCATCCGGACATCGGCGCCTGACGACCAGATCTCGGCGCGGAGGGTCCGCATGGCTTGGGCGACGAGCCGGTGGTTCAGGTGCGCCAGGAGAACGTCATCGTGGTCTGCCGCGACGTCATGGTCGAAGGTGATGGGACGGCGAACCTCGGCGATGGGGTCGTAGAGGTCCATGGTCGTGGTGCGCCACGACCGGGTGAGCGGTGGCACGTCGAACACGTCGACCTCGCCAGTGGGTCGGGCGAGGGTGGTGGGCCGAAGCGGCGCTTGGTGGGCGAGCTCGAGGGCCGTATTGGTGACGCGCTCGACGTTGGCCGGGTGGAGGTGCAACTCGGCGATGCTTTCGGCGAGCTGGTCGTGGAGGTCAGCGATGCGCTGCCGCAGGTCTCGCTCGAGCCGGTTGAGTGCCCGGGCAGCCTTGTTGCGGTCGGAAGTGGCGGTCCTGGTCGGGTCCGCTGTGCGGCCGAGCATGGCGGCTTCGACCTCAGCGGCGAGCACGGGGCCGGCGGTGCCGAGGTCGTCTCGGATGGTGTCGACCTTGCGGGCGATGAGCGACAGGAACGCAAGGTCGGCTTCGAGGGTGCCGTCTGTGACCCCAGCCCACTTCTGGGGGGTCGCGTCGTGCCATCCGGTACCGACGAAATGGTGGATCATCACGTCGGGAGCGGGCTGGCCGTGGCGGTCGACTCGGCCGTTGCGCTGTTCGAGCTTGGTGGGCGAGAACGGGATCTCGACGTGCACGAGCCGGTGGCAGTGCCGTTGCAGGTCGATGCCTTCGCTGGCGGCGTCGGTGGCGAGCAGGATCCGCACCGGGCGCAGCGACGGGTCATGTTGGAACTCGGCCTTGATCCGTTCGCGTGCATCGGTGTCCATGCCGCCGTAGAGGAGCGCGAGGCGGTCGCCGCCGAGGCCGCGGGCTTCGAGCAGCTGTTGCAGGTACCGCTGGGTGGTGCGGTACTCGGTGAACACGATGATGCGTTCGTCGTTCCAGGTGCGCTTGCCGCCACGCTTGGTCGGGCAGCAGGTGTCCTCAATCCACTGGAGGAGCCGTTCGGTCTTGGCGTCGGGCCGTCCTCGGTTGGCGTTCGCCCAGACCGTCATGCGGTCGAGGAGCTCGAGCTGCTCGGCATCCGCTGCGCCTGTGGCGACTGCGGCTGCCGCGAGGGCGGCTTCCTCGGCCTCGGTTGCAGCGTCCTCGTCGTCGAAGTCCTCTTCGAGGCGGTCGAAGAGGGTGTCGACTTCGGTCGAGCGCGCGGGGCCAGCTGCGGCGAGGGTGCGGCGGTGCAGTTCGAGCGTGGAGGCGAACGCCGCCGGCGACGAGAAGAGACGCTTCTTGAGGAGCAGGGTGACCAGGTCGGCGGTCCCCTTCGCACCCTGCGCCTTGACGGCGGTTCGTCGAAGCTGCGCGTATCGGTTCAAGTCGGCGTGGACGGCGACTTCGTCGGGCGGGTAGGTGACCTCGAGGGGTACGACTCGTCGGGCCGCGAACCGTGGAGTGCCGTCGGCGTTGACGATGTCGCTCTTGAGCCGACGGACGAGCGCTGAGGCCAGGGTCGCTGGCTTCGGTTCTACGCCGCGGGCGAAGCGCTGCGGGTCGAGGAGCTCGAGCAGCGCCGTGAACGACTCGGTGTAGCCGTTGTGCGGGGTGGCAGAGAGGAACAGCCGGTGCTCGAAGTGGGGGGCGATCTCGCGGATCGCCTTGGTCCGCTGGGAGTCCACGGCGTAGCGGCCCCGTCCCGACGGTGCGCACTGGTGGACCTCGTCGATCACGAGCAGGTCGAAGCGCCGCGGGTACGCGTGCGCGTCAGCCGGGAGCACCTCCCGCAGCAGGCCCATGGCCCGTGGGCGCTTGAGCCAGTCCATGGAGACGATCAGACGTGGGAACACCCGGAACGGGTTGGCTCCCATCCCACGGGTGCGGCGCAGGTCTCGCAGCAGTTCGGCGTTGACCACCCGGAAGTCGAGCCCGAACTTCTCGGCCATCTCGGACTGCCACTTGAGGCACAGCGAGGCGGGGCAGACGATCATCACCGTCCGGGCCCGATGCCGCAGCAGCAGCTCTTGGACGACGAGGCCCGCTTCGATGGTCTTGCCGAGGCCGACGTCGTCGGCCACCAAGAGGTTCACGCGGGGCATGCGCAGCGCCCGGACCACGGGGTCGAGCTGGTAGTCCTCGATCTGGATGCCCGACCGGAACGGTGCTTGCAGGGCTTTGGGGTCCGCTGAGGCGACGGCACCCCAGCGGACGGCGTCGAGGAACGCAGCGAGGGTGGATGGGTCGTCGAAGCCTCCGTCGCGGGGCACTGGCAGGGTGGCGGTCTCCAACACGGCTGCGCCGGGCTCGACCTCCCAGATGACGTCGAGGTCGTCGGTGGCGCCATCGTCCTCGACCGAGATCAGCGATACCAGGTGCTGCACACCAGCGTCCGAGCCCGAGAGCTCGTCGGTCGGTAGCGACCCTGCGGACACCTCGGCGACGATCCAGTGGCGGTCTCGAACGAGCACCAGTTGGCCACGCTCCGGGACCGCCGTTCCCAAGCTCTCGACCACCGTCACTGACGCCCTCCCCAGCCGGCCGCGTGGGCCGGTGCCCTCTGCGCTCGGTACCGAGCGATACCTGACGGTAGCCCGCATCGACGGCCGGTCGGGGGCCCAACGTGTCAGTTCTCGGCGTCCGGCGCTCGATCTGCTTTCGAGCTGGTCTGGGGCCTGGTGACCTGGTCAGTTCTTCTTGACGGCCTTGCCCTCGTCAGCCATGAGGGTGGCGAAGCGCTCCCAGGTCATCCGGTAGAAGTTCGACGAGTTGTTCGACGGCCACCAGTCGATCGATCCCTTGGAAATCTCGAGGCGACCGAGCGCAGATTCGCCGGACTTCACCCTGATGGTCACGTCCTTGTTGATGACCTCCGACGCAGGCAGAACCATCTTGATCTCGTGAGAAGGCATGGCTCAACGTACCAAGAGGATGCTGAGCGTCCGAGGCCAACCTAGGTGCCATGTCGTCCGAATCAGCCTGTCGAGCTTGCGGGCATCTCGTCCCAGGTGCGGCCTTCGAGCTCTCGTCCTCCGGCCTTGGCGGTGTGTCCGCCCCACTGCTTGAAGAAGAAGGAGACCCCGGAAGATACGCACTGGTCGCGTAGTTCGCTCACCCACGGCAGCTGCATCGGTCGGGCTCCGGGCCCGGACTCGCCCCCAGCGATCACCCAGTCGATCCCGGTGAGGTCAAGGTCCCCGACTGAAGCGAGCAGCGGCTCGCACGATAGGAACCGCACTGCCGCTGGTACCTGTCGGAGATGGTCGATCCGGAACCGGTACCTCGCTGACTCGACGCTGACCCCCATCCAAAGATTCGGGGGCCACACGAGCTCATCGCTCACCTCGAGGAGTCGCTTCGAGCGCTTGGTCAGCACCTGGTACTTGTGCTGCGGCGTGTCCGCGATCACCGCAAACACTTGCTGGATGAACTCGGTCGGAACAGCTGCGTGGAAGAGGTCGCTCATCGAGTTGACGAAGATGGTCCGTGGTTGACGCCATCGCCTTGGTTGGTCGAGGGCACCTGGGTGGACCGTGAGCCCGAAGCCCGGTCCGCTGGTTCGCGGATCCCCATCGGCTTGGTACTTCGCAACCCCCATGGCCTTGAGGCGCTTCGACAAGGTGAGGGCGTAGCAGTTGTCGCAACCCGGGGAGGTGCGATCGCACCCGGTGGTGGGGTTCCAGGTCGCTTCAGTCCATTCGATGGAGCTGTTGTCGGCCATCTGAAGCCTCCTGTGGTCGCGCGTATGTTCGATGCTAGGGGTTCGGAGGGAACCGCACTACGACTTGATCGGGGAAGGTGAAGCGCCTGTTCTGTCCTGAGACTGCTTCGATGACGCCTTCTCGTTGCAGATGGGCGAGCGCGCCCTTCTTGTAGTGGCTGGCACTGAACGGGGTGTTGACGAGTACGAACCGCTCGATGGCGGGAACGGCCGCATCCTTGCCAGCGAAGTGCGACAGCAGCGCCTGGCGAAGGGGTTCGAGGTCCGGCTCGGCTTCGAAGAGCACTTCGACACCTGCCAGCCGGTCCGAGAAGCGACCACCCTCGATGGGGTCGAGCTTCCACATGGCGTCCTTCATGACCTTCAGCCCTGTGAGGTTCCGGGTGCCGTAGAACAGCGAGTAGGTGGTGTGACCCGACATGCCGATCATCTCGAAGCTCTGAACGAACTCGAGTCCCGCTCCCTCAGTCAGCTGGCGGGCGTAGAGATCATGGAGAAACGCCTTGCGCTCCGCTGGAGCCAGGCCGTCTGCGTCCCGGTACTCCTCGGTCCCGAAGAGGTCAGAGAGGTGAACATGGATGGACTCTTGCGGATGGGTGATCCACCTGTTCAACGAGTCGTACATGAAGTTGAAGAAGACCTCACACTTCGGGTACCGGGCGATGCGTTCGAAGATGGAGAACGGCACACCCTTGAACCCGAAGGGATCAACGAACGCGAAGGTCGGAGCGAGGTTCTTGCCCGCCTCCTCCAGCGAGGACAGCAGGCCGTCTGCCACCTCGGCGAACTCTCCGTTGACCATCTCGACTCTGACGTTCTCCGGCTGACCACCGTGGGCGGCCCAGAAGCCAGCGACCTGCTCCCCGAGACTGGCGAAGCGCTCTGGGTCTTGTTCGACGAAGAAGAGCACGAACTCGGTGTGGCTCAACCTGTCGAACATGTGATGCGACACGAGGGTCTCGAGCGCGATGAGCGGTGAGCCGTTCTCGCCAGCGCTGTAGACGCCGGGCCCAGCGAAGCCGTCAAGGAACACGACGCGCGGGTTGAATCCGCCGTGGGTGAGGATGGGGAACCATCCCCCGAGGTACCGCCGGAGGATCTCGTGCTTGGCCACCGTGTGTGGGTCAAGGGCCCACTTAGTGGTCTTCGGTACCGCCATTGTTGTTCTCTCCCGCCCCGCCGGCTCTCCCGGCGTCGAATGTACTGGGCGCGGGCCATCGCAGCGGCCGACTTCAGGGCGCCTCGGCACGGTTCACCGGACCGCAACCCGTTCAGATGGAGCCGCTCTCGTTGTCGGTGAGCCGCGCCATGAGTTGACGGCTGGGGGAGGGGGTGCGGGTGTAGTCGGGCCGGTTGTAGCTCATGAGGACGTCGTAGGACTTGTGGCCGGTGATCTGGGCGATCTCGGCGGCGCTGAAGCCGAGGGCGAACATGCTGGTGGTGAACCCGGCACGGGTGCTGTGGGCGCCGAAGCGGGTGGGGTCGAGGCCGGCTCGGGCGGCGAGGCGTTGAATGAGGTTGCAGACGGCGTCGCCGGAGAGGGGGGCGAGTTCGACTGTGCCCGACAGGGTGGGCGTGAGGCTTCGCCGGTTGCCGTCGGGGTCGATCACCTCGGGTTGGTCGTGGCGGTTGATCGGGAAGAACACCGGTGCGTTCGGGAGGTGGGTGACGGGGTCCGCGCCGACGAGCGCGGTGACCTGTTCGCGTAGGCGTTCGAGGCTTGCGACCGGGCAGGGGATGCGGTCGGGGTCCGGCGATCGTTCGAGGATCCAGGTGGTGGGGCCGACGCTCGGGTCTGCGGTCGGGTTGGTCTTGGTGGGTCCGGGTGTCCAGCTGATGGTGTCTTCTTGGAAGTCGAACTGGCCCCAGCGGGCGTCGACGAGGTTCACGCGGCGGTGCGCGGTGAAGAACGCAGTGGTGAGGATGCTCTCGTCGCGGGCGGCGGTCAGCGGTTTGGTCGGGCTGCAACTGCTCCACAGCCGGGTGAGTTCGTGCGCGCTGTAGTCGTGTGGGTCCGGGCAGCGCTTCCCGTCGGCAACCGGTAGGCCGTGGGCGGTGAGGACGCGTCGGATGAGTTGCACGATGCCGGGACGGGTCATGGCGAGACGGGCAGTCGGTTCGGGTTCGGGTGCTGGTTCGAGCCAGAACTGTCCGGGGTTGAGCACGTCAGGTATCGGTGGCGGGGTTGCGGGGCTGGCGCGGCGGGTGTCAGGGGTGCGCTGCTCGTTGGAGGTGGTGAAGCCCCCTGCGGCGAAGGGGCCGCGGCCGGTGCGTGCCCGCCACTTTGCGATGGCGTCGATGGCTCGTGGGTCTTCGATGACGAGCAGCCTGTGCCCTGCGGTGATGTGCTCGGTGCCGTCTTGAGCGGTGAAGTCGGTCCAGTCGAGTCCGGCGATGGTGGTTGGGGTCAGTTCGGCGGCCCACACCGCCATGACGGCGCGGTCGCGGAGGTCGTCGTTGGTGTTGCGGATGACGTCGATGAAGGTGATGAGCAGGTCGATGTCGATGGCGGCCTTGCGGTTGGTGGGTGCGTTGCCGAAGCGGTTGCGGATGCCCTTGAGGATCGACTTCACGGCGGCGGTTGGTCGGAGGGGTTCTTGGTCGGCTGCTTGACGGACGCGGTCGACGGCGCTGACGAACACGTCGAGGGTGCTGGGCGAGACGGTTCCTCGGAGGTATTCGCCGTTGGGTCCGAGGAGCAGTTGGTCGTCCTCGGTTGCGCACGCGGCCCAGAGGCAGAACCCCGCGAACAGGACGGGTGTGAGCTCGTGGGGGTGGTTGCCGGTGGCAAGGCACCAGAACACGACTTGGCGCCACGCGGACCGGTAGGTGGCGTGGGTGCGCTCGGCGAGAGAGGCTTCGGCGAACTCGGCGACGGCTTCGGCGAGGGGGCCGAGCTCAGCGCGCAGCGCTGCCTCGTCGGCGAACACGAACGGTGCCCACACGAGGTGCGCGAGGGCGACCTTCCCGTCGGCGGGTAGCGGGTCGGGGTCGAACCCGTGCCGTTGACGGAACTGGTCGTAGAGCTCCGCTTCTTGTTCGACGCGGGTGTTGGCGTGGCGTTGCGAGCGGGTCGGTGGGTGCGGTGCCGGGTCGGGGAACGCGATGGGGGCGGGCAGGGCAGTCATGTTCGATGCACCTTCCTGAGAGACGTGGATGGGACGCTCTCGCCGGGTGCTGTGCCAGCGACGGGCTGCGCTGCACACGCTGCGACGCAACTCTTGGCTCGGCAAAGGCTGATATGACCCGGTGAGAGTTGCCCCTGGACGGTGCGGGTGCAGGTCACGGGTGCAACCAGGTCCGCCGCCGGTGACGGTGAGCGCGGCGGTTGCGCCGGTGTCGGCGGGTCGGACGGTGCCCGGCTATGGCTTCCACCCGCTCCCGCAAGAAGAGGAAACCGGCCGCTGCATGCCCGGTCGTCATGGACACTGGCCGTCCGTGCGGCAGGGACGTGCGGTGCTGGAACCTGTGCGACAAGCACTACCAGCGTCTGCGCCGCGGGTGCTCACCGGAGGAGATGGCTGCGACCAGCCTGCGTCGACGCACCCCGTGCCGAGTCGTCGAGCAGGCGACCGGTCAGCCGTGCCCGCGTCTCCACAAGGGGCTGGGCATGTGCTCGGTGCATCTGAGCCGCTTCCACCAGGGCTGGCCCGAGGAGGATCTGGGTCTGCCACCCCACGCGCGCCGCAAGCAGGCGCAGCGCGGCGACGACCGTGCTGCGGTCGGCAAGAAGGACCAGAGCTCGCGCTACGGGGCCGTCGAGCCAGTCGTGCTCGACGGGTTCGCAGCTATTGACGCCGAGATCATGGCGTTCATCACGAGCTATGAGGACCGCGCCGGCATCACCGCAGCGCGACAGGTTGCGGTCCGGCAGTACGAGCAGTGGTGCAAGGAGGTGGGTCTGACCCCGTTCGAGCACACCGCGACGGCCTTGACAGCGTTCGTCCGGTGGTTGACGCAGCCGGCCGGGGACCGACCGGGCTTCACGTCCGAGACGATGGTTCGGAAGCTGAAGGTGATCAGCGACGAGTTCCGCCGGCTCACCGGTGATGACCCGCATCAGCTGCCGGTGCTCGCCGAAGCGGTAGAAGCTGCGAAGCAGCAGTCACGTCCGCTCGCTCACGGAGACCGGGAGGGCCGAGCTGGCCGGGCCGGGCCGGTGCATCCGTTCGGGCTGGCAGAGATGGAGCGGCTCGTCGGGACCTGCCCGGGGGTGCATGACGATGTCATCGCGTTGCGGGCGCTGTGGCGGATCGCCGGGGTCGTCGGATGGGAGAACCTGGAGGCGGCCGAGGTGATCCCCGTCGATGCGCACCGGGTGGAGGTCATCTCGCTGGGCACAGTCCATGTGCTCCCCTTGGGTTCCCCGGAGCGTTGGCACGCGCCGTGGCTGTCACCGGCTGCGTCGATCGCTGCCGCAGTCGCTGCGTTTGGGACGGGCCGGCCGATCGACACCTGGCCAGGCCCACGGAACGTCGAGGGCATCCGACGGCAAGTCGAGCAACGGTTCTTGGAGCACGGCCGGATCGATCACGTCGCCTACGGGGACATGGCCGCGAGCGACTTCCGGATGGCTGCGGCACTTGACCCGCCCTACCTGACGTGGCTGAGGACTCGCGCCGGGATGCTGGTGGCGTGGCGAAGCGCGCTTGCGTTGGCCGAAGCACGCCAGCTGCAGTTCGGCGTCAACCTGACCCTCGACCAGCGGGGGTGGCAGGTCGTTCCTCCCCGCAGACGCACCCGGGCCAACCTGCACCCCAGGCCTCAAGGGCTGATGCCGGCAACCGACCCCGTCCTGTGCGCGACCACTGCACTCGACGAGTGGCTCGACGCCGGAGCCATGCAGTTCGGCGACCACCTCCTGTGTGCAGCACCCCTGGATCGCCTCGACCGAACCGCACCAAGCCGCAGCCGCTCCGAGCGCAACCAGCTCCAGGCGATGCTCGCCGCGGCCGAACTCGACCAACGCCTCTACACGTGGAGATCGTTCCGCCTCGGTTACGAGACCCTCGCACAGGGTGACGCCACCTCCGCCCAGATCGCCACCGCGACGGGCTCGACCGATCTCGCCCAGCCCCGAACCGACGTACGACGACGCAAGGACAACGACGGTGAGCAAGCCACGTAAGGACCAGCCAGCCCCCACATCGGCCGTGAGCCTCGAGGACGCCCTCAACGACACTGCCGCCGCAGCCCTCAAGGACAGTTCGCGCAGGACCTACGACAAACAGACGCGTGTCTACGAACGGTTCTGCACCGCCAACAACATCGATCCATGGCCCGCCCAAGACATGGCGATCACCCGGTTCCTCCACGTTCACCGCAATCGTCACAGCCCGCCGACGTCCGAGTTGTACGTCAGCGCCATCCGTCGCCATCACCTGGACGCAGGATTGCCGCCTCCCGATGCCACCCTCACCAGCCGGTGGCTGCGGGCTTGGCGCCACACGAGTGAGCACGAGCCGCCAACACCGATCGACCCGCTGCTCCCTGAAGATCTCCTGACCATCGCCGGTGCTGCGACCAACGTGGCGGTCAGCGAACGAACCCTCCTGCAACGCGCCGCACTCGGCGTCGCTCGGGCCGGGAAGCTCGTTGTGCCGCAGCTGTCAGCGATCACCCGCCACGACGTTGAGGTCGCCGACGCCATCGTGACGGTTCGTCTCGACGATGGTGAACTGGTTCTTCCTCGCCGCGAACCGTTCGACAGTGGGAGCCTCGTTGCGCAGCTCCTCGAGGTGGCGCCCAGCTCGCGGCTTCATCTGTTCGGAGCGCAGCCCCAGCTGCGACAGTCGCTGCTGGCCTCTGCGAAACGGGCGGGCCTGGAGGCACAGTGGCGCGTTCGACCTCACGTCGGCTCTGGGCTCAGCGAATCGGACCATCGGTGGATGATCGCGATGTGCGACCCGACGTTGCTCACTGACCTGCGCACGGTCACCTGGACGTTGGTCGCCTGCAGCCAGGCCTTCCGCAACGACGAGCTGTCGCGCCTCGACCTCGAGACCGTCGTCGTGACGCCCACCGGCTTCGACCTGATGCTCGGCGCCAGCAAGGGGGACCCAACCGGTCGTCGACCGGTCTGGCACCTCAACCACACTCCGGACCCCGATGGCGGGGGGCAGTGCGCCGTCACCTGCGGGGCTTGCAGCCTCGGGCGGTGGGTGTCCGTCCTGCACCATGCGAAGGGCCTCACGACTGGCCCGGTGTTCCCGACCTTCAAGCCCTCGAGCGACGGGCGCCTCACCAACGGCGTGGCCACCTACCACCTGCGACGGCTTGCTGGCCGGCTCGACATCGCAGAAGGCCGACGCCTGGGGTCTCGAAGCCCACGGATCGGGACGGTGACCGCGATGCACCTCAACGGCGAAGATCTCGCTGCGATGGCCGCGGTCACACGGCACACGCAGTTCCGGACGCTTCTCCACTACATGCGCATCGTGGACCCATGGCGGCAGACGTGGCAGATCCCGGCCTGATCCACCGGACTACTTGCGGGCCCAGACCATGCCAGCAGGCACCGTCCGTTGGAGGTGGTCGTGCGCTTCGGCTTCGAGGATCTCGGCGCTCCACCGGCTCTTGCCTCGGCCGGCTGGGCCGCCGGGGTGGACGACGGAGAACTTGGGTGACTTCTGCACGAGCCGGTTCGCGCCCTGCTTGGTGCTGCTGAGCCCGGGAAGCACCAAGTTCCACACCGGCGCGAACGCTTCGATCGCCAGCGCTTCCGCGTAGCCGGCACCTGACGCGCTCGGCAGTGCGAGCGTCGCCACCCAGAACGTCACCTGCGAGAGGTTCGGGATGAGCGCAAGGTTGCCTCGGTGCCGGCGCAGGCGGGCGTCTGCGTCAGCGGCTGCCTTGCCGGCGTAGACCGGCCACCGGCAGCGGGCGACCGGCCGGTACGCGGGGAGCGGCGCAACGTCCATCAGCAGGAGGTACACGCCGGGTGCCGCGGGGAACCCACCACGGTCGAGTCGCTGCAGGGGGCAGTGGAGCAGTTCGTCGACGACGCCGATCATGGCTCGACGCTCATCCCACAGGGCGTCACGCATGCGGGCACCGGCCTCGGTGCGCAGCGACCGGTTCGGTTGCGGTGGCCCGGCGGGCTTCGACGGTTCGAGACGGCGTCGATCGGCGCTGTCCCCAACCCATGGAGCACACGTGACCTCCACCATGCCTGCGGTCGAAGCGACCGCACCGCCAACGTCCATCGCCGAGATCGACGCTGCGATCTCGGCGGTCATCGCCACGGACCCATGCCGAACCTGGCGTGCCGACACGCTCATCGACGCCACCGGCATCGCCCTGGTCGATGTGCTCGTCGCTCTCGCTCGGCTGACCCACGCCGGACGGGTCGAACGCACCGGCCCAGGCCGGTACCGCTACCCCACCGACTCTGCGGAGGCGACCGCGGCGCGCATGCGCCGGCGAGTGCTCGGCGACCACTGATCGAGAGATCCCCGAGCACGAGAGGACCCTGCCACTGGTGGGGTCCTCTCGACGTACGGTTCTCGCGCCGCGGTCACCTGAGCCATCCCACCCGACCATGGCCGAAGTGTGGACCGGTGCTGGGACACCGCCGAGGTAGCTGGCGTCGTCGGTTCAGTCGGGCAGGTCGAACCCGGCGCCGCGTGGCGGGGCGGTGCGAACCCAGCCGCGGTGCACGAGCTCCGCGATGACCTCTTTGCGCAGCCGGTCCCAACGGTTCGGGTCCTGGAGGGGGTAGAGCTCGTCGAGCGCGTGCCACAGTCCCGGCCGTCCGTTGAAGTGCAGGACCGGTCCGCTCGAGTCCGCATGGCGCCGGGCCCAGGCGTCGAAGAGCTCCGCGAGGACGTCGACATGGTCGACCGCGATGGGTTCGGTGCTGTCGAAGCGGCCGCCGGAGCGTTCGACCAACGTTCGAAGCTTCGCCTGCGCCGCCTGCTCGACGGGTGTGAGGTCCGTCGCGTTGGGCACGTCGGGCACTTCGTCGCGAAGGCGGCGTCCTCGGGAGAGCGACCCTGCTGCTTTGCTCATGCGGTTTCCTCCTCAATCCCTGAGCTTTCCAGGATCGGGTGCGGTTGCGGGTGTTCCGGTTGTCGATCGCCGGGATCGGACGGTGATGTCGGCACCCCTTGGAGGTCGGGGCTGGCTTCAGCCTTGGCTCCCTTGCCTCGGCGCCTTCGGTTGCGACGGGATCGGCCGGGGCGCTTGTCATCGGTGGCGGGATCGGCAGGCGCACTGGGCGTTTGGGGTTCGGAGGATCTCGCTACGTCGACTGCCGCTTCGACCTGCCCTCGGGCGATCCGTTCAGGGTCGGCGGTGGCATCGAGCAGCAGGTCGTGACCTGCGGCATCGAGGAGGCGGCGAAGCTCCGACACTCGCAGGTCGACCACGTTGTTCTCAACGAGGGCGACGAACCTTGCCGGGACCTGCGCTCGTGATGCGAGCTGCGCCTGCCTGAGACCGGACGTGAGCCGCGCTTGCTTCACGAGACTGCCGCCACTGGAACCGAGGTGCCCGGTGAGGCGCGCGTCCTGGTCGGAGGTCTTCGCTGCGGCGTCGGGTCGGTCGTCGCATGCTTCTCGTGGTCGTCGTGGACCAGGCAGGGTGATCGCCTCCCATGCGCCGATGGTCCCACGGGCGATGACCGGGTGGACCTTCGCGCTCTTCGGGGTACCTGGGGCTTGGATGATCGTGACCCCACCCACTGCGGCCAGCTTGTCGAAGAACGCACGGGTACCTCCGCGGGTGCCCGCTGGGATGGCAGTGACTTCTTGTCGCAGCAGTGCCTTCTCGTACTCCTCGCGTTCGTCTTCGTCGAGCCGGCTGGCAAGGGCGGCATCTACGACGAGTGCGTCATGAGCTCCGCCCAGGAGCTGTTGGCAGCTCGTTCGCAGCGTCGACCATCGTCGACGGCCGTCCGGGTCGAGCGAGAAGTCGCCGCTGCCGTCGATGACGAGGGCCTGGCGACGTACCTGCTGGTTCCACCGATTGCTCAGCGGCGCAGGTCGTACAGCGGTCACATCTTCGGGGTGGGATGAACGGGGTCGTTGCGATGTGACCGGTTCGGTCACGGAGATGAGTTCGGCCGTGTCGTCCACCTGCTGCTCCCTCGCCGCGGCGGACCCACCTGCGCTCCGCCGATGTGCGGAGCATGTCAGATCTCACCTGGCTTCGCGTTCGCAACCGCGAACCACTGGCTCTTCCTCGGCGGTCAGTCCGGCGACGACGTCGACGGCACCCTGCGACGGGCACTCGACCGGTACGGGTGAGGCGTCAGGCGACGAGACCGAGCGATTCGCGTGCGCGGAACGCCTGGTTGTTGCAGGGCCGGCACAGCACCACGGTGTTGTCGTCGTCTTCGCAGCCGATCGCGTCGCGGTCGGCGGCCCACAGGACCGCTGGCAGATCGCCGCAGCGGTCGCAGCCGCACCGCCGGGTGAAGATCGCCTCGCGGCGGGCGCGGTACGCGGCGCTCTGGTGGTAGCGGCTGCGGTCCGCAGCAGCGAAGACCTCGCCGGTGTCGACGTCGGCGAACCGGTGACGTGGCGGGGTCGTCGGCCGGTAGATGACGATGCCGAGCGGGTCGCCGTCGGCGAGAGCTCGCAGGTGGCGGATCGTGGTGTCGGTCATGGGTGGACTCCTGGGGATCGGGGTGCGGCAGCGGCCGGTCAGGCCGCTTCGGGGAACTGCTCGTCGTCGGCGAGCTGGGTGAAGTAGGCGACGAACAGCCGGCCGGCACGTTCGGTGGCGACTTCGAAGGCGTGGAGGCCTTCGTCGCTCTGGGCGAACTCGGCGCCGTCCGCCCACTGGGACTCGAACGTGGGGCTGGTGGCGAGCTCCCACACGGCACACGGCTCGTCGGTGTCGGCCAGCAGGCTGAGGTACCCGCCGCCACCGAGCATCGCGGTGACGAACGCTGCGGCGTGCAGGCCTGCGGGGCGTGCGAGGTCGAAGCCGGCCCAGGCGAGGAGGACCTCGTAGAGGAACGGGTCGAGCTCGTGGAGGAACGGAGACTCGGCGAACGCGACGAGCGTCGCGGTGAGCCAGTCGGTGCCTTGGAGGTCGTCGTCGGCGCCGATCTCGGTGAGCGTCTCGGCGAGCTCGAGCAGCCCGGTGCTCCAGGGGGTGAGCAGGGCGGTCACGCGGCCTCCCCGGGGTTGTAGCCGAACATCGGCAGTTCGTCGTCGAGGTCGTAGGTGTGCTCGGGGTCGACGACGGCGAGCAGCTCGCGGGCGGTGGAACCGGTCGGGCAGAGGAGGTGGACGGCCACGCCGGCGCGACCCAGGGTCTGCACGACCGGGACGAAGTCGCCGTCGCCGGTGACGAGCAGGATCGTGTCGAACGTGGGGGCACCGGCGATGGCAGCGAGGCCGATCTCCATGTCCATGTCGGCCTTGCAGCGTCCGCCGGGCAGGGTCTTGGGGGTCTTGGTGTGGACCTCGATCCCTGCGGCACGCAGGTGCGAGAAGAACGAGGCGGTGCCGGGCCAGGCGCCCTGGAACCACTTGATGGTCGGGCGACCGAACGTGGCGCACCAGGCGACGAACGCCTGGGCTTCGATCCGGCGGTACTGGGCGTCGTCGAGGTACCCGAGCAGGTTCTGCCCGTCGACGAGCACCAGCACCCGACGGCGAGACAGCGAAGTTACGGTCATCTTCGTCTCCTTGATGATGTCAACTCAGCGGTCCGTCCGCCTGAGTTGACATCATTCTGGACATAGATGAGCCCCGTCGTCAACAAATATGTTGATCGGCCCACTCGCGTCCTGCACCCTCTCTGACCTGGGGTTATGCCGATCGCTTTTCCTGAAAAGCGGCTCGTCAGTGACAGCTCAGGAACCGAAAAGGCGAATCCTTTGACGCTTTCCTTTTCCGAAGTCTTTTGCCGTCATTGGTTACCGAAAAGGGAAGACAAAAGAGAAAGCCAAGAAGGAAGCTCTGACGACAAAAGGGCCGCGGTGAAGACGACGCGCAGGTCGCGTCGCAGACCATGCTGTGACGGCCTCGGACGCACAGGGTTGCGGCGAGCCGATCGGCTGCGCGTCGGCTCAGGGGTGGCGCCTCGATCGGCCGCAGCGCCGGCAGCGGACGGTTGCTGCGGCGAGCTCGGCTTCGATTGCTGCGAGTGCCCAGCCGTCCTTGCGGAGGCTCTTGAGGCTCCTGCCGGTCGACCCGATGGCGCACAGCGCAGTGGTGGAGCCGCAGCAGGCGCAGCGGGCCCCATCGAGCCAGCGGTCCACAAGGTCGTTGACGGCCGTCGTTGTGGCTCGGCGTCGTGCGGCGTTCGCGGCACGTTGGCGTGCACCGTCGGCTGCGTAGGCGTCAGCGGCTTTGGCGCGCCGGGCGATGCGGCACTGGCTGTGGAGCTTGAGGTGCGCGATCGACTTGAACGCGAACGCGCTGACGGGGTGCTGGCGGCTGCAGGCGCTGCAGTACTTGGTGGGTCCGACGGTCGCGGTGATCTGGTCGTAGAGGTCGTCGTGGAGGACAGCGGTCATGGTCGGGTCCGTTCGCGGGTGGGTGGGTAGCGGGGTCAGCCGTGGGCTCGCAGCTCGCCGGTGCTGATGTCGATGCCGGCTTCGCGGACGAGGTCGTCGATGGCGGCGGCGACCCCGGTGAGCGATCCCGGCAGGTGTCGTGCTCGTTGCTTGGCGGCGGTGGCGGTGGCTGGGGGGATGCCGGCGTAGGCGAGGATGGCTTGGCGCCCGGCGGTGTCGGGCGCTCGGTGCAGCAGCGCGGCGGCCGCGACGAGGTGGAGGTCCTCGAGCTCCGGGGGGTGAGCGATCTCGAGGGAGCGGAGATCCGCGCGTACGAGCGCGAGCAGGCCACCTCGTTGCGCGACCGGTAACGCCAGGGTGTCGGCGACGTTGCCTGCGCGGCCATCGAGGAGTGCTCGTGCCGCGCCGGCGAGCGGCACGTCTCGGGCGATGGTGACCTGCTGGTTGAAGGCAAGCGACCGGATGTGCAGGGCGTCTGCGGAGGCGGTCACGGCTCCTTCGAGGATCTCGTAGTGGCGTGCGAGGGTGAGCAGCGGCACGGCGAGCAGGCGGGTGCTGCGCGTCGGGCTGCGCAGGAGTTCGGTGAGCAGGTCGAGGTACCGGGTGGTCGGGTCGTGGGTCATGGGCCGCAACGTCCGGGGGCGGGTTGTGGGGGCAGTCGCTGTTGGCATGTCAGAGCTCCTCTTCGGTCATGCGGCGCCGGCCGCTCGCTGCGAGCGCACGGCCGAGGGCGTGGGCGGCGGCGGGGGTGAGCTCCGGGTGGGCTCGTTCGACGGCAGCTGCGGCGTCATCCGCGCCGAGGTTGAGCACGGTGGAGGCGAGGTCGCTGAGCGATTCGGCGAGCGCGGTGCCGTGGCGGTGGCGGGTGCGGGTCGCTGGTCCGTGCTGGTCGATGACGCCCCGGTAGTTGGCTTTGATGACCAGCGGTGAGTTGCCTGCCCAGGTGGCCACGTCCTCGTAGTGGTACCCGTCTTGGAGCATGGCGGTGATGCCGGAGTGGCGGAGGTGACGGAACCGCAGGTCGCGCAGGTGGTGTTCGCCGGGGAGCGCGAAGAGTTCGTCGAGCACGGGGACCATCCACTTCTGGGAGAAGTCACCGAGGTCGATGGGGGCGCCGCCGTGGGTGGTGAACAGCCGGGGGTCGTGGCGGTCCGGATCGGCTGAGGTGAGGTCGGGCTCGGGGACGAACTCGTCGACGTGGCGTTGCAGCATCGCGGCGAGCTCTGGGGTGATCGGCACCCAGCGGCTGTCGCCTTCGCCGCGGGCTTTGAGGGTGACGACGGTGCGCGACGTGTCACCGTCGGTGTAGCGCAGCGGGTAGTTGACCTCGGCTTCGGAGATCACCAGCCCGGGGTTCGGTCCCTCGAGCGCCAGGCATGAGAGCCGTGTTGCGATCAGCTCTTCGGGTCGTGCGAACGTGCCGTAGGCGGTTTCGATGAAGCCCTGGTAGCGGCGGCCGTCGTAGATCTGCGCGCTGCCGTCGACATAGGGGCCTCGTCGGGTGTGGTTGGCCATCGTGTCGGCGATCGCCGCGACCTGCTGCGCGTTCCACAGGCGCTTGTCGCTGAAGTGGGTTCGGGGCGCGGCTTCGATGCGCTTGTCGACGCGGGGCGTCCACGGGTTGGTGTCGATGCGTCCCTCGGCGTGCGCTTCGCTCAGCGCGCTCTTGACGGTGCGAGCAGCGGCCCGCACGGTCGTCGGTCCGGCGACTTCAGCCGTCGCCGCCGGTGCCACAGGCAGCTCGAGGGGTGCGCCGGGGTGGGCGGCGGCGCGTTCTGCGGCTTCGATGGCGCGGCCCCAGGCCTGTTCGGCCCGCAGGTTCGCGGTGCGGGTCCGCAGGTTGAGGTGCTGGCGGTAGTCGACGAACCCGATGCAGTCGGCTTCGTTGAGCGACGCGCCGCCGGGGTCGTCGAGGCGCATCGACGAGTGCGCGGCGATCGTCGGGTCCGCGAGGCGGGGGTCGCCCGGCACGTACTGGAAGAACGACGCGGCGAGGGCGAGCTCGCCTTCGTAGCCGCCGAGGGTGCCACCGGCGCGTGCCCGGTTGCGCTTGGACTTCGTGGCGCACAGATCGGCCATCCGCCAGGCGACGAGTTGGTCGAAGTCGTCGAGGTGCTCGACCGCCACGACGAGCTCGTCCCACTGTGCTTCGAGCGGCGGCAGCCAGCCGGCGCCTCCAGGGTCGGTGTCGGGGCGTGGCGCCACGATCGGGGCGATGTGAGCATCGGCGCCGGTGACCGGCCCGGCCGGGGTGGGTGGCCGCGTCGGGAACGCGACGACGACCCCGGTGCGCTCCGGTGCCGGGTCGCCGGCGGTGGCCGCCGCCGGCGTGCCGGGTGCGATGGGGTGGCGGCGGTCGTCGGCGGGAAGGTCCGCGTAGATGGCCGCGACGAGCAGCCGCCGGAACGCGATGGCGTCATCGAGGCCGTCGGGCAGCGCGAACGACGTCGAGGTGCTGGCGCCGTCGTAGCGCCAGTGCAACGAGACCCGCTCCGCGCCCCACAGCTCGGCGCGCATCTCGTCATCGGAGCCGTGCACGCCGGCTTCGAACGGCTCGGCGGCGCCGCCGGGACTGCGGCGCTTGGCGGAGAACGAGGCGCTCCAGCGGGCGTCGCGGGTGCGTCGGGTGCCCATCACCGGGCCTCGGGCAGGTGATCGTTTCGTGCCATGGGGCCGCACCGTTCGACCGCGATCTGGGGGCGCAACCGCGTCCACCTCGGCGCGGTCGCACCCGGTTTGTGTGTTCGCTGCCGCCGTTGTGTGTGCGCCCGGTTCCTGGTGGCGCCCACCGCTGGGGCCTGCACCATCGGCCAGGAACGACGAAACCCCCTCGTCAGAGGGGGTTTCGTCTGGAACCTGCGAAGCGCGCCCGTAGGGACTCGAACCCCAAACCTTCTGATCCGTAGTCAGATGCTCTATCCAATTGAGCTACGAGCGCTGGTGG
>CAZEIK010000006.1:0-40860 GCA_964512315.1 uncultured Candidatus Saccharibacteria bacterium
CCTGTGACATGTCTGGTGTTAGTCTCCAGTCAAGTGACAATGCTTGAAGTTCTGTAAGGATAAATACAGGAGCAGACGCTGGAGCAGTGTTGTTGAACAGTCGATAATAGACTGGAAGTGCTGTAGCACCCCACATCTTAATCTGGTTGTTTGGAACAGGAAGAGATAATTTACCAATAATTTCACCAGTTAATGTGTCTTGGACAGTAAATACAGCATTGTCATCGTCGATAATAATGTCATACACGAAGTAGTTACTTGTGTAATAAGCATTCGACATATTCAAGTTGCCGCCGACACTGTTACCATTTGAGGCTACCATTGAGACAATGTTAGCAATAGCTATTTCGACTGAGTTAACAGTCATAACACCTTGCAGTTGTCCTGAATTAGTTAAGCGGAAACATACACCGTTTGGAACTATAAGAGTTGTTGTAGCAGGAACACCCCAACCAAAGTCGGCAATAGCACCAGAAACCATTGAGTGTCTTAGGCGTGTCTTGAGTTGCATTGGAACGCGTGGCAACTTGTAAAATAATCTCTGTGACTGAAGAATGCTTACAGCAGAAAGAGTCGTAAGTGTCGTTGAGTTGAATGAATAACCACCAAGTGTTGTTTGTGTAGGAACAAATGTTGTTGAGGCTGGTGACCATTTCTGTACGTTAACGGTCGCACCTTCAAAGTTTTCAATAAGTTCAGGAACATAATTACCCATGAGTTGGTTACCTTTTCGGTCAACCCTCATCATTACTGCTATTTCGTCGTTTTTACCAGCAATCATCAACGCTTCTTGAGTAGTTGGAATCTGCTCACGCTGTTGTTTTGCTATGTCATTACCTTGAGAGTCTTTTAACTCAGCATACAAACCTTTACTGGTTGCACCTACTGTTGCGACGTCTGAACTTACACCTGATTTTACTGTTACACCCATAATACTTATCCTATCATATAGTTAATTGCATATTTACCATTTACTGTACCTTCAACGGCAGAAGCATACACGTTCATAGATCCTGAAAGTGGTTCGACTGAAATACTGATTGGATCAGCCATTATTTCATCCGGATCACGTCCAAGCGTACTAATCCATGTTACGAATGCCATTATCTTACTTGAAGCGCCGATACTCGCATTGACGATATTAAACACTTCGTCAGACTTTTCTGTGCTTCCAAAATCTATTGTAGTTTGGTACATCGTCGCTGATCCACCACCTCCGCCAGCGGCGTCGATTGTAAGTGAGTTTCCAGCGTCGTTATATGTAAGTGTGATATTTGTACCAGCAACAAGAAGGGCGCCGACTCTGTCATCTACTGCCTCACTAAAGTCTGAGATTGTTGAAGCGGTTTGTGTTCCGGTATGTGTTGATCTGTCTCGTAGGTTAGCTGGAGTATTACCGGCAACAGTAGGAGAATCTAAAACAACACCGCTTATTGTTCCTGCAGCGTCATTGTATGTAAGATCTAGTGTTGATGTATCAAGTAGTGCAGTACCTACTGCGTCTTGAGCCGCTTCTGTAAAGTCCGAGATAGTCGATGACAATTGGGTACCAGTGTGGTTGGCTCGATTCTTGAGGTTTGCATCTGTATCGTTTGCTGTTGCACCCGCCGCAATTCCTGCAAGTTTCGTCTTTTCCGTATTAGTATACGATCGATTGGTAACACCATCTGCAATATCGTCTTGAGTCGCATCTGCTCCTCCTGTTACTAGACCTTTTGAGTCGTAAGTAATCTTAGTTTTTGTCGCACCAGTAATTGGTGCATTCTCATCGACTTTGCCATCAAGTGCGGTTTGTGTAGCTGTAGAGATAGGCTTAGAGAGATCTGACGTATTGTCGACATTGTTTAATCCTACATCGGATTTGGATAAAGTTACAGCGCCTGTTCGACCATTAACAGAGTCAACCGCACCACTACCACCACCGCCTCCGGTATTTGCCTTGATAATAACTGTCATAATTGAAGCTCCGTGATGTTAGCAAATCCGCCGACATCTCCGTCCCATATACCGTAGATCGATCCAAGGTGTTGGGTAATAAGAGCGTCACCGGCTGCTAATTTCGCGGAGTAATCACTTGTACTGACAGATGAACCGAATTTAATGTATAGGTTTGCAGATGAATTATTCTGGATAATGACTTCCCTAAAATTAGTGCTTACCGCGGCAAACAACGTAGAGACCCCAATATCTGGAATAACTGTAACAGTTGGTTTTGATGTTGCAACATATCCTGACATATAAATCCTTAGAAGGGAGGGGTTTCCCCCTCCCTGGAGGTATTAGGCTTCTCGAGCCCAAGTACCTTTAGCGCTTAGAACAGTCCAAGCTGTAACACCAGCAGTACCATTACCAAGAAGAGTGATTTCATCACCAACACGAGAAGTTGCCTTTGTGTTTAGTGCGTCCTTGTTAATAGTAGCGGTGAAACCAAGACCAGTAATACCGTCAGCAGCAGCTGGGCTAACTGCGACAAGTACTGTACCGTCTGCTACTGCACCTGCAGGTCCGTTCGTTACCTTAGCACCACCATTTCGAATGATGTATGCAAGACCGTCAGCAGTTGAAGGTAGAGTAATAACAATACCATCAGCGATAACGTTTTGAACGATACCACAATCAGCAGCAGTAAGAGTCTTGTTTGTTGAGACATCTACGCTCTGACGAGCTACAAAGCTATTGTCCATTGATTTCTCCTAGCTTATTTCTTAGTTTTCTTTTCACGTGCTTCATTTGCTGCACGATTTGCCTCTTGCTGACCTTCAGTTTCGACCTTAGCAGCTTCAGCGGTTAGCTGAGCAGCTTTCAGTCTAGCGTCTGCAAGAATCGCATCAGCTTGGGCCTGCTTAAGAGGATCTGCGATTCCGAGTGTGGTGTGAACGAAATCTGACTCTTGTAGATCGCGTACCCACTCGTAACCAACACGAACGTATGCGTCCGCTTGTGGCTCAGTAGTTGCGACTAACTCTGCACCGCTCTTTTCATGTTTGTAAAGACCGATTTTATTCGCAGGGCGTTTGTCGCCATTAGCTTCTGAGCTAACTTCAGCGGGAATAGTTTGTGGGTCCATATTTTAGAATCTCCTTCTCTTAAGTTATTAGGCGTTCATATGCACTTGAAGTGCTTTACCACGTTGTGTAGGGATGAAAGCGTCGTAGTAACGTCGACCTTCAACAACCCAACCGTCAACACCTTGAACTTCTTTAAGAGTTCGGTAAGTGTCGAACTTGTGTGGAGCAACAAGAACATCTTTAGTAACAATAATGAACGCAGTGTTTGCAGCTAGGTAATCATCAGGAACTTCGATGATAACGTTACCGTCAACCTTACCAACAACACCGTTCATCATGATTTCTTGTTGAGCAAGATCAGATGGCTTAACGAAGTTAGTAGTATCTTGCTTCAACTTAGAAACAGTTGTAGCAGTAGCGTACATTACACGATTTTTCTTAGGAACACGACGGTTCGTAAGTGCAAGCCCGGCTTCAACAACCTTAACGTAAACGTTAGTAGTTGATGTAAGAGCTGTTGCAGATTGTGAGTTTGCAACACCGTAGGCTTGAAGAACACCAAGGCGGTAAATATCAGTGTTAGGAACACACACAACTTCGATTTCTCGTTGTAGTGCAGAACCAGCTTCCTGAACCATTATGCTGTCTTCTAGGTTTCCACGATCGATTGAGAACGTGAAACTCTTGTCTTGTGAAAGAACAAAAGTTTGTCGACCCGTACCAAGTTCAACAAGTGAACCGAAACGGTTAACACCAGCTCGGACGTAGTTAACTTCAGGAACAGTATCAACTGTGTAAATAGTAACAGAGTTAACACCAGCGAAATCAAGTTTTATACCTTTGTTGATGATTTCTGAAGTCACTGATTCAAGACGAAAAACTTCGTCAATAGTCTTCTGGTACTTTGAGGCATAGTTTTGTGCCATTGTAAGAATCCTTTATCAGCTGCGGTTGCCTAGCAATCCCTTCAAGAACGGATCTTCTGCTTTTTGTTTAGGAGCAGTGCTTGACGGAGTATCTGCAGCAGCGAGATTTTTCTCAGCTGCTTTCTGTGCCTTCGCTTCAGCAACTTTCGTTGTTGATTGGGCTGTTTCAGCAAACGCCTTAAATATCTCGTACGGTAACACATTTGCCTTCGTAATCAAGCCTGTACGTTTGTCTGTTTGAATGCCTGCGGCTTTCTCATAGACTGCTCGAGCACGAGTTGTCAAAGCTTCATCATATAACGGACTATCAGGATCGAAGACTGGGAAGTCTGCCATAACCTGAAGAGATTCAATGTTGAGGTTCGCGTTCAGATCTGAAACGTATGTGTTGTAGTTCGTCATTTGAAGCTGTTGCTTCAACGCTTCTTCTGCAGCCTCTGCTTCAGATAGACCCTCATCGATCAATTCTTCCTTGGTTTGAGTTCGGTATGCTTGCTCATTAAGTCGCGACACTTCTTGACGCAATTCATTACGCTTCGCTACAAGACCACGGATCTCATTATTAAGTTCCACTTTTCTGGCTTCTGCGCCTTTGAGCTTTTCCTCCTCAGAGTCTTGTGAATCTTCTTGGTCGTCGGACGTATCGTCGTCATCATCGCCAGTGTCGTCACCTTCATCTGATTGATCCTCTTCCTCGTCTGGGACGATTTTAGAAAGATCTGGTTTTTCAAGCTCTTTAGTCTCTTTCGTTTCTGTAGTCGACGATTCTACTGGAGCAGTTGACTTATCTGCTGGTTCTCCGGTTGGAGCCGTAACGTCTGTTTGTTGGGCTTCATCAGCCATAGGTATATCTCCTTGATTGTTTAACGCTTAACGCCTAGCGGTGCGAGAGTCGAGATGAACTCTATAGGTCCCACCAAACCTAACAATTCACCTATTCTTGATATGTATCTCGAATAATGTTTTGATATTCTCTTTTTTAATTTCCATGATCGTCTTTACAATCTTAAAAGCGTTGATCACGTCTTGTTCTGGAAGCTTGAACTGTTGTGCAAACTGTTGTGCAGCAGTTATTGAGTCAGTTTCCTTTACTTCATTCTCAAACCATGCCAATAGATCTGGAATAATAGGAGCTGAAGAAAGTACCATACTTTTCTCAACGTCTTCCTCTTCTTTTATATCTTCTGGTTCTTCAGGGTGAAAGATTCCACCTTCGTTTGGTAGAAGACTTGAGTCGTCATGAATAAACTCTTCGTTAACTTGCTTAGGCATTTATTCCCCCATTCAAGGCTTGCAATACTTCATCGTTAGAAGCACCGTCTTTCATCATGGCGACTGCTTGACCAATTTGTGTATCAGAGTACCCTCGTTTTTTTAGTTCTCTAATCAATACTATATCATCTTCATCAAATTCTGGTAAAAGATTATCCATAGGCTCAATCGGTTCACCTTCTGACGCGTCCTCTTTCGTATCTGCTTTGCTACCTTCAGGCTTTTCACCCGGTTCGTTACGATCTTCAAGCTCTACATCACTTGGACCTGCTTGAGTAGCGGCGATATTGAACTTATTCATATTCAATTCTTCTTGTTTTGGTGAAGGCATTTGACTTGTAATACCAAAATCTGCTAATACTTGTTGTTTTGCGTCTTCTGGTAGATCTGAGAACTTAAGACCTATTGCTTTCATCGCTTCTAGCTTCATGTTTGGAGCTTGAGACTCTTGAAGCGCTTGTTGGATCATTTGCATGACCATCTCTGGAGTCATCTTGTCTTGTTGTTTGTCTTGTATTGGATTTCCATACTCGTCGACATCATCTGGTGATGGAACTATCTTTTCTGGGTCCTCTACGCCTGTAAGAACGACAATTCTGTTTGACAATTCTTTAACATCGATGATCTGACCAAGTGAATCAGGGTATTTTTGGCTTAAATCAAGCAGTTCAAGTAGCCGATCACGCTCTGCTGCGTCATCCTTCAATGATGATGTGCTTGCGTCAACTTCAAACTTAAGTTTTTCTGTTTCTGTGTCATAATCAACCATAATAATGCCGTCTTCACTGATAGCATCTGGCTGAATCTTGCGAATCTTTAATGCAGTATCATCATCTAGTTGAAGTTCCTGAACACCAGATCGTTCTGCAAAGTACAGATTGATCATCGTTTCTGCAATATCTTCAAATGTAGACTCAAATTGCTTTCTCATGTAGTTATCTGATACACCAAGACGCTGTTCCATGGCGTCGACACCAGCGGGAGTCTTTGAGAAGCCAGGATTCCCTACGTCTGCTGAAATAGAGGTGTCACTCCCAGCATTTAGGTTTAAGATTTGGCTTTTAATTAGACCGTAATTTGTTGGGAATGACTCAAGACTAGATGTTGATAGTTCTACAGGCTTAACAGAAGCATTTGGATCTGTTCCAAGCTTCCATACTGCCTTAGGTCGATACTTAAGAATACTAGAACTAATGTTACCACGCACTTCAAGCGGTGGGTTCATGAGAAGAGCACGCATGTATTGGTATGATTGTACTTCGCTGTCGAGTAGGTTTTGCATACCACCAGACAATTCTACTGATCCTCTACCAAGCGGATTTGACAAATCTATATTCGCATACATGTAGTGAATGGGAATTGCACCACGTGGATCCTTATTGATCTTACGACGAACAATGTTCTCACCATCTTCAAGGTCTGGACAGAATGAATAGAATGTGCTGCCAACTCCTCGTTGGAATACGTGAACGATCTCGATGACCGAGGAGGTTTTATCTTGGTTTTGTTCGTTCGGAGTTAATTGAGTGGCGTCTTTTTTCTTTGTCTCTTCTTTTGCTTTTTCAAGGACACCGAGATCCCAAGTTGATTCGTATTTTTCACCGCGCTTCTTAGCTAATTTAGCAAGTCGCTCTTCTTTCTCGATAATACAGTCAATATCTGATGGTTGGTAATATGCACGAAGAAAGATTACATTACTGTCTCTGTCTGAAAGCTTACCAGGTTCTAGATACACATCTTTAACGTATGGAAGTGTGAAGTCTGTACCAAAATAGTCATCTCTATTGACAAACTGAACAAATACAGGTTGTGCACCATATGTCAATGCCTTACTAGTCAACGCCCAACACTTTTGAATGAGTGAAGCGTGCATGTTAGCGTTTGGTAGGATTTCTTTTTCAAATATGTAACCACCAACGATATCAAGCCATTCATTGTCTGACTTGACTTTACCCGTTGGGATTTGTTGAATAATTCTCTTTGGTTGTTCCTGAATAAGAGCTGATAGAGTACCATCAGTAACCTTTGGTAGTTCTTTCGCGATTCCAGGGTGTGGTTTGTTTCTAGCTATTCTTTCAAACTCATCAAATGGCTTGAAAAGAGGTTCCATAAACGCTTTCGCGTCCTTGAACTTGTCGTGTATATTTGTTTCGTCGATAAAGTTATATGCCATATGTACGTTTCTGCAGATTATTCAGTCCCGTACTTTGTTGGTGGCTGCTTAATCGAATTATACCATAATTATTTTGTTATTACATCGGTCCAACATTTAATTACATAATAAAAGCCCTGTTCGTTACCGATAGCGGTATGTTCAATCCTGAACTCTACCTTTGTCATTGCCCGAGTTTGATCTCGAAATCTCAGATATTCAGCTAGCTCCTCTTTTTCGGAGTGCACACGAACACGCATTTCATAATGACGTCGAATATCTGTCTCATGACCATTAACAAGAGTGTAAGACTCTTCCATGGTCGATCCTTCACTATCTAATGTATGCTCATCTGTAATTTTGCCGTATTTCATTTAATAAATCAATGAGTCCACTTCTGCAGGTTCATACTTCTCTTCCTCAACTTGCTTAGGTCTCAATGACTCTAATGCGTATCGAGCAGCATCTAGCGCGTGGTCAAAACCATCTTCTGGCACCTTGAGCTGATTTCCGTCTTTGTCGAACTTCCACATATATTTGCGGTATTCTTTAATCATTTTAACACTTCTTTTGGTTATTGATATACGTTGATCTTGCATGAACTGAATACCAGTGTTCACAGAGCCCTGACCTTTCCATGCTTCAAGCACAGATATTCCATACTCTCTGAGTTCATCGATACTCTTGGGTTCGGCTGAATCAGCAACGATCAACACGTCTGGATTATCCAAGTTTTGAATAAATGTAGCAAGTCTGCGGTTGCTCATTCCTTTCTGGTATAAACGCTCGTCGAAGATATAACCACCGTCATAGTAGTAAATATCCACGATAGAAGCTGGATCGTTTGAATAACCAAAGTCAAGACCACGACGCTCTATTCGAGCATTATGTGGTATCTCATCGATTATTTGCCAACCAGTATAGATACGACCTTCTGTTTCACCTAACTGACCGAGACCATACACCTGCCACCAAGCTTTGTTGTGTTTGTGCGATTCGATTTCTTGAATAGTGATCTCGTCAAGTGCTTCGTTGTCTAGGTATGTAAGCGTAATAAAATCAACGTCTTGACGTATACCATTCATTTCAGTATAGAACCAGAACTCTTCACTTGGGTTCCAGTCAAGCCAGACTATCTTTCTTGTACGAGTAATTAACTGGTCAACAATCTTATATTCAAGGTTGTTACACTCATTTACAAATAGAATATCACGTCTAGGACCGTGAGCCTTACCGTATGTGTCGACTGAAAAGAACTCTATTTTATTACCGAAGTCGAACGTATATGTATGCTTTGTTTTATTCCATCTTGAATCGTCCCAATAACCACGATCCTTCATGATGTTTTCGAAGTCTAACATAGCACCCTTCTCGAGGTGCGGATATGATTCACTAACAACTGAGCATAGTTTGTTTCTGTTTTCTGGTGATTGACAGAAGTCTATAAGCCAAACAAGTATTGATATTGTCTTTGAAGCTGATGTACCACCCGCAACTGCTCTAATCCTCTTCTTGAGTTGAAATATCTTCCTCGTCGCTGTTGTGTCTTTGAAGTTGAACGTCGTCTGGTCGTCCACTCATTCCTCCGTAAATTGGCGTTGGCAATGCTTTCCCGTCGGTAGTCACATCGTGTTTATCTTTCCAACCCAGCCAGTTCTTTGCAACTAATGCAGCGAACCCAGGATTGTAGTTTCCAAGGAGCGCATTGTTGACCAAGTGTCGCTCCTGATATTCTTTAGCACGCGTATAAGCGTCCATAAATTCTGGATGTTCTCTCGTCCAATTATGCAACGTAGATCTAGAAATCCCTATCTTGTCGCAGAAGTCTACCATAAAAGGCATTTTCGTAGCGATCTCACTCTCTTCTTCGATTACAGTACCATTCTTGGTTGTAATCGTTTTCATAGTTTCCCTTGTGGGATCTACATTGAAGAAGTCTAGTATTGCTTGACAATACTTAGGATCGTAATCGGTTGGTCTTCCAATTTTCTTAGCCATAATAATAATGTATCACGAAAACCTAGATGGTTCGTATTCCCCAGTTTCTCTATTTAGATATTTGACGTTATTGTACGATTGCTTTCGACAGTTCCTGCAAATATCCATTTTCATAAACTTGAATGCATTATTGTACGGGACTTCGTTAACCCAATCGTGTTCTACACCAGCTCTACCCTTACACCACTTTGACGTATTCTTTTTAGACTTATGCTTTTGAGGAATATCATCTTTGGAATTTCTAAAATCCCTCTTCATAATTGAAGAAGCATTCCAATTTGATTTCTCCTCTTTAAGTCTCATCCAATATATCTCTCAATCAACCTGTAAAGAAAGTTCTTGTTTGTGTGAGCGAAGATAATATCATTCTTGTGATTCTTAAATCTCAGTGTTGCTTGGTAACCCATCGGGAATTTAACAATAACTACTGATTCAATCTCGTTTTCCAGACTTCTTCTCATCGACTTTCAAGTTTCCTTCTTCTAACTTTTTAATGTTGTCATAACAGAACATCAGGAAGCTTTCGAGATCTGTTTTTGTAAAGTCTTTGATATTATCTGAACCAACAGCAGACTGAAACCCTGTTTGACCGTCCTGGAATAAGAATCGGAATCGCGGAACCTTTTCTTTTTTCTTTTTCGGCATATTATACCGCCAACGAATCTAATACGCGATTAAGTGCGGAGACATTCCTCATCGAATGATCTGCTATTGCTGAAATATGTAGTGGAGTTTCTGTTGCGACTTCATTCAAGTCAACATCAACAGGAAAACTCACAGGATTTAGTTTCAGCCTTAGTGCATTTATTGTTTTTTCCATTACATAGTTTGTTTCTCGAAGTCTTTCAAGTTCTGACATCGGAGAAGCTAGCTGCGCACCAATTACTGCTGTTTTTGCTTGCTCTGGACCCATAGTACCCTCTCGTTAAATAATGATAGTCTAATTATATAACATAACTATTATCAATTAAACTGCTACTTTTTCACTCTTCGTTTTGCCCTTGCTGTGGCTGTCTTCTCGTTAAAGGTTCTTGCACTAATTGTTGACTGCCAATCGAAAGACATGCTTCCGCAGTGCATACATTTCATTCTATCCGGACCAGGAAACACACTAGTTCTTGGTTCTGGCTGTCTATCTTGGTGCCACTGATAACAATGACCACAGAATATGTAAAAAAGACCGTCTAGTGGGCTAGATCGATCTCTCTCATCCATTTCGTCGGTCGTTGGTATATCGCCTTTTGCTCTAAGCATTGAAGATACTTCCAAAAAGACCCATTCCTAAATCTTCTAGTGGGATTTGTATATATGTTTCATAGTTAGGACATAATTTAACCGCTTGTACGATATGGAGATCAATTCCCCATTCTTTTGCGAGACGCTTGTCCTTAACCTTAAATGTATCTAAGAATAGTTTTATAAGCTCAAATTGCTTCTTCGTTATTTGTGACATCTTCCCAACCTCCCTCTCTTTCTGTTTCAAATATGGTTCTACAACTCACACAGTATTCCTGGTTTGCGTTCCTATCAATCGCTATACTCGTGTGGCGACATGGAGCGGTTGTAGACATCTCAAACTTTGGCTTATATTCTGCCGGAAGTTTTGGCCTTTTTGTAGATTTCGTCGAGTTCTCGTTTGACTGCGATGATTGCATGGATATTCCCCGGATCGTCAAGTTCATTTAAGTATACTTTTGCTTGAACCTGGCTAATGATCCCTTTATTTACTAAGTAACTGATATTATTTAGAACAGTTTCTGCCATTCTCAAACTACTCATTCGATAGACCATAAGACCTATAAAATAGAAATTAAAAAGAATAATCAAGAACAATAGAATTGTCATGGTACGATCTCCTCAATATAATTAACGATCTTCATTTTCTTTTTCTTCGCGTTTTTCTTTATACGCTTATATGTATCTGGGAGAACTGCCATTCTTTCATATTTGGCTTTCAATTCATCTGGCTTCTTTGGCTGACCAGGTCGTCGTTTTTCCATTAAAAACTCCTAATAGTAACATTATTTTCTTTGAGAAAATCGATACCACCAGTGTCTCGATATTCAACTTCATATACGACTTCTTTAATCCCGGCTTGCACTAGAAGTCTTGAGCAAGCAAAACACGGACTGTGAGTTGTTATCATTGTACACCCGTCCGTAGCAATACCATTCTTTGCAGCAAACGCTATGCAATTTTCTTCAGCATGGAGAACTTCTTTTTTTGTAACTAATTCACCATCGACAAGTTCCTCACATTCATTGCTTCCACCTGCAACACAACCATTATATCCATTAGCGATAATACGATCATCTTTTACTAAAACAGCACCAACCTTTAATCGCTTGGCCTTACTTAAGCGAGAATATGCTCTCGCAGTGTCCATATGTGCGTCACTTTTTGAATAACTCATCAAGTGTCCCGTGGTTATCTGAGTGATCTGGTCCTTTCCAACCTTCAGGTTTGATGACATCAAATCCTCCTGACTGCTCACGGCCTTTCTTTATTCCACGTTCTTTACTCATATTTGCGCGAACAACTTCTGCCCATGCTTTCTCTATATCTACGCCGGCTAGATGTAGATTACCAAGAGCGATAACCAACAAGTCTATATGACCATCTACCCACTCTTCTGCATCTTCGTCTTGATATGCTTTGAATGTCTCGTGAAACTCTTCGTTCAATAGAGACATACGAAAACTTAATTTCTCTTTATCTAGTGGTTCGGAATCAAAACCAAACTTTTTCTGAAATGCTACATTATCTTCAAGCAACGAGCTCATCTACGAAATCCCCCACTTTTACTTTGTTAAAATCGTACTCTATCCAATCAAGATCACTGTTCTTAACGTACTCATCAAACAGTCTTGCAACTTCAGTCATGTCATCAAACATTTCATCTCGGTTTTCCTTGTTCTTGAGATGGTTTTCGACAGCGTGGTCATTTCTACAATATACCCACTTAATAGGAACTGGTGTAGAAGCAAGTAAGTTATCAATAAACTGATCCGTGCTATACGATTCACCACCCCTAAAGACTGTTCCGTATATTCTTTCACTTGGAGCCCATCTATCTATGACAACTGTATCGCCCTCAGACGCTATAAGAAATGCTGCTTGAGCAACCGCAAAGTGATAGTCATCAACTTTCATACCCTTTCGATATGTCGAGTGAAGTATACTTCCTTTCGTTCTTTCTGCAATCCTATTCGCAAGTGTTGTTTTTCCAGTACCATCAGGACCCTCTAGAATAATGATCTGACCACCAATTTTTCTCGCGATCTCTTCTGTTGGTTTAGTGAGATTTGTTCTTTCAGGAATAACATCTATTTTCTTTTCAATACCCATAGTGTGTTCCTTGCAAACTCTGCTTCAATAACAGGAGCCATTATATTGCTAACGAGATTTGAGTCATAGTACTCGTTTAATGCGTTAAACATCTTTAATTGCCAGTCGTTGAGAGACCCTTTATAATCACGCTGTGACGCAAATGTCCCAAACTTTCTGACGATTTCAAATCCTGCCTCTTCGATTCGTTCTTGGAGTTCAAAGTGGTCCCATTCTTGTGGAGCTTTTCCACGCCCGTCGCCGGAATCATAAGTATGGTTCCCTGCGGCACCCACTTCCGGATCATAGTTTGGGGTCGACAGATAGTATCTTGCTGTTTCTGATCCACATGACATGAAGTTTTTAAGAAATGCGTCAATGTTCTGTTTACCAACATGTTCTGCTACCTCAAAGCTTACTACACGATCTGCTTGAAACGTTGAATAATCAAGAGTCGGTTTAATAATATCTTGCTGATGAAACTCCGCTGGAAATGGAAGTTTTGCAAACTTTTCTTTTGCAATATCAACCTCTGACTGTTTATATTCAAGTGCAATATATTTCTTTGGCTTGAATCTATTTCGATACAAAACTTCAAGAAGGTTACACTTTCCAGCACCAAAATCGACAACTGTTTCTCCGATTCTAGCCTCTTTTAATATGTGCGTCCATCTTAGATAGTGTGCAAATTGATCTCTGTGAAAAACGTGACGCTCGAATGTTGACAATGGGTCAAGATCTGTGTTATTGTATGGGTTCTTCGGTGCCTTAACTTTGTCTTGCATTTTCTGCTCCTTCTTTTAGCGCTTTAATTAACTCTTCATAGGTTTCTACAAATGCAAGTTTCCCTACCTCGCGGAACACCCTTTCGTCCTGTTTCGTGCTTTCAATCCATTTTTCTGCTTGTTCATAGTGAGTTTCGTATAAGTGCATACTACCAGGATTAACAAATAGTGTTCCTAGACCAACCTCGATACCCCTCTCGCGCAGTAGAAGTTGAACTGACTTAGCTACCATACTGAATGTAAAAACATCATACGTGAACCCTAGAACAATATCTTGACTTCTCATCGTCGTAACAAGATTGACTTTTCCGTCACGAACAAGAAACTGCATAGCAACAGTACATGGAATATCTTTGCTTACTCCTGGTCTTTCACGCCAAATAGTGAGAACCGCCTGACGCGTATCTATGTCTTTTTCAATACAATCGACCACATATCCAAGTTGATCGACAACTTTTGGACCATACGCACCTCGCAAGAACTTCCCGTCATCTGAGAAGTTTGCATAATTCTTCATGTATGGCGTTATATCGTCAAGACGGTTCGACCCCGATATTATCCATGCAGCTTCTGCAAGCATGAATGAAACGTTCACCTTTCTGTCTTCAAGATCTAGGTATGCTGGCATTGGAACAGCATAGGATCCGTTGATGACTTCGCGGACCTCCATTCCTCTTGGTTTGACAACATAATCCGGATCGTCAAGACACTCACCAACTTTCTTTTGCCAAATTCGGTTGGTCGGATTGTCTATGTTGATCATTCGTAACCTTTCGTTTATAGTAATTCTAATTATACATTGTTATTATTACAAAGTAAACAAAAAAAGTCCCTTTCGAGACTTCCTTTGTACCAACAAGACATATGTCTAATTATTAAAATTAAACACTGTACCTAGACACACATTTTCGATTGAATGCAAATCAATTGGTTTATGTGGATTGCTGTTCGTGTCTAACAATATCTTATCATGTACCTAGACCCATTTTAATGCGCCTTTACCAATTAGGCTACTCCCCGAAGACGGTCCACCGAGGGTGTGGGCACCGCGATGGACCTTCTATGGTCGGGGAGCTAGGATTCGAACCTAGAATCTCATGCTCCAAAAGCAAAAAAGTTGCTGTTAGGGTCTAAAAAAATCTAAATGTACCAAGACTCGTTCTCGTCTCCCGGCATGGTACCGGGAGTTGGAATCGAACCAAATGAAAGTTACCTTTAATTTTGCTGTGCGAGTCTTAAAAAATCTAAACTGTACCAAGACGCATATAAACGTTGTTTGCTTAACAGGCAAATGTTTGTATGTTGCTGTGAGCGTCTTAAAGATCTAAGCTTGTACCTAGACGGAATTAAACTAGAGCTCTAACCAACTGAGCTACAGAACCGAAGTTCTGATTGGACTCGAACCAATGACCTCTCCATTGAAAGTGGAATTGTTTGTAAGTTGCTGTTACCGTCTACAAATTGTTAAACTGCGATCTGTGCGTATCTATCTGAACTTAATATATCATACATCGCTTGAAGTGGTGTTTTACCAGCCACAGCATATTGGAATGTAGATTGACTTGATCCAGAAATTAACGTAACTCCATCGTCGAACATTGTTGCCGGGCTTTGATCTCCGCGAGCATTCACGTTCCAGAAAACAACATGAGGAAGTTCATAACCAGCTTCTGAGAACATTCGCTTAGCTGTTTCATAGTTTGTTTCGTTCGGATTAGTGCAATCAAACTCCATATCGGAGATGATATATAGAACCTTTGGCATTTCGTCAACGGATGCGTTTGAATCTATCGCTGCTTGAAGAATTGCCTTAAATGCAAGCTCAAGATCAGTATTCATATCCCAGTGGGCACTTTGAATACAATTCATTCGTTGTGAAAGTGTCTTACCTGTAACCTTTTGAAGTGTAGGTTTTGCAGAGAACGTCATGAAATAATCTTTGAATGGACCTTTATTTCGTTCTGCAAAATATAACGCGAGTGAAACAGATATTGCCATTGGACGACCACTCATAGAACCAGAAACATCTGCAAGTACCAATGCGTTTTGACCATTCGTGTAGTCTGGAAGTGCTGCCCAAAGGGCGTCCGCTGTGCTTCCGTTTTGACGGTAGTCATACATCATTTCGTATATTTCATACGTGAATAATGTTTTTGCATTGATTTTCTTTTCACCTTTTTCAACAGCACTTAGATATTTTTGGTATCGTGATTCATCGTGCTTTCTAAAGGCTTTAACGTGTTTTCTGTGAGCTTGAGAAGGGATCTTATCATATTCGATCTTATCCCATTCCTTTGCTGACATCTTCTGTTCTAGAAGTCTAATATACTTACGAAGAGCAACAATTCTCTTTCGATATTGGCTAGGCTTAATATCAAGCATTTTAGCGAGTCGAGCGGCTCTTGCGGCTGACTTCTTACTTGAGGCGTTTTCACTTGGTAACCACTTCGCCAATAATGAAACAGTCTTGTTTTCTTTCATCGACTTTTCGTCTTCTGAAAGCTGTTCTTTAATAAGATCTATAATAACTTGTTCAGCTGTAGAGTCGAGGAAAAATATATCGTCCCATCGTCCATACTCAGGAATATATTTTGCTAATACCTCTACTTCTGTCTTCGAAAGATCTCGCAGGATCCTTCGAAAAACCGAACGTTCACCTTGACCACCACGAACATCTCTTAGATAAAATAATGCCTTTAGAGCAAGATTTTTATCCGCTGAATATGCCTTGTGGAAAAGTTGAGCCGCTTCATCTTCTCTGCCTCTCATAGCACCAGCACGGCTAAAAAAATCAAGCAGTGGGTCTAGAGTTGACAGATTAGTCAAAGCACCGTTTTCTGTATGCGTAGAACGATTAGTCCCACGCTGAAGAGAATCGATAAAACTCATTGTGCATTCTCCAATGTGTTTAAGTTAATGATGATTCTAATTATACACAGTTATTCTAAAATGTACATAAGAATTTTAATTTTGGCTGGGTGACCTGGATTCGAACCAGGATTCTCGGCTTCAAAGGCCGTTGTCCTACCGTTAGACGAAAACCCATTATGGCGGAAGACTGAGGACCCGACCCCCGTACCTTTCGGTAACCACGATTTCAAGTCGTGTCGCCTCTCCATGAGACTGCTTAATCTTCCATTTGGCTGGAACGGTGGGACTCGAACCCACAGCCACTCGATTAACAGTCGAGCGCTCAACCAATTGAGCTACATTCCATTATGGCGCCTACGACGGGGATCGAACCCGTACCTTTACCGTGACAGGGTAGTATGCAGAACCACTACACCACGCAGACACTTGGGGTGACCGAGGAGAATCGAACTCCCGCAACTAAGACCACAACTTAGCGTTCTACCATTGAACTACGGCCAACATATTGGCGGAAGACAGAATACTCGAAATCCATGCCTTGCAGCACTCTTCGCTTAGCAAGCGAGAACGTCTCCTCGACGCTTTATCTTCCTTAAATGTGTTCACTATTTATTCCTGGTACACCTATCTGGATTCGAACCAGAAACCCGTAGGTAAGGATTTTAAGTCCTCTGCGTAAACCGTTCCGCCATAGGTGCTTGGTACATGAGGAGAGATTCGAACTCTCATGGGCTATGCCCCGTAGCTTCTAAGACTACTATGTATACCGTTCCAACACTCATGCTTGGTACTCGATAATGGATTCGAACCATTCCTTGATTGCTTTTGAAGCAACTGCCTCTGCCGCTGGGCTAATCGAGCTGGACTTACCGACGAGAATTGCACTCGTATAAAAGGCTTTTGCAGGGCCCTGCGTCGCTATTCCGCCACGGTAAGATAATGGTGAAGTGGAAAGGATTTGAACCTTCATGTGCTACGCACGACAGTTTTACAGACTGCTCCCGCAAACCGTATCGGGCTCCACAACACATGGTGGTCTCGGAGGGTTACGCTCCCCCTACGCTCACGGCTTCAACGTGACGCTCTACTATTGAGCTACAAGACCTGGTCAAGGTGGCAGGAATCGAACCTACATTATTCTAAGACCCAAACTTAGCGCCATACCACTAGGCGACACCCTGATTATTGGCAGGACCGCTCAGAATCGAACTGAGGACAAAAGTTTTGGAGGCTCTTGTGTTACCACTACACCACGTTCCTATATTTTGTTAAAGAAAAACCGCCAGCTGCGAGGTGTGGCGGTTGCTTCTGTTCTGAGTTTTATGAAATAATTTATGCAACAACCACAATATCAAGATAATCCCATTGATTGAGACTAAATGAATGATTCGGCTGAAGACATAATGTTTTCATAGTTTGGATTATATCACGTTTGTAAATAAAATGGTACGGACAACGAGATTCGAACTCGTGATTTCCACCTTGAAAGGGTGGTGACTTGGCCGCTTGTCTATGCCCGCATATGGTGCCCCGGGAAGGATTCGAACCTTCAGTATCTGTTTCGAAGACAGGTAGTTTGTCCATTAACTGACCAGGACTTGGAGGACCCACTGGGATTCGAACCCAGGACAATCACCTTAAGAGGGTGCTACTCTGGCCGGCTGAGCTATAGGTCCATTGGTGGAGAATAACAGAATCGAACTGTTGACTACAAGGTGCAAACCTGTCGTTTTACCACTAACACTAATTCCCCATGGTACTTCTGCTTGGAATTGAACCAAGTCCTTCGGCTTAGAACACCTCGGCCGATCCGTCGGACAGAAGCTTGGTGCGCATAGAGTGATTCGAACACTCACACCTTGTTTGGAAGACAAGTATGCTAGCCATTAACATCATACACGCGTTTGGCTCCGGGACAAGGAATTGCACCCTGGTCCATAGTTTACAAAACTATTGCTCTGCTGATTGAGCTATCCCGGCTTGGTAGCGGATAAAGGAATTGAACCTTTCTGCAGGTGCGTATGAAACACCTCAGTTCTCCAGAACTGTAATCCGCCTTATGGTCGTCTCTGTAGGATTCGAACCTACGACCCTCTGTGTGTAAAACAGAAACTCTAGCCGCTGAGTTAAGAGACGTGGTCGAGCATACAAGAGTCGAACTTGTGACATTGGTATATAAGACCAAGGTTTTGCCGTTAAACTAATGCTCTATATGGTCGAGGATAGTGGTATTGCGCCAGTGTCTTCCGCGTATCAGGCGGGTGCTCTACTTTTGAGCTAATCCTCGTTGGTGGGTTCGAAGAGACTCGAACTCTTGATCGTCTGCTTAAAAGGCAGATGCTGTACCGCTTAGCTACGAACCCTTATTGAATAATCGTGGTTTCGTGCTTGTGTTTAGAGAAGTGAGTTGTAAAGGTACTTGAAGTGGCCATACCGCCTGTGACGGTCGCTCTGCGTTCCATGCCTATAATCTCCTTTACACTACTCATAATGATCTGTATTATACTACATTTTTTAATCACGTTAAATAGCCCTGTCGCTTTATTACCCCCAGCCACAAGGCACCTCACGTATGCGGCGGTTCTGAACTAAATGAAGGAGGTATCTTATAGTTTTGATCCGCTGCTCTCGTAGGGTGCCTATTTACTGGGCGAGTAGTTAGTTACCCTCACGACTCTTTAGACTAGAGAATGTTGTACACAAATAGATATTCGATAAAACTCAACTACCTGTTCGTATACATATCCTTGATCGTCTGTTTTTAATGTTCAATCTTTAACGTTTAGTTCGTCACCGCGCTCGCAACCCTCGGCCAGCTAGAGACGGAAAGTTTGTGAAAGAGTAGGTTCATGTTATCGTCGCCTACTGGGAAACTTACAACCCTGCCCCGACTAGATATAAAACTGTTTACAATCTCACATATTTGATATAAAATATAATCAATTTGGAGATTAGTAAAGAGGACCCCTTCGGGGGTTCTTTTCTATATCTGACCTACTAATTTGGAGATTAGTAAGCTTACTTTCTAAAATATCACGATCACAAGATTTTTTACAATAAAAAAAGAAGAGCCGGGCAACGAAAGGTTACTTCTATAAATAGGAGAACACAACCCGAACTCTTCTATTACTATTATATTACACTATTACAACATAAAAGTAAATTGCTAGTGACAATTTTTATAAAAACTATTTACAATTAGTATTATGCTATGTACAATTAGTATTGTAATTAAACGAAAGGTTACAAAAATGCACTACAAAAACTTTACGAGCTACCAGAAAATGCTCTCATTTGTCATAGAACTCTGCTATGGCGGCAAAGACTATAAAGTTACTAAACGAGAAGGCTCTTGGAGGGTAATATGGTAATTCCAGTCACTTATATAGAAGAAAACCTTACCCTCAAGTTTATGCCTTATGGCTTCAATACACTTCGGCTTTGGATTCGTGATGATTCAGAGTGGTTTCAATCAGTCGGATGGTGCCCGCATATTAACATGAATGGATTTGAGTGTTCCGACTGTGCACTCAATGTGGAGTAAAACATGGCAACAACCACAAATATATTAAATGAAGTTGAATTAGAAAAAGGAGGTTCAATCTGTATACAGGTGACACCATGGTTGAGAGGTGAACATCGTGCAAGTATAAGTATAGATGATCACGACGTAAGCATGTCAATATGGATTTCGATCGATGATCTTACTAAACTAAGGGATCAAATTACAACAACATTAGGAGAGCTTAATAATGGCAGAACGACAAGTCAAGACGACTAAACTCGGAAATAAAGACTATGCGTCAGTTGCTGACCGTGTAAAACAATTCCGCGCTGACCACCCAAACAGCAAAATCTTATCTCGTGAAACGACGTTAGAAAACGGTGATGTAGTGTTCAAGGCATACATTTGGAGAGACCGTGAAACGTATATCAGTGGTGATCTAGATTCTGCTGACGCAGATGGTATGGCAAAGGCACCGGCTTCCGCATTTGTTAAAGAGAAGCAGTTCGAGAAACTTCAAACTATTGCAGTTGGTCGTGCACTTGCGTTGCTTGGTTATCTTGCTTCAGGTGAAATAGCTTCATTTGAAGAGATGGAAGAGTTCTTCCGAGACAAAGAAGAAAAACGCCGATCATATATTCAGGATCAGGTTGATCTTTTTGATAATGCAAAATCATTAGAAGAGCTGCGAGAATTATGGGCTCAAACGAACAAGGCGGAACCAGAGATCGTTGCGGCGAAAGATAAGCGTAAACTTGAATTGGAGGCGAAAAATGCAAATAATTAACATTGAACAAGGTTCTGAAGAGTGGTTGGAATATCGAAAAGGAAAGATCACAGGAACCAGGCTTGGTGATATTTTTGCAAAGCGTGGTGGTCGAAAGATTGGATTTTACGATGTAATAGCAGATCGCTTAGCACTCGATCCAGATGATGAAAACCGAATGGATCGTGGTCTTCGACTGGAAGAAGAGGCAATCAAAGTTTTCACTGAGAAAACAGGAAAGAAAGTTGAACGTGTTGGGCTTTGTGTTTCTGAAGTAAACCCAAACATAATCAATTCTCCAGATGGACTCATAAAGGTTGGTAAGAAGTACAAGGAAGCGATTGAAATTAAATGTCTTAGCCCTGCAAGGCATTTACAGGCTGTTATTGAAAATGTTGTACCTGGCGAGTTTGAGGCACAAAAAATACAGTATTTTGTTGTAAATCCTGACCTCGAGAAGCTACATTTTGTGTTTTATGATCCACGTATTGCGTCTGTTCCATTTCATGTGATAGAGGTCACGAGAGAGAGTCTAGGAAACCTTCCTCAGATAATGTTAGACTTCCAAATTGAGCAGCTTGGTGAAATCGATGAACTTGTTGAAAGGTTGAGCTTCTAATGGAAACACCACTTCGCGGTAAATCAACGGACGGTATCTATCCAAGGTGTGTATGGTGTAATGGTGAAAACTACATGCCAGCAGTTATCGCGTACAGTAAGAGACAGGTACCATGTGCAGCAGTTGGCGGTTGTGGAAAATATCTACCAATAGATTATGTAACTCTAAAGGAAAATCAAGAGGACGACGATGAGCGATCAACTCGAACCGAAGAAGTACCCGCAGAGAACTAAACAACAGAACAAGGCGTTACATGTCCTTTTCCGAATGTTGGCTGATGAACTAAACAATAACGGGCTTGATATGAGAAAGACGCTCAAGCCAGGAGTTGAGATCCCGTGGAGTCCACAGTCAGCGAAGGAATATCTCTGGAGGCCAATCCAGATAGCGCAACTTAACAAAGTATCTACGACCGAATTGACAACAATGGAAATCGACCAAGTGTTCGACACAATAAACCGATATTTGGGTGAGAAATTTGGATTACATATTCCATTTCCGTCAATTGATGAACTAATAAGACAATATGAAGAAAGGGAGAAATGAAACCTACAAAAGATCTAATTGTTTGTAAACTTGGTGCGAAGTTTACGATCAAGAAAGGTAGTCGCGCTGGACAATCAGCTTATCGGTATGTTTTGAAACCGACCGATAAGAATGACCCGAATAAAGAGTACTATCTTAATTTACCAGTTCAATATGAGAACATGCAATCCTGGGCGAAACATCTAGTCAAGGGTAATATCCTGAGTTGTTTTATACAAGCCAACAACCCAAGATGTGTAAACTATTTCATGCCGTTTTATGTAGTTAAAGACGTAGAAAAGGAGAAGTTGACGCCAGTACTTCCTGGGCAAACGTCACTCGTATAAATATGGAAGTAAGTAGGGTTACATTCACAAGAGAGACAAAGGCAATGTTAACGAATCCAATCCTTAACAGAACCAAGCGAAGCAGACTTAGAATACAACGTCTCAAGGAGTACGTTGATTCATTTCCGAATGGCCATGAGTTTAGAATGAAGGAACTAATTGAAGCATGTGGTTACGATCATATGCAAAACGCAACTGGGTGGCAGTTTATAAATACTGCTGCAAAAAATAAGAAGTTCAAACTCATGCCTACGAATGTTCGTGGAAAATACAATGTGTTTTTCGGAGTTGAACCAAGTAGAGTTAACCAGGTTCCGAAACCGGACGTCTTAAAGATACCAAAACCTACACCCGGTTCAACATTTACGATCAATAAATCATATGACGATGTTATTTCTGAGGTTGTTGAAAAGGCAAGAAAGTTTGCCTGGGACCATAATTCTGATTCATTGAGGGAGTTTATTGCCACATTGCAATAAAAAGAAAAGGAGGGTAAATGTACGACGAGGAAACATTGAGACAGCGGATCGAGTCGTCTGTAAGAGTTTTCGTTCACAAACATAATATAGAAACAAACGAAGGTCGGGTGGGGAGTTTAGTCGATATTCTTTGCAAATTGTTTAACGAACATAGTAAGGCAACAAAGATCTTAAACTCGCAAGAAAAAGATCGAATCAAGCGCCTTGAAAAAACTCTTGACTTTCGCAAGCGCCAGCTAGAAAGAAGAGATAACTCACTCGAGCAAGAGAAGAGAAACAGGTTCGGAGACAAGTATGTCGATTTCATCAATGGGGATATTACATCGATGGAGTGGGTACTAAAGTTTGTAAAGGAGCATTCAGTATGAAACCAAAAGTTGATAACCGTGATTTTGTCGTAAGTTGGGTAACGGCAGATAATGTCGATGATGTTGTTAAGGCTACCGGAATGACCAAAGAAGCAATCCGTGAGCGAGTGAAATCACTTAGGAAACGCGGAGTTCAACTTCGTGAACTTCCAAATGTGGCTAAAAAAGAACAGGAGGTCAAAGAACTAAACCAGCTTGTAACAAAGTATTCACCACGTGATAAATCAGGAATGAGAAAGGTATATTAAGGAGGGTATATGGGTAAGGTAATTGATGAAGCTCAATACGAGCGAGTAAAGCTTAAACTATCAAAGTCGTCGTTTAAGCAGGTTCTTGGTCAAACTGGACTTTCGGAATCGTCTCTAAAAAGAATCCAGCGAAGTCAAAACTATGCAGACTTCAAACAGATACTAATTAAAGATCGTGGTCCAAACTACGGAAAGGCGAACGATAAATGGTCTACACCTACAATCACGCCGCCAAAGAGAAAATGGTGGGAAAGGTTGCTAAATATCTAATAAATATATTAGCTGCTGTCGGATGGCTCATGCTACTATTTATAGTACTAAAGCCTGACTCTTGTATCAGAATACTACTTAAAATAACGGAGTAAATATGGGATTCTTTTATTCAGAAAAAGAAGTTAAAAGTAAAGATCGATGGGGCGACGATGTCACGAGAAACGTCACTGTGCTGAACACGAAGAACATTATGAAAGTGATAATCGGTTTTGTAATCTTCTTTCTTATTCTTATGGCTGTCGATATTGTTCAAACAGGAAAGGTTCAAGTCGTTACCAGATTTGGAAAAGTCGTTCGAACTAATGGTGAAGGACTTGCGCTCCACATACCATTCATAGAACGAACCAAATCAATAGACACCACGGTTCGACGCGAATCAGCTGACGCTGTTGTTGCAACAAGCAATCTTCAGCAGGTAACTGTTTCAGCTGCTGTTAATTATCGAATAACTCGAGATAATGCAATCAAGCAATATCAAAACTTTACAAAAAAAGACTTTGTGCAGATCATAGTCCAACCAAAAATCCAGGATTCGATCAAGCAGATCACCCCTGAATACACAGCGGAGACGCTTGTCACAAAACGACCAGAGGTTGCAGAAAAAATCAAGGCAGTACTTGATAAAAGCCTTGGTGAATATGGAATCTCTGTTGTCGATGTGAGCATTGCAAACTATGCGTTCAGTGCAGAGTACACACAAGCAGTTGCATCAAAGAGTGTTATAGAACAGCAAATTGAAGCAGCTAAACTTACGGCAACCAAGAACGAAGAAGAGGGTAAAGCGGCGGTTATTGCAGCTCAAAAAGCAGCTGAAGTTCGATCTATCGAATCACAACAATCTGCAACAAACCTAGAGTTTTATAAACTACAAATTCAAGACAGAGCAGTTGCTAAATGGAATGGTGTAAGTCCTCTATATGTAGGATCTGACGCACCAATCCTCACAGTTCCAGTAAAATGAACGGTTACCAGCGAGCACAAATAACGCTTCACTGGATAAAAACCAAGCCAGTAGATTCTCAGGGGGAGCGTATTCCCCTTGAGGTCTACATCAAGGCTGTCTGTAAAGCGAAAGGCTGGGAATATAAACCACCGAGAAAGAAGGAAGAATGAGGACATACACAAAAGACGATCTATGGGATCATGGGACGAGAGTTAAAGCAAAAGATGATAGTGAATATTCTCATTGGAACAAATACCCAATGACGGTCGTCGCGTTTAGGTGGAGAGACGATGGTGGTATCGACTATAGAATTAGAGCGTGGAGAACAAATCAACATTGGATTCCAGAGGAAGATCTTGAAAAACTTGGAGAAGCTGTCTATTGTTCTGGCTGTATGAAGTTAATATCAAACCAATGTTGTAGGAGCGTTCATGAACCCTGTAATATACATATTTGTTAACAAGTCGCTCAACATGTCATCTGGTAAGGTAGCGGCTCAAGCTGCACACGCCGCTGCGATGACAGTATGTGAAGAAGATCAAGAAAAACGGCTTCAATGGCTAACCGCTCCTCATAAAACTATACTTGTAATGGAAGCGAGAAACGAACTTCATATCATGAATATCGAAAAGTACCTTAAAGACAGGGGTATTAAACCGGTAACAATAGTCGATGAAGGTGTCAACGAGATTGACGCTCATACGATTACAGCACTTGCAACCAACATATTGAGTAGAGACGATGAATATACACAACAAACTATGTCAACGTTTAGATTGTTCAAAGAGAAAATCAGAATCACAATGGAGATTGATAAATGAAAATACTTACAAAGGTTCTCGTAGGTTCAAGACTTCATGGTCTTCACAACGAGAAAAGCGACTTCGACTACCGGGGGATTCACATACACGATCTAAAGGAAGTCCTTAGTCCATTTAAGACAATCAAGAACACTACGTGGATCGAAGGTGACGAAGACAACACATCATATGAACTTGCAGATTTTTGTAAACAAGCTACCGCCGGTAATGCAACAATCCTTGAAGTCTTCTTTTCTAATGAAATCGTTGCTACAAGTCCGATAGCAGAAGAGATGAGACTGAACTGGAGAAAGTTCATAGATACGGATCGTGTCGTTATGGCCTCTAGAGGATATGCCTCAAATCAGTTAAATAAAATGCAGTTGTTTGATGATATTGGTGTTAAAGACCAGAAACGAACGTCAAAGTTCGCAATATCATATTGTCGAGTACTTTGGCAGTGTAGTGAGTTTTTGAGAACCAGCGAGTTTCCATGTCAGATCACAGACCCAGAACTTAGAAAAACACTATTAAAAGTAAAAGCTGGTTGGAAAGATGAGTACATTCCAGAGTTGACAGAACTGTTTGCAAAACTTCAGATGGACGTTACAGAAAACTGGAAAACTGCTGAAAAAATGAAACCAGATATTAAATGGATTGAGGAGTTTATATATCGTGCGTATACCAGCGATAATTTGTGATATTGACGGAACACTTAGTCATATGACACACAGAGGTCCATTTGACTGGATGAAGGTAGGAACAGACTCACTCGATGATGTCGTCTATCGGATATTGGACAGGTTTAATGATAAATATAAAATTATACTTGTATCTGGCCGCGACTCAATATGTAGAGAGATCACAGAGACATGGCTACGTGACAAGAATATCCATTATGACAAACTATACATGCGACCACTCGGAGACATGCGCAGGGATGTCGAGGTGAAGCGAGAGATATACGATAACTACATCAAAGACAATTATGAGATATTTTTTGTCCTAGATGACAGAAACCAGGTTGTTGATATGTGGCGAGAAATTGGGTTAAAATGTCTTCAGGTAGCACCTGGAGATTTCTAATGGCAGATAAAAAGCTTGTTACAAAACTAGATACTATATTCTCTCAATTCATACGACTAAGAGATTCTAAAAACGGAATTGGTCAGTGCTGTTCATGTGGCAAAGTTGTTTTATGGAAAGAAGCAGACGCTGGCCATTTCGTTAATAGAAAATGGTTTTCCACGAGATGGAGAGAGGATAATGTCCACCTACAGTGTAGATCGTGTAACCGATTTGACGAAGGAAACACAGCTGGGTATAGTCTTTTCATGATGAGAAAGTACGGAGAAGCACATATTGAGTTCCTTAAAGGTATAAAAAATCAGGCGATGAAATATAGCGATTCAGATCTATTATTATTGATTGATCACTACAAGAAAGAAGTTAAAAAGCTAAAATAACTATTTACAATTTTTATTGCTTGTGCTACAATGGAACATGTAAACTAAACGAAAGGTTACAAAATGTCAAAAAACAATACAAACGAACCAGTAAAAACTGGACAAAAACTACAACTTAAGGAAAGTGCAGTTGGTATCTTGACTCTTGGCGCTATCGTCGCTGAAGCAGTCGCTGCATACGTTCTATACTTTTCTGGTAACACAACTTCATTAAAAGCTGTTGCGATTGCATTAGTAGTAGACGCAAGTGTGCGTGCTGCAAAATCGTTCATAGTAATCCGCTAGTGATATAATAGAGCTATAACAAAGGAGGAAATTTGTTATAGGCCATATCAGAAACGACCGAACGGCCACACATTATGAAAAAGCTAATCTTAATCTCAGTGTCAATTCTTTTCTTGGTAGGTGCGTTGACAATTATACGAGATGCAAATAAATCAAATCAAGAACTACACATTAAAAAGATTGAACTTCAAAACAATGAGCAGAAGCTCAAAGATCTTGAAACAAAATTCAATGATGTAAATGGACAAAAAGTTGAAACAGAGCAACAAGTAAAAGAGCTGGAACTGAAGCGCCAGCAACTCGAAAAGGAGAAATCTGATCTCGAGGCTCAACTCCAGGCTAAAGCGTCTATTAAACAAGACCGAGGTGCCGTGGCGTATGCTGCAACGGTCCCATCAGAGAGTGTTCAATCTATAATCGTCGCAGCTGCTAATAAATATGGAGTATCTGCAGACCTGCTCCTACGAATTGGTAGATGTGAAAGCACATACAATCCGAACGCCATAAACTATAACTACACAGATCCAGCAACTGGAACACACCCAATGGGATTGTTCCAGCATGTTGAAGGATATTGGGCAGCACGGGCCGTGAAATATGGCCACCCAGGAGCTTCTATATTTGATCCTGTTGCTCAAGCTGAAGTTACTGCACAGATGTTTAGGGACGGTGCGTCTGGGCTATGGGAATGTAAGTAGTGTCTGTTTTGAAAAAAGCATCTGAGTATATTGATTCACCAAAGAAATTGGTGTTCAGATATAGACCTATTAAAAAACCACTTCTTCAAAGAATAAAGAAATGGTTTAGTGATAGAATTGAATGGTGAGGTTGAGACAGGGTAAATAAGGGCACGAAAGTGCCTTTATTTGTTTTCGATCATTCCTTCTTTTATAAGTGGTATTTGTATTTCAAATGCCGCAATAGCAAGCTCTCCAATACCTCTTTCAATGATCCTAGATTTTGGGTGTTTAATTGCTTCATCTATGCAGAACATCAGATCTGATATTGTTGCTAGATAGTCACCTCTCACTGGATGAAAATCTCTTAATACTCTATCTGCCGTATAATGATCAAGAACTGGAACAGTGGCAACCTGTCTATGTATTTCAGCATGAGTCTCAAGTGTAATAGGAACTTTTAACCATTGGTTAGCTCTTATTTTTCTCGTAGACGGATTTGCGTCCCAGGTTGCACCGGTATAACAAACGTGGTGTTCATTAAACCGTCTCATTCTGCTTCTAAGTATCTACCTTCACTATCCCACCCAAACGTTGCTGTTCGACCGATCTGAGCTATCTCTGGTCGTTCGATAACAACATCGGCTAGTTCAGCATACATACCTGGCTCAAAATCGAGTTCTAGCTGGTCCTCCGTGCGTCGAGGACATAATGTTTCAGCTAGGTTATTGAGTTGCTTTTGGTATTCTGGACTTACATATTTCATAGAGGACTAATTCCGTTAGACTTGATATTTTCATTTTCGTGAATATATTTATCTAGAAGTCTAAGCAGAATAGTACCGCCTATGTAGTATATGCTCGTTGGATCAAATCCTGCAAGCTTGTTTGTTGCCCAAGCAGCAAGTGCAGTTAAAGCTGCAAAAAATGCAATTCTAAAAGCTTCTTTTAGTGTTTCTAGCACCGCTTGTTTTGTAGGTAACTTCAACATTTTATTATCCTTTCAATTTTGCGATTAGTCCATTTATAAAGGCAATTATACTTTCAAACATTGCAATAACAACATTTTTCTTTATTAAATCAGGATTCTCTGGAGTTGGTGGAATGTTAGGAGCGCCAGGAGCAGTTAGTGTCAAGTTCTCGATTGCAACACCGTTATAGATTCCCTTAGAGAATGAATACTCAGTAAGCCGGTATTCTTTTCCGCCAGAAATTGTAAGTGCAGAAACGTCAAACTCTTCATCTTTCTTAAATGATTTTGTTCCAGTTGGTTTTCCAGTCTTAATATCGATCAGATCACAGTCGTTTTTGATCCACGTTTTCGTATTGTCGATGTCACGCAGATTAGCTTCCCATTCAGGTTTTGCTGGTTCTGGCGCAGGAATTGGAGCCGGTGGTGGAGTCGGCTGGACAGGAAGACTCATATCAACTTCATTGAAACCATTAGTGATTTTCTTTTCGTATGACCATTGAGTAACAAGATATGTTGCTCCAAGTGTCTTGTTTATTGCTTTTGCAAAAATAGTAATTCTATCACCCTTGTTGTACATCTTAACTGGTTGACCAAATCCACCCCATGAAGTTTGATTGAAGTTCCAGAGGTTCGTTGGTTGTTTATTTGCTACATATTCAATTGGAGTATCGAGAACGTGCCATTCAATGTCTGCTGTTACTGGTGCCGGTGCTGGTGAAGGAGCTGGATTGTATTCACCTCTTGCCCATTTATCAGCCTCTTGTCGGATTCTATCTAGTGAAAGAGTACCAGGGCATTGAGTTTGCTGCCAATAGTTGTGTGGGTATAAAGCAAGTCTTTTTCCGTATCGTTGTTCAAGTCGCCAAACAAGCCAACCCCATTTTTTGTAACCTTCGTCACCAAGAGTTGGTTGAGTTTCAACACCGATAGTAGTAGCATTACCACCAGCAGATGTCCAAGCAACATTATCTGGGTCAACACAGCACGTGATTTTATTGTCTGATAATACGTAGTTCGCTGTTGGACCTACGCCAGCAGCACCTTTACCATTTAAGTAGTTGACGATATTGTCGTGATTGTCTGCACCGGTTCCGTCACCCCACCAGTGAACTGTTATACCGTCACGAGCATATTTACCGTAGTAATTTCGTGACTCTTGAGGAGTGAACCAACCGTTCTTAGAACATGGTTTTAATTCGATTTCGTACATTGCTTATCCTTTCCTAATAATTCTACAATTTGTTTTTGAGTTTCAACAATTGCCTTGTTCGTTTTTGCAATTTCGTTAATACTATTATTGATTTGTTTTAAGGGGACATTTTTCAATGTATCGATTTGACCTTGAAGTTTAGCAATAGCGGCAACGTTATCTGAATGTTTCTCTTGCCATTGTTTATTGTCTGCTTTTAATTCTTCGTTTTGCTCTTTTAATAGGGTGTTGGTTTCTTTGAGAATCCTGAACCACCCAAAAGCAAGACCACCAACAGCGATAAACACGAATGCTAGTGCTGCCTCTATTACTTCTCTCCAGGTCATTTTTGTTTTCTTCCTTTCTTAGATTCCAGCTGGTATAGCCCTTAACATACAACGCTCTCTATCACCAAATATCTGGTTTGCTGTAATACTACCAGAACCGACATTTGTTTGAACGTTGAAATAATATATTGTCATTACAGATTGACTAATGAATCCTGATTTACTAAACTTCATTGCCTTTTCAGCAACAGCAGCAGTATAATCACCCAAGTGCCTAAACTGACTATGGGTTGACGGCGTAGCAGCGGCGGTAGTTGATAAATCTGAATCGGTATTTATCTGAACAGCTCCAGATGCAGCTGTATATAGAGTTACTGACGTGTCTACATTAAACTGACCAGCAGGTATAGATATTTGATAACTTGCATGGTTATATGTCGTACCACTTACAAGCAGACCAGTAAACCTGAATGCTATTTCTGATGTGATTGCCCATCTTCCTTTATCAATAACCCAACTGTATGGATTAGCGACTGTCGAATATGATGAAGATGATATACCTCCAGAGGCTGGGAGTGTACATCCATTTGGAACTTGAACAACAACTGTTGTTGTTGCAACATCCATAACAATACCAACTGCCTTTAATGTATCTATTGTACTTGCAAGTGTTCCATGTGGAGAAAGTGCCGTGTAACCAACACCTCCCTGGGCTGTTAGATCATTTGTTCCTGGGTTTTGTTGGTTAACCGTGGTGTTGTCAAGACTCCACGCTCCAATACAGTTTGTCTCACTTCCAAGAAGTTTTATTGTTGAGTATTGCCTGATTATTGCCTGTGAAAGAACTGCGCTAAAGACAGCAACGTTTGATAGGTAGCCACTCCAATATGAGTTAACTGTATATGCACCATATCGTCCAACAGAAAAATCACCGCCTGTGCCAGCTGTTGTTGGTGCAGTTCCCGACGTTATTACTGGGGCCAACGGAACGGCTATACCATCAATGTATATTACACAAGATCCGGTCGCCCATGTTGCAGCAACGTGCACCTTTTTGTTTATTGGTATAGATTGATTTGTTTGGAAATATCTATAGTTACTAACACCACCATTTAGAACACCACACGATATTCTACCGTCAGCTTCTTGGCGGAGCCACAGCCCATTTGCGGCTGTCGCGTCCATTCTCGCAGCTATTGTTTGCGTATTTGGAATGGCAGTTGGAACCGCCCAACCCATTATTGTGAAGTTATCGGTTATTGTTCCAAGAGTACCAGTCGGCGACGTTTTCGTAAAGTATTGTGACGTTCCGTTGAATATACCACTCATGTTTGCGTTTCCAGCAACCGTCTTATTAAATAATAGTCGCATGCCATTTGATAGTAACGAAGCAACCGATGACGCGTATACAACAGTGTATGAATTGTTTCCATTGTATGTTATCGACGACACAGCTGGAAGCATGTTATTTATCCAACCCTGCCATGGCATGCGAATATCTAACTCTCCAGATCCTTTTCCGCGAATTATCATACCAACGTTTGTATCATCACCGGCGGCTTCGAGTATTGGTGAGTTTCCGGTTGCCGCATTAGAAGTTTTAAGCTGGTTAACTGCAGAAGCAACTGGGTTAAACTCAAGCATTTCATTACCGTTTAGGTCGCGGAGCGTTTTGTGGTAACCAAGCTGCGTGTGGTCAACTGCAATGCCCTCAACAACATCATCTGCCCATGCGGCCGTAGGAGCAGCCTCAACAACTGCACCAACCGAATATCCGTTATCAGTACCGGCTTTTAATGTTAGATTCGTAATTGTAGATCCAGAAACAATACCTTTCCAGTCTGTTTGTGAACCAGCAACTTTCTTTCCACTTGTGTCAACTGTGTAGATGATAAAGTGAACGGCTGTTGCTGTTGGCCAACCAGTAAGAGCACCACAAGAAATTGATGGTGCGGCCACTGCTTTAATTGCTGTCAACGTAGTTGGAACTGGCCGGGTTCCGTTTGTTGCTTCTGTAAACTTGTCTGTTATATCTGCTGCCATATTAAATCCTTATGCCAAATCCTTAACACCGATATTAACATATCGGATAATTACATCAGCAAGCTGGTATTCCACTCCTGCTTGAGTTGTGTTTAATTCCCATGTAATCCATTGAAGTTCTTCGTCAATTTCAATCGTTACATATCTCTGTGCGTCACCGTATTGGATCGGAACTTCTTCAAAGTTGCTCCAACCAAATATGGCGTCTTCTGCACCACCCCAGCCGGCCTCACCCCAACCAGCGACAGTAACAGATGATGTGAAGGTATCTTGACCAACTGTCTGAAGAGACGACTCTTCCGTCTTTCCAGCAACAGAGAACGAGATTGAACCCTGTGGACGAAGAAGCACGAATGTAATATCAATAACTTTCGCCCATTCATTTCCAGGCTCATTGAACTTAATAAAACCTGATGTCGCGTTTGTTGAGAATGGAGTCGTATCATCTTGAGTTGCACGAGACGTTGTCAGTTCATAGATCTTATTATTAGATAGAACTAGATGTCTTGTTTGACCAGAGTTGTCGTTGTATAGAGTCATCCAGTCAGCTCGAACATTCCACGGTTTCATCCAAGCACCTTTTCGTTGAAGATCAAGTACCCAGATCTCACTGTTATATGACGAACCAACCGGAACTGCGAAATATATTCTTTGCTCAGAGGCAAGACCAACAGCCTTATTCATATAAAGCGAGTTTAATCGACTAATGTCGTTAATAATTGTTTCAGAGACAGTGTCTGTTGAAAGAATGTTTTGAAGCTGTGGTTTTGTACCGGTCGTTTTGAAACCGTCACGAGAAGGGTACCAGAGTGAGTCACGATATAACACTACCGCGTCTGGTGACTCTGTACCTGATTGACCATTATCTTCGATAACTTCAAAGTAAGAAATAATTGTTTCACCAATAGTCGTTGTCTGAGGATTTAAGATGTATCTCTTACCGGACCCGTTGGTTCCTTTACATAGAACCGTAATCGCTGCGTTGCCACGACCATCACGGAACGGCATGACCTTAACTGGAAACTCTTTTGTGCCGCGACCAATTTCTACCCAACCACCACCATTGAATGGTGAAAAATCAAGAACATTCTTCCCGAATCCACCATATCGGACATATCTGATATTGTCTGCGTCTTCAGTTAGAAAGACTTGTCCATTGATAACAGTTGCTCTTTTGACTTTCGGACCCGCTGTTGTGTTTGATAATGGAGCTGGTCTTGTAATATCAGGCGCGGCGATACCATCATCTTTGTAGGACAGTCCTGTAATACCTGCGGCGATCAAAACTTCCTGACCAGATGAATCACCCATATAAACGTTATATGAAATTGCACTTGGAACCGCTGCCCATGTAATTGTCAGATAGTTTGTTGTTGAGTCCCATGCGTCTCTTAGTAATAATACCTGTTGAGAGGCAGCAACAGAAGCAGCTGTTTCACCGACCGTTGAGTTTGCAGTAATTTTGTAGTAATACGTATATGTTGTACCAACCATACCTGTTCTAGTAATAGATGGCGCAGAAGGATCTGCAAGCGCAGTAAACGGAACAATTGTATTTGTGGTTCCTGCAGTCGTAATATCAAAATATGAAAGATTGTCTGTTCCGTTCATGACAAGAACTTTGTCGTCAACTTGGCAGAAGTGAGTGTCTGCAGTTATGTTATATGTTTTTCCGGTAGTAATTTGAGGTGTACCACCATCTTTTGCAACGTAAGGTCTTGCAACACCACCAACGACCTGCATGAATATAATCCAGTTTTCAGATCCAGACGATGTCGTTTTCACAAATTCGAATATTTCGCCAAGAACCGTCCCCGTTGGTTGTACACCATAAGGAACGAGAGATGGACGAGGTCTGAGAGTACCGTCCTGATCGAGCATAACATTACCAGAAGCCCGAAGTCCATCAATCGGAGTTCGACCATCATCAAATGCCGTTACAGTGCCTTTAAGCCAGTCTCTGACAGAGATCTGTTGAATCTTTGGCGGTGCTGTTACTTTTGGTACAGGAATCATTACCAGGTTACTCCTAATGGTGACCATGAATCATCTACAGAATCTTCTTGTGCCATGTTTCGCTCTTTCATCGCAATCATTGAGTTTGTAGCTTGGGCAATCAAATTACCGTATTGATTTTGACGAGTAATATCGTTTCTCACATATTCAGCGGCAGCCATAAAACAAATCCAATTTGGATCGTCAACGGCAACAACATCTGTACCACCACTCATATCAGCTGGCGTTGGATAATGTGGAACCTTAATTGAACCGCCAATCTGAACAGACGAAGCAGTAAATGGGTAATTGAATATCAGGCTCGTACCAGCAACGGCACACAACCCTTGAGCAGATCCAAGTCCTCCACCAATCGGGTTGACTGACTGACCTCCACGATATAGTTTTTCAATAGGGGTAATCGTGTAAAGAGATTGAGACACACCGTCAACATGGTTGATTCTTACGTAGTCTTCTTCTTGGTTTGAAATCTTATCAACTTCAACGCCAGTCAAAACAAACGTATCAGTTGCTGTCACTGTACCTATTGTCGCAACGGCACGCAAGCTCTTCCATTGAATACCAGATTCATCTGCCCACACATCTTTATATAGGTTTAGAAGTGCTTTTATTTTTTCGTATTTAGTAGAACCAGAAGAAAGCGTAGTAGTTTTCCCTGTTGCTAACAAATATGTTCTTTGTATTGCCTGGTCCAGTGTCATTTCATATCTCCTTGACACGTTCCAGTTTTTATTAGTAACGCTTTAGTGTTATTGTACCACATTTTACACCCTCTTCTTTACTGCTCGTGCTGTTAACTTAGTTTTGCTTTGACCAAGTAGTTTTGCAATCGCAGCAGTGCTTGAAACCTGAGATACTCCACCAGATTTAGGAGCGGTAAACCTACCAGACTTCTTCGATGATCCAGATTTCTTTGATTTTTCTTTGACAATTTTACCGTTCTTGTCACGGAACTTGTTCTTATTAATAAGGCCAGCTGAAACAAGCTCGTCACCATATTTCATAAGGTCATTAAACTTCTTATCAGAATCCTTAGAGCCGTCAAGATAATCAATGATGTCGTCTTTGTTCATTGAATATAGATCGACTATTTCCTTGTCATAGTTCTTATTTACGCCAAGACGCTTGATCTCTGTTTCTCTTTTCTTAATTTCGACACCATTAAGAGTACTCTTGTCTTCTTCGAGTTTTTGAACCTGATAGTCGTATTCCTCTTGGGGTGTTCGATCAGTGGAGTTCTTCAATAGATAGTCAGTCGCTTTTCCTTCAAGATAACGTTTTTCACCAGTTGAGAGTTTTTCTTGCTTTCCTTTATAGTTTGGATCGTATTGACCAACGTTATTTTCTGCTTCATATCGTCTCTTTAATGCACCATAAACATCATCATTGATCTTTTTGAGAGTGGTGTTCTTGTCTTCATCTGACATTGAAGTGTATCGAGAATCGTTAACAACTTTTGCCCACTCTTCTCTAATCTTTGAGCCTGCTTCAGCATTAAAGTCCTGAACCTGCTTGTCTGTAAGATTTTTTCCTTCACCGTCCTTATTGAATGCGTTTTTCTGGAGTTGTGTAGGAATGAGACCATTGTCGGCAGCTTGAAGTCTCTTTAATTCACTTAATACAAAGTCATCTTTATTGATTGAGTCGCTTGGTCGCAACGGATTCAAAAGTGAGTTAACTGCGTCAGACCTACGCGGAACGTCTCGACCAAATATATCCCTCTTTGGATCAAGAGTTTGTCTCACACCTGGGATAGTTGATTTCATCGTATCAGTAATATTATTCGTTTCGCGTTGTTTACTGTCAGTAGCAGAAGCAACAGACCTAATAATGTTTGGAGTGAGAGATCCAGCAGTTTGATCTAAGAACTTCTCACCAGCATATTGAGGATCTGTTAGGGCGTTTAGTCCACCAGACACACCCTTAAGGAATGATTGATCTGTAACTGCTTTACCAGCACCAGCTGTAGCAGCAGATAGAGCTTCCGTAGGTGTCTTACCGTCTTTGATTGCGTTTTGATATTCAGCACCGGCCGCGATTAAAGTACCACCAGGTTGGAAGTAATTTAGACTTATCCATGTATCACCAAGCTTAATTGAGTATGGTTGTCGTCCGTCAGCTTCCCATAGTTCACGCTCTTTTTTATCTTTTGGATAACCAAGAGTCATCAAGTTATTGCTTGCAAGTGCAGAACCTGCAGCAATCAAAGGAACGGCTGCTGTACCATTAGCAATAGCTTGTGTCATTGCACGTTGGTCAAACTTGCCAGCCTTTAATTGTTTAACGATCTCTATCGCAGTACCAACAGGAGTTCTTTCGATGATTCTTGTTGCGATACTTGATGGAACACCACTGAATGGCATTACAAACTCTGCGATATTACCGGCTGCTCCGTCCATTCCTTTGACTCGAGAAGCAGCCTTACCAAGTGCTGTTTCATTTTGGAAGACAGCATATCGAGCTTCCTTATCAGCAAGCTCAAGTACCTTTGTTTCAGGCTGTTCAACAAACTTCTTAATGAAGTCTTTTCTTACCATACCCTTAAGACCTTGATTCTTTGCTTCCGTAATTGCTTGATCGTAGATAGAGTTACGAAGGTTAGCGTAATAGAATGGTTGGTCTTGTGAACCCATAAGCTTGAATACACCTTGGGTGTATGTTTCAGCTGCCTTACCGAGTGGCGTATCTGAGAAGTGAACGTTCTTGATGTCAAACTTCTGCATTGGATTTCGTGGATCATATCCAGTCTTGAAGTACTTGAACCCCTTGTCAACACCCTCGGCTGCACCACTCGCGATACCCTTGCCAGTCATTGACCTTGATCGCTTACCGGTGAATAATGAGAAGAATTGGTCAGTCATCGTAGCGACTGGGTCAACATACCCCTTCTTGAATACCGTTTCTGCCGTGTTTGCAAATAAGTTACCAGCAGTTGTTCTTGGAGCTGATAGAAGTCCAGCTTTCCATAATTGAATACCTTTATCTGCTGTACTATGAGGTACATTCTTTTCAACAAACTCGGCAACCTTGAATCTTGCAAGGCCTCCCTCGTATGTATCAGCTTTTGTTTTCTTTACTGCACTGATAAGTTCATTTAGTTTACCTTCGATCTCAGGGGTGATTTTTACTCCTGATTTTCGAAGTGTATTTACAGCACCAAACTTAAGACCTTCTGGTGTTCTGTTGTTTAATAATGACGCAGCTTGAACTGCTTGACCCGATTCTGATAGTTTTACACCAAGTTTTTCGTAGATTTCCGTTGCAGCAAGTTGAGAAGCTTTAGTTCCTTGAGAGTCGAGTTTTTTAGCAACTGCAATAGCGTCAGAAACTGTCTGGCTGTCGATATTTTTGTCAACAAGACGATCATTTATGTCTGCTGTTGCTTTTTTGATACCAGTTTTTCGTAGATATTGCTCAGAATTTGCAATTCTTTCAGCGTCCGTTGTTGCTACGTACGTTGGTTTAGCTTCTTTGACTGATTTCTTTACTCCCTCGGACACTTCTTGTGACCCCTGGAGTGTTTTTGATGTGAACCTGGTATCTTTCACAGGTAATTCATCAACTGTTGCCTTAGATTGTCTAGAAACCCTCAGAGGTGGCTGTGGAGTTGTGTCCTCTGTAACCTTTGGAAGGTTTTTGCTTGGTTTTGATGACGAAACCTTGAGATTGTTGATCTCTGCTTCGAATGGATCGCCTTTTCCAATCTTTACATAACCACCCTGTTTGATTGAATTGGTAATATCTGACCTTAGTTTTACAGCGTCAGCATACGCGTTCTTGTTTTGAACCATTGCAGGAGCTTTTTCACTCATTCCTGCAGCAACCATCTTGTCTCGAAGAGTATTTAATGTATTGATGTGTTCGTTTATTTGAACTAGAGATGGATTATTGCTAATATCTGTAGCATTTTGGATAGCGTTTTTCACTCTTACGACATTTTCTGGTGTACCTTTAACAACCTGTTGTCCACCTTTGATCATTTTTGGCAATACATAACCACCAGCTGTCATAGTTGCACCAGTTCCAAATCCTAGACCGAACGATCCAAGCGTTTCTTCTGCTGTTCCACCATTACCAGCAGTTCCTGCGGCATTTGTAATACCACTAAATAGACCGTTTGTAAGTGCTTCTGTCGCACCAGCCTTTACAGTATTGACGCTTGCACCACTTGCAGGAGCAATAAAGTATGAAGCTGTTGTTCCAAGATCTGAGAATGATTTTAGATACATTTTAGCAGCTGAATCGTCCATAGTGAACCCAGCTTTATTCAGTGTGTAGTTATACCAATCACTCAATGCTTGATTTTTCGCATTATCAGCAGCTTCTTTTGGAACTCCGCTGTTGATAGCGTTTTGATATGCTTCTTCAATTTGCTTTTCTGCACGTTGTGTAGGTGTTCTGCCAAGAAGTTTTTCAGTTGGAAGTGATTCTTGTAACTGCCAAGAAGCTCGCATAACAGGAGGCAGTAGAGACTCTTGATAACTTTGATCTCTTTTTTGTCTATCTATTTGTGCTTCTTCTGAATTTGGATCACCAAAGGCATTGTGTAGTCCAACCTGAGCAGACTGCACGACGTAGTCACCAGTTTCCCAGAATGGTTTTCCAATTTGCTTGCCTGTATGACCAAGTTGTTGCAGTGTAGATCTTTGTGTTGTAGGAGTGCGTTGTTTCCATGTACGATTATTGTCGTTCATGTTGACTTGATCGTAAGCACGGCTAATACCCCTAGTTACGGAGTTATTACTCCATTGAAAACCAGGGGTGTTGTCGTCTTTAATGTTTACTGGGTTTGGAGTCCCAGGATTGACATTTCGCTGATTCGTATCATAGGTTCTACCCCCATCAAACGGATTAGCTTGATGGTAGACGCCTTGGGCTTGCTTGCCCCTGTCTTTGAACCACTTAACCAGGTCTGCCATGGATCAGACCTCCTAAACAGTCTTTTTCTTATCTCTACCTAATAATGTCCAGAACGATCCGACCTGTGCAGCTTGACCAGGATCTACACCGCCTGTTGGCGTTGCGTATCGATCATATGTATAAGCTTCAGGATCTTTGGCATTAAATGAAACTTGTTTTTGAGTGAACGGAGTAGTACGACCAAGAGAATCAATACTACCAAGAAGTTCGTTAATTCTAGATTGATATGGTTGACGAGCTGAACGTGCTTCTGTGTATCGTGAACCACCTGCTTGAGCTCGTTGAACCCCGATATTACCTTTCTGTTCAAGAAGTCCCGCCTCTGTTTGGTCAAATAGGAGTTTATTGTTTCGAAGTCGCTCGTCTTTTTGTGTACTAAGTTCACCCGCAGAGTTTTCCCAGTCTCGACCGTAGTCACCCCAAGAAGTGTCGATGTCTGAGAGGTTTCTACCGTAGGTCTTTTGAACTTGACCACGTTGCTGGCTACCAAGAAGTGCTGCTGCGAATGGCACGAGTTCTGTTGCGGCAGATGAGTTACCAGATCCTTTAGCACCAAGAAGCCGTTGAACACCCGACAGTCTGTTTCTGACACTTGTATTGATGTCGTTTTTAGCGGTGATATTATCTTCAACAGCTCGCCCTCTTTTGGTATTGTAGTCGCGTTCTGCCACCCCCTTGTCGTTGACTAGTTTGTTATATGCAGATGTATACGAATCAAGAACGTTTTGATCTGCTGTACTTCTTTGAGCACCGAGTCGACCCATTTGCTGGTCAATAACTGCATTTTGGTCATCCCAGTATGCTTGTTCATCTGCACGGGCAGCTAATTCTGCAGCTGATGGACCAGAAGCATAATTAGATGGTACACCGTTCTGATCTGCTTGCCATGTTGAGTATTGAGCACCAATATCGTTTTTGATACGTTGTGCTTCATTAAAGAACATTTCGTTACCAATATCGAGACCTTGTGAGCCAAGATAGTTAGTAAGAGCAGCATTATCGATACCACCGTCGTTTCCAACGAAGTTTAGATATGTTGGATTTGTCGCGGCCAAGTAGCCACGAAAGTCACTGTTTCCTGAATAAGGCAAAGCCATTTGAGTTCCTTTTATAGATTAAAGCTATTTATCCTTTAACCTAGCCATGCCTCTTTTTGGTTTTGGTGGTTGTTAATTGGATTATAACATACTTTTGCTTTAGATGAATCGTCCCTTTATCATGACAACACCTCTAAAGACTTCTGTTGCTGTTGCTGTCCCGATTGGAACATTAAGAATTACATGTAAGAATCTACCAGATTCAACAACTTCTGGAGTTTGGAATGTCACATCTATTGGCGTTGCTGTAGCACCAACCGCGGCACCAACCGGAAATGTTTGAACTCCGACCTGCCGTCTAATGATGTTTGCTGTTGCAAGTGAGACTGCAGAAGAGTTGAAACCCATAGACCATTCAAGGACGGTTGCCGTTGTGGCGACAGCGACCACGGTATTGTATGTTTCAATGTGTATACCTTCACACAAAAACTTTGAACCTGCAGGTACCTGGAAGCCGAATAATGCAAAATCTGTTACCGCACCTGCTACTGCCGCAAACTGAAATCTACCGCCGAGTGTTGTATAGCCAGCAGCGGTGTTAGATAGTGTTGCAGATGTTGGAGCTGTTGAATTTGTGTGATTTTCTAACTGTGCACCAGTGAATGGGTTTCTACCAGCAGAAAGACCAAGATTTCCAGCAGCCTGTGACATGTCTGGTGTTAGTCTCCAGTCAAGTGACAATGCTTGAAGTTCTGT
>CAZEIK010000007.1:0-32659 GCA_964512315.1 uncultured Candidatus Saccharibacteria bacterium
AAATGGAATTAACTCTTTATTTTTAGATACAAATGAAGACAGTGGCCCAGGAGAGGGTGGAGGGGAAGCTTCTGGTGTTGCTGACCCTTCTGATAATCCAACACAAACAGGTTTCTTGGCGGGGCTAGCAGAAGCGGTAGCTAACTTAGCTTTTACTGTAACGAATGCTTTAGCTTCCGTTGCTTATTCTATAGGACTTGAGACAATTGGTAATGCTATTACTAGTTTCGGTTATAGTTTCGGTTCTAATGTTGCCTCAGAAGAAGGCTTTACTGCTGTTGCGGCTGGAGCTGCGGCAAGTGCTGCAACAGGTGGTGTTGGAGGATTTGTACTAGGTCAAGCAGTAACTGGTGCTATGCAAGGCACATTGGGGGGTGACATAGCTGGGATAATGGGGTCTGTAACAGGTGGTACAGATGGACCAAAATCTGGCACCATCAACCCTCCTAATGGTCAAACACCACCATACATACCCAATCTTCCTATATCTAAAAACCTCTCTGTTACAGATGTTGCCAATTTAAGTACAACTGATTATTGTCCACAAAGTCCAGTTAACTATTCGATCACTTCGAATGAGACTTTTAACAAATTTAAAACCCAAGACTATAAACCTAATTGGGGTGATAATGATGTTTTCATTTTAAAAATTAATGTTAGGTCTACTGATACAACAAAAGGTGGCCAGCCAATAGGATTTCAATTCTCTGATTCGTTGGCATCAAAAGCATTTGTAAGAGCTGTAATATCTAAATCTAAATGTGATTTCGGACCAGATGCAACTTGGGTTGGGCGTCCAGTGGGGTGGCAACCTAGTGCTCAAGATATAGCAAGATATACATATGCAGATGGAACCAAACCTACAAAGTTCCTTGGTGATAACTCTGCTTCGGCTGAATTTACTATAAACGATCAAAGGTCTGGTTTACTTAACTTAACAACTGGAACTTGGTATGTAACTTTCCAATATTTGGATAATTGTTCTGACAAAAACACGTCTAATCCAAATCGTAATACTACTTGTCACAAGGTTGTGTCTTGGCAAGGTTCGGTACAAAACTTGGCACCAGCAGAAGTGGGCGATATCTTAAAATCAGACACAGTTGTTGTTGCAAACACTATAAGTAATCCGAAAACAAGAACGGGTAATGCTGATTATAATGACTTAGGTGTCACTATACCAAAGAGCTTATCTATAGAAGATATTATCTCACCTAAGATTTTAAGTACGGTCAGAAGTTGGGTTGGGCTGCCGCCTGTTAGTAGTGATGGAACTAAAATTGGAGTAATAACAACGACAGATCCTGTTGTAAATTATTGTTCTGGTTCTTATCCTGACTATACCATATCACCATCTGGGCCATATTATGTCGACATAGTCCCTTTCGTGTATTCTAAGTCTTACAGTATCAAGCTTGAAATTAATGATGCTTCGACACGAGGATTAGATCTGGCGGCTTTGCCTAGAATAATGACGGTAGAGATAAAATCAGGAGGCTTAAGAAGCAATAAACGTATAACAGCTTCAAAGAATCCTTGTGATTTTGGCCCGTCGTCTCAACTTGTTTTACAGGGTGGTTTTGATGGGTGGAGATATTTTACTGTTAATGATGCAAGAACAAGTAATTCGGTAGTTAATCTATCATCTGGAACTTGGTATATCAATATCAAATCTGATGGCGAGTGTGTGGTGCCAGGCACAGAAGGTTCTCCTAATTTAGATAAATGTAATCAAAGAGTTGAATTTGGTTCAGATTTCGCTCAGAAATATTTAGGGCAGTCTTCGTCTGTTGGTGTAACGACGGGACCAGGAGTGGTTCTGGGTAATGGTGGAGCGCAGTCTAGTACTGGAACAGGGAATGGCGCGGTGTCTAACTTTACTCCTAGAACAATAAATAGCGCGTCTTGCAGTATTAATTTAGCTGGACCCCAGTATGGGTTAGTTAGTTCTAATTTGGTCTATAGATATTTCCCACCTAATGCAAATGGAAGTTATTGGATGGGTAGTATGTTAACCTACAGCCCATCCTCACTCGCTGCAACATTACCAGATTGTCCAGTAGGAACAACAGACGGATCTGCTACATCTCCAGCTAAACCAGGCAACAGGGGTACATACAGGAACATTAATGCGGAGTGTAGGGTCGCAACAATTAATGATAAAACAAGAGAGACAGAATATAAAATCTATTCGCTAGATTACCCTTCTTCTTGTAGCGATTTGTGTAAATCAGCAAATCCATCTGCGTTTATCGATGTTCGCGGTGACTGTGTACTTAATGGTACAGCTAGCTTCTAATATGGATAAAAAGTTTTTTATCTTAATAGGTAGATCTGGTTCTGGTAAGGGAACTCAAGCCGAATTGCTCCAAACATATCTTAATAATCAAGGTGCGCAAGATATAAAATACTTAACTACAGGTAAGAGTTTTAGGTCTTTTTCTGAAGGCAACAGCTACACAGCAAAGAAAATCAAATCTTTGATTGATGCTGGGGGGTTATGCCCCGAGTCATTTGCGACATGGAATGTTACTAACCTTTTTGTGCAGAATGTTGAAGAAGGCACTAATGTTCTCCTGGATGGTTCGCCTAGAAGATTCGAGGAGGCTAAAATGTTAGAAGAAACACTTGATTTTTATGAGTATAAGAATATTTATGTTTTGTATTTAAATGTTAACAATCAATGGTCTACTGACAGGCTGAACTCAAGAGGTAGAGCCGATGACATGAAGACAGGAATAGAGAGTCGTCTGAGCTGGTTTGACCGAGAGGTGTTACCTATAGTAGAGTATTATTCTAAGAATACAAAGTATAAGTTTTTGGATATAAACGGCATGCAAAGCATTGGAGATGTCCATAATGAAATAATAAATAGAATTAAGAATGTCAGCTAGTATAAAAACAGAAGAAGATATTAAGAAGTTAAGAGTCAGCGCCCACAGATTAGCCGAGGTTGTTCGTGCTGTAGCAAAAGAAGTGCGCCCCGGAGTTACCACTGGCTATCTTGATGACTTGGCACACAAGTTAATAGTTGAATACGGTGACGAGCCTGCATTTTTGAACTATCAGCCATTTGGAGCAGATTATCCATACCCAGCAAGTATTTGTATTAGTGTTAACGATGAAGTTGTTCACGGTATACCGTCGCATGACAGAGTATTAGAAGAGGGGGACATTGTGTCTCTTGATGGTGGTGTTAAGCATGAAGGTATGATTAGTGATCACGCCGTCAGTGTAATATGTGGTGAGGGTAGTAAAGAAGATCAAGAGCTCTTGGAGGTAACTAAAAAAGCAATGCTTGCAGGCATTAAGGCTGCCAAAGCTGGTAATTACGTTAGAGATATCTCGCTTGCGATAGAAAATTCGATCCCTAAGAAGTACGGAATAGTTAAGGAGCTGTGCGGTCATGGTGTAGGGTACGCGGTGCATGAGGAGCCATATGTTCCAAATTTTGATACAGGAGAAAAGGGTATAAAGTTAAAAGCCGGCATGGTACTCGCTATTGAGCCAATGGTTAACTTGGGTACTGATGAGGTTGACTTGATGCCGGATGGATATACTTTTGTTACGTCAGACAGAAAGAAAAGCGCTCACTTTGAACACACCGTCCTCGTTACGGAAAATGGTGGAGAAATTTTGAGTTGTTAATGTGCTGGCGTGTTAAAATAAAATAATGTTAGATGTTGCGCCTGTAAAAGTTGAATACACAGGAGAAGACCCAATTTTTTTAAACAAAGATGACGAGATCAAGTTTTTGCGTGAGCAAATAAAAGAGAAAGCTGCTGTCACAGAGAATTTGCCACGTAAGTTCAGCAATGAGGAGCATGCCGCATCCGCATTGCGTGAACATGTCGAGAGGCCTATTACTCATTTTACAACTGACACCGAAAGGCATATGCATGAGGTTGCTCTAAAGGTGCAGTCTATAACAGGCTTGCCTGAAGAGAAGCACGTCGTAGAACTCGCTTCTATTCTGTTCGATCGAGGGGTTAGATTCGCGATGGAGGTGGCTTCACATACTGGTTCAGCTGAGATAGAGGATAACTTCCATTCATTTTTAGTTCAATATTTATTGTCTGGATATGATGCCAGTGATATGAATGTGTCTAAGTCTGATTGGAAAGCGTTGCATTTAAAACTTTTTGAAGTTATACCTCCACCTGCCGACGCTAACAGTTCCAAAGATATAAAAAGTGTGATGCCACTAATGGAACAAATGTTCGCAGCACTACAGACAGTCGCCAAAGATGGAGATAATCGTGACAATGATTATTACAGTTTAGAAATAGCTCTTTCTAATGGTGAGAATGATGTAACTATGTATGTTGCAGTGCCTGAGCATGTCGAGGCTACTCTTGAGAAAACTTTGCAAGGATATTTCCCAGGGATTGAGGTTCGCCCACATAAGAGAGATTATAATATTTTCCATCATTCTGGATATAATGTTGGAGCTAGTGCAGAAGAGACCAAGGACTCAGCTATACCTTTTAAGACATACAAAAGTCTTGAAGGTGATCCGATTAGTGTACTGATGAACGCTTTTACAAAACTTAAAAAGGACGGTGAAGGTGCGGCGCTACAAATACTTGTAAAGCCAGCAGGAGATAAGTTAAGAAAGCGCTACTCAGAAATGCTCGAGTCTATGCAAAATGGAGACAACTTTGAAAAAGCTCTAAAGAGACAGACCTTTTGGGGTAAGCTTTTTGTGGGTAGCAACAACAAGACAGATGAAAATGGGAACAAAATAGAGATAAGTGATGCTGACAAAAAGAAATATTTAGATAATGAATTCGAGAAGGGTATAGGAGAGAAATTATCTAGCACTATAGTAGACACCAACATAGTACTAATGGCTAGTGCAGGAGACTTGCAACGCGCTAATATAATACTTTCTGACCTTAAGGCAAGTTTTATGCAGTATAATAATCCTAATGGTAACAGTATTAAGTGGAAAGATGTAACAGGTAAGACTTTGACCAAGATGACACATAACTTTACTTACAGATTGTGGAATGACGACATAGCTTTGCCGCTTAACTTTTCTGAACTTGCAACGCTTTATCATGTGCCTAGTCAGGTAAAAGATTTTAACCAGATCAAGACTTCTACAATGAATACAGCGCCCGCTCCTATGGACTTGCCTCAGTCTGGAATATTGCTAGGTCAGAATGTTCATCGTCATGTTAAGACCAAGGTATACATGCAGCCGGAGGACAGAATGAGGCATATGTATGTCATAGGTCAGACTGGTACAGGTAAGACAACAATACTTAAGAATATGATAGTGCAAGATATACTCTCGGGTGCTGGTTGTTGCTTTATTGATCCACATGGCTCAGACCTCGAAGACATAATGGCGTCCATTCCACCTGAGAGATATCAGGATGTTGTGTATTTTGATCCAAGTTATACAGACAGACCAATGGGGCTCAACATGATGGAGTTCGACAGAGAGAGACCTGAGACTAAGACTTTTGTTGTGAATGAGATGTTGAGTATTTTTAACAAATTGTTCGACATGAAAGTTGCCGGAGGACCAGGATTCGAGCAGTACTTCCGCAACTCAGCGCTACTTGTTATGGAGCATCCTGAGAGTGGTAATACAATATTAGAAATATCTCGCGTGCTTTCGGACAAGGACTTTCGCGACTACAAATTATCCAAATGTAAGAATCCGCTAATTATACAGTTTTGGAAAAATGCAGAAGCTACAACAGGTGAGCAGGGTCTGTCTAATTGGGTACCTTATATTAATTCTAAGTTCGATAATTTCTTATCTAATGACATCATGAGGCCTATAATTGCCCAAGAGAAATCGGCTTTTAATATAAGAGAGATAATGGATCAAAAGAAAATATTCTTAGTTAACCTTTCCAAAGGTAGATTAGGAGACCTTAACTCATATCTTATCGGCCTCATACTTGTGGGTAAGTTCTTACAAGCAGCTCTTTCTCGTGTTGACTCTCAAGAGAGGAATGACTTCTATCTTTATATAGATGAATTCCAGAATGTGACCACACCATCAATTGCTGCTATTTTGTCTGAGGCTAGAAAATATAGATTGTCTCTAAATCTAGCTCATCAATACATAGCCCAATTACCTGAGGATATAAAGGGTGCAGTGTTCGGTAATGTTGGGTCTATGGCTGCATTTCGTGTTGGCCCCGATGATGCGACCTATCTTGAGAAGCAATTTGCTCCAACATTTAGCGCGAGTGATCTTATGAGACTTGAGAATTATAATTGCTATATCAAGTTACTTTCCAACAACAAGCCAGAGAAGCCATTCAGCATGGAGACATTCCCAACACCTCGCGGAGATAAGGCTAAGTTAGACACGATTAAAAATATGAGTTATGAGAAATACGGCCGCCCTCGTGCTGAAGTGGAGGATGAAATATTATTAAAATATCAGATCTAAGGCTATTTATTTCGCGCGCTCAACGTATTCACCTGTCTCTGTATTAATCACTAGCTTGTCACCAGCGTTAATGAATAGCGGTACAGTAATAGAGGCTCCTGTTTCTAGCGTTACCATTTTACCGCCTCCTGATTGAGTGTCGCCTTTTGTGCTAGGTGGTGCATCTTTTACTTCTAGTGTTACCTTAACTGGCATTTTGATACCAACCATAATCTCCTCATCGTCCTCGTTAGTCCAGATCAAAGTGTCTACCACAGTCTCAGCTTTTAAGAATTTCGCAGCGTCACCAATCAGTTCAGAGTTAATTTGGAATCTATTCTTAGGGTCCTTAGGGTCGCAGAACCAGAATTCGCCACGATTCTCATATAAGAATTTTGCTTCGCCACGAGATACATCCGCCTCTTCTACTGTCTCAGATGCGTGGAAAGTGGCAGGGATAACCTTACCACTTTTAAGGTGACGCATTTTTACCTGATTCTGAGGTTTGCGTTGATTAGTGCGAGCCACATGAGATTCGAGGATCTCATAAGGCTCATTGTTAAAAATAATAACTTTTCTTACTTTGATTTCTGAATAATCTAATACTGCCATAATTTGAAAATTCTATCATATTTTTGACTCTTTTGCCAAAGTGGGGTAGGATTTGCAGCAGTTCAATCAATGATCATTATGGGAGGCGTTATGGTTATCAAACCAACTAAAATTTTCTTTTGCGGGTGGCCCGGAACGGGGACATCAAGCGCCGCAGATTTGCTGAAGCTGTGTTTCAAGGAGAAGGGTATCCCCATCGAGACAGTTTCAACTGGCGGACTGTTTCGTGGTATTGCATACGCCAAGTATCCAGATCTTTCGAAGAATGAGGCCCTTGCACAACTGGAAGTGGATGCAAAGGTCGATGGGGCCATCGACCGGACTGTGGACGACCAAACGCTGTCCGAGCTGCGCTCTACTGAACACGTAATCTTTGATTCGCGTGTTGCCCCTCATTTTTCCCAAAAAGTTCAGGCTGAGGTTGGTGACGCATTTCAGTTCTACTACGTGTACCTTATTTGTTCACCTTGGACTTCTGCTAAGAGGGTCGCTGCGAGAGAGAATAAGGTGGACATCGAAAATGTCACATTCGCAATGTCCTGTAAGGCGGTTGTAGATAACCGGCATAGAATTATTACTGCTGGTTCTCGTTACCGTGACTATTACGGGATATCCAGTCTCAGGTCGCAGGTACCAAGATGGGATAAGGTTTTCGATACTGGGAAATATGCAACGCATCAGATCGTAAGCGACGTTTTTAGCGACCTGGCTCAGCGTGGCTGGCTGGCTTAGTCAGTCCTCGTTTGCCAATCAAAAAAGCCGACTCTGTGTCGGCTTTTTCTTTTTTTGTACTATTCGCTCGGTGCTTCGTCCTCTTCTGGGTCAGCGGTGCCGGCGTAGGATAGGCCGCCATTCTCAAGCTGCTTACGTATCTCTTTCTCGAGGGCGTCGGCAGCTTTTTTATTTTCTCTTAAAAATGTTCTAGCTGCATCATAACCACGTCCAAGCTTTTCTTCTCCAAATGTGTACACTGATCCAGCTGACTTGCCGATGATTTTGAATTTCTCACCGAGGGCTAGTAATTCTCCTTCACGACTGATGCCTTCGTTGTACATAATATCGAACTCTGTAGTTTTGAATGGTGCGGCGACCTTATTCTTAACAACCTTTACTTTTGTGCGGCTTCCAACCACTTCTTCTCCTTTTTTAATCTGAGCAGTCTTTCTGATGTCTATACGAACAGAAGAGTAGAACTTGAGAGCTTTTCCTCCTGGGGTTGTCTCTGGATTGCCGAACATAACACCGATCTGCATACGTATCTGATTGATGAATATGATAACTGTTTTGCTTTTGTTGGCTATGGCTGTTAGCTTGCGTAGTGCCTGACTCATAAGGCGAGCTTGCTTACCAACATGATGAGCACCCATGTCACCTTCGATCTCATCCTTTGGTGTCAGTGCTGCTACCGAGTCTATTACTAGAACGTCAACTTTACCACTACGAACTATTGATTCAGCAATTTCGAGAGCTTGTTCACCATGGTCCGGTTGAGAAATTAGCAATTCATTTATGTTTACACCCAACTTTTTAGCATATTCTGGATCCATTGCGTGTTCAGCATCGACAAAAGCACAGATACCGCCTTGCTTCTGAGCTTCAGCTATTACGTGTAGGGTGAGGGTGGTCTTACCTGATGACTCGGGCCCGTATATTTCAATGATACGTCCACGGGGAAGTCCTCCAACCCCTAATGCATAATCAAGACCAATTGAGCCAGTAGGCACAACACTGACATCAACTTTTGGTTGCTCTCCAAGCTTCATCATTGCACCCTCTCCGAATTTGTCTTGTATCGATTTTAATAATGCATCCACGCCAGCTGATCCTTTTTCAGAGTTTGCATCAACTGTTTTCTTTTCTTTCACTACTTTCTTTTTTAATGCCATATATTTATTATAAATTTACTTCAAAAAGTTTTTCTTTTCAAAATTTCTTTACCCTTCCTTTCAGGTGGGTCCTACAAAATTTATCAAATTAAAAACTTTTTTATTTTAATTTTTTGTTTGAGTTCTTATTTAGCTGTAAATAATAATTGTTCTGTAACTGTGCGACCCCATGAGTCTGTCGCAGATATATTGAGTATAGTATAAGGGTAAACAAAGACAAAATTTTGCCTAAAGTTGCCATTTTCGTCTATTAATATTGGTCTATTTTCTATTTGTACCTCTTTGGCTCGCTTGACTACACCTACAATCTCGAAGGTGCTAGTGCTAACAGCAGATCCATTTGCCGGGCTAATTATTAGTATTGAGGGGCCCAGTAGTAATGGTGCAAGTCTAAAAATAGAGTATAAGACTATAATTATAGTCAGGGAGAATATTATGTAGTTTTTAACTTTTTTATTCATCTACTTCGTCGTCTTCTGATGCATCAGCTTGTCTCATTAGAACTTCACGTTTGTTGTTCTGTAGTGGGCTAACAACGCCGTATCTTTCCATCATCATTATGAATTTGTTGGCTTTAGGATAACCCCATCCATATCTAGATTGTAGCGCTGATGCACTGGCGCGTCCGGTCGACATTACGTAGTCTTTTGCTTTGGTGTACTCGATGTCATCTGTTGGTTCATTTTCTTCATCTTCATCGTCGATGTCTGCACTAGCAATAGCACCACCAGGAGCCATGGATGCTTTTGATATGTCTATGTGTTGAGCATCATAGTCACTGTAAGCATTCTTAACATAGTCGATAACAGCACGAACCTCCTCACTTGAAACAAATGGAGCTTGGACACGAATAGGTCTAGGGTGATTAGGGTCTAGGTATAACATGTCACCATTACCAAGCAGGTCCTCAGCACCGATCTGGTCTAATATTGTACGAGAGTCTATTGAGCTACTTGTCTTGAGTGCTATACGAGCGGTTATGTTTGCTTTGATTGTTCCCGTGATAACTTTTACATCAGGACGCTGTGTTGCAAGTATGAGGTGTATGCCAGCCGCACGACCTTTTTGAGTTAGCGATGTTATAGCAGTAGTGATCTCCTTAGGATAGCTGAGCATAAAGTCGTTGAACTCGTCGAACACAATAACAACATAAGGTAGTATTTCTGGCAGTTCAGTGTTTTTATTTTTCTTAGCTTTCTCTATTGCTGGGGCGACAATTTTTTTGTTGTAGTCAGCTAGATTCTGTATACCACTGTACTCGTCTGCGAAGTAGGTGTATCTGCGCTCCATTTCTCCTATTGCCCAATTGAGGCATTTGATAGCATTTTTGGCGTCAGTAATAACTGGTGTACCGAGGTGCGGCAGGTTCTTATACATGGTGAACTCGACGCGCTTAGGGTCTATTACCATTAGCTTCAGGTCAGAAGGCGAGTTCTTGTAAAGTAGTGACATTATCAGATTCTGAACAGTTACAGATTTACCACTGCGAGTTGCTCCAGCAATTAGAAGGTGCGGCATAGTCTCAATGTTTCCATATATTGGATTACCAATTATGTCTTTACCGATAGCAACATTAAGGTTACCACTCTCTTTGAATTTAGGGTGATCAATCATGTTGCGGAGCCCAAGCATTTGCTTCTTCTCATTTGGAACCTCAACACCAACAAATGGTCTGCCTGGTATTGGTGCCTCGATGTGCATATTAGTTGCCGAGAGAGCCATCTGAAGATTATCTTTGAGCCCTAGTATGCGCTTAACATTCACACCTTGTGCAGGCTTCAAGGTGAATTGTGTTACTGTAGGGCCAACTGTAACGCTACCCATCTCAACTGGTATGTTGAATGTATCTAGTGTGGCCTTGATGGACTTCATTTTTGAAATGGTGTCTCCGGCACCAGGTTTACCACTATCTTCAACTAGAAGGTCCACTGGTGGTGCGATAAATGATGCGTTAATACGAACAGAGACACTTTTTTCTTTCGAAGGTTTTGTTTCTTTTATTTCATCTTCTTCAGTTTCGTCAGTTTCCTCCTCAGCATCCTCTTCTTTTCCTAGTAACTCATCATGAAGAGTTTTCTTTGGATTTGAAGTTTCTTCTTCTTCAACTTCTATGACTTCGACATCATCAACGTTAACAGTTTCGGTTTTTGAAGAGAATAAGTTTTTGAATTTTGCAAACAAGGAGACTTTTTGAACCTCTTCATCATCCACTTCATCTTCACCCTCTTCCTCTTTTTTGTTAATAAGGTTACCGAGGTCGAACATGTGTCTGCGACCAAAAACTATCATATAAGAAACATAAGAAGACAGCAGAAGACTGATAACAGCTGGAGCTGTTCCTACGAACTTCTCTACTACGTTAAATATAATTACACCCAGGTTACCAGAAAGCTTTTCTGAGACGAAAGAAAGTATTCCAACAAAAGATAGCACAAAAAGTATAGAACCAAATATAGAAGCGATCGATATTTTGGGGAACTTTTCTGCCCACAACAAGTACGCTGTGAAGAATAGAACAACGGGTGACAGGTATGCTAGTACGCCGATAGTTTTAAATAGCCCTGCCCATATAAATGCTCCACCAGCACCACCCGATCCAAAACTAGCGAAAAGTAATATTACTCCTACAATTGTAGAGATGATAGCGATAACTGCCAAAGTCAGTTCAGTTCGCTGTTTGATTTGCTTCTTAGTTCTCATAGGCAATATTTTAACACGTGTTTGAAAAGGACATCAAAAAAAGTATGATAAATATGGGTATTTTAAAAGGACAATAGTATTTTTTATTAAAAGACATTTAGTTTTTGTAAAAGACTTTTATATCTTTTTTATAGAATTTGACAACGCATTTTAAATAAGTAAGAATGCTGACATGTTTCCTATCTCGGACATACAAAAAGACTACAAAAATATTTACGACTTAGACTCGCTTCGCTTGGACAAGCTGGTCAAAGCGCTAGTGTTTGTTTCTGAACATATAAGACAATCTGGAGATAAGGAGTTGGCTGACAGAGTAGAAAATGCGGCGTATGAGATTCTGTTGTCGGCGTACAAAGGTAAGCACGTCTTTGATCACATATCAGGTTACGTTGTTACGCTGCTGTCTCTGTCGATTCAAAAAGAGTTTTTGTCTGCAAGTGCTCAGCAGGTTTTTGTAACAGGTATCAAGTCTGTTTTTTCTAAGAGACAGAATGCTAAAGGACAAGATACTGAGATAGATAAAATACTAGAACTAGACAAAGAAGATAATTCTCACATAAAAGACACACAAGCTAAATCAGAAGAAACAGAGATTCGTAAGTCACCAGCACCGACACTTGCCAGTGTTAAAAAGGACAAAATAGAACTAGCACCAAGACAGACGAAGCAAGATGATAAAAGACAGTCTAGTCGTAGGGTAGAAATAATGAAAGCCTTATCCTCAGAACCTGTCAGCATAAAAGACATAGCGGTTCATGTAGAAGGGTGTAGTGAGAAAACTATACAACGCGAACTTAATGCCATGGTTGACGAAGGTGTTGTTAGGCGTGTAGGGGAGAAGAGGTGGAGCAAGTACGTATTGAGATAATAGGGTCCATCCAAGCAGAGATAGTCATTTTGTCACACTTTGGCTATTTATTTTGTTATACAGGTTAGCAACGCTATCCACATTTATCAACTTGCTAACTTGCAAAAACAGGTTGCAAATATTGATAAAAAGGATATAATGTGTTGCAAGGCGCTCCACCCTTCTTAAGTGGGGTGGCCTTCGAACCCAAAATTGATCGTTGACAAATCAATAGCGCAGAAATTCTATTAAAAGTTTTATTAAAAGCTTAATTTAGCCCTGTGGCTAGATTTGAGCGATCAATTTAACAATTATTGTGATGCACTCAGACAATGTCGAATTGTCATTAATAGCATCACGACTGACATTACGACGGTGATACAGTATAAACCTTTAAAAACATTTTATATGTCTTCTAAAGTCTCAACACGTGTTGTGGCATTAGCCACAGTGGTTGGTTCAGTTCTTGCAACAGCAGCTACTGCTTCTGCAGCTCTTAACCTTCCTACTCAATCATGTAACTACGTGTTTACAGCAAACCTTAAAGCAGGTATGCGTAACGCGGAGGTACGTAATTTACAAAAAGTTCTTAATGCTTACCCTCAGACAATGGTGGCAGCATCAGGAGCTGGTTCAGCAGGAATGGAAACTGATTACTTCGGTTCAGCTACAAAGGCGGCCGTTATCAAGTTCCAATCAATCAACGGTGTTTCTCCAACATCAGGTAATGTATTCTCTCTAACAAGAGCAGTACTTAACCAAGTATGTAATGGTTCTACACCAACTACACCTACAACACCATCTACAAGTGGTAATGTATCTGTAATGCTTTCAGCTAATCAACCAACTAATGTATTAGTTGCTGGTCAAGCTACAGCGAGACTTGCTGATTTCACTTTCAGTGGAGTTGGTACAGTTACTAACGTTAAGTTCATGCGTACAGGTGTGTCATCTAATGACACTCTAGCTAACGTTTATCTATTCGATAACGGTATGCGTATCGCTGGTCCTGCTTCAGTTGCGACTGACGGATCAATCAGTTTCGGTTCAGTTTCAGGACTATTCACAGTTAATGGTTCTAAGACTGTAACTGTACGTTCTGACATCAAGTCTGGTGTTTCAGGACAATCTGTTGGAGTAACTCTTACTGGTTACACAGTAGCAGGAGCTTCAATGGCATCTACAATGGTAGCAGGAACTCAACTTCCAGTTGCTAATGTAACTTTACTTGCAGCTGATTTCCCTACAGGAAATTCAACTCTTCCATCTGCGACTTCAATCAACGCTGGAACAATGAATCAAACTGTATGGTCACGTTCACTTTCAGTTTCTACTCGTGCAGCTAAGCTACACGGTCTAACTGTTAAGATGATCGGTTCAGCTCCAGTTAACTCAATTGCTAACGTTAAGTTAGTGGTTGATGGTAACACTGTAGCTACAGGTATGGTTGCTACTGATGGTTACGTATATTTCGATACATCAGCTGCTCCAGTTAACCTAACAACTGGTTCTCACACATTTGATGTGCGTGCTGACGTTGTTGGAGGTGCTAACCGCAACTTCTACATCGTTATGGAGCAAGCTTCTGATCTAAGACTTGAGGATTCTCAAGTTGCAGGAGCTTTCGTAACTCCTACAACTAACGGTGGTTCTACTGCTGTTAATCTAGTTGGTGGTACAGTAACTGTTAATAACGGTACACTTACTATCACTCAAGATACATCATTCAACACTACAACTACTCTAGTTGGTGGAGCTTCTAACGTTAAGTTAGCTGCTTACAAGTTCACTTCATACGGTGAGGATGTTAAAGTAACTTCACTTTCATTCACTCCTTCATTTACAGGTATGTCACCAGCAAACAACAATCTTGCTAATGTTGGTCTATATGTAAACGGTGGACAAGTTGGTTCTAACCAAACAGCTACTCACTCTACAACTCTTACTTACAATAACCTAGGAACTAATTTACTTATTCCTTCTGGTTCAACTGTAATCGTAGAGATTCGTGGAGATGTGATGTCTTCAACAAGTACTAACTACACAGCTGGTACTATTGCTTTCAACCTAAACGTTGGTTCTAACAACGCTCAAGGAATCACTTCTTCTCAATTAACAAACACTCCAGCAGCTTCAGGTCAATCTTTATCTGTTGCTAGTTCAAATGTTACTTTCGCAACAACAGCAGGATTTGCAGCTTCTACAAAGGCTCCTAATCAAACTGGTGTTAAGATCGGATCATACACTATCCAAACTGGTTCAGCTGAAGGTGTTAACGTAACTAACATTGCTGTCGCTCTTGGTGGTACAATGCTAGGACAAAACCAAATCACTAACTTAACAGTTAAGGATGGTTCTACAGTTATCGGTAATGTAATTGGTAACCCAACTGCAACTAATAACTTCTCAGCTAACATCACTGTTCCTATGTCATCGACTAAGGTTCTTGATGTTTACGCTGACTTCGGTTCTAACGCTGCTACTTACACTGTAACTCCTTCAATGCAAGTTACATATCGTGGTAGTACATCTAACACATCTAACACAACATCTAACGTTGCTGGTGTAACTACAACAGCTAACGTTGCAGCTATTGTGATTGGAGGTGTTACATTTAACACAGGTGCATCACCAGTATCTCAACTAGTTGTTGGTGGTCAATCTAACTTCGGTATCGCTACATTTAACGTAAAAGTTAACAATGCAGTAGCTGGAGGTGTTATTAAAGATGTTACTTTCCTTGTTCCTTCTAACACTATCTCTAGTGTTACTATGAACGGTAAGACAGCTTCTGTTGTTGGTACAACTGCTACTATCTACAATGTAGGTGCAGTAGTTCCTGCTGATAACTCAGGTATTAACCTTCCTGTAACAGTTGCTCTAGTGTGTGCAGGTACAACTAACGGCTGTCCAGCTAACTCACTAGTTACAACTAACATCCAGATCCCAACTCTTACTTACTTCGACGGTGCTACTACTCAGACATTAACTGGTATTAACACAGCCACTTCAAGTAACTTCTACATCGTTGCATCTAAACCTACTCTAGCTGTTGATACAGTTCAGAAGACAGGTCTAGTACTTGGTGCTGAGAACAAGATTGGTGAGGTGACTATCTCTGCTGATGCAGCTGGTAAGATCACTCTTACAACTCTTACATTCTCTACATCAACTTCAGGAATCACTTCTCCAGTATTCTCTGGTGTAAGAATTGCTGATGGTAACACTACAATCGCTGGTACATCATGTAACAACGGTGGTGTATGTACAATGGGTGGATACGAGATCTCAGCTGGTACATCTAAGACACTTAGCTTATACGCTACAGTTTCTGGTACACCAGTTGCATCTACTGTAGTTTCAGTTTCTGCATCAGTTTCTGCTGCAGGATTCGTATGGAACGACGTTGTTGGTGGAGGATCAGGAATCACTGGTGCTAACATCTACAACTTCCCTACAGGTTCTTACTCAGTTCGTCAATAATTCTGCGCTATTCTTATAGTCCAGTTCTAATGAGTTAAATCATTAGAGTTGCGAATAAACAAAACCCCGCCGAAAGGCGGGGTTTTGTTGTGTTTGATTTTACCCACAATGTTATAATTATCTTTATGATAATCGAGGTTGACGAGTATAAAACAAAAGTTGAGGGTTATAACCCAGATAGTTCTGAAGATTTTCATGCGGAAAGTGCAAGGCTGGCTAACTCTGATTTTGTTGCTGAACTTAAAACACACAAATATAACAAAGTTATTCTTATGGCAGGAGGAACAGCGAGCGGTAAAACAGAGTTCTGTTATACATATATAAAGGATAAAAAAGCTTTAGTTTACGATGGAACTCTAAAGAAAATAGATAATCTTATTGTAAAATTACAAAAGATTAAAAGATATGCAAAATATATAGATAATGTAAAGGTTATATTGGTGATACCGAAAGATATAAACGCCTCTTATGCAGCGTTTCTTAAAAGAGATAGAAAGATGTCTACGGCTGTATTTTTTGAGACGCAAATTTTAAGTAAGTTGGTTGTCGCGGATATTCTTAAAAACCATACTGAAATAAAGGTAGAAATAAAAGTCAGCGTTTATGAGCCTAGTGGGAAACTTAATTATATAAAGGTTAGTCTTAAAAAAGGTAGAAAAAATATGGCTAAAGTTTTGGAAGATCTGGCTCATAAAATTAACGATCTTGCTAAAATTAAGGGTTTTGACGTTTTGGGGGATTAGTATTATAATCATAATATGATAAATATTTTAGGAATAAGTTTCCCTGTAACAAATAAAATATACACAACACAAAGCCAGATAGTCAAAGACTATGTGGTGGCTGTAAAAGCTGGATTACCAGAGGCTAAAAAGTACTTTAGTAAATAGGATAGACAAAACCCCGCCGAAAGGCGGGGTTTTGTTGTATTTGAGTTTACAGAAAAATGTGTTAATATATAGCTTAATACACCAAAGAAGGAGGTGGGTATACCCATAAAACCTCCGGAGGTCTTTAGAAGGCGGCTTTGTGGTGTAGGGTCGCCAATTTATATTTATGGCATTAGCAAAATCTAAAAAAGTAGAACTAGTAGATAAATACGCTGACGCTGTTAAGAATTCTGACAGTGCGGTGTATGTGTCTTACAAGGGCCTACCAGTATCTAAACAAGATACATTCAGAAAGAAGCTTTTTGCTAACGGTCTTCATTATACGGTTGTAAAGAAGTCACTTTGGGACAGAGCAGTTACTGCTGCCGGTATCAAGGGTGATGCGCCAGCTGTTTCTAATGAGCTCGCTATTGTTTGGGGTAAGGATTTGTTAAGTCCTGCTCGTGAAGCATTCGAGTTCTCTAAGGAAAACAAAGGTGTATTTACAATACTTGGTGGTATTTGGGAAGGGGAGTTCAAGGATGCGAAGGCTATGATGGCTATTGCGACTATTCCTCCTCGTGAAGTATTACTTTCACAGCTCGCATACTTACTCAAGAGTCCAATGCAACGTCTTGCTATTGGTATTAATGAAGTAGCAAAAACAAAGAATTAATTACTAAATTACAAATAATATGGAAAAATACGCAGATTTACTTAATAAAATCGAGTCTATGTCAGTACTAGAGCTTAATGAGCTAGTTAAGGCTATAGAGGAGAAATTCGGTGTTTCGGCAGCAGCTGTAGCAGCAGCTCCTGCAGCTGGAGCAGCCGCTGGTGCTGATGAGGGCAAGGATGCCTTTACAGTACACCTTGCATCTTCTGGCGAGCAAAAGATCGCTGTTATGAAGGTTGTTAAGGAGGCTCTTGGACTTGGTCTTAAAGAGGCTAAGGACATGGTTGACGGTGCGCCAGTTGACCTTAAGGCTAACGTTAAGAAAGCTGAAGCTGAGGACCTTAAGAAGAAACTTGAGGAAGCTGGAGCTACAGTTACACTTAAATAGTTTAAATATAAAAAGCGGCCCCGCTTCGTGGGCCGCTTTTTATATTGCTTATATATACCTTTTGTGTTATAATCCACGGTATTCGCTTGGCTTTGCGCAGCCATTACTTGTGCTTATTTCTATGCTAGCGGAGATCCTCTGAGATATGACGAATTGATGCCATATACTCAAGATCGAAATTATTAAAAAAGTAATTACTATAATAATTAAAATAAATTAATTTATGGCAGATGTATTTGATCGTTCAAAACCACACGTAAACGTTGGTACAATTGGACACGTAGACCACGGTAAGACAACTCTTACTGCAGGTATTCTTAACGTTCTTCACCTTAAAGACGCTTCTATTAAAATCAAAGGAGTAGATGAGATTGACAAGGCTCCTGAGGAAAAGGCTCGTGGAATTACAATTTCACTTTCTCACTCAGAGTATTGGACAGACACTCGTCACTATGCGCACATCGATGCGCCTGGTCACGCTGACTATATCAAGAACATGATCACTGGTGCCGCTCAAATGGACGGTGCTATTCTAGTGGTTGCTGCTACTGATGGTCCTATGCCACAAACACGTGAGCACATCCTTCTTGCTAAGCAAGTAGGTGTTCCGCGTCTTGTTGTTTTCCTAAACAAATGTGACATGGTTGATGACCAAGAGATGATTGAGCTTGTTGAGGAGGAGCTACGTGAGCTACTTACAAAGCAAGGATTCGATGGAGCTAACACTCCTATCATTCGTGGATCAGGTCTTAAGGCTTCTGAGGCTACATCAATTGATGACCCTTGGGCACAAAAGATTGTTGAGCTACTTAACGCGCTAGACACTTGGATTCCACTTCCAGAGCGTGATACTACAAAGCCATTCCTAATGCCTGTGGAGGATATCTTCACTATCGAAGGACGTGGTACTGTAGTAACAGGTAAGATCGAGCGTGGTATTGTTAAGCTTAATGAGGAAGTTGAGATCGTAGGATTGAAAGACACTCAAAAGACAACAGTTACAGGTATCGAGATGTTCAACAAACAACTTAATGAAGGTATAGCTGGAGATAATGCTGGTATTCTAGTTCGCGGAATCAAGAAAGAGGATATTATGCGTGGTCAGGTTCTTTGTAAACCTGGTTCAGTTAAGCCACACACACATTTCGAGTGTGAGGTGTACGTTCTAAAGAAAGAGGAAGGTGGACGTCATTCACCATTCTTCAACGGTTACAAACCTCAGTTCTACGTACGTACAACTGACGTAACAGGAGATTGTACTCTACCAGCAGGAACAGAAATGGTAATGCCTGGAGATACAGTTAAACTTACAGTTAAACTTATCGCTCCTATCGCTCTAGAAGAGCAAGGACGCTTCGCTATCCGTGAGGGTGGTAAGACAGTAGGTGCGGGAGTTGTAACTAAGATTATCGAATAAGACCTCTTGATTATTTTAATCAAAGTCTTCTAAAACCAAACCAAGGGTTCATTATAAAATCATGCCTACAAAGCAAACAAAGAAAGGAGACGATACACCTAAGATTCGTATTCGCGTTCGTGCATACGAAAGCAAGGTTCTCGATCAATCTGTAAAACAAATTGTAGACACAGCTAAACGTTTTGAGGCTGGAGTAATTGGTCCTGTGCCACTTCCGACAGAATTCACACGTTACACTGTTAATCGCGCTACATTCGTTTATAAGGATGCTCGTGAGCAATTTGAGATGCGCGTTCACAAACGCCTAATCGAAATTGTTAGCCCGAATCAAAAAGTGATCGAAGCTCTCACCAACCTCTCACTTCCCTCTGGAGTTGATGTTGATGTAAAGATGAGTTAAAAACATGAAATTCACATTAGCAGAGAAACTGCATATGTCGCAGGCATTTGACGCTGACGGTAACGTTCACGCAGTCACTGTATGTCGTGCGCCAGGTGTAGTTGTGACAGATATGCGTTCAACAGGGCGTGATGGATACGAAGCTATCCAAGTAGCAATGGATGAACAAAAAGTACAACGCGCTACTAAGGCTGAGCTAGGACACTTCGGTGGAAAAGCTTACAAAGTAGTTCGCGAATTCAGAACTCCTGCTGGCGATTTACAAAAGGGTGCTGTTATCAAGGCTGATGTATTTCAGCCAGGAGATACAGTTGTTGTGTCTGGTATAACAAAAGCTAAAGGTTTCCAAGGTGTTGTAAAACGCCACGGATTCTCAGGCGGTTGGGACCAGCACGGACAGAAGCACTCACATCGCGAGGCGGGTTCGATTGGTGCGACAGGACCACAACGTGTCATCAAAGGCATGAAAATGGCCGGACGCATGGGTGGAGACAGAGTATCTGTCAAAAACCTAAAAGTGTTCGCAGTTGATACAACTAACGACACTATTCTTATTAAAGGTGCTGTGCCAGGTCGCCGCGGTACCATACTTGAAATTCGCTCTAAATAATTCTGTATGAAAGTAGATGTATATTCAACACAAGGGCAGAAGTCTGGGTCAGTTGAACTCTCGGAAGAGGTGTTCTCTTATCCATGGAATGCTGATCTTGTGCATCAGGTCTTGTCTTCACAGATGAGTAATCAACGTGCTAATACTGCACATACAAAAGATCGTAGCGAAGTTTCAGGTGGTGGTAAAAAACCTTGGGCTCAAAAGGGAACAGGACGTGCTCGTCACGGTTCATCACGTTCTCCAATTTGGCGCCACGGAGGTATAACACACGGACCTCGCAACGATAGAAACTACAAAGAGACTATTCCTCGCGCTATGAAGAATCGTGCATTATATGCATTGCTTTCTGCAAAGCTTCGCGATGGTAAAATACTTTTCGTAGAGAATCTTGCTGTAGCTGATGGCAAAACCAAATCAGCTTTTGAAATCATGAAGTCATTTTCTAAGGTCGACGGTTTCAAAACAATCAACTGGCAGAAGGATAACAATGCTATGATTTTCACTTCATCAAAAGACAGAAAGTCACACTTAGCATTTCGTAATCTTCCAAATGTGCGTCTAGAGAACATGGATCAAATGAACCCTCTATTGATTGCTAACACTCGTTATATAGTTGTTGCAAATCCAAAAGAGATTAATGAGTATCTATCTTCTAAGGCCTAATTAATATGAAAAAATATATTATTCGTCCTCATATAACTGAAAAAGCCTCTCTTCAATCAACTGCAAATGCATATACATTTGTTGTTACTGATGATGCTTCTAAGCTTGAGCTTATAAAAGAGATCAAGAATGAATATAAGGTGACACCTGTTAAGGTGAATATAACCAACTTGCCTTCTAAGAACGTTTTCGTTCGTGGTAAGCGTGGCGTAGTATCTGGCTTCAAAAAGGCTATAGTCTTTTTGAAAAAAGGCGACTCAATAAAACTAGCATAGAAATAGTATGAAAACATATCGCCCTACAACACCATCACAACGTAAAGCTGCTACTGTAGTTTATCGTGGTGTTATTACAACAAATGAGCCTCACAAACCTCTTACAAAAGGTTTCCGTCGTGGTTCTGGACGCAATGCATTTGGTCGCATTACTACTCGTCACAAAGGAGGTGGACACAAGAGAAGCTATCGTGAGATAGATTGGAAATACTCTAAGATTGATATTCCTGCAAAGGTTCAATCTGTTGAGTACGATCCAAACAGATCAGGATTCATTGGTCTTATCGCTTATCGTGACGGTCACAAAGCCTATACACTTTTACCAAAATCTGTAAAAGTTGGAGATAATTTAATTGTTAGTGAGAAAGCTGACCTTATTCCTGGTAATCGCATCATGCTACGCAATATTCCTGTTGGAACATTCGTATACAATGTTGAGGTTAAGCCTGGAAGTGGAGCAAAGCTTGTACGCTCAGCAGGTAATTACGCTGAGGTAGTTGCTCACAATGATGGTTATGCTCAGATCAAACTTCCTTCTACTGAGGTTCGTATGGTGCCAGATCATGCTTTTGCAAGCATTGGTGAGGTATCAAATGGTGAGCATCACCTTAAGAATCTTGGTAAAGCTGGACGCAACAGATGGTTAGGAGTTCGTCCTACGACTCGTGCCTCTGTGATGAATCCAGTTGACCATCCATACGGTGGAGGTGAAGGTAAACAACGTCGTGGTACTAGAAGACCTAAGACAAAATGGGGTAAGACAACGGGTGGTCACAAGACTCGTACTCCAAAGAAATACTCTAACGTACACATTGTGTCACGTAGGTCGACAGGTATTCGTAACAAGCAGTCTAAACTATAATCATTATGTCTAGATCATTAAACAAAGGTCCTTATGTAGACGAAAGAGTACTTAAAAAAGTTCTCGGCAAGAAACCAGAAGACACAGGTGTAATCAAGACCTGGTCACGCAGCTGCGATATCGCTCCTGAGATGGTTGGTTTTACATTCGGAGTCCACAATGGACGCACTCATGTTGAGGTATTCGTTACCGAAGACATGGTGGGACACAAATTAGGTGAGTTTAGTCCAACTCGCAAATTCCAGCGTCATGGAGGTAAGATGCAAAAAGAGCTTGATCAAAAGAAGAAGCAAGCTGAAATAGATGCAGCAAAAGCCGCTAAGTCTACTGGTGACGCTAAGAAGAAATAAAGATTATGAAAGCAACACTTAAAAACTATCGCCAATCCCCTCGTAAGGTTCGCTTACTAGCGACTCTTATTCAAGGGAAACGTGCTGATATTGCTAAGATACAACTTGATAACTTTATCAAACGCGGATCTCTTCCTATGAAGAAGCTACTTGAGTCAGCAATCGCTAACTCAGGCAAGAAGGCAGAGGATTTGGTTGTTAAAAGCGCCCGCGTTGACAAGGCTCTTGTTATGAAAAGATTCATGCCTCGCGCATTTGGTCGAGCGTCGCAAATACTTAAAAAGAGTTCACACATTGTGATTGAGCTCGCAGATAAAAAATAATATGACACACGTTGTAAATCCATTCTCACACCGTCTTGGAGTCATACGTGACTGGAGAAGTCGCTGGTATGTCAAAAAAGATGAGTATGTTAATGCTCTCCGTGGCGATGTTTTGTTAAGAGTTTTCTTAACAAAGCGCCTGAAAGGTATGTATGTGGCTGACGTTATTATGGAGCGTGGTAAAGACACATTCCGTATAGCTATACACACATCACGTCCTGGTATGCTGATCGGTAGATCAGGCGAAGGTGTAGAGAAGTTACGCAAGGACATTGAAAAAGAGGCTAAGCGTAAGAAAATTAGTCTTCCAAAGAATTTCAAATTAGACATCGTTGAGGTTACTTCACCAGAAGCATCAGCTGCAATAGTTGGAGCGATGGTAGTAGAGGGAATCGAGAAACGTCTTCCTTTCCGTCGTGTACTTAAAACTACAGTCGAGAAAGCGATGATGAATCGTGATGTAAAAGGAATTCGTATCGCTGTATCTGGCCGCCTTGGCGGAGCTGATATGGCTCGTCGCGAGGAGATGCGTCGTGGTAATGTACCACTTCAAACTCTTCGTGCGGATGTTGATTTTGCAAAAGAAAGAGCAAATATGACATATGGTGTTATAGGTATCAAGGTTTGGATCTATCGTGGTATGAAGTTTGATACTAACACTACAAAAGTTAACAAAACAAAATAAACGCGTATGTTATTTCCTAAAAAAGTTAAACACAGAAAGTGGCAAACAGGACGTCTCTCTGAGACTCGTCTTATGCGCCCTGAGACCAAAGGTATAGATATATCTTTCGGTTCATTCGCACTAAAAGCGGAAACACCTGCGCGTGTGCTTTCAAATCAAATCGAAGCAGCTCGTCGTGCCATGACTCGTAAAGCTGGCAAGACAGCTCAGATTTGGATTCGTATTTTCCCTGATCGCCCTATTACACAGAAGGCCGCTGAGGTCCCAATGGGTAAGGGTAAGGGAGATCCAAAAGCGTTTTGTTTTGAAGTTCGCCCAGGTCGTGTATTATTTGAAATCGACGGTGTAAGTGAAGAGATCGCTCGCGAAGCTCTTCGCAAGGCTGGTACTAAGTTACCAATCAAAACACGCATTGTCGCTCGTTAATCTAAAACACTATGCAAACAACAGTAAATAAAAAGAAACTAAAAGGTGTTATAGTGAGCGACAAGATGGACAAGACAGTTGTAGTCAAAGTCGATCGCTATGTTAAGCACCCTAAGTATGGCAAATTCTACACTATCTCTAAACGCTACAAGGCTCATGATGAGAAGAATGAGTACGCAACAGGAGAGGTCGTTATTATCGAAGAGACTCGCCCAATTTCAAAAGATAAAACTTTTGTAGTTGTAGCGAAGGCATAAATATATGATACAAGCAGGTACAAATGTAAAAATCACTGATAACTCAGGAGCTAAAATGGGTCGTGTGTTCAAGGTTCTAAAAGGATCTAAACGCCGCTACGCTCGTGTGGGTGACTTGGTGGTTCTTTCAATCAAATCAGCTGAGCCTCGCAAGGCTGTTAAGAAGAAAGATGTTGTGTATGGAGTTGTCGTAAGACAGGTTCAGCCACTACGCCGCGCCGATGGATCATATATTCGTTTCGATGATAACGCGGTGGTAATTATAGACAAGAACAAGCTTGAGCCAAAAGCGGGACGTGTATTCGGTCCAATTCCAAAAGAGTTATCTGAAACTGGAATTGATGGATACAAGAAGATCGCCTCACTTGCTCCAGAAGTAATGTAATCAATATGCAAACTCTACATGTTAAAAAAGGAGATAAAGTAAAAGTTATCTCTGGTAAAGATAAAAACAAAGAAGGTGTAATATTGCGTGCAATTCCTTCAGAGGGCAAAGTTGTTGTTGATGGTGTGAATGTGTTCAAGAAACACAAGCGCGCTCAAAAACAAGGACAAAAAGGCCAAGTTGTTGAAGTCTCAATGCCAATCTTTGTAAATAAAGTTAAAAAGATTTAAATCTAAAAACAAAAAGACGCCCCGCTTCGCGGGGCGTCTTTTTGTTTTTAGATTTGTAGAAGAAGTGTATACTTAAAATAATTATGAAAATATTTAAATTCTTATCATTAGTTGCTTCAATTTTTCTAGTTAGTAATTTTGCTTACGCAATAAATGGTGACTACGACAACACAAGTTCATCTGGCGCATCTGGCTGTATTGCTTTGCAGAATAATTTACGTTTTAGATATTCAAATGACTATAATTCTAATTATGAAGTTTCTAAGCTCCAAGGATTTTTACAAGATAAAAGTTATTTAAATTCTGAACCTACAGGATACTTTGGTCTTCTAACTCAAAATGCAGTTAAGTCTTATCAGACTGCAAAAGGTTTGGCTTCTACTGGTTATGTTGGCTCATTTACTAGAGCAGAAATTCAAAAGGATAGTTGCTCTAATGGTGGTCAAATATTTGTTTGTACTCAAGAGCTAAGACTTTGTTCAGATGGTTCGGCTATGCCGAGAGATGCAGACTGCACTTGGAGGAGTGATAAGTGTTCTAATTCTAATATCTGTCCGATAAACACTTGGGTAACTAGTCTTACATGTGTGTGCCCTTCTGGTTACCACATAGACTCAACGCCATCTATATCAACTCAAAGAAGATGTGTGCTTGATACTCCAACAGTATCATCTATACCCAACATATCGTCAGTATCTGGTCCAACAACCTTGAATGTTAACCAGAACGGTACATGGACTGTTAATGCTTCTGTGTCTGATGCTAGCAATCTTACATATTCTGTTAAGTGGGGCGACGAGTATGCCTATGCGTACAATACAATGTCTATGTTGCCTAGTTATGTTAGTAACACCAGTAACTCTTTCTCGCACGCATACACAACATCAGGAACCTACACCATAACCTTCACAGTTACATCAAGTAATGGCAAGAGCAACCAGAGCGTAAGGACAATTAATGTTACTAATTCAAATACACAGACTTTTTGTCCAATTAATACATCTTTTATAGTCGCGGGTAGTAATTGTGTTTGTCCTAGTGGTTATATGTTTAGTGATGTAGTTATTGACGGTAGAAATGGTTGTTATCCCGTCTCAATAAATAATACTAGTACAAGTTTTTGTCAGGTTAATACGTGGTTAACTAATCCCACTTGTACATGTCCTTCTGGTTATGTATTTGAAAATACTTCTTCTTATTACTATGTTGGGTACGTAACAAAAAGATGCGTAACTTCTCAACAAAATACTAATCAGTGCCCGCTTGGAACATACTTTACAGATTCATCATGTTCTTGTCCTGCTGGTTATAGTAAGTCTGGTAATGTTTTTTATGGTGGAATGACGCAATATATCTGTGCGATAATTTAATTCAAAAACAAAAAGAGGTCCGCGAAGCGGACCTCTTTTTGTTTTGTGTTACACTCTCATTCATGTCTAAAAAAGTTAATGTCAAAAAGTTCTTATCCGCAATTAACGAAAATATTATTCTAGAAAAGTTTCTGTCCTCAGCCGGTTGCTCCGAAGCCCCATTTTTACCCAAAGACATAAACAAAAAAGATAAAGAGGAACTCTTAATGTCTTACTATAAAAGTCTAGAATTAGACCAGAGACTAAGTCTTCTTGAGAAAATAAATATTATAAGCATTGCGACAAATAAAAATGCCGTAAAGTATATAAAGAACTATTTGGATAGTAACAAGTATGAACCGTTAGATGTAACAGCAGAAACAATAACCGAAAAAGCTGTAGCTTTTTACTTGGAACATGAGATTGTCTGGGACGACCTTTATCGTATTTGTAAAATGCTAAGCGTCTCAGGTTACAGAAGATTCGAATCTATAGAGAAAAATATTTTCGACTTAGAAGGTAAAGACTTCGTTTTTAAAGATTCTATTACTGAGCATCTTGTTGCGGTTAATGATGCTAAGAATATCTTGGTTAAGACTAGTGAGTTCGATGATAACTTTTACACAGAAGTAACTTTTGAAGATGCGCCAGAAGCGGAAGAGTCGGTTAGCGACAACAAAGTAACAAGTAAAGTAAAAAGAAAAGTAAAAAGTATTTATTTTGTTTATATACCTAAAAGTAAAATGTTACTTTTAAAAATGTCAGGCAATCAAGAGGAACAGTATTATTATGCTGACACTTACTCTCGTAATTATATAGATTTTAATTTACCACCGAGCGAGTATTGTTATGACTTGTCTAAATTTGTTAATAACGACGACAGTCAGAAACCTTTCAAGAATATTGCAGACGTTGTGTCTTGGAAAGTTTTGTCAGCTAATCTTTATCGTGAAGTCACCAAAGACTCTATCGCTATGACTTTCAATCCAAAAGGCGAAGGTGAGGGTATGTCAGCCTTAGAAGAGGGTATGAAGAATTTTAATTTAAAAGAGATAGGACTTAATCTAAGTAAAATAAAATTTGAAATCATTGTTAAAGATGAGAACAGTAAGAAAGGCGAATCTAAGTTAAAAGTGACTCTACAGCCGAACAAATCGTCACTTAATTATTTAAAGCCAGAATACAGAATATTAAATACAATATTAGAAACAACTCGAGTAGGAGAAGGATTTAAGACTGTTTAGGCTTTGCATAGTTTTTTAAAATATTATAGAGTTAGATAAATGGTTCATTGGGAGGTGTTATGGAAGTCCTTGAAAGAGCGCCAGTTGTTCTCGTTGGTGTAGAGCAACCCAGAATGTATGCAGTCAATCTTGTATCACTTGAATGTGGGTACATTTCGGGTGTAGAGATTGGCAAGTCTCTGAGTTTTGGTCTCGCTAATATTTTTGCCTTGAGTGAGGCAGAAGTGATATCGAAGATCAGAGCTGCACTATGGGGTTCTACTCAACAGTTTGGTGTCTACACCAAAGAGGTTGCGCAAGAGAAAGTTTCTCAGGCGCAAAAGTTGCTCCAAAAGCTAAGAAACGACCTAACTGTCAGATTCTTCTCTGAGTGATTTGTTTTTGGTCTCTAACCTCGCTCTCTGGCGGGGTTTTTGTTTTTGTGTTATTATATGTAGGTTCTATTGTTTATTAAAAAGTTAATTAGATGTAAATGCGTGACGTATAATATCGTGCGCATAGAAAAATTATGGCAATTAAAAATGTATATTCTCGCGCTTCAGAAGCGTTCGAGACAATGAAATCAGAGTTCGGCTACACTAATAAGTTAGCTGCTCCAAAATTAACAAAAGTAGTAGTTGCTGTTGCGACTGGCTCAGCTATGAAGAAAGATCGTCACAAGAATGAGTTCGTTGTAGATAGAATTTCTAAAATTACAGGGCAGAAACCAAGCATCAGAAAAGCAAAGCAATCAGTTGCTAGCTTCAAGATACGTGAAGGTGATGAGATCGGTGTCGCTGTTACACTTCGTGGCAAGCGTATGTATGACTTCTTAGACAAGGTGTTCTCAATTGCTCTACCTCGCACTAAGGACTTCCGTGGACTTGATAAGAAGAATGTGGACGCTATTGGTAACATGACATTTGGTATCAAAGAGCATACTATTTTCCCTGAGATCAAAGATGAGGAATTAAAAGATGTATTCGGTTTTGCTGTTACTATGGTAACAACAGCCAAGAAAAAAGAAGAGGCTACAAAGTTCTTTGAGCTTATTGGTGTTCCATTTAAAAAATAAAACTGTTATCATTAATTTCTAAATCAAAATTATATGGCAAGAGACTACCCATTAAACAAAACCAGAAACTTTGGAGTTATCGCTCACATTGACGCTGGTAAGACAACAACAACAGAGCGCATCCTTTTCTACACTGGAGTATCACACAAAATCGGTGAGGTGCACGAAGGTGCGACAGTGATGGACTGGATGGAGCAAGAGCGTGAGCGTGGTATTACTATTACTTCTGCTGCAACTACAGCATTCTGGAGCCCGACATACATGGATCCAAAAGATGTCTCAAAGAAATGCCGCTTTAACATTATCGACACCCCAGGTCACATTGACTTTACTATTGAAGTGAAGCGATCACTCCGTGTACTTGACGGTGCGGTGGTGGTATTCGATGGTGTAGCTGGTGTTGAACCTCAATCTGAAACTAACTGGAGATATGCATCAGACGCTATGGTGCCTCGTGTATGTTATATCAACAAGTTGGACCGTATGGGTGCATCATATGACAGATCATTCCAATCAATTCTAGACAGATTGTCTAAGAAGGCAGTTAGAATGCATATGCCAATTGGAACTGAGGCAGACTTCGACGGTATCATTGACCTTCTAACAATGAAGGAAGTTAAGTTCACTGGTGACAAGGGTAAAGATGTATCTTTTGTAGATATTTCTCCTGAGCATTTGGAAGAAGCTAAGACTCGTCGCGCTGAGATGATTGAGAAGATCGTTGAGACTGATGAGGCTATGATGACTGCTTATCTAGAAGGTAAAGAGTTTACTGTTGATGAGTTGAAGGCGACAATTAGAAAGGCTACTATTGCTAACGAGCTATTCCCAGTATTCTGTGGGTCTTCTCTTAAGAATCGTGGAGTACAACTAGTACTAGACGCTGTTATTGATTATCTTCCATCTCCACTTGATATTGCGGCTCCAAAAGGACTAGATCCGAACACTGGTGAGTCAGTAACTCTTGAGGTGTCTGATACTGCGCCTTTCGCAGCACTTGCTTTCAAGTCGATGGCGGACCCATTCGTAGGGCAATTAACATTCTTCCGTGTTTATACTGGAACATTAGAGTCAGGTTCTTATATTTATAACTCAACTAAAGACAAAAAGGAGCGTGTATCTCGTATTGTTCGTATGCATGCTAATGAGCGTGAGGAGGTAGACAAGGTGTATGCTGGTGAGATCGCTGCTGCAGTAGGTCTTAAAGATACAGTTACATCAGACACTATGTGTACTGAGGAACATCCAGTGGTGCTTGAGAAGATTGTTGTGCCTGAGCCGGTGATCAGCATGCGTGTTGAACCAAAAACTAAGGCTGACCAGGAGAAGATGGGTCTCGCTCTATCTAAGCTAGCAGTTGAAGATCCTACATTTCGTGTTAATTCAGACTCCGAGACTAACGAGACGATTATCGCGGGTATGGGTGAGTTACATCTTGATATTATTGTTGATCGTATGAAGCGCGAGTTCAATGTTGAATGTACAACAGGCAAGCCTCAAGTGGCATATCGCGAGACAATTCTTGGCGCGTCAGAAGCAGAAGGTAAGTATATCAAGCAGTCAGGAGGTCGTGGTCAATATGGTCACGTTCGCATTCGCGTTAAGCCAATTGATTACTCAGTTGCAACTGAAGATCTTCCAAAGAACACTAAGCGTTACGACCACTTTGAATTCATTAACTCGATCAAGGGTGGAGCTGTACCACAAGAGTACATTCCAGCTGTTGAGAAGGGTCTTAAGGAGACTATGGACAGAGGTATTATCGCTGGGTTTAAGATGGTGGATGTATCTTGTGAGCTTTACGATGGGTCATTCCACGAGGTGGACTCATCAGAAATCGCCTTCAAATTAGCTGCAGGTATGGCATTACAAGATGCTGTAGCTCGTGCTAAGGGTGCAATTCTTGAGCCAATCATGAAGGTAGAGATAGTAACACCAGACAAGTTCTATGGAGATATTACTGGTAACATTTCTTCTAAACGTGGACAAATAGAAGGCATGGGCGAGCGCGGGCAAGACAAAGTTGTTAATGCTATGGTTCCGCTTTCTGAAATGTTCGGTTATGTAAACTCACTTCGCTCTATGACTGAGGGTCGTGCAACATTTACAATGGAGTTCGGTAAATATGATGTAGTTCCTACAAATATTGCAAAAGAAATTCAAGAGTCTAGAAAGTAATAATAATATGAACAAAAGGCGCCCGGCTTTGCCGGGCGCCTTTTGTTCATATCTATACGGCATAGTTTGGTATTATTGTTATAATTATCCTAAGATGCAAAACTTCCTAATCCATTGGAAACTACACTGGCTAAAGTATTTAATAGGTATACTATTTATTTTTGCAACTATATTTTACTTATTTATATATAAAGGGGAGGCGAGTACCGTCTATACATTTCAAAGGTATATAGGTTTAGGACCTCATAATGTTTCAGCTACGAAAGTTAATGTTCCCCTTGAGTACCCTCAAGGTATAGTTATAGATCAGCAAGGTAACAAATATTATCAATCTGGCTGTTGTGTTATAAATAAATTAGACCCCAATGATAACTATTTGTTTTCATTTGGTGGATACGGTACATCTAGCGATAGATTTGGGTATATAGAAAGAATCAACTTAGACCAGCAAGGGAACGTATACGCTACAGATAATCTTTGGGATGGCTCACAAGGTTTTCCTTCAGTTAAAAAGTTTGACAGTAATGGTAATTTTATAATGGAGATAGATAATGGTTACGGTACGGCCGACGGGCAACTTCAATACGTTGATGGTGTCGCTATAGAACCTTCAACTGGGAACATTTATATATCTGATTGTTATCGTCACGACATACAAGTATTCTCTCCAGCTGGAACATTCATAACTAAGTTTGGCTCGTCTGGCTCTGGTGATGGGCAACTATCCTGTCCTTACGGTATAACTTTTGATCACAATGGTGATATATATGTTGTAGACTCTGCCAATCATCGTATACAAAAATTCGCTTCTACCACTCACACATTTATATCAAAATTTGGGTCACAAGGTTCTGGTGATGGTCAATTTTACTGGCCTTATAATCTAGTAATAGATAGTAACGGCGACCTTTTTGTTAATGATGCCAGTAACAGACGTATTCAAAAGTTTTCTTCTTCTACTAACGCGTTTATGTTTAAATTTGGTTCTAATGGTATGGCTGATGGGCAAATTGATAACTCATATGGTGACATAGCAATAGACCCTCAAGATAATATCTACATAGCAGAACAATCAAATAATTATACGATAAATAGTAGAATTTCTAAATTCGATAAAGACGGTAATTTTATTAAAAAGTATGAGTCCAGAGGAAGTGGAGATGGAGAGTTTAATTGGTCTATAGGTATAGCAATAGATTCAAATAGAAATATTTATATTGCAGACGACAGAAATCAACGCATACAGAAATTCGACAGTAACGGCAACTTCTTATTAAAGTTCGGTACACCCGGATCTGGTGATGGACAGTTTGTTAATAACAACTCTATTAACGACCTAGCCACTGACGCAGAAGGTAATGTCTATGTAGCAGATCTTGGTTCAGACCGTATACAAAAGTTCGATTCTAACGGCAACTTCTTATTAAAGTTCGGTACACCCGGTTCTGGTGATGGTCAATTAGCTGCACCAGGAGGTGTTGTTGTACACAATAGTACCGGTAATCTGTATGTAACAGAGGCTAATAATCATAGAGTATCTGTATTTGATCAGAACGGTAACTTCTTGTTTAAATTCGGTTCTGATGGTACAGGTAATGGACAATTTAAACATGTCACAGGCATAACCATAACTCCACAGAATTACGTGTATACTTTTGACGGTATAGATTATTATAATTATCGTCTACAAAAGTTCGACATCAATGGCAATTTTATTTTATCTCATACATACACTTATGGTCCAGGGCAAGATCAGCTAAATACGTATTTTTGGTTAGCATACATCGACTCAGACGCACAAGGTAATATTTATTTAGCCGACTATTTTAAACAAAGAATAATTAAGTTAGACGGTTCTGGTAACTTTGTTTCAAGTATAGACACCTCGAGTAGAGATATCTCACCTCTCGGTATAGCCAGAGATTCATCGGGCACTTTTTACGTAACATCTTTTCAGTCCAACCGTGCCGCCATCTTCTCCACCGTCCCCCTCCTCATCTCCTCTACCTCCACCTCAGTCACCTCAAACAGCGCCACCATCACCTGGACCACATCAGTAGAGGGTAGTAGCCAAATAGAATTCGGCC
>CAZEIK010000008.1:0-22805 GCA_964512315.1 uncultured Candidatus Saccharibacteria bacterium
GTATTAACTATCTTACTCCAGCTCAAATGTTGCAAAGGTGCTGAACCCTAGACGTGTTCTGTTTTGTGTTTTAGCAGCTTTGTACACTTACTTTTCTGTCTGCCAAAGTATCTTATCTATAGGCCCAGTCTTAGATTTAGTTTCGATATTTTTATATGATTGTTCGAGAATTTCTGTAAGTACAGATAGCACTATGTCTGCGAGTTGCTTAATATAAACACAGTAACCCGTTATCGTATGCTTACCAAGCTTAGCAAGAAGCCCGGCGTAACGTGTCGTCCCATCCATCAGATAAATGGTTATCTTCCCTTTCCTTGGATAAAATGCCAGCGTATGTGCTTCGCCTTTGCGTCCACTCTCATATTCATATTTGTATACCCCAAAACCGATGGTGCCGTAGCCATACAAGATTGGCTCTTGCCCACTTACTTTTTTAAAAAGTTCAAGCAAAACTTCAGCGTCTTTTCTTACCTGCTCATCAAGCGAAGCAATATATTCTGCTACGGTTATGTCGTGTCTTTCGTCGGCTTTACTCATAGTGCAAGTATAACAAAGTGAGAAAATGTCTTATTCTACAGATACCACGCCTTCTTTATCTGCGGAGAAGAAATACCCTTTGTATTTATCGACGGAACGTATTTTTGCACCCACGTCAGTCTGAGGCACAGAAAAATACACTTGCGATGCCCAGTCTTTACCTAAGACATCGGACCTAAATGCGCACTTATCAATATTTCCCATCAGCACTATAGACGAGAGATTCTCTATATTCTTAAACACACTCGTTTCAAACAAGTCAAAATTCTTAAAAAACACCACCCGCTCATTCGCATCGGCAACTGTCTCGATAACAGTGCCGAGTAAATCGCTCCGTTCAGTGGGGACAAAAATAACCCGCTTTTTTTGTACTTCTACCGGGTCAAACCCCTCCTCAATAATCACTGCGTCGTGCTTGGAATTGGTTTGCAGGTCAAACTCGTCGCGCGCCATATGGTATCCACACAAAAAAATAATCCCGCTACCTTGGTCATAGAGATCTGCAATCACACTCACAGAAAAAAGTGACGCACCGCGCCCATCATCACCATGAATCAACATAGGCAGATCTGCCTTAGAAAAGTGTTTGCTCAAGCCGTTAAAAAATATTTTTTACTCATGCACATAGTCTAACCAAAACAGGAACCTTATTCCAGCAGTCATACAAAAAGCTCCAAAAGTCCTATATACTACTACTTACCATGAATGATAGAATCGACGTCCTACATAATTTCTCCCCGCACCGCACCTGCTAGTATTCGTCACTTTTTTATTATTTACTCGTAACCTCTTTTAGGGAGAATCACATGGAAAATATTCATAAAATGGATATGTTATTGGGTTTGTATATATTCTGTATTGTCACCACAGAACTAATGGGCATCAAGACATTTCCTATCGTACAGTTTAGTTGGCTTCACTTAAACGCAAGCGTGGCGATCTTGCTGTTTCCTATCATCTTTACCATCAACGACGTCGTGACAGAAGTTCATGGCAAACAGCGCGCAAAAGACATGGCAAAAATAGGACTTATGAGTGTTGCGATGACCTTCATCTTTGCTTGGGTTGCAACTTCCCTGCCCCCTTCAACTCGCTTTTTTGGTACCGAATCAGCCTACGACAGCGTGTTCAAATCGGCATTGCGTATTTCTGGTGCCAGCATTATTGCTTTTGCCATTGCCCAGGCAACCGACATTTTAGTCTTTACAAAAATCAGGCAAAGTTTAGGCAAAAAATCCCTGTGGTTTCGGAACAACATATCCAACTTTATTGGTCAGCTCCTGGACACCTCCATCTTTATTTCCCTCGCCTTCTTTAGCTTTAGCAAACCGTTCAGCGACAATATCAGTTTCCTTGTGGGCCTCATCATCCCCTACTGGCTACTCAAATGCGTCATGTCAGTCGTAGAGACCCCACTCGTCTACGCTGGCGTAAAATGGCTAAAAAGTAGCAAAGAATAGAATCTTTCAAGAATCTTGGCGGTTGTCGCCTAAAACTGCTTATGCTACCATCGCTGTATGAATGACACGCCTCAAACTCCACAACAAGAAGACGAGTCTCGCTCGTTACAGCAAACTGTTCAAGCTCCTACTACTTCAAAAGCAAAGGCTTTAAAAATCCCTCTCATTATCGCTGTTGGAGTATTTTTGTGTATAGCAGTAGGGTCAGTTCTCGTCCTTAAGAACGACAAAAAAGATGATTCAGCCAACGCCCCTCAGCAAGAGAATGCAGAACAAACAATTTCTGCCTCGACAGTCGTAGATCAGATTAAGCAAAAATGGCCGAACGACGTCATAGACCTCCAAAAGTTTGAATGCGCACCACGAACAGAAAACGAATGGTACCGCACTGGGCACTCGCTTGCTATCGACCCCAAAAATCCCGATACGATGTATGTAAATGTTGAATGGCTTGGCGTCTTTAAAACGGTTGATGGTGGCTCAACCTGGAAGCAAATCACCAAGGGTATAAAAGCTTACGCTCGTGCAGATGACCCTACAAAAGCATGCTACAGCGAATATCCAACCCTCAAAATAAACCCTATGAACACCAAGCATCTGATGCTAGCCGCAAGCGGTGGTGGCGGTGGCAACCTCAGCCTTACTGCCCCAAATCAGCAAACAGGTGGTGTATTCCAAAGTTTTGATGGCGGCGAAACGTGGGACTTCATGATAAACGAAACTACGAATCTTTATGTAAACGATCTTGCTTTTGACCCAAAGAATGATGGTGTTGCTTATTACAGCACTTCTTCTACACCCGCTTCATACACAGAGGCTGACCAAACCAAGATTTTCGTTAAAGATGGCCTGGTCTACAAAACAACAGATTATGGTAAATCGTGGGCAGAGCTTCCTACTGGCATAGGTGAGCTGACGGGTGCAACCAGGATTCTCCTCAACGAAAACAACCCACAAGAAATGGTCGTTCCCACGTTTTCTGCAAAACGCCAATCAGCAGACGGAACAGGCACGGGAATCAGCACCGGAAAAGATATAACGGTCCCACAACTAGGAATTCTCAAAACTACAGACGGTGGTAAAACCTGGCAAAAGCTTGCCGGCTCCGAAACACAGCCATTTATTGGTGCAGCACACGCTTCAGCTAACTTCACAAACATGTACTTTACGCCATCTATGACAAATGGTAGCGAATCGTATGGTCTCGTGACAACAGACGGAAACACGCTTCAAAAGACCAAATACCTCGACCTTGTTGCATATGACCCAAACGATGCAAAAGGCGCACGGCTTCTTGGCTTTAGTTCTATTTCTATCGGCCCAGCAAGCCAGAACCTTACCTTGTACGAAAGTCGTGACGGCGGTATCACCTGGAATAAATTTGGAACCTTGCCTAAAGAGATACAAGACCCCAACAGTCGCAAGACACGTATCTCGGGCATTTCATGGCATCCAACACAAAAAGACACTATTTTCTTAAACGGTGCCAATGGCTCAGTCTGGAAGTCAGAAGACAACGCCAAGACATGGAAAACACTGCTAACAGCCGACAAACTCCTCTCTCAGCAATAAAACCATTTTAGCTTGTTGGTTAAAAATACCGCCGACACCGCAAGAAAACCGATGCCTATTACTCAAAATGTAGCGAATCACTTCCGGCTTTGTACCTGCAACTTATCAGCCTTCAACAATAAAACTGATGCTAGGCGCTGAAAAAGTACCGAGTCATTGCCGAGGACCAGGCAACATACTCCTTATAAATAACTATGTTGCCCGACCAACGGGAGTTCCGCAGGCACGGTATCTTTTTCAGCCCTTAGCAATCTTGTTTTTATTGTAGGCCGCAGACTTTTTGCATACTTTTGAGACTGGAGTCAAAAGTATGGCGTAGGTATGGGCGCGGAAAGCCCATTGAGTAAGGTTTAACCTTCAACCGCCACCGTAAACCCGCCATAAGCCATCTTCTTCATATCTGTTGGCATTTCAAAGTCAGGTATACCTGCAAACATTTCACCCATCTCTTCCATAACTTTTTTATTGACTTCGTCGCGGTGCTCTTTAGACTCAAACACAATAAAAGAAAACCAGACATTTTCTTCGCTGGTAGCACCCGTCATTTCGTCATATGCACGTGATTTTTCGTCGCCCATTTCTTGTTGCTTCAAATCATCACCCTTGCATTCAAAATACTGCAAAGCACCATTCTTCATCCAACTGTCTCGACCTAGCTCTGCCATTTTTTGATATTCGTCTTCTTTTCCTTTAGGGACAACCAAGACAAATCCATCGATATATTTCGCCATAACTAACTACTCCTTTTTACGTAATAAGTTTATATGATTGTAGCACTCAAGATATGTAATAAAGCTAACTGCGAGTCTATTTTTTCGTACCGCGAGCACGTGTATCTGCAGCGCGTACTTTCATAACAAAATATCCGCCTACTATGAAAGGTAGTGCGATCCCAAGCGCCGTAAGCATCTCTGCAGTAGAGTAACGGCCTACGCTATAGAGCCCCGAGCCAGAAAACACCACAGTAACGAGCAACATGGTGCAAGTCGCTAGCCAGTAGACAGCAGTGCGAACGTCAGTAAATACCTGCGATTTTGCCCGAAGCACTACTGCCTTTTGAAGCGCCACCACCAGCAAAAGAAGCAACAGCGTAAAAACAGCATCAGTTCCAGCGCCTTCTCCACTAATACTGCCAAGTGCACTCGTGTATAAAGAGCTTACAAGCCAGGCGTAGATTACCTGCAGAATAAGGCTTAATACCTTCTTGCCCCACTCTTCTACTGTCTCAGTTTTATTCAACACTTTTTTATCATGAACGCTTTGAAGCCCAATCTTGCTACGAACTCTATAGGATGCAACAAAACAACCCAGCAGTGCATAGGCAATTAAATATCTCCAGTGATACACCCTGTCACCATCATTGACCATTGCATATGGCAGGGCAATAAAAAATGCAAAGAGGTAATACCAAGGCTTTATTGTTGCGAAACTTTTTTTCATTTTCTGCTTCTTTTCTTGACACTTTATTTATATATAACTTTTTGTGTTTACGAATCTGGCCTAATTATACAGCGCCTTATAGAGAATGCACAGAACTCATAATCCTGCTAGAATACAGCCAATGCACTACTTAAATAAACTGGATTCTGATGGAATATAAATCGGTACTTAGTACAGTCGCCATCGCCATGATGATTATAGGTTATATCCCTTATCTACGGGATACTATCAAGGGCACCACAAAACCGCACGTTTTTAGCTGGGTAATAGGCATGGTAATCTCGTTTATTGCATTTGGTTTACAAATACAAGAAAAGAGCGGACCAGCATCTTTCGTGACGTTATCTGCAGCTATCATCAGCTCAGTCATAGTTTTCTACGCATTTAAAAATAAAGATAAAGATATTACAAAATGGGACTATATATGCCTACTACTCTCGGCTGCCTCCTTGGTAGCATGGCTCATTGTTAAGCAACCTGTCTTGTCTATGATTTTTGTTATTTTGACGGAAACAATTAGCTTCATCCCAACCATACGTAAAAGCTGGAAAAAGCCATACACAGAAACACTTTCAAGCTATGCCACTAACTTTTTTAGGTTTATAGTTGCATTGCTTGCGCTCAACAAATATACCTTTGTCGCCATCGGCTATCCACTTACTTGGCTTCTGCTGAATGGTGGATTCGCTACGCTACTTATATATAGAAGAAAACGATTAGCTAGCTCAGGTCTTACAAATTAAATAAGCGCAAATAAAAAACCAGTCTTTCGACTGGCTCTTTATGAAATCTTTAGAGATTTAGTAAGCTTTTTTTGCGCCGTCTGCGACAGCTTTTTCAGCGTTGTCCTTAGACATCATTGCGCATACTGTTGTTCCACACTTTTCGTGCTTCCCTTTAGCCATGAAGCCACCTTTTGCTGTTTGTACAACTTCTGCTCCAGATAGTTCTACGCCTTTTTCTTTGCACTTAACGCAATATCCTGTGACCATGTCTTTTCTCCTATGAATTATTTTTTAGTTATAGCTTACTCTAGCATGAAGAAGAGGATGTGTATAGCACCTACTTACAAAATTACAATTTTATGCAGAGATTATTCTTCCATCGATAGATAAGTTCTACGTATAGCTTCTATCAAGCTGTCATCGAGACCCTTGTCTGTCGCCATATCTTTTAAAAGAGCGAGATCTTTCTTTGGCACTTGGCTTGGTCTAAATGGCACGCCTCCTGTCATCATATCTTTTAAGTCTTCGCGCCAGACTTGTCCAAAATTATCGAGCGATTGCTCACTCATAAATTCATATATTGCTGGGATATTTGCATCATACTTTTCTAGGAGTCGGTGAGTTTCTACCCCAACTGCTAAGTTTGCATATCTACTTAAATTAAACACCAGCTTCGCACGGGTCGCAGAAGGTATTTCTCCCATAAAGCGTACTTTACTTCCCATTGCATCAAAGACTTCGCGCAACTCATCCAGCACTTCCCTTTTACCCTCAGCCAAAAATTCAATCGTCCCGTTTTGGGCATGTCCTTTGCCACCAATCATTGGTGCACTCAAAAACTTTTTGCCCGACTCTTCAACGCTTTTTCCTAGTTCAGTAACAAAAGCTGGCGATAACGTGCTCGTTTCAATGATCGTCGCAACTCTTGCTCCTTCTGTAAGCAACTCTTTTGCCACTTGCCTGGATGCTTCTTGGTTTGGCAAGCAGAGCACGACAACGTCAACTTCATTTGCAATGGTCACTATGTTATCTGCTCTTTGGATCCCGTCTGCTTCGAGAATAGAAAGCATCTCTGGGTTCATGTCAAAACCAATAACAGAAAAACCTTTTGCAAGTAAATTTCTTGCCATACCACTTCCCATGTTTCCGAGGCCAATAAATCCTATTTTCTTCATGGTTTTATGATAGCAGAAGCCGGTATGATAGTTGGTCTTAGACGAACTTAGAAAAATTTTGTCGCTTTCCGCGCGACAGACGGCTCTCATTTTTTGATAGTCAAAGCTCTGAGGGGCTAGTGCCAGCCCCTTTTACCCCACGCCATACTTTTGACTGCAGTCTCAAAAGTATGCAAAAAGTCCGCAACATGCAAGAAAAGCACTATTGGCTTATGTAGCTCATTTCATCGTGCCTGACATGGTCTCTGTTTTTAAAGCAACAAGCTTAGCTTGATTGCTATTAAAAACAGCACGATCTCGGAACGCTAAAGCGACCACAATAGTTATTTAATAGGAGTATTGTGGTAAGTCCTCGGCAATGACTAAAGTGAAAGTGAGCTACAAAACCATCGGTTTTCTTGCGGTGCTGGAGGGCTACAGTGCGCTTAGCTGTATTTTTTGGCCATGAGCCTAATTTCCGTTATTTTGTCATTCAACGATTCGAGGGACGATACTTTGTAAAGTGATTCAATCTCTGCAACCGTCTCTTTCGGCAAATCACGTGAAGCGTGCTTTAAGTTGTACGTTATTTTTAAAGGTGACAGCTGAATTCGTGCTAGTTCAATCACTGGCTCAACGAGCCAAAACAAGTAATTGTGCATTGCATCCGTAAAGTTGTTACGTAGCAATTCTTTTTGTACGGAAATCTCGCCAATTTTGATTTTTTCTAACAAAAAGTCTTTACGCTCTGCAAGCATTGTTCTGTACTCTTCTTCGTTAAGTGGCTCAAATGAAGTTGTGTCATCTTTATCGAACAGAACTTGAATTTTTCGTAATCTATCAAACAATTCAAACTTGTGTGAATGGGAGTGAAGATTTATTTCAATGAAGTGATAGGGCTTCATGTGTGAAAGACGATACACAATATGCGTAAAGGGTGGCGTGATGCCTTCACTGAAATTAATATCAATCGTTCCTTTACCGCTCAGAAATGTCTCAATTATTGTGATGATTTCTTTTTCTTTACCATCTTCAAGGTCAACCCATACGTCTACGTCTGAATATTCGTCACTAGTTCCTTCAGCTATTGATCCACCTAGCCACATGGCATGAACAGAGGCACTAGGTTGAATTAAGTCTTTTAATTCTTCGATTATTTTTAAGTCCATATGTTTATGATAGCAAAGTTTCGGCTAGTGCTCGTCAGTTTAAGTAAGAGCCATCGGTTTTCTTGCGGTACCTTGAGGGGTATGATTGACATAATGAGAAATAGAGATTAGCCTACCACTCGAGAAGAAGTCTGAGACCGATAGAACGTATGAAATAATTTAACATAATACGTATAATTGTCATAATGGCAAAATATAGTTTATTCATTGATGAGTCAGGGACACCATCTCCTACTTATTTACCCAACAGCCCTTACACTTTAATAGGGTGTGCAATTGATGAGGATAAGCGAGTCCTACTAAAACGTAAGGCTGATGAGCTTAAAATGAAGTATTGGAAACGCACTAATATAATTATTCATCATCAGGACCTTGATGAATGCAGAGGTGAATTTTCTATTTTCAAAAATGATTTAAGCAAAAAAGAAGAGTTCAAGAAAGACTTGCTGCACTTCCTTAACACTGCTCCTGTAAACATATTTGTTGTATCAGTCGATAAGACCAGGCTCACAAGTACCTGGAAGCAAGAAACTATAGTTAAAAAAACAGCTAGAGCTGTATTTTTTGACTACATTGCTTTTCTTTATACTAGGAAATCTCCACACGGCAATATAATTATTGAAGCAAGCGACAGTTCTAAGGACAAGAATTATCTAGACGCGTTTACATATTTCCTGTCTCCAGCCTGCCCGCACCTGGATAAGGATTTTAAAGTACGTGATATTAAAAATGTCGTTACTTCAGTTATGTTTGTAACAAAAATGAATAATGATGATGAAACACAAATCGCAGATATTTTAGGCTACGCAGCTAAGTGTTTATTTAATAAAAAGGCTCGAGGTAGTACATATGCCAAGAATAGTTATGAATATTTAATGATTAAGGCGCTAGAAGCAAAGATGTTCAAACTACAAAGTAGCCTTGGATCTGATAAGAGAAAGTTTGCAAAGAAAATAAAAAGCCACCAATTAGTTCCTTAAAGTCAAAAAAACGCAATCAACCCTTGCGGCGTCTCCTGCGTTTTCTATGATTAATTGTATCAAAGACAATCGTTTTTGTCAATCTACGCAAACATTCAAAAGATCAAGGTGAGCTTAAGAGACCCACTTTTAATGTTTAAATTAGTGTAATGTTGTACTAGTACCATTCCTCTTCTTCACCGACTTCGCCTTCTAGGGTTCTCAGGAGATCTTCTATTTCATAAATGTTGCCCTTTGATCTTTGTGCGAAGGGGGGTGATTTTATTAATATAGTGTATTCTAGGTCTAATATATGAAATACATGGAGTTACCTGTCGGGTACAGGCTTGAACTAGACATGCTTGAGCAGCAGGCCAGAGATAATATAGATTCAGGCATACTTAACAATCCTTTGGAGCGAACGCGTAGATTTGATTTACTGACTCAGGGACTTGAAGCAAGGTCTAGCTCATTTGGTAGCTCTAAATGGGATAGTATTCCATACGACGAAAACTATATGGTTACATCAACTCCATTAGACACTGAGGGCATATCTCATGGCGAAATTATCGGGCTGGAATTCAAAGATTTTGATTTCAAAAGAATCCTCCCGCTAAAGACTAGCTCCTTTGCGCATGGAGACTTGGTTATCGATATGTTTTACACATTTTTTTGTGGTGATGTTGAAATAGATTCGGAAGTCGTTGCGTATGCTCGCAAACTACGCCAAGCCGTCGAGTTAGTACCAGGAATTCTTTTTTTAAGTCAAAATTATGGAATGTTACAGACAGAAATTGCAGTGTGATGTGGTCGATATTTTGCTTACTTCGTCATAAGTATATGATAACAGAGGCTAAAACCTTATCGACTTTGATGAACAAGTTTACTTTTGTAGTACTACGACGAGTTCGTTGATGGTGCCGACAAGCGGGTTTGGGTGCTCTACTGCAATCGTTTGCATTGTCACAACACTAAGGCCACCTAGTCTAGCAAATTTCACCACTTCGTCTTCTGTAAACATTCGTTCTGAGCCTATAAGTGGCACCCCAGCTTGGTCACGGATTACTTCTCCATCTTTGGTATGCGTGTAGTACGCGATGTAACGGTCATTATTGGCAATATTTTCTTCGTTATAACCATGCTCACCGACAGTAAGTTGCTTTGGCACTTCAAAGCAAGCTACGCCACCTATGCGCAGCGCCTTGCCTGCACGTTCAAAATATCGTGTCACATCTGCTTCATTCAGGTGACCAAGTGTGTGAAAAAATGCTGTTGCTAAGTCGAGCCCCTCAAAATCTATAGCCATAACACCACCAAGTCTGATGTCAAAGTTTGGTAATGTAATTCCAGCACGCCTGCACATTTCTGGTGAAATATCTATTCCATGCCCCTTATCAACAACGGCAAATGGTGCAATACGTTCTACAAAGTCACGAGTGACGGTACCCGTACCGCACCCAAAGTCTAAGTATTCTATTTTGCCACCAATAAGCCCTGAAAGGACATCATCATATATCTGGTCAACCTTGCGCTTCCGCTCAGCCCATATATCTGCCTGGCCATCATATACATCAGCCCGCTGATCATAAAAATCACCCTGCAGGGTGATCATCTCGGGCACGAACGCGCCACCTTGTTGCTCAATCTGCGAATGCACAGATGCAAGATCAATCATTTAGATACTATAACACAATTTTTTAATTGTTGCTATTAAGGACACCTCCTGAGCTGGGCAACTAAACGTTTACGAGACTGATTACAGACTACCAAACAGTTGAAGGTCTGAGAGTCTCTTGACTCAAGCCAACTAAAAAATCCTCCAGAAGGAGGGTACTTTAGTTGGTGCAACATAGTTGACGCATTTCAAACGGCAGCCACACTTGCTCAAGAGGATTATAAGCTAAAACATCTGGTTGAACAATTCCAACTATCAGGCAATTTGCTTGAGTTTTAGTTGAGTTTTCAACTGGATGCTTTAGTGGCTATGACCTGGATGGTAATGAGCACGCCTTAGTAACTGAGCGTTAAGAGCCACAATCACGGTAGAAAAGGACATTAGAACCGCACCGACAGCTGGCGATAGCAATATACCCGAGCTGTATAACACCCCAGCAGCCAGCGGTATAGCAACCACGTTATAGCCAGTTGCCCATATTAGGTTTTGGGTCATCTTGCGGTAAGTTGCCTTTGACAAGTGAATAACCCGTATTACGTCTCTTGGGTCGCTTTTGACCAAGATAATATCGGCAGATTTAATCGCTACATCCGTGCCAGCACCAATAGCCATACCAATATCAGCAGTTGTTAAGGCAGGGGCATCGTTTATGCCATCGCCAACAAAGGCTACCTTACTGCCACTTTTTTGCAACTCTTTAACCTTGTTGGCTTTATCCTCTGGTCGCACCTCGGCAAAATACTGGTCTAAGCCTAATTGTTTTGCTACATACGCCGCTACGTCCTGACTATCGCCTGTGACCATAGCGGTTTTTATACCCTCAGCTTTCAATGCTGCAATCGTTGCTTTAGACTGCTCACGAATAACATCAGCCAGAGCAATCGCTCCAATAACAACTTTGCCGTTTTTAATTAGGTAAACCTCCGTCTTACCGTCTTTAGCGGCTTGCTTGGTGTGTTGTTCAATCTCTTTAGGAACTTTGAGGTTATTTTCTTTAATATAGCGGTAACTTGCAGCCACAAAGTTGTCGTGACCGTGTAGTTTGCCTTTCACGCCCAGTCCAGGCAAAGCTGCAAAGTCTTCAACCTTATCTAAGTGGACGTGTCGTTTTTGTGCTTCACTAACGATACCCTTACCGACAATATGCTCACTGTTTTGTTCAAGACTGGCTGTCAGATGCAGTAGGTCTTCTTCGTTATAGCCTTTTGCAGCCCAAATATCTGTCACACCGTGTTCGCCCTTTGTCAGCGTACCTGTCTTATCAAAGAGCACCCAATCTAATTTACGGGCTGCTTCAAGTGCCAAACGCTTACGAACCAGTAAACCGTTACGTGCCGATATAGTTGTAGATATAGAAACTACTAGCGGTACTGCTAATCCAAGAGCGTGTGGACAAGCAATAATAAGAACTGTTACTGACCGCTCTAGAGCAAAGGACGCATCTTTCGCAATGAGCCAGTATATAAAGGTGATAATAGCCGTAACAATAGCGATTATTGTCAATGCAAATGCTGCTTTATCTGCGAGCACCTGCACATTAGACTTTGAGCTTTGAGCCTCAGCAACCAGACGCATAATGCCAGCTAATGCCGTATCCTCGCCGAGCTTCGTAACTTTAACAGTCAGCGAGCCATCTTGGTTTATCGTTCCTGCTACAACCTCATCGTCTCTAGTCTTGCTTGTTGGCTTACTTTCGCCAGTTATAGCCGCCTCGTTTACAGATGAACTACCATCAGTGATTACGCCATCAACTGGAATGCTTGAGCCTGGTCGTATCAAAACCAAGTCGCCAACCTTTAGCTCGCTCACTAAGACTTGTTTCGGCTTACCGTTTATCAGTTTTTCGGCTTTGTCAGGTAGGAGCTTTGATATTGCATCAAGAGCATTTTCGGCTTTGGCAATGGATGCCATTTCTAACCAATGTCCGAGTAGCATAATGGTTACTAAAGTCGCTAGCTCCCAAAAGAAACCCTCGCCAGAAAGCCAAAACTGCGTCGCTACGCTATACACATAAGCCGTGATGATTGCCAGGCTGATAAGCGTCATCATACCTGGCAATTTAGCTTTTAATTCGCCCCACGCACCCTTAATGAACACTGTGCCGCCATAGAAGAATATGACGGTACTAAGCACGAACGGCACATACTGCGAACCAGGAAATGCTGGCGGTGTAAAGTTCAGCCAGTGCTGTATCATCTCGGAATAAATAAGCACGGGGATAGTCAGTATAAAACTAAGCCAGAACTTGTCCTTAAACATCTTTACCGAGTGACCTGCGTGTTTATCGTGTTCTTGGTGTTCACTGTGTTGATGTACGTGATGCGAATGTTCCATATTTAACTTGCTCCTGGTTCTGGGCTTTTACCTATATTTGCCAAGTAGTATTCAATCATCTTGGCTTCGTCAAAACTCTGAAAACTCTCACTCCGTGTCCAAGACGACATGACTATCGGAGCTTTGTTCTCAGCACGAGGTGCAACAACTGCCTTTGTTGGGCTGAACTTTGCGTTTGAGTAAGGCTTAGAAAACAACGCTTTGATTTTATCTATTTGGTCTTTTGGCAGGTCGGGTCGGTATGAAATGTAGATGCCACCGTGTTCCATATTGTGTATGACATTTGCATCGGGTACTTCTTGGTCGTAGACTTGCCAAGCCAACGGCTCTGCGTGGTCGCCAGAAGTAGGCGGCTCATCGCCACCATACTTCTTTGATTGTACGTGTGTACGACCATTATCTTGATGTTCCGTTCCTGGTCTAGGCTTTTCGGGTGCTTTATTGGCAATTGCAAATCCGAAAAAACCAACTACCACGAGTGCCAAAAAGGCGTAAAATATTTTATTCCTCATATTTACCCCTTAGTAGCCCCAATCCTTTTGCCACTGTTTCATTTGAGCAATCTCTTTGCTTTGTGCGTCAACGATGGCTATGGTTAATGTTTTTACTTCTTCGTGTTGAGCATTGGTCTGACCAGGATACGCCATATTTATAGCCGACTGATGATGCTCAATCATTGAGGATAGAAATGCTTTGTCAAAGGCATCGCCAGACAAACCTTTGAGTTTATCGGTCATACCTGCCATATCGTTCATCATCCCCATTGATGAGTGGTCCTCCATCATTGAGCCGCTACTGGCAGGATAGCCCCAAGCTGTTTGCCAGCTTTGCATATTGCTAATTTCTTTCGTCTGAGCAGATATGATGTTATTCGCCATATCCTTAATCTCTTGGTGCTTTGCACTGGTAAGGGCAAGGTTTGCCATATCTACCGCACCCTGATGGTGTGCAATCATATTAGCGAGAAACATCCTGTCGTAGTCTTCGCCTTTTAGCTCGCTGTACATCTTATATTCGGATGAGTTTTTATCTACCGTGCCAGCAGCTGACTGCTGTGATGAGTTATTGCTCATCATATTGTTGTCGTTCATCATTCCGTTATCGTTGTTTTTGCTGATAGCGTAAATGCTCACGCCAGCGATGGCGACAACTGCCACGATTGCAACGATAATTACATTGTTCTTCTTCATAGGTTCTCCAAAGTTACGTTTAAGAAATGCTTGCTAGGACAAACAAAATCTCACGCCCTGAATACGCCGTAGAGTATGTAAATAGGTATCTTTGGCGGCGGTTTTATTTCTGCTGCGTACAAATGTTGTGAAACTGATTTTTCGTCTGTTTGCAGTAGCTGGCTTTGTGCATAAAACGGTACTGCTGGTTCGGTATCGTCTTCGCTTTCACTGTCATTGACGCTGTTTTCTTCCTTGTTGATAACTGCCGTACGGCAAAGAGTTGCACACGATGTTGCATCGCTTGTAGTAGCGTGCTTCATACCGCCCATACCGTGCGACATTGTACTCATTGCTGCTGAGTGACCTACAAAGGTAAGAGAATTGAGCAATATAACAGCTAGTAAGACGAGTGTGTTTTTAATAGCCGTCAACGTCTTCACGGCTATTTGCCCCTTACATTCGTTAGCTCGTAAAGAGAAAGTAGCTCGGCGATGGCTTTTTCTTGTTCCTTTTCAGAACTGGAACTAAGGTTTTCTTTGATATGTGTTCGCACGTGGTTCTCAAGAATAAGCTTATTGAGTGAGCCAATAGACTTTTGAATAGCTAGGCTCTGCGTGAGAATGTCCATACAGTAATCTTCATTCTCAATCATCTTCTGCACCCCACGCATCTGACCCTCAAGTATCTTGGCTCGGTGCAATGCTCGGTTCTTTATATCGCCAATCATACACCGTACTATATACCCCCTAGGGGTACTATGCAAATAGCCTCTTGGTAAGGGGGTAGTAGCCCTTTTTTCTGCCAAAACAGCACTCCGCCGTATATATACCCAATTTGTAGGAGCAGATTTGCCAAGCGTTTTTTAGGCTAAAGCCTTTTGAACAATTCGCTTACATCAACCTTGAGACTACTGGCAATTTTATCTAGTGTGCCGAGCCTAGCCCAGCGTTTACCAGTCTCAATGTAAGCAATGGCTACCACGCTCATATTCACTTGCTCGGCTAATTGCTGCTGCGTAACACCTTTACTTTTCCGCACCTCTGCTACTCTTTTGCCAAAGGTTTTCATTAGTTTTTGCTCTTGTGTATTACTCATACACTAAGCCTAGAAATTATAAACAGATAGTTACATAAACTAACTGTTTATTTTTTGGTAGGTTATGTTATATAGTTACAGATATAACTTAAACTAGGAGTTTATAAAATGAATTGGGTAAAAAAGCACAAAATACTGACTGTAATCGGTGTATTTATACTGTTGGCAATTATCGGCGGTGCTGCTGGCGGCAATAAATCTACTAGCAGTTCGACGAATAGCAACACCACGACTTCTGCCGCTAGTAAAACCGAGCCAGCTAAGACTGAAACAAAACAGCCAGATGTGCCTGCCGAGTATAAATCTGCTCTAAACCAAGCTGGTTCTTACGCCAATACAATGCATATGTCTAAGCAAGGTGTGTATGACCAGTTGGTTTCAGAATATGGCGGTAAGTTCACAGCACCAGCCGCACAATATGCGATAGACAATGTAAAAGCCGACTGGAACGCCAACGCCCTAGCTAAGGCAAAAGATTACCAAAAGACAATGAGCCTATCGCCAACCGCTATTCACGACCAGCTTACATCGGCTGCTGGCGAAAAGTTCACTCAAGCAGAGGCAGACTACGCTATTCAGCACCTGAACGACTAGTTTTCTTACACTATAAAAAAGGGGCAGCGTTGCAGCTGTCTCTTTTTATTGTTTAGCTGTAAAATGTAACCAGAAAGAAAGATGTGATGACGCAGTTTGACGATTTATACAAAGCCTTATACGGCGTTGACCCGCCTCAAAAGAAATCTATACAGCCGCTAGGCTTGGCTGGCTTTTTACGGGCAGCACAACCGCAGCCGCTGCCGCCAAAGCCTGGTATGGTCCGTCTTTCTAAGCCGCAGCCCAAACCCTTGCTGCGTTTTGCACCGCCACAGCCCCGACCAACGGTAAGAATTGCCAAGCCAAAGGTATTTGTCAGCTTTGACTACGAAAATGACCGCCTCTACAAACAGGCTCTTGATATGTGGGACGCTAACAAGCGGTTTGATTTTACCTTTCAAAGCCATACGCCCAGCGAAATACAATCTGACAATATCGGACGCATAAAAGCCGTGCTGACCAGCAAGGTCAAGGACGCAACACACGTTGTTGTTTTGGTCGGTAAACACGCCAACCAAATACACCCCGACACCAAGCTAATCGGCTTTCGTAATTGGATTAACTTCGAGGTTTACCAGGCACGGCTCTACAAGAAAAAGATTGTTTGCGTAATGCTCGACACCAATAACACGCTACCAGAGTGGCTGCGTGGTTCGGGTGCAAAGCTGGTCAGGAGCTTTAATGAAACAGACATTATTGAGGCTTTGAAAAGCTAGTTGGCGTTATGGCAAGACCCTTTGATTACACCAAGCTGACCGTGCTAAACGACCACTATACTAGCACAGTGACCGAAGTTAAAAAGCTCAATAGGACCAGGGACACGAACTTTCTTTTTATGCTCATACTGCTCGGCGTTATGGCGTTCCAGTATGTGTCGCCCAGCCAGTCGCAAAGCGTCCTGACGCAGCTTGCCCAGAAAAAGTTAGAGATTGACGCTACGGTCAGCATTAACGTCATTGCGTCACTGGTATGGTTTGCCCTGCTATATGTGGCAGTCCGATATTTCCAAAACGTCATCAACCTGGAAAAGCAGTATAACTACACGCACCAGCTTGAGGCAGAGTTGGCAAAGCACTACAACGGCAAGGCTTTTACCCGTGAGGGCAAAGCGTATCTAAACAACTACGCTATCTTTTCAGAGTGGGTGCATATCGTTTATTGGTATATTTTTCCCGTGCTGTTGCTTGTGGCAATCACGGTCAAAATCGTTGGTGAGTGGACTGTCATAAACCAAAACACCTCACAGGTTTGGCTAAACTCGTTTATTTACGCTGCCCTAGTCATATCTACGGCACTCTACGTTATATCGCTCTATCGCACCAAGAAGAATACTGAAAAAGATATAGATTAGCCGCTGGCTTTAGTGCTTTTCGTGTTCATCGTGTGTCGTGCAATCCTCTAGTTCAACTTCAATCGTAGCGTGTTGAATATAATAGTCTTTACGTAGCTTGGCTTTCACGACCTCTACGATGTTTCGGCTATCTTTTAGGTCAGTTTCGTCAATGGCAATGTGGCAGCTGAGGGCATTATAGCCAGAGCGAATAGCCCAGACGTGCATATCGTCAACGGACAATACTTTGTCAGTATCGGTAATAGCTTGCGTTATAGCAGCAATGTCCAAGTCTCTTGGTGTACCCTCAAGCAGTATCTGTACCGCTTCACGAAGTATCTTGAGCGTGTTGTAGACCAAAAGTGCAGCAATGACCAGACCAACGGCACTATCTATCCACGTTATGCCTGTGAGCCAGATAATTATACCAGCAACAACTGCACCAAGTGATGACATTGCGTCAAATGTCATATCAACAAAAGCACTCCGCATATTCAAGTCTTTACGGTTCTTGGATAACACATACGCTATTGAGCCGTTGACCAATATGCCTACAAACGCCACAACAGCAACGACACCGCCCTCTACGGGATGAGGATTACCTAGCCGTTGTATAGCTTCAATGACGATAAAGGCAGCAACAGCTAACATTACACTGGCATTAAGTAGGGCAGCCAGTATCGTTGCCCGACCATAGCCAAAGGTTTTACTCTCATTAGCTTCACGCCGAGCAAGACGGTTTGCGATAAAGGATACGGATAGTGTGAATGTGTCAGTCAGATTGTGGGCTGCGTCGGCAATAAGGGCAAGGCTGCCTGTTAGTATGCCAAAGATAAACTCAACAATCGTAAAGCCAGTATTCAGGACAAGTCCGAACTTGATACTGCCATCACTATTGTTATGGTCGTGATTATGGCTCATATTCTATTTTTTCTTTTCAAGTAACTTCATAATGTCTTCTTTTTTGTATCGTCTATCGCCACGTGTACCGAAACGCACGGCTACTAGGTAGCCTTTGGCGTCCCACGCCCTAAGGGTATTCGGATGACAATTTAGTAGCTCACACGCTTGTTTCAATGTGAGCAGTTTCGGTTCTTTTTTACTTCCTTGTGGCATACTATAACTATACACGACTTAACAGTCCGTGATGAGAGCGATGTGATGAAAAGTGACACAAAAGCCAATGACGACACCTATAAGCCCGTAGTTACGGTATCTTCGGCTGCTGACTTTAAGAACAGAAAACACAAGACTGGTCTAACACTACGTGAGTACAAAGAATTAAGCGTTAAAGACCGCTCAACACTTAGCAAGAGCCAGCAAAAACAGTTAGACGAGGCTCAGCAGCAATTACGTAAGATGGCTGAGACAATAACAAGTCAGTATGACTTTAGTGCGATGGCTAAAGCCATTGAAGGCATTTACAAAATATCCCCAGCTATTCAAGCCTTGCAAACTATAGACACTTCGCCAATGCTGAAAATTGTAGCTGATATGCAGAAAACATCCCTCGCTCTGCAACCAGCAATAAGTAGTGCTTTAAATATCCAAGCATCTCTAGCACCAGCAATAGAGGCAATCTATAAGAGCAGTCTGTTTACCCAAAACCAATTTACCGCACTTGCCGCCATACAAAAGTCATTGGTAACGTTCCCGACTGAAAACATCATCGCCTCAATAAAAAGTATCCAAGATGCTTTTCAAGCACCGTTAATAGCACGAACAATGTTTGCCGATTTTCATACGGCACACGAACGCATACTGCGTAACTTACGATTTGACGTAGGCTCACTTACGGCAAGTATTGAGTTTAGTCGCTTAGAGACGGTTAGCGTTGCGTTAGAAGATGTTGATGCCAATAGCGATGAACTTGTTGCAACAGCAACCGCCACACAAACCAGTAATGCTGGCTCACTAACTTTTACCGATAATGCCAGTGTTGTGCTTGCCTTCAACGACCTAAAGCAAGAAGTTCACGATTTGCGGCAACAGCTTCTTGCTCGTGATACACAACAAGGTCAGCAACTTATTACTCCTTCAACCGTCAGCTTCAAACGCTCATCAACTTCATTACAGATAGGGTCGTTCAATGTGCGTGTTTCTATCAGTTCAAAGCAGACACAGTTTGCCCGCACCATACTTACTACAGAGGATGGTACAGCAAAGCGATGGGATATAGAGGATTTGATACTTGTGGCATTTGGCGAGCGTATTGCCGATGACGAGCAAAAATGGATTGAGAAAATACGCAGTTATATATGGCAGTTCAATCAAAAAGTTATGATTGCCTCAGCTGGCACAATGCCAAACTACCTAGTGCTTGAAGGCATTGAGGTTTTTGTAAATCCTGAATATTTGTAATCTGTAAAATCTGACTTATACACAAATTTAAATGGCTTAAATGAGCCGTTCTTTGTAATGGGTATTATGCAAGGCAAGCAGAATAACCACCAGCAAAGAAAGTCTTCAATTCCAGCAGAGCCACAGAATAATGCCGCAAAAGATGGCGTGGATGCTGAGTTAAGTGATGAGGCTATCCGTAACCTTACGGGTTTCTTTGACGTGCTTATTCAAATGGACTTTGCACATAAGCAACGTAATGAACAAGGGAGCATTGAAAATGAACGACGAGCAAATGATGAAGATAGCTGACCAATTTAGCAACTGGTGCGAGCATTGTCAGCTGTATGCGGTAAGGTTCTTCATCTGGAACACGGAAGCCGAACAGCTTGAACAAATTATTGCCGACGCACTTGATACCCTGCCTGGTAAGGTAAGCTCGGACGAATGGTCAAAAGCACTTCGTTCTAGTATTGGCAGCTTGCCCCATTGCTGGCTGAGGGATTTGAGTACGCAGATTGATTTTCTACTTGAAAGTCCGTGCAAAAGCGACGAATGCCAAGAAGAATGTGTCAAATTTCGGGAGCGATATGAAAGTTAGCGAAGTGAACATCACGCCAGTCAAACCGACTGACGGGCTTGTAGCTTTTGCCAGCTGCCTGATTGATGGGCAGTTGTATGTTGGCTCGCTTGGTGTACACCAGCGGCTGGACGGCACGGGCTATCGCATAACCTACCCAACTAAGAAAGTTGGCTCACGCCAGCTCAACTACTTTTATCCAGTAACCAAAGAGGCTGGCAAAGTGATTGAGCAAGCAGTTATTGTTAAGTGCGTTGAGTTATTTGAAAGAAGTGATGAACGATATGGTAGACACAGTAAAACTACTCATACCCGTACATAACCCGCTCATTTTTGACGGCAGCAGGTTTACGCCAATTACACTTGAGCAACTCGTAAACAGCAGAGGCTATGGTAAGACGTTTCTCAATCCCTCGCCGACATATGCCAAGATGGGCAAGTATATGCCCCGCCTGACAATGTACAAGCGAGTACGCAAGTTCGGTGCGGTAACGTACGAGTTAGCAGTTGAGTTTTCAGCACCAAAGATGTTGTTTGGTAACAACTTTGATGAGCTAAGTGAAAGTGATTTTGATGCACTGCTAACCGCTTTACAAACATCGTTACAGGAACTGCTCGGTCATCGGTTCTTCAAACCACAGCTTGCTCACGCTGATATTTCAGCTTGGCATCCGTCTAAGAACATCGTGTTTCTTGACTACACATCGTGCCAAACAATTCTGAATACAATGGGCAAGCTGGACGTAAGTAAGACGTACGACTTTCAGAAAACCGATTTTCGTGATGGACACGTTGTACACATTCACGCTAATTCGCTTGATATAGCCTTTTACGACAAAATGGCTGACCTGCTAAAAGCAAAGAAAAGCAGCAAACGGGCTTTTGAGAAAGACAGCTCAGTGCAGCTCAATTTACTTGAGGGTCTGACTGAATACCGACCAATGGAAGTATTCAGATACGAAGTACGTTTTGTCGGTAGAGCCTCTATCAAACGAGCCTACCCAGACTTGGAACAATGGACATTTGAAAGCCTTTTCAAAAAGCAGTTGTGCCAAGCAGTGTTACTCAAGCATTGGAAAAAGCTGACAGCCAACGTAGATATGCTGGCACTAGATGTAAAAGAGCCGTACGAGCTTTTACAAAACTACATTGAGGCAAATGATGACGTAACGCCACAGGCTGCACTTGCAGCGGTTGCTGGACTACTCATCACTAAACAAGCAGGTGCTATTGGCTTGAGAAATACACTTGAGGCTCGTTATGGCAAACAAGCGTGGTATCGCATCAAGCCACTACTAAAAGCACCACAAGCACAACGCTATTCAGCTTTTGTGCATATAGACGAGGCATTGCAGAGATTTACACCTACGCATATGTCTGAGTTTCTATCAAACATTGTAAATACTGGTAAGTTATAGTAAGTTAGTAAGGAGTAGACATTATGGACGCAAAGATAATTCTAATCGCACGAGTATCAGACATTGAGCAACGAAAAGCGTTGCCAGCTCAGAAGTTACGGCTTGAACGGTATGCTGAGCAGAAGAAACTGCCCTACGAGTACCACGAGTTTGATGAGAGTGCTCATAAGGAAGAACGTCAGAAGTTCGCCAAGCTGGTTGAACACATCCAAAAGCAGTCAGTCTTGTGCTACGTGGTTTTTGACAAAATAGACCGCTTTACCCGTGATAGCAGCCAAGAAGAAGTAAAAGCATTGCAACAGTTGGTAAAGCTCGGCAAAATTGAGCTGCACTTCCCACACGATAGCCTGTACATTGACCAAAACTCATCAGCCGCCGACTGGTTCAGACTTGGTATCGGTATGGCTTTAGCCAAATACTACTCAGATAGTATTCGTGATAATGTCAAACGCCGCTTTGAGCAGATGCTTAGTGAGGGCATATGGGTACATAGAGCACCTGTTGGCTACAAGAACGTACTCAAAGGCGGTACGCCCCAGAAACCCATCAAAGACATTGAAGTTGATGACACTAAGGCTCACTACATCGTAAAAGCCTATGAGATGCGAGCAAGAGGTATATCGTACGCTGTCATCGCTAAGGAACTGTGTGAGATGGGCTTTCGTAGCAACATCGCTGGCAGTAAAGCACCGAGTAAACAGTTTCTAGAAAGAATACTAAGTAACGAGTTTTATTGCGGCTTTATGGTTCACGCTGGTAGACGCTACCCGCACAAGTACCCGCCGCTTATCAGTCGTGGCTTATACAATCAGGTTCAACGTGTCCGTGATGAGCGTAAGCACGAGATGACTAAGTACGATAGCAAAGACTTTACCCTGAAAAAGATAGTAAAGTGCGGTAAATGCGGACGTGCAGTATCGCCATTCAAGGCTCGCAACACCGTATATTTGCGATGTGCCAACTCAAAGTGCGATAATCCGAATACAGCCGTTAGCCTCGTTATTGATGAAGTTGCGGCAGATATAGGATTTATAGACGTGCCTGAGAAGTGGTTAGATAAAGTCATTACCGAGCTGCGTAACCGTCATAACGACCAGCAGCTATACTTCACGCAAAACATTGAGCAGACCCGTGCTGAGTACGACAAACTCAAGGAAAAGATGCGTAAGGTTTACTATGACCTGCTTGAGGGTCGTATTACACAGACATTCCACGATGAAATTGCAACTGAGCTAGAAAAGAAACAGCAGG
>CAZEIK010000009.1:0-20804 GCA_964512315.1 uncultured Candidatus Saccharibacteria bacterium
ATGTAAAGATCTTTTATGAGGGAAGAAGTTTATTGACGGTACCTCATGAATAAGGACCTGCAAAACTCGTGCCAGCAGCAGCGGTAATACGAGTGGTCCAAGCGTTATCCGGAATTATTGGGCGTAAAGAGTGCGTAGGTGGATTTATTAGTCAGTTGTTTAACCCATGGGCTCAACCTGTGGATTGCAATTGAAACGGTAAATCTTGAGTATGTTAGGGGTGTGCGGAACTCATAGTGTAGGGGTGAAATCCGTTGATATTATGGGGAACACCAAAAGCGAAGGCAGCACACTGGAACATTACTGACACTGAGGCACGAAAGCGTGGGTAGCGAATGGGATTAGATACCCCAGTAGTCCACGCCCTAAACGTTGCAGACTCGCTATTCTGAGTATCGACCCTCGGAGTGGCTAAGCTAACGCGGTAAGTCTGCCGCCTGGGAAGTACGACCGCAAGGTTAAAACTCAAAGGAATAGACGGGGAGACGCACAAGCAGTGGATTATGTGGTTTAATTCGATAGTAAACGAAGAACCTCACCAAGGTTTGAAACTAAGTTGAAAGGCCTAGAAATAGGTCCCTCGCAAGACAATTTAGCAGGTGATGCATGGCCGTCGTCAGTTCGTGGTTTGAACTGTTCCCTTCAGTGGGGTAACGAACGCAACCCTCGTCGTGTGTTACAAGTGTCACACGAGACTGCCCCCTTTCGGGGGAGGAAGGAGAGGATGACGCCAGGTCAGCATGTCCCTTTGACACCTTGGGCTACACACATAATACAATCGCATCGACAACGGGTCGCGACGGGGTAACCCTGAGCCAATCCTTCAAACGATGCGCCAGTTCAGATTGAGGGCTGCAACTCGCCCTCATGAAGCCGGAATTGCTAGTAATCGCGGGTCAGCTAAACCGCGGTGAATACGTTCTCGTCTCTTGTACTCACTGCCCGTCAACTCAAGGGAGCCGGAAGTACCCAAAGGCTTTATTAAATTAAGGATTAAGGTAAGTTCGGTGACAGGGAGTAAGTCGTAACAAGGCACGGCTAGCGGAAGCTGGTCGTGGATTAATTCCAAATTGGAGATCGTGCACACGCTATAGCGTGCATGCATTTCGTCGAACAGAGTTTTCTGTACTTAAAGATTGGTAATCTAAAAATACCCGAGTGTAATCGAGATACAACAAAAGTCCCGACTAAATATAGGAGCAAGACTCCTCAGGATAAAAGGGCTAGAAGGTGGAACAAAAGAGAGGTATATGCATTATTACGACATAGTCGGTTTATTTTTTATAATATTATTTATTGGTTTTGTCGTGTATGTTTTTAGTGAGAATATTTATTTAGAATATAAATTTTGGAGTTTTGTTTTTAAAAATAAAAGATTCCCAAAATTAGGAGAATTTGGCGAAAGTAAGGAGGACTTTACTTCTCATAAGTAATTTAGTGTTAGACTTAGAACATGAAGAAGTCTAAATCTTACCAAGATGGTACACCATTCCAAAAAGCTGTCTGGACCGAGCTTGTGAAGATACCCTGTGGCCATGTTACAACCTATGCTGCTATTGCGAAGAATATAGGTCGCCCTCGCGCAATACGCGCTGTAGCTAATGCTGTTGCTAGTAACAAGCTGCTAATTACTGTGCCGTGCCACAGGGTAATTAGAAGTGATGGCAAGTTGGGTGGATATTCAGGCCCTGGCGGAATTAAACAGAAACGTGAGCTCTTGAAGAAGGAGGGAGTGATAATCTCGTAACTTTATTTTTGTTTGATTTTGTGTTAATATGATGTAATCGCGCGATTAGCTCAGCTGGCTAGAGCATTCGACTGATACTCGAAAGGTCCCTGGTTCGACTCCAGGATCGCGCACCAAAATTGTTTCTGATATCATATATATTATGAATGTTCAAAAGGTGAATTCTGGTGAATATACTTCATTTGGAATTGGTGGTGAAGCGGACATGGTTCAGGTTACTAATGAGGATGAACTCGTAGAGGCTATTAATCTTGCAAAGAAAAGTAATAAGAAGATTCATATCTTAGGTGAAGGGACTAACACGATTTTTTCTAATGATTTAGATGAGATTTTAATTGTGAGACTTGTCACGAAGGAAGTAGAGAGCAAGGAGGTTGGTGATTATGTCTTAGTTACTGCTGCGGCCGGTGTGAACTGGGACGAGCTCGTGAGTCGGACAGTTACAGACGGCCTGTGGGGCGTAGAGAACTTATCACTCATACCTGGGACTGTTGGTGCGGCACCGGTGCAAAATATCGGTGCATATGGAGTAGAGGCGAAGGATGTAATAGATGCAGTGTATGTATATGATATTGATCTGGACAGGTTCTATTATATGACTAATGCTGAGTGTAAGTTCGGGTACAGAGATTCTATTTTTAAAAGACAGAAAGATTGATTTGTAATTTTAAAAGTTGTATTTAAGTTGAGCAAGGCCGCAAAGCCAGTTCTAACTTATAAGCCATTAGACAGTCTTCTTTGTGAAGAAGGTGTCAGTCAAATTCAAATAAGAGACCTTGTTATCAAGACAAGACAAGAAAAGTTGCCTGATTATAAAGTATACAAAAATGCTGGGTCATTTTTTAAAAATGTTGTAATTGGGCGAGAGGAGTTAGATGTTTTGCTGAGAGCTTATCCTGATGCGCCGTTCCACAAGTTCGAAGACAGGTACAAAGTTCCCACAGCTTGGCTGATTGAGCATGTAGCTAGTATGAAGGGGGTACGAGAGGGTAATGTTGGTTCATGGCCTAGTCAGCCGTTAGTCCTGGTTAATTATGGAGAGGCCTCTTTCGAAGAGTTGATATCATTTTCTCAGAAAATCATAGACACCATATTTCAAAAACTTAATCTAAAGATAGAAAGGGAGATAAATGTTATACTTTGATCATAATGGTTGACTATTCTACTAAATCTTTCGGTGATGGTGACGGAGACAAAATAAGCCTGTGGCATAAGGCTGCATTAAGCATTTTAGACTTTCATAACAAAAAAGTTTTAGATATTGGTTGTGGGTCGGGAGGCTTCATTCTTCATTTAAAAGAAAAATATAATTGCGAAGTGCTAGGAATAGATCCCAATAAAATTAACACAGATGTAGCATCAAGACACAAATTAGAAGTTATTAATAACTATCCTGAGAATGTGCTCGGGCTAGACAACAGATTCGACATAGTTACCTCTTTTGAAGTAATTGAGCATTTGTATGATCACATTAACACTATTAAAACTTTTGAAAAATCTTTAAAAAGTGGTGGCTTGGGGCTTATAAGTACGCCCAATGCTTTTAATATAATAAGAAGGGTTAAGTTCGCACTTTTCGCTGAGCATCATGATACTTTAATGGACCCAACCACGGCAGAATACCCAGAGCATATAAGACTTTGGTCTAGAGGCATGATGACAAGAATAGTTAATGCAACGCCGTTATTATCAGTTAAGTCTGTATACGGAGCTAGTTCTATATTCGGTAAATTATTTATTTTTAAAAATAGATTGCTGGTTCAACTATTATCTCAGCATCTTATAGTTGTGTTAGTTAAAAATAATGAGTAAGGTAATAGTTAAGATTCAGGGTGGTCTAGGCAATCAACTTTTTCAGTATGCATATGGTAGAGCGCTTAGCTGTATGGGGCACGAAGTCTCCTTCGATATATCCTTTTTTGAGAATAATCAAAAATATACCAAGAGGAATTTTAGTTTAAGAGAATTTGTCTTGTCTCCAGAGGCTCAATTTGTTAGTCAAGATAGAAGCTTAAGCTTGGTTAAAAAAGTTCTTTACAGGTTAGACAGTGACAGGAGAGTTAGATTTGTAAAGAGCTTTTTAAGTAATCCCAATAGTTACATGTCGGGTTATTTTAACTCAGAAGAATATTTTAAAAGTATCCGTCCGCAGTTATTGCAAGAGATAAAGTTAAAAAGTAAGTCAGATAAATATCTAAGCATGGAGTCACAAATACAAAATTCAGACTCACTAATTATTCATGCAAGAAGAGGGGACTATTTAAATAGTTCTGGTTTTGTTATCTTAGATAAGAATTATTATCAAGATGCATTAAGGCAATTTGAGAATAAGAAGATATTTTTATTCTCGGATGATCCAGAATGGTTGAAAGGTATTATTGGTGACGACTGTGTGGTTGTAAGTGGGCAAGGGTTCACTGATTATGAAGAATTATCGCTTATTGCACAAGGTCAAAACTTTATAATCGCTAATAGTACTTTTTCTTGGTGGGGAGCATGGCTATCTGATAGAGAGGGTAAGAAAATAGTCGCTCCAAAGCATTGGTTTACTTCTAAGTTATGGTGGCGCGCTAATCGTGATGTTGTCCCAAAGGGCTGGATTAGGGTGTAGCTAGTGTGGTATATTGATAGCATGAAAGTTTTGGTGACCGGTGGAGCCGGATATATAGGTTCTCATGTGGTTTATGAGTTATTAAAATTAGGGCATTTTGTGTATGTTGTTGATATATTTTCAGAGTCAAGGAATAATATTTTAAAACATAAGAATGTTGAATATCTTGAAGTTGATATTAGAAATAAAAAAGAGTTAGTGGATATTTTTTTAAAAACAAAACCAGAACTTGTTTTTCATTTTGCAGCAAAGGCCAGTGTCCCAGATTCGATGAATAATCCTTTTGATTACTACGAGACGAACATTTTAGGTGGACTGAATTTACTTGAAGCTATGCGTACCTCCGGTACAGATAAAATTATTTTTTCTTCATCAGCGTCTATCTATGGAGAGCCGCAAACAGAAACAATCACTGAGAGTCATCCTAAAAATCCAACAAATACATATGGCTATACTAAGTTGGTGTTTGAAAATATTTTAAAAGATTACAATAGAGCCTATAATATTAACTCTGTTTCTTTTAGATATTTTTGTGCAGCAGGGTGTGATGCAAATTCTGGCTTAGGAGAAAACCATAAGAATGAAACGCATCTAATTCCATCTATCTTTGAAACAATTTTAGGCAAGAGAGAAAAGTTTTATGTTTTCGGTCGCGACTTTAAAACACACGATGGCACAGGCATTAGAGACTACATACATGTATCTGATCTAGCTAGTGCCCACATTAAAGCTATTGAATTTTTATATTCTAAAGATGATTGCTGCGAGTTTTTTAATCTAGGGATCAATAAAGGTTTCTCAGTTTTTGAAGTAATTAAAGCTTGTGAACTTGTTTCAGGTAAAATATTAACTTTTGAAGTTAAAGAAAAAAGATTAGGAGATCCTTCTTGTTTAGTGGCTGACGCAAGAAAGGCTCAGAATTCTTTAAAATGGTCGCCAAAATTTAAAACCATAGAAGAGATAGTTGGTTCCTGTTTTTATTATATAAACAAATGAAAGCCTTAATTCTTTCTGCAGGGTTGGGGACAAGACTTAAGCCGATAACGGATAAAATTCCTAAACCTTTGGTCAACATCAAAGATAAGCCGCTTATGTATTTCCACGTACAAAATTTGTACTTTTCTGGTGTGAGAGAAATTTTGATTAATACTCATTATTTAAGTGAGCAGATTGAGGAATTTGTTTACAAACTTTTACTCTCTAACACATTTCCTGATCTAAAAATTAAAACAGTATATGAAAAAGTCTTGTTGGGTAGCGCAGGGACATTGAAAAATAATGAGTCATTTTTTAATGGTGACGAAGATTTTATTGTGGTATATGCAGATAACTTAACCGATATAGACTATCGCAAGATGCTAGCTTTTCATTTAGAAAAGTCGGGGATTGCTACAATAGCTTGCTATCATGAGTTATTTCCAGAAACCAAAGGCATTGTGCTGTTTGATAACAGTCTGCAAATTAGTCGTTTTATAGAAAAACCAAAACCAGATCAGATTGTTAGTCACTTTGCCAACGCTGGAATTTATATATTAAATAAAGAGGTGTTTATGTTGTTAAGGAGTATAACAAAAGCGCCTTTAGACTTTGGTTATGACCTTTTCCCTTTTTTGTTGCGGGAGCAAAAAAAGCTTTTTGTTTACAAGATGGATGAATTTTTGCTTGATGTCGGTACAATTGAGAGTTATAATAAGGCACAAACAGTACAGTTAAACTTTAAAAATAATGAAAGAAAATAAATTTGGCGGAGAGAGATTAGAAAGTAAAAGTTCTTTGTCTAGAAATAATTTGTTAGAGCATTTAGCAAGATATCAAATGGTTGAAGGTGATAAAGGTTCTTTAGTTTTAGATATTGGTTGCGGGGCTGGTCACGGTTCAAATATTTTATCTAAAAAATTTAGTGAAGTTAAAGGTGTTGATATATCTTCGGAGGCTATTGAATATGCAAGAGAAAATTGGTCGCAACAAAATATAGAATTTATTGTAGGCAGTGCTTTAAATATACCTTTCGACAAAGAAACTTTTGATATTGTGACAGCGTTTGAGGTTTTTGAGCACATAGAAGACTGGAGAAGTTTTTTGTTGGAAGTCAAAAGGGTTTTAAAAAAAGACGGAGTACTGTTTATTTCAACTCCAAACAAAGACATGTATTCGCCTGGTACAAAAAAACCAATTAATCCACATCATTTTTTTGAAATGACTGTTCCGGAATTTAGAGCAGCCCTACAAGAGTTTTTTGATATAAAAGATTTTTGGGGCCAAAGAACTCCTGTTTATAACGACCATTTTATATGGAGAATAGTTAATCCTTTTTTATTTTTATTTAAAAATGTCTTACCGTATAAAGTAAATAATACAATTAAGTTAAAAATCATTAATTGGATAAAGCCAGAGTTGCAAATAAGTGATATAGTGATTAAAAAAGATCAAGACTGGATAAATAAATCAAGGTTTATTATAGCCACTTGCTCTAAAATCTAATAGTATTATATACTTGTTGCTATGATAGTAACCAGGGCTCCATTGAGAATAAGTTTTGTTGGTGGTGGTACAGATATTGAAACTTTCTATAAGAAATATAAAGGTAGAGTTCTTTCTGTCACTATAGATAAATTTGTTTATGTTGTATCTAATAAGAACGAGTTTAGGGATGATTATGTTGTCAAATATTCTGAAACAGAAGTTGTAAAAGATATAAATTTTATCAAGCATGACCGTTTCCGTGAGGCTATTAAATATTTTAATATCCCTCCGGGTATTGAGATCTCGAGTTTTGCAGACCTACCAAGTAAGACCGGCTTAGGCTCTTCTTCTTCTTTTTCTGTCGCTTTGATGAAAACTTTGAGTAACCTGAGTGGTAAAAAGGTTAGTAAGACAGAAGCTGCAAATTTGGCAGTTAATTTAGAAATAGATCTTTTAAAAGAGCCTATAGGTAAACAAGATCAGTATGCTGCATCTTTCGGAGGGTTTAATATTTTTGAGTTTAACGCAGATGGGAGTGTTGACGTGTTGCCAATTCATTTAGACTTTACCTCAAAATCTAAATTAGAAGACAATTTACTATTGTTTTATACAGGAATTACAAGAAGCGCATCATCTGTTTTGGGTGACCAGAAAGAAAAAATAGAACAAAATTTTGAAACGTATAAAAAGATGTCAGACTCCGTCTTAGATTTTAAAGAAAAGCTTCTTAACTGTGATATAGAGGGTATGGCTAAAGACTTAGACTTAGCTTGGGAAAGAAAAAGAAGCTTATCTAAATTGATAACAAACTCTGAAACAGATGAGCTTTACTTAGCAGCAAAGAATTCTGGTGCTATGGGTGGTAAAATTTTAGGTGCAGGCGGAGGTGGGTGTTTGTTGTTTTTTGTTAAACCAGAGAGTAGAGACAAAGTTTTAGTATCGCTACGCAATAAAGCGAACGAGCTTGGTTTGTCCGACGCTAAAGAGATATCTTTCCGTTTTACTCAGGGTGGCGTTGATACTTTATTTAACTCATAAACATAAAAATGAAAAACTATATAAAAAATTTTAGTCGTCAAGTGGTCGAACAGCTCGAATCTCTTCCAGAAGAAGAAATATCTAAAGCTATAAATATTATTCATTCGGTCTATGAGAGGGATGGCCGAATTTATGTATTCGGGAATGGTGGGTCTATGGCAATGGCTACTCACTGGGTTAGCGATTTTAACAAAACCGTTTTCAGTCATAACTTAGGTAAGTTTACAAAACGTTTCCAGGCTATACGTTTACCTTCAACCGAAGCAGAAATTACGGCTTGGGCTAATGATGTAGGTTTTGATATGATATTTGCTGGGCCGCTTCAGAATTACATACAGGAGTCTGATTGTTTGATTGCTATCAGTAGTTCAGGTAATTCCCCTAATGTCATAAAAGCTGTTGAATTAGCAAAAACATATCATGTTCCAGTAGTTGGAATTTCTGGTTTTTCTGGCGGCAAACTTAATGAGCTGTCTGACGCTAAAATTTTAGTTAAGACAGAGCCTGGCGCGTATACTGTGGTAGAGAGCGTCCACAACACAATACTTCATCTTTTTACTACTTATTTTCAGGATTACTTTGACCACAAACTTCAAAAAGATGAGTCAAGGTAAATTGAAAGTTGCTTTTTTGGATAGAGACGGCGTAATTAATAAAAAACCAAAAAAATATCATTACGTTTTAAGTGTAGAAGATTTTAAATTTAATGAAGGTATTTTTGAGGAACTTTTAATGCTTAAAAGCAAGGGGTATTCTTTTATTGTTGTTACAAATCAAAGATGTGTTTCTCTTAGGTTGATAACTTCAAAAAAGTTACAATCTATACACAAGTTTATGTTGAACGAGTTTTCTAAAAAAGACATTCAAATAAAAGATGTTTTATTTTGTCCTCACGGTATAGATAAATGTTTTTGCAGAAAACCAAAAACTGGCTTATTGGAGTTGGCTTTTAGTAAATATAACATAGACAAGCAGTCTTCGTTCTTTGTTGGAGATTCAGAGGACGATAAAGTTTTAGCTCAAAACTTCGGGATTAGATTTATTGACGTGCTTCCGGATCAGCCAGAAATAGTTTCCAAGGTTGGGTTATGAAGAAAATTAGAATAGCTTTTATTAAATATGGGGGACTAACTGCCGGTGGCAGTGAAAAGTTTTTACAGTTTCTTGCGTCCGGGCTACCTAAAGATATATTTGAAGTATATTTTTTTTACTGTGATCAAGCTTTAACCATTGGCGGGTATATTAAACCCAGAAAAAGCTCTCTGACTGCCAAAAGATATTTAACCGACAACGGTGTCAATTTATGCAAATTTAACGTGAGGGCAATAGATCTATCTAGTCCTACGTTGAGTTGGGTGGATACTGATTTTTGGGATGTTTTTATTGAAAAAAGTTTTGACATAGTTCAAACTTGTAGAGCCGGGCACAAAGAATATCCTTTTAATAAAATAAAAGAAACACCGATAGTGGATGTTGTTGCTTTAAATGCCGGAGTAGATAATCAGTATAACGTCTCAAGAGTTGTCCATCTCTCTAACTGGAGTAGGAGTGTATGGTTTAAAGCTGGAGGAGATAAAAACAGGTCGCGTATAGGATCTTTGCCTATAATAAAAAGTTCCAGCAAGAGCAATTATAGAGTAGAGCTTAACCTAGAAGATAGGTTCGTATTTGGTTTGCATCAAAGAAATGACGATTCTATCTTTTCTGAAATACCGCTAAAAGCTTATTCTCTAATAGAGTCATCTAATACAAGTTTTGTGGTTTTAGGTGGCAGCAAAAGATACAAAGAGCAGGCGAAAGAGCTAAAATTAAAGAACTGTTTTTTCTTAGATTATTCAATAGATCAAGAATCTATTTACAAGTTTTTGAGAACAATAAATGTCTTTGCTCACGGTAGATATGACGGTGAAATTAACTCACAGGCAATAGCGGAGGCGATGTCAGTTGGTTTACCTGTGGTGAGTCATGTATCTCAACTTAATAACGGACACATAGAGTGTATTTCAGATGCTGGGGTTGTTGTTTCTGGTATAAAAGAATACGCTAACGAGCTTACAAAACTAATGTCAGATAAAAAGTACTATGACATGAGATCCGCAAATGCAAAAAAGATATATTTAAGAAACTATGAACCCGCTAAAGTTATAAGTTTCTATGTTTCTTTGTATAGAGAGGTTATATCAGACCCTTACCCAAAAAAAATATCTAGATTCATTTATTCTATCTTGCCGTCACAAAATATTAGGTTAATTTTTGTTTTTTTCTATAGAAAATTTAAATATTTTTTTAACCAGGCTTTTGGAAAAGTTTAGTAGTTTGTCAGCCTGCCAAAAAAAGTTCCACAATACTCCTGGTTTATAGTTGAGTGGATGCTCTGTTTTTATACCATAAATTCCAGAAGGGTAGCCGGCTGTGTTTAGGTCAAAAAATAATAAAAACCAACCAGAAAGGTTTTTTCTCCACCAGTATCTACTTCTTATGTGCCATAATTTTTGGTTATAGTTTTTGTCGTAGTTTTCACTAAAGAATAATATTGATCCATTAGGTGCGTTGTTTAATTTTGCTAAAAAGTTTTCTATATACTCATCTTGAATATGGCTAAATACTGCCCCTGTCGTAAGAAAAACTGGTTGATTTATTTCTATGTCTAGATAACCATCAATCATATTTTTATTGATATGGGTAATATTTTTTATGTCATGGTTTAGTTTCGATGAGTATTCGACAGCTTTTTGAGATGGCTCTATGGCATAACATTTTTCAAAATAGCCTGAGGTCTTGTTTACTAACCAACCAACTCCAGACCCTATATCTATGTGGATTTTAGGAAGACTTTTTGTTATATTAATAGCTAATTCATACCCAGAGTTTCTAAAATCATTTTTGGTTCTCTCTAGGATTTTATTTGGGTCATAGTAATCAGGCTCCCTGATGTACCCGCTATCATGAGCTCTATAGCTCTCTTGAAATTTTTTCATTGATGATATTGTACCACATGCGAAATTTATTTTTTACATTATTTTTCAAGTCGTTTATTTTTACAATAAAGAACGGGAATTCTTTTGCTTTTCCGGGGTTTCGGTGATTCTCTTTAAAGAATTCTTCCCTTAGTTCAGGTATGTCCCAAATATCAAGCCCCTCAAATTTTAATGTGCCAAATTTGCAAAATATTTCCTTTATCTGTAGCATTTTTTCTTCAGAGTAAGACCTAAGGTTTTTGTTAGATGGTTCGAATATTTTATTTACCCAACCACTTTGAAGTGTTTTAAGCGGTGGATTTTCTAAAAACTTAGCCACTCGGTAGCGGTTATTTGTTTTTCTTTGGTCCCAACCATCTATCGTCTCGTTGCACATATATAGAGCTTGTTTAATTTGTGCCCTTTTTTTTGCTAAGAATTGGAAGTGTAAAATGGGCGTTTTGATTTTAACTGTAATTTTTGTTTTGGGTATTCTTGCGATATGTTCGTTGGTGATTACTTTTCTGTCATAGTCATCTTTTTTATTATCCAAAAAACAAAAGGTTTTATAGTTATTTTTCCAAGGGCTGTCATTTCTGTAAAGATTTGAAGTTTTGTAAAGTTGTAACCATTTTGAAGAAAAACCTATACTATCAGATTTATTTTGTGTTAAATAGTTTTTTATTTCTTGTATAAAAATTGGATCTATTTGTTCATCTGCGTCTAAGCAAACGATAAGATTGTTCCCAGGAATTTGTCTCGCCTTGTCGAGGAGTAAAAAACGTACTTCGTTTGTGTATCCTTTAAAAGGGTTTTTGACCACGGTAACTTTTTTAAATGTTTTTGCTATCTCAACTGTTTTATCTTTTGAACTCTGGTCCGCTAGAATGATAACATCAGAAAAACTATCCCAATTTTTTAGGGAGTCACCAATAATCCATTCTTCATCTTTAACAGGGCTTAGTAATATAACTTTCTCTATCATGATAGTATTTTATCATTTTTAAAACTAAAATAGAGTAATGGTATAAAGCTATAGCTTATAACTGTGGCCCAAGCAGCGCCCGCAGTTCCGTGAGATGGTATTAGTACGGTGTTTAGCCATATATTTAATATCATAGTTAAGAATGGTATTAATAGTAGTAATTTCTTTTTATTTTTTATAAACAGGTCTTGATATATAACAAAAGACAAAAAGCTGCTGATAATTGATAGTGTGTAAATCGATAGTATTTTTGAGGATTCTATAAATTCTTTACCGTAAACTAATTTAACTATCAATTCACTAAAGAATATGTTTAGTATTGATATTAGCGAACCTAAGGTTAAAAGAATTACCATAAAGTATTTTAATCTTTTCGCGTACTCCTCTTTGTTATTTTGAGAGTTAATAAAAGCTGGGAATAAAGATACCATTAGTATGTTTGGCACGAAGAACCATATTTCCGAAAGCCTAACCGCGGCAGCATATACTCCAACAGCGCTCACATCAAGATAATGTTTTAACATTACTTGATCTATCTTATAGTAAATTTCAGAGAAGGCTGAAAATAGTACTAAAGGAGCAGAAACTAGTAAAATATTAAGCATTTCTTTTTTGTTTGGGTTAAAGTTAAAACTTAATTTCCTTATTTTTTTGATTTGGTAAAGATAGATGAATCCGGCTATTATATTTTCTATCACCAAGATAGCTATGAAACCTAACAGAGAAGCTGTTTTGTATACTATTAAAATTTTAAGAGAGCTAGAAATTAAGATAGTTACGACTTGGGTTATTGTTACATACTTTGACTCTGAGTCTTTTAAAAAGTCATAACTTAATAATAATAACGGTTGAGTTATAAAAGAAAGACCAAATATTATTATTAGTTTTTTAATATACAGAGTCTCATTACTCATTAAGGTTAGGGTTGTAAGTAGCAAGAAAGTGAAGACCCCAGAAATTATTTTTAGAAGTATGGCGCTGCTTAATATTTCTTCCCTGTCATGTTTTCTTTCTGTAATTTTTTTAAATACAACATTATCTATCCCTAACGCTGCAAGAATGCCTAAAATCCCAACCGTGCTTAATACATAACTTAGCGCACCAAAAGAAACTGGACCTAATATTCTAGCTAGAATAACAGTAGTTAAAAGCGATATGCTCATTGTTAACACTCTAGCTAAAGTTGTCCATTTTATACTTTTTAGGTATCTGTTTATTCCGTCTTTTTTAAATTCAGCTTTAATTTTACTAAGCATTTGTCAAGTTTACTAAATTATAGCATCTTATAAAGTTTATTTCTTAGGTGGTATAATTAGTTCAATTATGCGCAGACTTTTATCTCTGGTTTACAAAGTTCTTATTTTTATAGACAACAAGAAGGCTGAGTATATATTTTCTCGTAGCAGAAGGTATATAAAATCTTGGGGAGTGGGTACATACGGGTATCCTAAGGTTATTTGTTACGACGGTACAAGCAGGCTGGATGTTGGTAAATATGTTTCATTTTCTAGCAATGTGAGTATTCTTTTAGGGTCTAATCATAAGAGAGGGTTGGTAACAACTTACCCAAAATCTCTTATAGATAAAAATGTTAAACAAAATGAAACCAACGAAAGAGGAGATGTTTCTATAGGAAGCGACGTATGGATCGGTTATGGGGCTACAGTAATAGGTCCTGTGACTATTGGTGACGGTGCGATTATAGGTGCCGGAGCTGTAGTTGTACGTGATATACCTGCATTTGCTGTTGCTGTCGGTGTTCCAGCCAAAGTTGTAAAATTTAGGTTTGAAGAAAATCAGATACAGGACCTCTTAAAAATAAAATGGTGGGATAGAAGTAAGGCCGAAATTAACAAAATTAAAGAAGATTTATTTAGTTCCGATATAAAAGATTTTATTTATAAAAATCAGTAGCCTTTATTTTCTATAAAAATAGTAAATACCTATAAAGAAGTATTTGATAAGGTGGGAAAGTGATACTAGATTTAAAGTATTAATATTTTTAGAGTAGTAAACCATTAGATTAATAAAGTGAGAGAACTTTACGTCTTTACTACGAGTATCTTTTTGGTCTTTACTGTGGTCCCTAACGGCTATGCCAGGAGAAGTCAGTTGGAGACATGTCGAGTTAGATTTTTTGAGTATGTCTATCAGTAAGACCCTGTCACAAAATGTATTATATTTTTCATAATTCCAAGCATTATAAATGTCCCTAGATCTGTATATTATAGAGCTGAACATTATCGGCTCACTTTTTAATATTGATAAAACTAATTCTGAATGATTTAGTTTTAAAAAGTTAGAGTTATTTTGTTTGAATTGTATGTAAGGGTCGCTTTTTAGTATCCACCAAGGTCTAGTTGAAGAGAGTGATATGTTCTCGTCTGATTCCATTTCTTTTATTGCATTCTCAATATAATTAGTAGATAGGTAATCGTCTTCGTGTAATGACAGTACATATTTTGTGTCAGTATTTAACATTATCGAATGTCTCATATTTTCCATGGCACCAAGATTCTTAGTATTCTGCCTTATCTCAATATTTAAACTTTGGCTAAACTCATTCAATATGTTTTTAAAGTCTACTTCAGATTTGTCGTCTAATATTAGCACCTCGAAGTCTTTGAATGTCTGGTCCGAGAGAGAAAGTAAAGCTCTACGTAGCATTATTTCTTGCTTGTATGATGGTATTGTTATTGTTAAAAGCTTGGTCTTCACAATAACTGTATTATAGCAAAATTATTTTTTATTTTTATTATTTGGCGTGCTAGTATTATGTAATTATGGCAGTGTTTAAAGTAATAGGAGGTAAGGAATTGAGCGGGCAGATTGAGCCACAGGGGGCTAAAAATGAAGCTTTGCAAATAATTGCGAGCAGCGTTCTGGTGCAAAATATTAAGGTTGTAAATTGCCCGAACATTTCTGACATCAGGAACCTTTTATTGATTTTGGAGCAGGGTGGGGCCGAGGTTGCCTGGTCAACAGAAAATAATAAAAATGTTTTGAAAATAGACACGAGAAGTTTAAAAAAAGAATTCTTTGAAAGCGATGAGTATTTTGCATTGTCAGAGAAGTTGCGTGGGTCACTGATGCTAATGGGGCCATTACTTGCAAGATTCGGAGTTGCTTATGTGCCGCCTGTCGGAGGCGACAAGATAGGGTTGCGTCCAGTTGATACTCATATACAAGGTTTCATTAGGTTGGGTGCAGAGTTAAATGGCAACAGGCTTACATTAGATAAAAATAAAATCATGCAAGGTGAGATACTCCTAGATGATGCGAGTGTGACTGGAACTGCTAACGTTATTATGTGCGCCGCTATGTTCGCTAAGCAATTAACTATATACAATGCAGCTTGTGAGACATATATAACACAGCTATGTGATGTGCTTAAAAGTGTTGGGCTAGAGGTGCAAGGAGAAAAGTCCAATAGATTAACTCTTAGCAATAGCGGGAAGGTTGCGGACTTTTCTGTTCCGATTACACATAATATATTGCCAGATTTTATTGAGGTGGCTAGCTTCATAGCTCTCGCCATGTCTACACGTAGTGAGATCACTATTAAGAATGCTGGCGTGTCTGACCTAGGTATGACACTTAAAATGTTTGAGAAGCTTGGCTGCAAATTTGAAATTAGCGGTGACGATATAAAAGTATTAAAGCAAGACAAATATGAGATACAAAAAATGTATGATGGTAGCATGATGAAGATCGCTTGTGAACCTTGGCCCAAGGTTAGTCCGGATATACTGAGTGTTGGCATTGTGGCGGCTATGCAGTGTGATGGAGTGGTGTTGTTCCATGAGAAAATGTATGAGGCGAGGATGTTCTTCGTAGATAAGTTGATAGCAATGGGTGCGCAGATAGTGTTGTGCGACCCTCATCGCGTGGTGGTGACTGGTATCAATTGGAAAAGTAAATTGCGCGCGAGACACATGACTAGCCCTGACATACGCGCTGGCATCGCACTCCTTATTGCAGCACTTGGCGCAGAAGGTGAGAGTGTGATAGACAATATAGATCAGATAGATAGAGGGTATGAGAACATTGAGTCGCGCCTCGCTGCGCTCGGCGCCCAAATCCAAAGAGTTTAATATGCAAGAATACAAAGGTAAATTATCAATAGTAGCAACACCGATAGGTAATCTAGAGGATATTACATATCGTGCAGTACGCGTTCTGTCCGAGTGCGACTTGATTGCATGTGAGAATACAAGCGAGGCTCAGAAATTATTAAAGCATTACAACATTAGCACTCCGACTACGGTTTATTTCTCTGGTTCAAAACTTTCACATCAAGACAGAATAATAAAAACTTTAGAAGAAGGCGGCCATGTGTGCCTAATTAGTGACGCTGGCACGCCGTGCATATCGGACCCTGGAGTATTACTTCTTCTGGAAGTAATCAAGAGTTTACCTAATTGCAAAGTTGAGGCTATTCCTGGTGCGTCAGCGTTGACCGCTGCTGTGTCCATCTCTGGCATAGTCGGCAATCAATTTCAATTTTTAGGATTTGTACCTAACAAGAAAGGGCGTGAGACTTTTATAAAAGAGATCGCTGCTTCAGAGATGTCGAGTGTGATGTATGAGAGTGTGCACAGAATAGAAAAGCTGTTACAAAGCTTTGAGGATAGTTTTGCAGAAAGACAAGTAATCGTCTGCAGAGAACTAACTAAAATGTATGAAGAGGTGGTCCGTGGTACAGCCAAAGAAGTGAATGACTATTTCAAGAATAATAAGGATCACATAAGGGGTGAGTTTGTTGTCGTTGTGTTATAATTTATAACAAATGCAAGAAATAGAGATGAATTGGTATACAAAGAGAAAAATACTTTACTCAAGCATATTGGCTGTTTTTGTTATTGCTTGGTTTGTATTTTTGCTGCGAGGGGTTATCTGGGCACCAGTTACTTGCGACGACGGTAAGAAGAATGGTATTGAGACTGGTGTAGATTGTGGCGGGTCTTGTCTACTGGTGTGTAAATCAGATTATAAGCCGCTATCTGTTATATCTTCTAAAGCGATTAAGACTGGTCAAGATAAGTATGATGTTATAGTCTTGCTCAGTAACCCAAATGTAAAATCAGCTCCTAAGTTCATTAACATACAGATGGATCTTTATGATGATACTGGTAAAAACTTTAGATCAATAAGAGGCTCGGTACCAGGATTCACAGGAGAAATTATACCTATATACAACAGGGATATTGAAGCAAAAAATATAAGTAACATAATAGTGAAACTTTCTGATTATGAAATGTACAAGTCCGCAGGTTCTTATGATATCAAGCTTAAGAATTTCTCTTATGTTAAAAACACCAACACGACAGATATAGACGCATTCTATGCTTCGCCTTATAAGGATGATATAAAAGAAAATTTTGTTAGCCTCTTGGTTGCCTATAATTCACTAGGTAATATAATAGGATTTTCTGAATTCACTGTCCCTGAGCTAGTTCATGATAAGACAAGTGAGATATTTATTTCTTTACCTTATGTAGTAGAAGGCGATATTGCTAGTCTTAAGTTTGTACCACTTCTAATGAAGTATGAGAAATAAGAAAGAGTGGATACTTCTACTAACCGCAATACCTATCTCTCTCTTTGGCTTATCAGCCATGTCTACCTTTCTTTCTGGTGATACATACTTGACCAAGCAGTCTATCTGGATAGTTCTTGGAATTGTCACTTATATTGTTGTGTCTAAGTTGGATATCAACATTCTTAAGAATACCAAAGTTATTTTATTTATATATTCGGTCTCTAATTTACTTCTCCTTGCCACAGTTTTTATTGGCAATGTGGTCAAAGGGTCCAAGGCTTGGATATCTTTTGGTGGAGTGTCTTTGCAGCCAGCTGACTTTGCCAAGCTTGCATTAATTATTTTGTTAGCCAAGTATTTCTCTAAGAGGCATGTTGAGATTAAGCAGATCCGGCATATCGTTGTTAGCTTGGTGTATACATTGATACCAATATCGCTGGTTATGCTTCAGCCTGACCTAGGTTCTGCTTTAGTTCTTGCTGGTATATGGTTTGTTATGGTTGTTGCGTCTGGTCTTTCTAAGAAGCATCTGTTTATAATGGTTGGTCTTGGAGTTGTGGCAGCATCCCTGATGTGGGTCTTTGTATTTAAAGATTATCAGAAGAATAGAATACTTAATTTTGTTAATCCTGAGAGAGATGTGCGAGGGAGCGGTTATAATGTTTTCCAGGCAGAAGTTGCAATAGGTAGTGGTGAGATTTTTGGTAAAGGTGTTGGGTACGGCACTCAGTCTAGGTTATCGTTCTTGCCAGAACATGAGACAGATTTTATTTTTGCAGCCTTTGCAGAAGAGTGGGGGTTCGTTGGTGTGACATTGTTACTGATCTTATTCGGCACCTTACTCTCTAGAATGTTACTCGTAGCTTACAAGGCCAATAACAACTTCGAGTCTCTGGTTGCAATAGGAGTTTTTGGTTTGGTTTTTATACATGTTACTGTAAATATCGGCATGAACTTGGCACTGCTCCCAGTAACTGGTATACCACTACCGTTTATGTCATATGGAGGGTCTCACATTGTAACTGACTTCCTAGCGTTAGGATTAATAGCATCATTCGCTGGCAGTTACAGTGATTTGCGTCGTGCTAGCCGTAATGAATTTTTGGGGCTAGAGTAACAAAAGACCAGAACTTGCTAAAAAAGTCAAAAAAAAGTAGTATTGGCGCATAATGTTAAGTAAAGGCCTAACAAAAAGACTAGCTTTATTTCTTGGGGATACTTTTATATTCTGGTTTTCTTTGTATTCTGCTCTTTTGATTAGAAGGCCAGACCTTACTAATTTTGACTATTTTGCTTCACATGTGGCTAATTTTGTTCCGATATTTTTGTTTTTCCTAGTTTGTATTTTTATAGCTGGTCTGTATGACATGCCAGACTTTAGTCAAAAGGCTGAGAAAATAAAATATATAGGATTTGTTGTTTTTGCTATAGTATTGTTCGGTAATACCTTATTCTACTTTTTCCCGGGTCAATACACACCTAAGACAGTTCTGCTTATTCAGGCGATAACTATTTTAATATTGCTTTCAGTATGGAGGCTGGGTACTAATAGGCTACAAAGATTTGATATAAAGTCTCGCGCGTTACTACTTGGTACAGAAAAAGAGATGTTCGAGATTGCTGAACAGTTAAAAATAGGAGCATATCCAATCTCTCCTCTATTGCATTTACACATAAACCTAAAGTCACTAGACTCGCTCAGGGGTTATATTTTGGAGTCAGTTAAAGAAAAAAATATCAATCTCATAATAACCAATTTAAATAATCCAGAAATAGAAGGATTGCTACCAACTATATACAGCCTAACTGAGAGCGGAGTAAAGATAGTTAATATGTCTTATATATATGAATATATATTTAGAAAGACTCCACTGCACGGTGCTGGGTATGCTTGGTTTTTTGAAAATGTGGACATAAATACAAAAGTTTATGAATTCTTTAAGAGGGCTCTGGATATAATTATTTCTTTGCCAGTGGTTATTGTATGGGCTTTCTTACACCCTTGGGTAAAAAGATATATTGTTTCAGATGGGAACAAGGTGGTCTACTCTGAACAAAAACGAGTCGGTCGCTTCGGGAAAGAGATAATTGTTAGAAAGTATAGAACTATGGCTTATACAGACGGTGGTGCTTGGCCAGGAGAAGAGACTAAGAATTACATTACTCCAGTTGGGGCATTCTTACGTAAAACAAGAATAGACGAGCTACCTCAAATTTTAAATGTAATAAAAGGAGAGTTATCGCTCATAGGTCCTAGGACTGACCTATCTAATCTTGCTAAAAGACTCGAGTCGGAGGTGCCTTATTATATGATACGTTATTCTGTTACACCTGGACTGTCGGGTTGGGCGCAAATTATGATGCATGAGCAGCCGCAAGGAATAGAAGATACAATAGAAAGACTTCGCTATGACTTGTATTATATAAAAAATAGGGGTCTACTTTTTGATCTTATTATCGCTTTGCGTACGGCTCGTACCTTATTGGCACAGGAGGGTAGGTAAGTTTGCAAAAATCCAAGATTTGTAGTAGAATCACAGGTATTCTATAAAAATATGCCAACTCTTAATCAATTAACTAAAAGACCAAGAGCGAAAGTAGCAAGAAAGTCTAGATCTGTAACTATGGGACGTGGCTTTAACAGCGTGCTTAATCGCCCTAATTTTTACAATTCTCCTTTCAAACGTGGAGTTTGTACAAAAGTTACAACAACAACTCCTAAGAAGCCGAACTCTGCGCTTCGTAAAATCGCTCGTGTTAGATTAACTAATGGTCAAGAGGTTACGACATATATTCCAGGAGAGAAGCACAAACTTCAGGAGCACTCAGTAGTTATGATTCGTGGTGGACGTGTAAAAGACCTAGCCGGTGTACGTTATCACATCGTTCGCGGTAGATTCGACGCAACAGGAGTAGATGCTCGTCGTCAAGCTCGCTCACTGTACGGTGCTAAACGCCCTAAAGCAGGAGCTCCAGCTAAGAAATAATTTAATACTAAAAGAAAAGTCGCGCTTTCGGCGCGACTTTTCTTTTGGTATTTTTTGTGTTATTATATGAGGGTTCGTTTAACGATGAATTCAAGCAATTACTTATAAACAACTCTGGAGTACCTTCTGCTTGGGGGAATAAAACAGAGTTTTAACTTAACTTAAAATAAAATGCGTAGACCTGTAAAAAATAGAAATATCGCTAGGCCTGATCTTGAGTTCAACTCAGATAAGCTTGGTAAATTTATTAATTATGTAATGTGGAGCGGTAAGAAAAATACTGCACGTGAGATTGTTTATGATGCACTTGATTATATCAAAACAAAAACAGAGAAGGATGGTATGGAGATTTTTGAATTAGCAATCAAGAATACTAGTCCGGCTATTGAGGTTCGTTCACGTCGTATTGGTGGAGCTAATTATCAAGTTCCTCGCGAGGTTCGTCCTGAGCGCAGATTGCAATTATCAATGCGT
>CAZEIK010000010.1:0-16567 GCA_964512315.1 uncultured Candidatus Saccharibacteria bacterium
TGCAGGCGGGAATCGAACCCGCGCATGGCGGTTTTGCAGACCGCAGCGTTACCACTTCGCCACTGCATCAATTATTAACTTTTTGATTATAACATAAATACAGCTCTTTTATAAATTTATTTTTATGTTAGTATTCTTCTTGATACTCCCGCGACAGAGTCGCACATTCAAATCAACCGCAAAAGGAAAAGTCATGTTAAAAATTGCGTTCAGCCCAGCAATGTTCTGGGTCGTAACCACCGGCATTGCAATCATCATCCTGTTCTGGCGCATAGACATCGAGTTCAACAAGTTGACTTCGGACTTACGTCTCACGCGAAAACAAAAAATCTTACTATGGCTACGTATTGGGCTCGCCCTGCTTTTGGTGCACATCCTGTACATGAAGTTTTTCAAATCCACAGAGGAAGTTGTCCGCATGTGGAAAGAAAGACATCAAAATTCCTAACGCTACCGGAAAGGAAAGATAGATGAAATTGCTTAACTTTGGTGACTCAACATTGCGTGAGTCGTTCGAAAAGAAATTTCCCAAAATTGGAGTACCTTGGCTACTGATAAAGTGGCTAAGCATAGCCGCACTCGCGCTTTTGGTTGCTGGCTTAGCCGCGCTTGCCTATGTGTTTAACCTTTTAGACACAGCGTTCAGCAAAGTCATCAGGTTCATACTGGAAAGCAACATCGGTGCACAGGAGGCTGATATCAAATACTGGGTTGGAACCATAACGTTCCTGCTTAGCTTCTTCATCTTGTGGCTAATCTCCAATCTATGGAAACACAGATACATACTCGTTGGGTTGGCAGTTGCATTGTTTGCATTTGCTTACTTTAGCGGAGTATCTTCCAACAAAGAAGTGTTCGGCGAAGGCAAAGATGACCGCTTCATGTGTCCCGGGCCAACGCCTGATCATCCGCAGACCATTTCGAGGACGAGCAAAAATCCTCAAGCGAAGCTCCCTTGTACAAAAATATATAACCCTGCAGAAGTGGCAGTCGCGACATACTTGCTTCAAATGCAAGAAAGTAAGCAGCCACTCCAAAAGCCAAAAATCGTCCCACGCTTCCAGATGTTGTTTGATGATTTTGAGTTAATGAAAAACGGGGTACAGTTAGTCTACAAATCAAAAGCCTTGGACTCAGAAGATATGCCTATCGTTTATGATAGGCCTGGATTCGACAACATTGCCGGCGGCTTACTAGTACCAGTCACTCTCGAGGACTTGGCCAAAATACGAGCACACATCAAACAAAAAATAGAAGAAGATCAAAAGAAGAAAGATGCTGCTGCCAAAGAAAAATTGGACGAGGAAAAAAGAAAGGCTGACGCTGAAGCAAAAGAAAAAGCTGACGCGATCGCTGCTGCAAAAAAGGAAGCTGACGAAAAAGATCGTGCCTACTGGGAAAAACGGTACACCGACATTGCTACTGAAATAAACTCGGAGGTAAGAAAGGTTAAAGGGGGCGTCTACTCTCCAGAGCGCGAAAGACAAGCCAAAGAGCTAATCATCGCAATGATGGGCAACCTTGATGAAGCCAAACTCAAACTTGGAAAGAATACACCCAAAATCATGATTGAACAAATACAAGCTACGCCTGAAAAGCAGACGCCGGCCAAAACTTTCTCGGCAGCGAGTAGAACCATAGCAGTTGGCGGTAACGTTGTGATCAAAATTCACTTCATCAATCGACAACCACCGAAAGAATCATTCGAATATAAGTCAAATAAGGCAAATGAGAACCGTGTAAACCGCAACTCGGAAGGCATATATATCGAGAAAAACGGTAATGTTCCTTGTGAGGACATAACGCTTGTGGTTGAGGGTTATTCAAATACTCAGATCTGCAAAATGGGAGGTAAATACAAAATAGATCCTGGCAAGGTATACGATATCCAAAACAATAGCGGCAGATCAGTATTTTCGCAAAATCTGCACTGCACAACGGAAACCAAAACCATGGGTGCAGAAAAGTGCTGAACTTTAGGTGGGGTTCTAGGTATTGCCTTTGCGACACCTAGAACCCCACCTATTTTTGTTTAATATTACAACTACTTGACAAAAGTATTCTAAAGTAGTATAATTAGGAGCATAATTATTAATATTTAAAACATACAAATATATGAGTCCAGTTGGAAAAGCTATAGGTGCCGCAGTACTGTTCCTAGTACTAGTTAACGGTAACATGCCAGACAATACAAAATTTGCATTGATCATTGGCCTAATAGTATACGTAATCGCGAGCAGAGGTGGAGCAGGACACGGCGCAGCACATGCAGCTGGAGGTCATCACTAAAAGTTCGTAACAAAAGGGCGCCCGCGAAGCGGGCGCCCTTTTGTGTATTCCAAAAATAAAACAAAATTTTCTTCTGTATACTTAATCTAAATGTATACTCATATACTTAGAAAAGATTTTCACTTGTACCCACTACTCTCCCCGCTTCTAGAGATTAATCAATGCCCTAAGGAATTGTATATAAAAGGTAACCTAACTGAAAAAGATGAAAATACAAAAGTGTTATGTGTTGTAGGATCTCGCAAATGCTCGCCCTATGGAAGAGAGTGCGTTGACTACTTGCTATCTGGCCTAACTGGACACGACATAATAATAGTCTCAGGCCTTGCACTCGGCATCGACTCTGCTGCACACAAGTCAGCATTAAAATACAAACTAAAAACTATCTCTTTCCCTGGCTCAGGACTGGATGAAGAGGTGTTGTACCCAGCAAGTAATATAAAATTAGCTGACGAAATAATAGAGCATGGTGGAGCATTAATCTCAGAATATGAACCAAAAACTAAATCAGCCCTACACACATTCCCTGCTCGCAACAGACTGATGGCTGCTGTGTCAGACCTTGTATTAATAGTAGAAGCGGAAGAAAAAAGTGGAACACAGATAACAGCAAGACTCGCACTAGAATACAACAAAGACGTAGCTATTGTACCTGGTTCAATATTCTCAAAACTCTCAACTGGCACCGCTAAGCTATTCAAAGATGGGGCATATCCTGTAACCGAAAGCGCTGACATATTGCAGCTGTTAGATCTAAACACTACGCCAACCCAAGAAAGTCTTTTCGATAGTGACACGCTAAGTGACAATGATAAGAAGATACTTCAAATGCTCGACTACCCCAAAAGTAGAGATGAAATAATAGAGAGCTCAGGCTTACTTGCGCATGAGGCTTTTATATCACTCACAACACTCGAATCGCTGGGCTACATTAGTGACACATTTGGCGAAATTAAAAAACTAGTGTAATCTAAACCTTCATGAAGCTACTAATAGTCGAGTCTCCAAGCAAAGCAAAGACAATAGAAAAGTATCTAGACGGCGAGTACACTGTGCGCGCCTCTGTTGGTCATGTAAGAGATTTGCCAAAGTCTAATCGAGAAGCAATAGACATAGAACACGGATTCAAACCTAAATATGTAGTCGACCCTAAAAAAGAAAAAGTTCTAAGCGAGATAAAAACTTTAGCTAAAAAAGCCAATACAATATACCTAGCAACTGACCCCGACCGTGAAGGTGAAGCTATAGCTTGGCATATAAAAGATGAGCTCAAGCTAGACACTGCCGAGCGTGTCACATTCCACGAGATTACACCTAATGCAGTAAAAGAGGCCCTACAACATCCGCGTAATATTGATATGCATTTAAAAGAGGCGCAAGAGGCTAGGCGTGTCTTGGATCGCCTTGTTGGTTACGACCTGTCTGGTGTGATATGGAAAAAAGTTAGATACGGCCTCTCGGCTGGACGTGTTCAGTCGCCAGCGCTGCGCATTATCGTAGAACGCGAAAAAGAAATCAAAGCTTTTATCCCAGAAAAATATTTTGAGTTAGAGGGTAACTTTGATACTGTCGGCAAAGCAAAAGAGTCTAAGAAATACAAACTGCTAATGTCTTGTGACGAGGTTCCAAAAGAGGAAAAGCGTGCCAACGAAATTAAAACTCTAGGCACCAAAGCTTCTTGGTCTGTAACTTCTGTAAAAGAGACCGCTGCAACACGTAACCCTAACGCACCGTTTACAACATCGTCGCTACAACAAGCTGCAAGTAATAGATTAGGATTCTCGCCATCTCGCACTATGGGTGTGGCACAGAAGTTGTATGAGAAAGGTCTTATTACTTATATGCGTACAGACTCAACCAGTATATCCAAGGACGCCCTGGGCGAGATCGCCTCAGCTATTGAAAAGAATTATGGCAAGGATCACTTGGAATTCAGAAGTTACAAAACCAAATCCAAAAATGCTCAAGAGGCACATGAAGCGATACGTCCAACACATGCTAGTCACGCGAATGCTGGCACTACTGATGATGAGAAGAAGCTCTACAGACTAATATGGCAACGCACAGTTGCGAGTCAAATGATCTCAGCTGAAGTGTTACGTACAAAAATAACCGCAACAGCTAGCGATGAGCGCGTGGCAACATTTTCTATCAATGGATCAATACTTGTAAAAGAAGGTTGGTTAAAAGCTGATCCAGATGGTCGTGGTGATGACGTCATACTCCCTAAAATAACTGAAGGAGTAGAACTTAACCTAGAAAATATTAATATAATTCCAAAAGAAACTCTGCCACCTAATCGTTACACTGAGGCAGGCCTAGTAAAAGAATTAGAGAAGCGTGGAATAGGGCGCCCTTCCACATATGCATCAATAATCTCGACAATAGAAGAGCGTGGTTACGTAGAAAAACAAAACAAGACACTTTTCCCTACACCAACAGGAGAAGTTGTGAGTGACTTCTTAACGCTACACTTTAACAAATACGTCTCAGATGACTTCACAGCTAAAATGGAGGACCAATTAGATGAGATAGCTAATGGTGAGGCAAAATATGTGGACGTACTGCAGAACTTTTACACCCCTTTCTTATCTGAAGTAGAAAGTAAAAAAGATATAGAAAAAGTAACCAACCTCCGCGCCGCTCCAGAAGGCATGCTCTGCCCTAAATGTAAATCTAGCATGGTAGAAAAGCTGTCTCGCTCTGGAACATTCTACTCTTGTTCACGTTATCCAGATTGTGATGGCGCAAGAAAGCCAGATGGCAGCGAAGTAGAACCACCAAAGACATTAGGCAAGCCCTGCCCTAAATGTAAAAAAGGTGAATTGATGGAGCGCGATGGTAAATATGGCAAATTCGTCGCTTGTTCTAATTATCCAAAATGTAAATACATAGAAGAAAGCCCCGAGGAAAAAGCAAAAAAGAATACCGGTGTTAAATGTAATCACTGTGCTGATGGAATGATGGAGGAGAGGCGTGGCAGATTCGGAGTATTCTATTCATGTTCTAACTACCCTGATTGCAAACATGCAATCAAAACCAAGCCAACCGGCGCATGGTGTAGTATGTGTGGCGAGATGATGATGGAAGGCACCAAAACAATACCTGAGCGTTGCAGCAACAAATCCTGCCCAATGCACAATCCTCATAAACTAGGCAAATAAAAAGTGCACGCGAAGCGTGCACTTTTTATTTTAACGTTTTATATTGCTCTGCCATCGCCACCTGTGGTGCTTTGAATGTAATTATTAACCTCATCTTGATATTGTCCAGCTTCGCAGTCAGCAACAAACTTGTCTTCTGCTGCTTGAGTATTGAAACCTTTTTCATAAGCAACCTCTGAACAAACAATAGATATATTTACCTTTTGAGATATTTGCTCAGCCTTGTCTCTTGAATCACTTAAGCTAGAACTTAATCCCATCATAGCGAACATAACTACAAACATAATCAAATAAAAAGGTATAGCTATTAAAAAGCTTGCCGCTGAGTTGTAGCCAAGTATTGCAAACGCCCTCTTCCAGAAAGAGTCTGAGTTAAGCCAACCTTTATAACTGTGAGTATCAACTTTGTGTTGCGTATTATGTTCTGACATAGGATTTAATATTTATATTTTATATGTTATAAATTATAACATGTATACATCGCTAGAGAGTCTATTCCAAAAAGCAAGTTATCTTAACGGAAGCGAAAAAGCTTTGATAGAAAAGGCTTATTACACCGCTAAGAGCTTCCATGAAGGTCAGCTGCGTAAGTCTGGTGAGCCGTATTTCAACCACTGCGTAGCAACGGCTATCAATATTGCTGATCAGAAAATGGATGCCGACACTATAGCCGCTGGTCTTATGCATGACCTCTTAGAGGATACTAATTATACACATGAGCAAATGTCGTCTGACTTTGGAGAGACAATAACCAGTCTAGTAGAAGGTGTAACCAAGCTAGGTAAAGTAAAATACAATGGTGTCGAGAGACATGTGGAGTCACTGCGCAAATTCTTCGTTGCTATGAGCGATGACATACGTGTTGTGGTGATAAAGCTTTGCGACAGACTACACAATATATCAACATTAGAATATGTCGATGAACATAAACGCCGTCGCATAGCTCTCGAGACACTTGAAATACATGCCCGTCTAGCGGATCGCCTTGGTATGGGACGCCTAAAAGCAGAACTAGAAGACAAAGCTTTCCCTTATGTTTATCCAGAGGAATTCAAAAAGGTAAATGAAATACTCAAAACAATACAGTCAGCAGATGAGAAAACATTAGAAGAAATTTCCAAAACAATAAACGAAGAGTTACGCATATTAGAAGTTAATATTGAACGTGTCGACCACAGGGTTAAGCATCTATACTCACTTTGGCAAAAATTAAGAAGGCATAATTACGACATATCCAAAGTCTATGACATTATCGCTTTGCGCATAATTGTGCCTAACTTGAGTGATTGTTACCAAGCACTAGGAGTCATACACAGCCTCTACAAGCCGCTACCAGGAAGATTCAAGGACTACATAGCCCTACCAAAGCCAAATGGCTATCAATCTCTACATACGACAGTATTCACCGGAACAGGCGCAACAGTAGAGATACAAATCAGAACCAAGCAAATGCACGAAGAGGCAGAATACGGTATCGCATCTCACTTGGCATACAAAGAAATAGGAACTAATGATATAAATAGAAATACATTAGCCAAAAAGGTTGGTTGGACACGTGAGCTGCTCGAGTGGCAAAAAGATGTGTCTAAACATGGTGAATTCCTGAAGAATTTAAAAGAAGACTTCTTCAATAATAGAGTTTTTATCTTTACACCAAAAGGTGACGTTATAGACTTGCCCGAAGGGTCAACACCGCTCGACTTCGCCTACACTATACACTCAGACATTGGTGACCATGCATTTGCATCTTATGTTAATGGCAAGCCAGTTCAATTCAACTATGTACTCAAGAATCAAGACTTAGTTAAAATAGAAACCAAAGATGCAGCCAAGCCAAATCGCAAATGGATATCAATGTGCAAGACGACTATGGCCAAGCGCCACATACGAAGCTGGCTCAAAGAGAATGGCGGAATGCTAGACAGATTCCTTGTTAAATAACTCTTGTAGAAAAATTCTATAGAGAGAAATTCTTAATATTATACAAGTCGTCTTCGCTATTTTGATCTGCAACTACCTCATCTTTAGATCTGTCATCTATTGCCATCTCTGCTATGTCAGTTGTTAGTGCTGAATTATTCTCAAAATATTCAGCTGGCAAATTAGGAAGTATGTCCTCTGCTACTGCAGTAGAAGCAACTGCTACAGCTGGCTTCTCTTCTGTATAAGCCCCTAACGTTGAGTCCTTCTTAATAGCTTCAAACATGCCAGTGTGAGTCTTATTAACTCCTGCATTTTTAAGTATACGAGAAAGTGACATCAACTCGTCATAAGTAAAGTAATCAATAGAAATCTTTCCACCCTTCTCACGAGGCTCAATAGTAACTCTGGTGCCGAGTGATTGCGCTAACCCTTCTTCCATCTCTACAACTTCTGGGCTTATATATGTACTCTTTCTACGCACTTTGTCATAAGCCACCCTTCTTGCTATGCCTTCAGCCTCACGAACTGTCATTTTTCTAATAAGCATTTCTTTGAATAGAGTTGCCTGCTCCTCTGGTCTGTCTATTAACATGAGTAATGGTCTTGTGTGACCTTCTGTAATCTTGCCTTTAGCTAGAGCCTCTAACATTTCCTGGGGAAGCATTAATATACGAACAGTGTTAGACACATATTCGCGAGACTTTGATACCTTCTTAGCAATATCAACCCAAGTTAATTTGAACTCATCAGCCAATCTCTGATAAGCCATAGCGCGCTCAACTGGATTCAAATTCTCACGTACCACATTCTCAATAATCGCAAGCTCCAGCTTCTCTCTATTATCATCTCCAATACGAATAATACATGGCACCTGGGCAAGACCTGCCAACTTCGAACCACGCAATCTGCGCTCTCCAGCTATAAGCTCATACACAACTTCAATGGACCCATCCTCTTTCATATTCTCAAAACGAGATACAACCAGTGGTTGCAGCACTCCATACTGGCGAATACTGTCCGCCATTTCTTGCAATTGCACTGGGTCAAATTCTTTACGAGGTTGATAAGGGTTTGGAATAATTTTCTCTACTTCTAACCAGTAGATTGCGTTCTCAATAGTTGCCATAAGTCTCTGTAGTATATCATGAGATTTTTATGTTATAATCCACATATTCTAAATGCCGAAGTGGTGGAATGGTATACACGAGCGACTCAAAATCGCTTGCCTCACGGCTTGAGGGTTCGAGTCCCTCCTTTGGCACAAACAGTCCCTCTTCCATTTTTCGTATTTATGTTGTATTATTGGGAAACCATCTGATATTGGATGGCAACATTCTGAAACTAAGAGTCTTATGAGGGATAAGAAAGTTGAAAAAGTGTCTGCTGGAAATCACTTTTCTTGCATTCGCTGTACCAAAAAGAGAACCTGTGTACAAGGTGTGAGGGTAAAAATTTCATCGCGCACAGGTAAGCCGACCTGCTACTCCGACAAAATTCAAACAATCCGCTTCTTCGAAAGGGCACCACGACAAAAGCAACAACCAGCGGCGAGTGCTTAATTGCAAAAGGCACTCGAAGCAAAACGGCACCCGCGGGTGCCGTTTTTTTATTTGCTTTTTACTTAAAAACTGGAATAAGGGTTCCGTCTTTCTTTTTGAACTGACCGACAGCAACAATGATGAGGTCTATAATATACCAGATACCGAGACCGCCGAAGGTGAATATCATTAGTATTCCTGTTCCAATTTTACCAGAATAGAATCTGTGAACGCCAAGACCTCCCAAGAAAAATGCAAACAATAGAACTATGATCCACTCTGTGTTGACGTGTTTCTCTTTGTGCTCAACGTTGTGATTGTTATTCTCCATATTTTATTTTTAAATCTTACCCACGAGCTCATCGCTAGGAGTTAATGTGTCATCACCTGGCTCCCAACTTGCTGGACATACCTGATCACCATGCTCATATACGAACTGAGCAGCTTGGACCTTGCGATATAACTCCTTAGCGCTACGACCGATGCTATTGTCATTAACCTCCACACTAACAAGAACTCCTTCTGGATTGATAATGAATGTTCCGCGTCTTGCAAGACCGTCATCACGAATAAGAACATTAAAGTACTCACTCATCTCGTGAGCTGGATCAGCCAACATTGGGAACTTAACTTTCTTAATAGCCGGGCTAGACTCTGCCCAGGCCTTGTGCGCGAATGCAGTGTCAGTTGATACAGATAGGATCTCTGTATTTATCTTTTGGAACTTCTCATACATGTTAGCAAGCTCTTCCAATTCTGTTGGACAAACAAAAGTAAAGTCTGCTGGATAGAAGAATATTACTGACCACTTGCCTGCATAATCAGACAAGAAAACTTTATCTATCTTACCATTCTGATAAGCGTCAACCATGAAGTCTTCTATTGGCTCACCAACCTCAGCATACACATTATTAGAAGATCCATATAATCCCGCTGACTCGCCACAACAATCACAAGATTCGTCGTTCTCTCTTAGGCACACGCCACCATTCTGGCATGGGCAATCCTCACAAGCCCCACCACAACATCCACCCTCACCACAAGTATTTAATTCATCTTTACTCATATTATGCTAGTATACAACACAAATATATGCTTCCCAAATTAACAGTTATCTGTGGCCCAACTGCTAGTGGCAAAACATCACTATCTATTAATATGGCTAAAAAGTTGGGTAATTCTATAATAATTAGCGCCGACTCGAGACAGGTCTACAAAATGGCAGACCTAGGAACAGCAAAGATAAATCTAGAAGAGATGCAAGGCATACCTCATTACTGCTTGGACCTCTATGACATTAACCAGAAATGCACAGTGGCCGACTGGGTAAAAGAGGCACAGAAAGTTATAGAAGAGAATCTAGATAAAAATATATTTGTAGTTGGTGGAACTGGATTCTATATAGACTCACTCATATACGGACTATCTGAAAATAGCAAAAGTGATGACGAATTAAGAAGTGAGCTATCACTTCTTAGTCTAGAGGACTTACAGTCTAGATACTTAAAACTAAAATCAGAACTTGGAGACACAAAAGAAATAGACCTTAACAACCCTCGCCGACTTATAAGAAGAGTAGAAATACTGCTAACTGATGGAAAGTTAAAAGAGATACCTAGAGAAAAAAAGTATGAAGTGGAATTTGTATATTTAGATATAGATAACGAAACATTAAAATCAAATATCAGAAAAAGATTCACTCAAAATGTAAATGGCATAATAGAGGAAACTAAAAATCTATTGAAAAGTTATTCTAAGGAAAGGCTAGCTGAGATAAGTACCGAATACAAGCAGGTCATAAAATACTTAGACTCACTCTCGACCACTAACCCTATGACAATAGAAGAGTTAATTGATAATGTAACCCACAAAGACTATCAATACGCCAAACGCCAAAAAACCTGGTTTAAAAAGTATATAAATTAGATTTACTTATGTCTTCAAAAAGACTCAAGCTTCTTTTGGGTTTTATGGAATATTTGCTATAATCATTGGTAATATGGATAACAAAGACGACTATTTTGTAACTATTGGAATGGAGATACATGCCGAGCTTAAGACACAAAGCAAAATGTGGTGCTCTTGCGCTAATGTCCCACTAGAAACTGAAGCCAACAAGCACACTTGCGAAATATGTCTCGCAGAGCCAGGAACATTGCCAGTGCCCAATCGCGACGCAGTTGAAAAAGTAATATGTGTAGGGCTCGCAGTTGGGGCAAATATCGCAGACTTTACAGAATTCGACCGCAAGAACTACTTCTACCCTGACATACCAAAAGGTTATCAGATATCACAATACAAATACCCTATTGTAAGTGGTGGAGTTCTCGCTGGTGTACCACTGACACGTATTCATCTAGAGGAAGATACCGCTAAAAGCGATCATGAGAAAGGTGCCTACACTTTAATAGACTTTAATCGTGCTGGAGTGCCGCTTATGGAGCTAGTAACTGACCCTGTTACATACAACTCAGCCGAAGAAGCAGCTAAGACTTCTGCGAACTTTGGTAAAGAATTACAGAGACTACTCCGTACACTTGGATGCAGTGATGCAGACATGGAGAAAGGTCAAATGAGACTTGAGGCTAATATTTCAATAACTAAGGACAAAAACGTATTCGGAACTAAGTGTGAAGTTAAAAATCTTAACTCATTCGCTTCTGTTGAAAAAGCTATAATGTTCGAGGTAGAGCGCCACAAAGACTTATTAGCAAAAGGAGAAAAAGTTGTACAGGAGACTCGTGGCTGGAATGAAATAAAAAATGAAACATTCTCACAACGTAAAAAGGAGAATGCCCATGACTATAGATATTTCCCTGATCCTGACTTGCCAAAAATGTATCTACACAGCGAGTTTGACCTAGACAAGTTAAAATCAGAGCTACCTGAACTACCTTGGCAGGTTCGTGATACATTGAATGCTATACCTCTACAACCTAAACAAGTTGATCAACTTGTTGATGACAGTCAGTTGTATGCTTACTACAAATTAGCTGGGGAAACTTTAGATCAAGAGCTTAAGAAAACATTAGCTAATTACTTATGTACTGATGCTGTTGGATTCAAAGCAAAAGACGCTAGTCTTAACCTACCTAATCCAGAAAACTTCAAAAAGATTGTACTCATGATTGCGGATAACAAGCTTTCAAGCCGTGGAGCAAAAGACTTGTTGCTAGATATTATGAAGCAAGACTCTGACCCAGAAGCAAGAGCCAAGGAGTTAAATCTTATACAGAATGTTGACCCTGAGGCACTCAAGAAAATAGTGGAGTCTGTTGTAGCTGAAAATCAAAAAGAATGGACCGAATACAAAGCTGGGGCTGATAAGTTGATGATGTTCTTCGTTGGTAAATGCATGAAGGCAAGCAATGGAGCTGGCAACCCGCAACTGTTCATGGAGATTATCAAGAGCTTATAAAAAGTCTAGTATATAATAAAAGTGCTGCCTTTCGGGCGGCACTTTTATTATATTTGTTTAGTTTTCCTTTCTTAGAACTTTGATAAAATTATCACTAAAGTCTTTTACCAATTTGTCATCGTACAAGCTTAATAGCGTAACTTTTTTGCCTGAAGCTTTTTCTAGTTGTTTTACTTTATCTTTTACTTCCTTCTCATCTATTGTATCTATTCTTGAGAGAACAACTATTTCATCCTTACTAATTAGATCTTTGTCATATGCCTCTAACTCTTTTCTAATCGTATTATAAGTTGCAACCACATCTTCTTCACTAGCACTAACTAGATGCAATAATTTTGAAGTTCTCTTAATGTGACGGAGGAATTTGTGACCAAGACCTTTACCCTCACTTGCTCCTTCTATTAGACCCGGAATATCAGCTAATACATAGCCATAGAATGCACCCAAGTTAGGCTCAAGAGTAGTAAATTCGTAATCAGCAACCTTAGCACTAGCTCTAGTAAGAGCATTTAAAAGTGAGGACTTGCCCGCGTTAGGCTTGCCGATAATACCCACGTCAGCAATAAGCTGTAACTCAATATCGAATATACCAGACTCACCACGAGAACCTTTTGTATACTCCTCAGGAGCGCGATTGGTTGCAGACTTGAACTTTTCATTACCGAGCCCACCTTGGCCACCACGAAGTATCTTGATCAACTCTCCATCCTTATCGCAGTTGTATCTAATATCATAATCACGATTATAAACAATAGACCCAAGCGGCACCTCTAGGTATAAGTCATTAGCATTAGCTCCGTGCATACTACGCTTCTTACCACTCTCACCCTCCTTGGCTGACCATACAGTTTTCTGTCTGTATTGCCCTAATGCATACACATCACGAACAACCTTGAGATACACGTCACCGCCTTTGCCACCATCACCTCCAGCTGGTCCACCATATGGTATACCTTTTTCTTTTCTCCAACGGACAACTCCATCTCCTCCTTTGCCGGCGCTTATTTGTAATGTAACTTTGTCTAATAACATAATCTTGTTGCATATAATAACACAAAAAGTTAAGTTTGGAAAGGATAAAGCGCCACCCCTTTGGGGTGGCGCTTTATCCTTTTTTAAATCTTAAAAATTCCTCAATCTGTCAGCTTTTGGATGATTACGAATCTTCTCATGCACCTTAGCCTCTATCTGGCGTATACGCTCGCGCGTTACTCCAAATTTACTGCCCACCTCCTCTAATGTATGCTGATAACCCTCGTACTCACCAAGACCATTACGCATCTCCACTATCTCGCGTTCCTTGTCTGAGAGACTGCTTAATATCTCTTCTATCTGGTCGCGAAGTATTCTGCGTGAAGACTCTTGATCAGGAGAAATTATCTTATCATCTGCAATGAACTCACCGAGTGTAGACTTGTCATCATCGTCTCCTATTGGCTTTTCTAATGAGACAGTGTCTTGATTAATACTTTCGATCATGTGCACCTTCTCTAGCTCTATATCCATCTCTGTAGCTATCTCTTCTGATAATGGATCACGCCCCAAATCTTGAGAAAGTCTTCTGTATACCTGTTTGTACTTTGCAATAGTCTCCACCATGTGTACCGGAATACGAATAGTACGTGACTGATCAGCTAGAGCGCGAGTTATAGCTTGGCGTATCCACCATGTTGCATAAGTAGAAAATTTGAATCCTTTGGTCCAGTCGAATTTCTCTACAGCTTTAAAGAGACCAATATTACCCTCTTGAATGAGGTCGAGAAGTGAAAGGTCTGCTGAGCGACCGACATACTTCTTGGCAATAGACACCACCAATCTTAAGTTAGACTTAGCGAGGATATTCTTGGCCTCTTCATCACCTTCTGCTATGCGTTGAGCTAGCTCTTTTTCCTCCTCACCACCAATGAGAGGATATTGACCTATCTCACGCAGGTAGATCTGAATGCTGTCATGAGCATTCTCTTCTTTACCACCCTTAAGATCATCATCTAGATTCAAAATGTTACCACTTTCCAATACGTCTACCTTTGAAACAGAAAGTCTCTCGTATAATTCCTCAAGAAAAACAATATCTGTTTCTATTGTTGGGAAATATTTAATTATCTCATCATAAGTAACAAAGCCTCTCTCTTTACCTTTGTTAATTAGCTCCTCCGCTAATTGCTCCTTAGTGCTAATTTTCTTCTCCTCTTTTTTATCACCCTCTTTTTTTGGTTTGGTACGAATAGTAAAAGCTTTAGGTTTATAAGCTGGCTTAGATGGGTCAGCTTTTTTTGCAACCTTTTTGACTGATACTTTTTTAACAGATTTGACTAACTTTTTAACAGGCTTAACAGCTTTTTTAACTGTTACCTTTTTGGTTACTTTTTTTGCAACTTTTTTAGGAGTTGATTTTTTGATAACTTTTTTATTTGTCGTTTTTTTGCTGGCTGCTACTTTTTTAGTAGTTTTTGTTTTGTTTGATACAGTTTTGGCTGTACTTTTTTTAGAACTATTCTTTTTTAAAATAACTTTTTTTTGCGCCATATAGACAAAAGATGTAAGAATTGTATTGTAACATCTAAAAAACTATTTAGCAATAAGGGTCTGTAATTTGGCAAGATTATTATCCACATCAATACCTTCAGATATTTCTTGTTTTAATTTCTTAATTTCTTCTTGTTTTTTATTTTCAGTTAACTTTATTTTTAAATCTTTAAAATATGATTCATTTAAGGCGTGTTTATGCTCTAACTCTATTAAGGTCTTATTGAGAATTTCTTCTGGTATGTCTGACTTATAATCCTCTCCAAAATGTATAGCGAGGGCCGCTATCTCGCTTTCTATATCTACCACAGATTGCGCTGACTGAACCTCAGTTACAACTTCTTCTTTGTGTTCGGATATATAAGAATCTATTTCCTTTTTTAAAGATGAACTCTCAAGAGACAGCTTGGCTGCAACTTGGTTAACATACACATCTCTCTCTAGTGGACTCCTTACTGCTTTGAGTAGCGGCACTATGTACTGCCTCACATAATTAATTCTTAACTTGGCATCTAACTTTGCAGCCTCTGCTGTATACCAGTCAATTAATAGAACTTTCTTAGCTAACACATCTGTCCACAAATTCTTATCCTCCAAAGCCATATCAGCCACGTCTTTACCACTTAGTGTGACCGTATACACCTCCAACCCTCCATACATACACATGAGACCTGCTCGCTCGCTCGCTTTGTGACCTGCTGCGTCATTATCGAAAGCCAGCACTACTCTATCGGCAAGCCTAGATATAATCCTGACATGCTCCTCTGTGAACGCTGTACCAGATACCGCCACAACATTCTCCACGCCTGAGTAAACACTCATAACAACATCCATCTGTCCCTCGACCAAGACAATTTCTCTTTTTTCGCTTATATCTTTCTTAGCTTTGTCATAGTTAAACAGAACCTGAGACTTGTGATACAAAGGTGTCTCGGGAGTATTAACATACTTACCAGTATTACCATCGTCATACTGAGGCAATATTCTGCCCGTAAAGCCTATAACACTACCGCCAGCACTACAAATTGGGAACATTATCCTACCTCTAAACCTATCGTAATATTTACCTTCGTCAGTCTTTATTATAAGTCCACTTGTCACCATGTCTTCCTCTTGGAATCCAGCTCGCTTGAGAGTATCATACAAGTCTCGCCAGTCTTTTTTTGCAAAACCAATAACAAACTTTTCTATAAGAGTGTCAGTCACACCTCTGTCATGCAGGTACTTTTTTGCTTCTATGCTATTATGTAAATTCTTAAAATAATGCTCGCTGGTTAGTTTTAATATTGGCAATAACTTTGACTCTTCTTGTTTATTTTGAGCACGCAAAGTCACACCCGCTCGGTCAGCTAAGATTTTCAAAGCATCACGGAATTCTATGTGTTCTATTTTTTCTACAAAAGAAAATATATCTCCCGACTCATTGCATCCAAAGCAGTGAAAGCTATTTCTACTAGGTGACACATAGAAGCTCGGCGTACGCTCATTATGGAATGGGCATCTGGCTTTGTACTGATTACCCGACTTCTCCAATCTGAGATATTGAGATATAACCTCAACCACACTTAACTTTGACTTGATTTCTTCGACTGGAGTCATTATGCCACCATTATATCAAAGTTTTAAATATGAGATAAATTGACATTATTGCCCCAACACCTCCTTTGTTCTAGGCCCCACCACCCCCCACCCCGTCCCTTTCGGACTAC
>CAZEIK010000011.1:0-10052 GCA_964512315.1 uncultured Candidatus Saccharibacteria bacterium
ATTCGTCACAGGTGGCTGCCTTTGTTCGCAGTGGTCTGGACAGTCGTGTCATCACCTGTCAGCCGATCCCGCTACGCCTGGTGCGGGTGGTGTTGCCATCCGGCCAGATCGAGGTGTTGGCCACTTCACTGCTGGATGAGGAGCAGTACCCAGCCAGCGTCTTCGGTCAGTTGTACCGGCAACGCTGGCGGATCGAAGAGGCGTTCCGCCACATCAAGTGCCGGCTGAAGCTGGAACGTTTCGGTGGCGAAACCCCGCTGGCGATCCGCCAGGAGTTTCACGCGACGATCCTGCTGCACAATCTGGCCACGCTGGCCGGGCTGGATACGCTACAGGCTTTGCCTGAGGCTGAGCGAAGCGAACAGCATGTCAATCTGACCCACGCCAGCCGGTTGCTACGCCTGTTGATTCCGCAACTGCTGCAGCCAGGCGGTGATATTGATGTGCTGTGTGCCGGTCTGCTGGAAGGTGTCCTGTGCCAACTGACCCGCACACGCCCTGGCCGGATCGGGCCTCCAAGAAAACGCAACCGCGCCAAGCCACGTTATCACCGGGCTTACAAGTGATTGTTTGGTTGAGAAAATGGGCTTATTTTCGCGGCAGTGGCTTGGGCGATCTGAAGCCCTGCCTTTTTCTTGGCCGATTCTTGTTATTCAATTTCCTCTCCACTCACACAAAGTCGTGAAGTCAGTAATCTCCCGCTTTCTTCGGAAAGTATTGCCGGATTAATCCATTGGTATTCTCATTGCTACCACGCTGCCAAGATGAGTACGGATCAGCAAAGTAACAATCGGCTTTCAACAAGCGGGCAATCGTTTCATGGCAAGCGAATTCTTTGCCATTGTCGAAAGTGATGCTGTGCACCTATCGCATACCTGACGATCATATTAGGTTCTGTCTCAAGAGTTCCAGCAAATCCTCCCTAAACGGGTAAGCGGGCTGAGTGACGTTGGTATAGCCATGCTGGCTGGCAAACGGCGGCTCTTCTGGCCAGCGTTGCTGTTGGGCGTCGAACCGGTCGATCAGGCTACTGAGGGTGGCGGACAGTTTCTCTGGGGTGGCATCGGTAAGCGAATAAATGTGGTTTGACCATCGGTCTAGATGCTTGGCGCCAAACGAATTGGTAACGACTCGCATGCCGAAGGCGGCCATTTCAAGCGGAGGATAGCTAGGGTGCGGCGAGACCATTAGCGAGATGCCGATGGCTGATTCACTCATTAAGTTCGCGTAATCGTTCAAGTTAAGTTTGCCCTTTACTTCACATGCCCGTTTGGTGGCGAGTAAAACCGGTGGATGCGGTTCACCCATTGATATGATTCTCCAGTCGGCTGAGCGCGTATCGGTCTGCTGCCAGTGGCGCAGGCCTTGTACGATCAAGGGGAATGCGTTGCGTTCGACGCTGGGCCGGCCGTAAAACAAGATCTGTCGCTTTCTGGTGGCTGGAAGCGGGTGTGCCTGCAGCCATTGCCTGAGCTGGGGGTGCAGCGATGGTTCGAACGCGTAGGCTTGCGCAAAGCTAAAGCCCTGTGCGGCTAGATAATCTTGCAATAACCTGGTGTTAAATACCGCAATCAATGGAACCTCTTGCTGGGTATACGTGCTTTGGGCCAGCAGGTAGCGGGTGGACCAAGGATAAAAGCATGGTTCAAAATCCTGGATCAGGTACACCAGTGGCCTTACCGGGCATGCATAGTGTTGCGCCTGCCATTGCACCAGCCGCTGACTGGTGTAGGCGGTCCACCAGGCGCTGGCGATGAAAATGTCGTTGCGCCGTATCGGTAGCTTGCGGCCGCTGCGGTGCGCAAACGGGACGATTTGCCGGGTGCCGTCAGCGCTGTCTTCCGCCCGGACAAACTGCCAGCCGGTCAGTAGCGCGGGGGGGGTAGGTTCGTGGATGTCGTTGTCGGTGAGGATGACACGCACGTCGAAATCGCTGGCTGCCAGTTCACCGAAAAAATGCAAGGCTGTGGCAATACCGCCAAATAGCTGGTCAGTTGCAATCGTGGGTACCAGCAGGTTCAGCCTTGGCCGAGCGTTGGCAGCGGGATGGCCGACGATTGGGGTGATCTCGGCAAGATCGGATTGCTGCCGCGTTTCCTGCCATATACTTTGTATGGCGGCACGGGCCAAGCGTTTCAGACGCGGACTGCGTTTGAGCAGCGAAATGATGAACGAGGAGGCGGGTTTCAAGGTGTAGCTTTCAATTTGTCTGGCACTGGCGGCTATTGGACTGACCGGGGGGCGTTGGTTGGGCTGGGTTCGGCCCTTGAATTTTCATCTTTTTCACGATTGCCAGCTTGCAGCTGGCGTTCGATGTGGTGTGTTTCCTGTTCATTTCAATTTGTCTCAGTAAATGGATTTACACCTACCAAGGTGTTTGGGGAAATCAGATCATTACACACCAACAAGCCAAAACCCTGTTCCCTCCCGCTGGAATGCAGCATCAATAGGATATGGAGCGGATCCGTCCGAGCCTGAAACATCGGGCTGGTGGCCAATAGTATCCCGCTACACAATCTTTTCCGGCTCGGGAAACATTGCGCCGGTATAACGGGCAAAACGGGTGCAGGAAGGTTTGGGCTGCTGAAAGCCATCAGGGTGTATGTTAGTCCGGGAGCTTCAGCTTTCTCCGTAATTCGTCAATAAACGGGTATGCCTTACCCGGCGACGCAAAAATCGACTGATCCGGCAGGACAACCGTTTGAGTATGCTGTGTAGAGTAGGGAGCAGCAAACTGTTTGATCAGTGCAGCAATGTTTTCCGGTGTCGGGCTGTCCAGCGAATGAATGAACGGGCTGAGGGCGCTCAGATTCTTGTTGGCGAAAGTGTTGGTGATGGTCTGTACGCAGAATTCGGCCATTTCCAGCGGCGGGTAGCTGGGGTGTGGGGAGAACATCAGCGACAGGCCGATGGCGGATTGTTGCAGGATGTCTGTGTATTGGTCTAGGGTCAGCTTGCCGAGCGAAACGATCTTGCAGTCGTTATGCAGGTTGATGTCGACGTGTTTCTCGCCGATTGAAAAGATTTTCCATTCTGGAGCAAAGGGGTCGATTTCCGTCCAGGTTCGCACGCCCTGAAAGACAAGTTCGAATGCATTGCGGGCTACGCTGGGTCTTCCATACAGGATGAGCATTCGCTCTTTTGTCGTTGTCCTCAGTTGCGAGCGAGTGCGTTGTAGTGTCGGATTGAGCTGGGGCTCAAAGCAATAGGCCGAAGAAAAACGGTATCCTTGTTGCTGAAAATAGGTTTGTAGTAGACCGGTATTGAATATTCCAACCATCGGGCCGGAATACTGATACGTGCTTTGCGCTAGATAATACCTGGTTGACCAAGGGTAAAAGCCTGGCTCATGATCTTGTACCAGATATATCAACGGCAGCGCGGGCTGGTTGTAGAATTCGGCTTGCCTGCCGATCAGCCTCTGCGCTACATACGCCGTCCACCACGCTGTGGAAACAAAGATGTCTGTTTTCCGGACAGGAATGGTTCGATGGCCTCGATCCCCAAAGGAGGTCACAATGCGCCCGTGTTGGTCGGGTGAATCGGCAGAAGCGACTCTCCACGCACCAAGCATGTCAATGTCCATGCCCGCGCAATCTGCCTGATCGGACAGGATGATACGTGCATCCATGTCGTCTTTTGCCAACGCAAGAAACAGTTGTAGGGCGGTCATTATTCCACCAAAGACGTGGTCCTTGGCGAGCGCGGGGAGCAGCAGGTTTAGTCTGGGTTTCAAGATGTCGCTGCCGCGCGGCAGAATGGGAGTCGTTTCGTAAGTCTCGACTTGTTCCGGCGATAGCTGGCGGCGAATCAGCGAAGCAGGCGTTTCGACCCGGCTATTCAAATTTGCCCCAGGAAGGCCGAAAGACTGCATTAATCGCTGCTTGATCAATCGCATATTCATTTTTTTTCTGTAGACACTTCTGGCGTTGAATGATAACGCGACAGATTGGGGTTGTAGAAAGGGTCGCCGCCGAGTCTATAAGGAGCGTACTTCAGGTCGGACTGAATGAAATCTACCTCGGGCACGTCCGAGCCGCGGGTTTTGGATTCAAAATGCCGCAGTTTGACCGGCGCCAGGTAAAGGTTCTGCATGCCGCGCTTGTGGGCGCGGATACCTAGTTCGACATCGCTGCCACAAATTTCAAATGCCTCATCGAAACCGCCCAGTTGTTCGAACTTGCTGCGTTCGATGGCAACACATGCGCCTGTACTGGCCAAGACGTTGCGAGTCAGCGCGTTGGCAATGAACGGACTTGGGATGTTAGCCAGTACCGTACCCTTGTAAACATGATCAGCCCAGCCCCCCATGCCCACTACCACGCCGACATGTTGCAGAGTGCCGTCCTCGTAATACAACTGGGCGCCCACGGTGCCGACATCTGGCAGCGTGGTGGTCTCGACCAGCCGTTCCAGCCAGTCGGGCGAAATCAGTTCGGTATCATTGTTCAGGAATACCAGTACATCGCCAGTCGCATGGCGGACGCCGAAATTATTGAGAAATGACCAGTTGAATTTGTAAGGTGCCGGGATCACGCGCACCCGGGCATCCTGCGCGGCTATTCGTTCGAAATAGTCAAAGCTGTCGGCTTCGGTCGAGTTGTTGTCAAGAACCAGGATTTCATAATCCGGCCACCGGGTTTTTTGCAGGATGCTCTCAAGGCAGACGGCCAGCAGGTCGATCTTGTCCTTGGTGGGGATGATGATCGACACTCTTGCCGGGCGGGCAATAAACCGCGGGTCGTAGGTGAACAGATAATCGCCGTCGTCCACCCGCAGGAATTGAAGTGGATAGCGGCGCGCCAAATGGGCGGCAACCGCCTGCCTGCCGGCTTCATGCATTGCCTGGCTGGACGCCGTTTCACCTGGGGCTGCGTCCAGTCGCTGATGGTAGAGCACATCGGGCAAGTGATGGGGCAGGGCCTGCTCGCTCAGGCGCAGCATCAGATCGTAACCGCTGGCGCCATCAATCTTGCGATCCAATGCGCCACTGGCGGCAAAAAGATCGCGTCGCACACACAAGGCGTGGCCGACGTAGTTCTGGATGCAGGCCAGCATAGGAGACCAGTCCGGCTTGAACAGTGGTAGCACACGCTGTCCTTTTGCATCGAATTTGTCCTCGTCGCTGTAAATCACACCAGCGTCGGGATGCTTCGCCAGATATTCTGCAAACACCTGCAACGCATGCGGCATCAGCTTGTCACCCGCAGCCATCAGTAGTATGAAATCACCGGATGCCGCGTGCCCATCGGTCTTGATGCGAGGATCGTCTGCTGCCCGTTGGCCAAGCATTTGGCTCCATTCTGCGGAGGCAGTTGCCGGTTGGGCTAGCCGGATTTCCTGCAGCGGATAGAACTGCTGTTGCACGGATGTCAGAGTTTCTCCCAGCGCAGAAAGCGCTACGTCCCGATGGAAAATTAGCACAGAGAAAACCGGCTTCACCGGCAGTGCGGCCAGCCGTTCGGGCAGTTGCATCCGCAGCGATTCGATTCTGGCCGCCTGAGCACTGATCCAAGCCTGGTAAGGGGCTATAGCCAACCCTGGCTGGTTGGGATTGGGGGGAGGGACTCCGTTTATGGCTGAGCGCAACCAGGCTCGGAGCCCGTTTGGCCCGCTGCGCAGCAGAATGGCGGCAGCATGGGGTACGATCCGGGCATAGCCGTGGTGGCGCTGCGCAAGCAGCCTGAGCGCCAGACGGCCATTTGTCAGCCGGATTTTCTGCCTGCCCGCCCAGCGCAACGGTGCGGTTATTCGCCATGATGTCGATGCCTGCATGGCTTGAAGTGCATGCAGCGCCTGTGCCAGTTCGGTTGCCTGACGGTTGCGGGCCGATTCGCTGGCTTGCAGCTGCGTCTGTGCGGCCTGATGAGCTTGTTGGAGCGTTTGTTGGGCCCGAAGGGTTGCCATGATTGCCTGTTCAAGCTGGGTTCGATTCTGTTCCAGATAAGCTCTTGCTTGCTGCTGCTCGGCAAGCTGCTCGGCTGTCGCGGCAAAACGCAGTTCCAGTTCATCCTTGTAGATGCGGATTTTTTCCTTCTCTTCCGTCATCACCTGCAGCTGGGTGGCTTGTGCAGCCAACTCGGCATTTTTCAGTTTCAGCTGGTGTTCCCGTGTTGCCACCTCCTTGCGTCGTAAAAATCTCAGCAGGTAATTTAGCCGCCACAGCGGGTTGCGCATCGCACCGCCATTCAGGCGCTGCAAGGCTGACCGGATGATGTGTGCGGCTTCGATGTGGTTTCGGATCGCCCCACCCAGAATGGTATTGTTGCCATGCAGGCGGTAATCCAAGAGCGTTGCTTCATCCAGATAGACAAAGCAATCCGGCAGGGTGCTGGCTGCGCGTAGCGCATATTCCCAGTCCAGTACATAGCAGTAGTGGCGCAACGGGCCGAGAGTGTCAAACAGGCTGCGGCTGAAAAAGAAGTTTGATGTCGATACGGTCAGATTGCCCCACATCAGCGCGGCAATCGGATCGCGATGCTGTGACCATTGCCGGTGAATATCGGCATACATGCGCAGCCACCAGTGTTGCGGGTCGGTAATCGGCTGACCATCGGCATCGATCAATCTGACCGCGCTGACCAGGAAACACGGGTTGGGCCGCGCCTCGGCAAATTCCAGCAGCCGGGCCAGCCGGTCGGGCATGTAGCGATCATCCGAGTTGAGAATGGCCACGTAGCGGCCGGTTGCCATACCAATACCACGATTAATGGTGGAGTGCGATCCGGCATTGGCTTGCCGGACAAAACGTATGCGCGGGTCGGTAAAGGTTGAAATGATATCCGGGGTGCGATCCTGCGAGCCATCGTCGATGATGATCAGCTCGAAATCGGCGAGCGTTTGCCCAAGTACGCTATTAATTGCCTCGGCAATATAGGCTTCGTGATTATAGGCGGGCAGAACGACACTGACTTGCGGCATTGCTTCGATCCAATAAATCTTGCTTAGTTGTGGTGGCGCTTAAGCAGATAATTTCTGCGTAAGCGTAAGAACGGGGTCTCAATTAGATAATAAGTCGCAGATGAAACCAAAATAATAATGGGCAGCATAATTGCAGCACCATTGAGTAGCGTTGACAGGATGATGTCGTTACTCCAAAACGTGGAAGGGATATGTTTGCGTAACGCAGCCAAAACAAGGTTGTGCATTACATATATCGAGAAACTGATACTGCCCATCCACGCCAGTTTATTTGCGAATTGTCTTGGCAATTTGTTTGCTTGCTGCAGGTAGGCAAGCAGGAACCATGACCAAATGAGTCCTTCGATTGTCGTCCAGATGATCCAGTATGAGGCTTCGATGTTTGTTGATCCGCCATAGTGGTTAAAACATTGCAATGAATAAAGTAAAGCCACGCTGGCAGCTATGAAATGTAGCGGGTGCCTGCAGATTTGAGGGTTTTGGCTCCACGCGATACCCGCTATCATGCCGCAAAGAAATTCGTCCAATCTGCCGAAAATGGTTTCATAGGCAATGAATCTGACGCTGCCGGTAGATGCGAATACGAGCGCACGAACCAAGATCATTAGTCCAATCAGACTCCAAAGATAGCGCGTGCCATAGCGTTCGTAAAACAGCTTGAGAAAAGGAAAAATCAGGTAAAACTGGAATTCGACCCAAATTGTCCATAGCTGGACAAAGTATTGCGAAAATGGCACCGTACTGGCCCGAAAAGGGAATAGCCATCCTAATAGTTCTAACATTCCATAATTGCGATGATCGTTGTATGTGCTAATGAACAGCGATAGGAACACTGCGAACAGATACAGCGGATAAATCCTGATCAGGCGGTTGCGCAGGAACCCGCCATAGCTCACCTCTTGGCCATGAGTCAGCACGGTGAAAATGAACCCGCTGATCACCATGAACAGGCCGATGCCCGTATGCCCCTCATCCACAAGCGACAACAGGGGATTGTTTGGCCGGATATCCCCCACATAGGTGTGGATGTAGTGGTAGATCACCACCAACGCAGCTGCGAGAAAGCGCAAATGGTCGAGCGGGGCAAGATAAGTGGTTTGCTCGCTGCGCATCAATGGCTCCGCAATAGTCTGGACCACCAGCTTTGCCGGATCCTACCATCCGCGACGGACGACGAGGGCTGCGCCGGTTTTGCCTCTTGTGCGGCATTCAGTGCATCTAACTGGCGGCGCAGGTCGCGCACCAACAGCACATGATGCAGATCGAGTCCCCCCGTGTGGCGGATGAAATCCAGATACTGCGGCCCACTACCGTCCGGCGCAAGGCAGGCAAACCAGGTATCCAGGCCAAAACCGATATGGAATGGTGTTCCCAAGCCAAGGGCGTGACGTGCCAGTAACTGATCTGGCGCATATTCACGAAGCTGGTCACGGTATTCGGGAAATACTGCCGCAAAACTGTCGATATCCCAGCCAAGATAATGGCGAAGAATCCGCTGTCGTTCCCAGAGATCGCGCACAATCACTTCAGGGCGGCCCGCGCTGGCATTCTGCTGCTGATCGCGGATCCGGAACGACAGCAGGGTTTCAGGCAATACATGAATCTCGAATCTGCGCGTCAACCGAATCCAGAAATCCAGGTCCGGTACCTGCGCCAGCCGCGCATCTAGCAGCCCCACCTGCTCATAACATTCGCGCCGGATCAGCACACTGGGGTGGCAGAGGCAATTACCCTGATCGAAGAAATGCCGTAACCAGCCATGCCGACCCCGATTCTCGACCTGAAATGCCGAAAAATCCTTGTGACCGACATCGGCGAATGGCTCTCCCATCTCATTGACAAATTGCGGATAGGCAAACACTGCACCGATGTCCGGATGGGCCTGCAAAAAATCCACTTGCCGCTGCAGCTTGTGTGGTAGGAAACAGTCATCCGAATTCAGTATCGCCACATACCGGCCCCGGGCACGATGAATTGCCTGATTGAAGGCAATGCAGGCTCCAGCGTTCTGAGGCAACACATCCAGCCGGATGCGTGAATCGTTCATCTCTCGAATCCGGGCGACCGTATCGTCTGTCGAGCCATCGTCGGTGATCACGATCTCGAAATCCTGCAACGTTTGGCCCAGTACACTGCCAATACAGTCCTGGACATACGCTGCATGGTTATACGATGCGATTACTACGCTTACCAACGGAACCGAGTTCATGTTGCGCCTGCCTGCTCAATGTAGCATCGCCGCTCGCCCACTGGCGGCCGGGTTGGGTGGTTCATCCTGCAGCCATGTCGGCTCGGGGACCGGATTGCCCCATTCCGCCTTGTGGCAGTATTTATGCAGCCGGCTGACAAACCAGTGCAATTGCGTCTGGGTAAAGCGCACCCGGCACAAAAGCACATCTGCGCCGGAAAAAAACATCAAATCGCAATGCTGCGCTTCCGGCTGTAAATCAATCCGCGTCAGCAACGTTGCAGCCATCACCGGCAAGGGCGGCTCATCTGTAACCTGGGCCTCCGCATCTTGCTGTGCCTCGTCCACCTTCGCTACCGAACGGGCATGAGCCATCGACAATACTTCATCCCGCCAGCCAGGATCGGCCTGGCGCGCCAGCGTGTTCTGCTGTGCCACTAGCTCGCACAGCCTCCCCAGCAGCCGGAAAGCCAGCCTGCGCGTTATCAGCAACGGTCGAACCACTTGCTTCGACCTGCAAACGAACGCTAAGCGATCTTCCACTGGATCAAAGCGGAAACTTAAAGAACGGATGTCATCCATCGAACCATTCCAAAATAGCAAAACCGGGCAATTATCCGCCAGTTGGCATTTGCCATAAAGAGTTGTGTCAAAAAAACATGTTAAAGTGCCGTGTTCAGGAATTTCCGGACACCAAGATAGATTGTTTTTTGCGCCATAGTTCATGAGCACGCAGTCGGCGACACATAGCCGAGCGTCGAGTGTAGGCGGTAGTGGTTGTATAAGCCAACAATGTAATGAGGTCAGTGCTATTGACGCCAATTCTCGCCGGCGCCGGGCTGATAGTTGGAATAAATCAGTGCCTTCCTGTTGGCTCGGCAATTAAGTATTGATTTTTTGGGGCGGCCCCCGATATAGCAAAAAAGGACAAAGAAGACGGGCG
>CAZEIK010000012.1:0-8667 GCA_964512315.1 uncultured Candidatus Saccharibacteria bacterium
TGGCCGGCAGCGAAATGGAATGGAGCGTAAAGAAAAGTGCCGTCTGGTGGATCAGTAACCGCGTACGCCATAGCGAGCCGCAAACCTATCTCAAAGCGATGTTACTGCCGGAAATGATGTAATTTTTGCACGCACAGCCACACGACAACGCATAAGCCACACCGAATATTGATTCATAAGACATCCGCTGACAGTGCTCATACAACTCTTAACCCAGCAATGATATACAGATCAACAAGCTGTAGTTCTATTTTGCCTCGCTTGATGCGCAATCCGTGCTTACCCATCGAACAATCGCCCGATTGCAGTGCAAACAAACATAACACCAATGAAATATAAGCAGACCCGCTTAGCCCAAATTCGCCGCGGCCATACCTGTAGCAGATTGCCAGCCGGCAAGGGCGCCCCCTAGAATAGGTGCTTTATGGCATCGCGCTAAAATAGTTCTATACTCTTTTCAAGGAATTAGAACTTTGCCCGGGTTGAGTGCAACGAGGGTATACGCAATGACCAATCACGATCCAGATCAGGAAAAAACTATCATCGGAGTACCTTATGAAGGACTGCGCCAGAACAGGGAACTGTGTCTGGAGCAGCCCGAGCTTGAGGGCACCCAAGAATTGGCCATGCAAAAAAGAGAATTCAAGATCCGTTTGGCTGACAATGCCGGTAAGCGCAGCTCCGCCAGCATGCTCATCAACAAGATGTACTCATGGCGTGGCTATTCGGCATCGAGCTCTCTCGAGGAAAACCCTAACCGGGTCACCATCGTCGCCTCTGACGGCGACATGACAATCGGCACCATCAGCATCAATTTTGACTCCGAACTCGGCCTGCTTGTCGATCAGCTTTACAAAGATGTAATCGACCCTTTGCGCACGGAAGGCCAACGCCTCTGCGAATTCATCAAACTGGCCGTTGATGGTGAAGTTAAATCAAAAAAAGTGCTGGCCGCACTGTTTCATATCGCAGTGATCTATGCCCGTGAGGTGTTCCAGTACAGCCATATCGTCATTGAGGTCAACCCACGCCACGTCAAGTTCTATGAACGCATGCTCGGCTTCAAGATCATCGGCCCGGAACGTAACAATCCTCGGGTCAATGCCCCCGCAGTCCTGCTTTCAGTCTCGCTGGATTACATCCACGATGAAGTGCAGCGAGTTGGTGGCCGCCCTGAACTGGCGGGTGGCGAACGTTCGATTTATCCATACTTCTTCTCGCCGGCGGAGGCGGAAGGTATCGCCGGACGTCTGTTCTCAATCAATTAACCACCTCCTCACTCTTTGCTTACTGCAATAGCAAGATTAGGCATCTCGCACTACGTTGCCCCTTGTGTGATCACACCGAGCAAAACACATTCAAATGTCGATATATTTGACATTCCACACTTACAATCCCCAAAAAAACACAACACACAAAACAACAAATAAAAATATTTTGCTACATATCAACGACATACAACAAACAAAACAACAAAATTCAAAGCTGGCACGGTTACTGCTTATGCACATACAGCAACATTCAACAGCTAATTTCGGCACCTGAACTCTTGTTGGAGATATGAAAATGAGCAGCACTTTCAAAAAGCTTTTGAGCGCAACAGCGATTGCAGGCGCTTTGGTCAGCGGCGTAGCGCAAGCAGGCGTAACTTGGTTCCCTGGCGGTACTATTTTTGAAGATGACGATGTGGAACAACACATCGACACCAATGGCAACAAATTGCTTGACGTTGGTGACCGTCTGCGCGGCGTATTTGAAATTGGCCGTACCGCCGGCATCTACGGCGGCACGCCAGCTGATTTTGGTAGCGATGAGTTGACCGGCATTTTTGATACTACAGTTGTTGCTATGGTTTCGAAAGGCAATGGCCGTTACGATTACGTTTTCGGCCCAACAGCTGCAGACGGCACAATTGTAACCATGTACTTGGGCTCGGCTACGCCGCTCAACCTGCTGGGTGCAACCAACTGTGCCACCGTAGCAGCTTGTGAAGCCATGGCATCGGATGCGCCAATTTGGGCGACATTCGGTTTTGATGCCAACGGTGATGGCGATGAATTCTGGGTTGCAGAAAATGCACTAGCGGCCGTGGGTACTGTGGCAAAACTGCCGGCAACAACCAAAGTAGGTTTTGCAAACTTTGGTTTGAGCATTCTGATCAATAACACCGGTAAACAGTTTGCTGGCCAGGATTGCAGTTTCGTAGCCCCATTCTGCAACTCGGGTGACGGCAAGGTGACGCTGACCGGCTCGGGCGACGTACTCGGCGGCCAAGGCCTGAGCAATGGCTACATTGCCCACAGTGACTTCGACTACCAACTGGCCAACATTCCTGAACCGGCCAGCTTGGCTCTGTTGGGCTTGGGCCTGATGGGCGTAGGCGCAACGCTGCGTGCTCGTCGCCCACAGCGCTAAGCATGAGCGAAAAACGCCCCCGTCAGTCAGATGACGGGGGCGTTTTTTGTATAGAATCCGGAGCAACAGTTGTCGATTTTCTTTACACCCGCCTACCCCATCCTCCAGCTACCATCCTGACAGAAGCGCCCAAAAAAAAATTTTTTCCAATGAATTCTAGCATCCATTACCACGAACAAATATAAAAAGCAACAACTGGCACGCTCCCTGCTTATAGGTAAATACAGTGACTGCGGAACAGGCAGACACCCCAATTTACAACCAGGAGAATGTAGTCATGAAAAATGCTTTCAAGAAATTGATGGCCGCCACTGCAGTTAGCAGTGCTCTGTTGAGCGGCTTCGCTAGCGCAGGTGTGAGCTGGTTCCCGCCCATTACCGCTTTTGAAGATGACAATGCCGAACAACTGATCGACCGTAACGGTAACGGCAATCTGGACGTAGGCGATAGCCTGCGTGGTGTTCTGGAAATCAACCAGACAGTTGGTACAATTATTGGTGGCCCAGCAGGCTTTGGCGGTGCAGAACTGACCGGTATTTTTGAAACTGTTGTTGTTGCAAAAAACTTTGTACGCATCGATGGTCAAGGCAATGCACGTTACGACTATGTGTTCGCACCGACAGCAGCAGACGGCACCATCGTAAAACTGTATCTGGATCAAACGCCTGATCTGCAACTGACTGGTGCAACTAACTGTGCCTCTGTTGTGGACTGCGAAAACAAAGCGACCGACGGCGCATTGCTCATGACCTTTGGCTTCGATCCGAACGGTGACGGAAATGAATTCTGGTTCGCCGCAGATGCCGTAGAAAATACCTCTGCGGTACACGGGCTGCCGGCCACCTTTAAAGTGGGTGTTGCCAACTACGGTCTGAGCGTTCTGGTTAACAACACTGGCAAAACCTTTACCACTCAAGATTGCTCGTTCCTGTCGCCGACCTGTGCTGGTGGTGATCAGGGAGTTGAAGTGATTGGTTCGGGTGACGTGCTGGGTGGTCAGGGTCTGACTAATGGCTACATCGCTCACAGTGATTTCGATTATCAACTGCAAACCGTACCGGAACCTGCAAGCTTGGCCTTGTTGGGTATGGGTCTGCTGGGCGTAGGTGCATCGCTGCGCAAGCGTCGCGCCTAAGCTTCATTTGCTTCAATAAAAATCCCCCAAATTTTGGGGGATTTTTTTCGGGCCAAATTGCGTTTATTGATGGGCCAACATCGCAGCAAATTTCTTACGGGCCAATATAAATTTGAGCCTTTGTAATGGGCCGCGATTCCCCCAGCGCAATTTAGCGCGCCGATAAATCCCGCGATAAGCGTCAAATTGATGGTAAAAGGGAGCCGCGAAAACGTTCCCTCGACCTAGCAATAATTTCATCGACTCTGCTGCAGCCATGCCACTGCAAAGCTGAGTGGCCAGCCCCAACGACGGCCCTTTGCGCTCTGCAAGCTTGATATAACTACGGTCAATATATGCGCCATGCAAATCAGTTGGCGCATTTCCCAGATAGAACAGAAGATATTTTTCCAGCTCATTTTTGGCCATCGCCATGCCAAAAAACTCGTGCCAGCTCATGCCATTTGGAACAAAAACGGTTAACGATACCCCTGCCCCTATTGGCCCAGCGGCAACAACCGGAATACCTCGCGCCCGAGTCTCTCGATAAAGCATTTCGCGCGCGCCGACCGCAAAAAAATCTAGTCCATCCACCATTAAATCGACACCCGCCAAGAAGGCATCAATGTTTTCCGGTTTGATGCCTTCCTTCCAAATTTCCACTTCAGCCTCAGGATTGATATCCAGTGCCATTTTGCGCATGACTTCCACTTTCTCCTGATTCAGGCTACTCATGGTTGCACCAGCTTGGCGGTTGAAATTGTGAACTTCAAAGGTATCAAAATCAGCCAAGTGGAATTTGCCAATTCCCATACGGGCATGAGTTAACACATGTGCCCCACCTACCCCACCTAATCCTGCTATTGCCACCCGGCAATGACGCAGGCGCTGCTGCTCTTGTGGCGAGATCAGCCCCAAATTTCTTGAAAAAGCAGAATCATAGTCAAAGCCGGGGGGCGTACCCATCGCTATTCCTTCACGCCAATCAAGACGCCATGATCTTTCGGCAGAACGACACGTTTGGTTTGCTGGAAACCGGCCTCGGCCAAGAATGATTCAAATTCCGCCCAGGTGTAGAGCATCCCTTCTCCGGTTGCAATCGAGAGAAAATAAGGCGATCCCAATGCAGTAGTCATTGGCCCGGTCTCGTCATCGAGCCCCATCATGTTGAAAATGATCACCTGACCACCCGACGGCAACGCTTCATACACCCTTTTGAGCAGCTGAACATTTTTTTCCGGCGACCAGATTGTCAACATATGCGCCAAAAGCACGCCATCAATCCCGCTAGGAAATGGCGTCGTGAATAGATCTCCGGCATGCGTACCAATTCGCGCAGATAATCCATTGCGCTCAATATTAGCCTTGGCAATCTCGCAGACACTGGCAGAGTCAAAAACAGTACAACGCAAATGTGGATTAGCCCGTGCCACGGCCATGAGATTGGTAGCATTACCACCACCACCATCGACTAGATGCGTGATCCCAGAGAAGTCCACATTCTCAACCATGATCGCATTTGCCGAAAGAGACAAGGATGCCATCGAATCCTGGAACACTTTTTCCAAGAATTTGTCATGTGTCAGGCGTGCATACAAGTTGTCTTCATTACCCGGAAACTGGCGTAGACCAACATTGCGGTTTTGTTTCAAGGACTCAAGGAAATCGACTTCGCCTGGGTACACGATATAGTTTTGCCATCCCAACACTTCTACCCAATTATGTGGCGTGCTCCGCACCAACAGCTGATTGACCATCTCGGCGTTACGCAGACCATCACCATCTCGCAGCACCATTTTCATGGCCAGCAAACCTGTAAGCAAAATACGAAATGGCCGAGGCTCGAGGCCTGACGCTTTTGCCAGTGCTTCACGCGACATACCGGGATTGGCTGCCAATTGATCAAACACGCCCAGCTGAACACCAGACCAACAAAGTTGGAAAGCTGTATGCCCCCCCATTATCAGCACCAATGTTTCAAAATCGAGTTCGTCTTTCATATGTCACCTCCAATAATAGGAATAGGTAGGAAGCAGAGTTTTTCAGCGCTAAAGATGGGCTGGGCCAGCAGAAATGGTAGGCTATGAATGACGTAGTTGTTCAATTGCCAAGCGACGGGACTTTACCGGCTCATTTTTTGGATAACCAACCCGTAGCATCATATATAGAACATCATCGGCAGGAAGTAATCTCTGCACTGAGTATGCGAGTTGTTTCACTTGTGGCAACAAGTGAGGATCAACAGTCCCCGCTTGCAGGCGGAACAGTTGATCAGGCACAACAAAATAAGGCTGCACGGCACAGCCGAGTTGATTCAATTTTATCCAACTGCGTGCCAGCGCTCGCCCGGCGGAAAGGGCGTGTTTATCTCCAGCCGGCCCGCTGATCAGCAACAGCCCAGGCGCCTGTTTGACTAGGTCAGCCTCAATCAAAGCAAGTAATTTATAAAAACCGATCGCGTTCAAGAACGACATGCGTTTCCAATCGCGGATTACTCGTAACAACGCTCGCCCGCCAGGTGGAAGATGAAATGTTGCAACATCCAAGCCATCTCCGCGACTGACCTCTAGCGGAGTCATTCGCAAGCTTGCGTCCAACCATTGATGAGCCTCTTGGGTCTGGAAACGTAACTCAGAGCCTCGACGCACCAGCGGTATCCATGGCGCCATTTGTGCTCGGCCGCTCATTAACTGAATATGACAATCGCCGCCACCGCACTCAATCATCTGAGCCGCAAGATTCGGCTCTAGTACTTTGCTTAAATAGGGCAGACGATTGGTATGCCTGAGCATTAACGCGGGGGTGGGTAATTCCACCTGACGTTCAAGCATTTCACCCGGCAAATGAAATATGCACACAGGTTTGTCCAACTGGAAATGCCCCGACAATTCAATGCGGATTGGAATGCCCATCTCAGCAGACATTTGTTCGCAGTTTTCCTGGAGCATTCCAAGAGACAGAAGGCTAGCCGGGTGCGACAAAGCAAAGGAATGCGCTGAGGGAAAAAACCAGATGCAAATCGAAGCCCCCTGCACACTAAACCGCCAGGGTTGAGTATTATCCGCAGAGGCAGAGCAGCGGATCGCTTCCAGCATCCACTGCAAAACTGTTGCCGTTTGAGTCATCGCACCCCCTTCAAGCCAAGTCAGAGTCTGGTTATTTTACGGAGCCTAGCAACTTCTTCACTTCTGCTTGAGAAGAAAACTTATCCCCCAAGGCACGCAAGCGCTCTAACTCTTTACGCGCCTCACTGGTTTTATTGGCAGCAATGAGCAATTGCGCGCGATGCAGGCGAATGGATGAATTATTGGCATCAATTTCGAGCGCAGCGTCCACCTTACTCATTGCACCGGCACTATCGCCCGATGCAGCAAGAATGGAAGCATGCGTATCCAACACCTCCGCATCTTTCGCGTTGAATGATTCCGCTTTTTCTACGGTAGAACGCGCAGCAGCGAGATCTCCGGCGCTCATGAAGCTATTTGCCAGGTTGTTCAGTGCCCGGAGATCTCTTGGATACATACCGAGGATCAACTGGTACTGCGCTATTGCAGATTTCCAATTAGCCTGGCGCATATAACTTTCAGCCAGATAATGCTGCACAATCTGTTCACGCGGATGTTGTTGCAACCAACGAGCGAGGTCAGCATCCGCCTCCTTGACGTTACCGGACATCATACGAGCGGCATGTAGTTTAAGGGCCGTGTCGGAGTATGCATACAGTTGCAGGCTTTGTTGGTATGCCTTGGCGGCATCGGTAAAACGTTTCTGTTTGGCCCAGACATCGCCCTCATAGCTGTAGCCAAACATTGCGGATGGTTTTAGTTGCTGCACCCGCCTTGCAAACGCCAAGGCTTCTGGCATTTTTCCTGCCCGCATCAACGAAGCCAGCATTACCTTTTGGGCTGCAATAAAATTGGCATCCAGCGTCAGCGCTTTTTCCAGGTTTGCGCGAGCAGCAGCCTCTTCACCCACCAAAAGCTGCGCCTTGGCAAGATGCACATAGGCAATCGGCGATTTTGGTTTCAGGCCTAACAATTTGGTAAACGCAGCAAGTGCGGCATGTTTATCGCCTAGCCCAAGTTGAATCTGTCCCAAGTTCTCCAATGCTTCCGCACTATCAACGTCAGACGCCACGGCTCGCTGTGCATAATCCAACGCTTTATTTCGGTCTTTGAGATACAGAGCCAGTTGACTGACTCGCATCGCAGGTTCAACCGCAGAAGTATTTAATTTATACGCCCGCTCAAACACCGCGAGCGCGGCTGATGCATTTTCAGGTTTAGCGACAAGAAACTCCGCGAAGGCCATTTGCGCCTGCATATTCTTAGGATTGGCCGTTGCAAATGACTCCAGCCGCTGTTTACCTGCATCATAATTACCTTGGCGCCTATCCAGATTCGCTAATGCAACAACGGCAGAACTCAAATCTGGCTGAATCGATACCGCCTTCTCCAGATAGGCCCGCTCAGCTTTTGCATCTTGCTTGGCTAATGCCAAAGCAGCAGCGAGCTGCAACGCAGCTGGGTTTTTTGGCTCAGCTTTCAGCAAGGCGTCAATCGCCGTCTGAGCACGCCCATACTGTTGATGTTTAATCGCAGTCAATACCAGCATGGATACGCTAAGCTCATCGGTCTGCTGCAATTGTCTTACAGCCTCCAACTCGTCCAGACCACGCGTAATATCACCAGCCGAAATGTGGCTGGCAGCCAGCTTGGTTTTTGGCATTGGATTATTCGGTAGCAATTGGGCAGCTCGTTGATATTGAGCCACTGCCAATCCAAACTCCCCCTTCATGGCCAAGGCATCGCCCATACTGCTGATTAACACCGGCGAATTAGGTGCTTTTTTCATTGCCGTCTGTAAATGCGTAATTGCCTGGTCTGGCTTATGCAACTTCAACTGAATCGATGCCATCAGATAGCGAGCAGGCATACTATCCGGGGTCTTTTCCAAAACCACCTGGATGTGATTTTCCGCCACACTGAAATTGCCTTTTTCATAAGCAATTGAGGCGGCCAAATGCCTTGCCGATGGGTCATCCGGAATCAGTTTCAATAATTCCTGAATTGCACTCTGAGCAGCATCATATTTTTTTTCCTGAAAATTGATGGATGCCGTCAGATAACGCGCAAAAC
>CAZEIK010000013.1:0-7898 GCA_964512315.1 uncultured Candidatus Saccharibacteria bacterium
ATTTCGCCGCCCCCTTCCCGATTGCTGTCAGTTGCACTTACTCGTTGAATCCGCCGGATGATGTGAAATTTGACTTCCGCGTATTTCGCGACCGTTCTAGATAGAGCGGCAATCTGTTTTTCGAAATATGCGGAAGCCCGTTCGAGATGATATTTCCTGATGCTTTCCCTGTAAGCATCGTTCATTTCTTTAGTCGAAGCGGTGATGGAACACTCATGCAACAGAAGGATTGGAACGTGAATCTTCGGTTTGATTTGGTCTATCGAGTGTTTAGCAGCCAGAGCATCCTTTATCTTCGCAGCCAACTCTGGATTGGCGACCAGTCGGTCAATGTCTGAAGCGTTGGTGATTATGCTGTTTTCCTTTTTCAACTTAGCGGTGCCCAACGAATTTCCAACGGATTTGACGACTGCTGGCAGCCTCGCGTCTTCGATGCTGTTGAAGAACTTCGCCTCCCCAAACCAAAGTGAGAAGTCATCGTCTCCTTCGAGGACGATATGAACGCTATCTGCCCCCTTCGCGTTGTCCTGCACATTTTGCTTGTAGAAAATCTTTGGAACCACTGGCAACGCGCCGTAGTGATGATGCATGATTCCATACAGGACGATTTCAGCCAGTTCGCTACCCTGCCCTATGTCACCTGCTTTGTCCGTTAGGCGAAGGTTCTTTGCCGATTCCCGTAGCGTCGACCGGCTTTGTCCCGTGAGTTTTCCCCGCTCTTGAGCCGATAAAGCAGTTAGGGCAATGTTGTCCCATATGAAATTCTCGAACTTCTCATATCGCCACTTCTCATCTTCGAAGTCATTGGCAAGGCTTAGAACCTTCTTGTTATCGACGGGAGTAAGAGCCGTTTCCGAGAAAATTTTCAGATAGTGGTCGTCGACAAGTATTTCGAAGTCCATTGGTTCCACCCAATAAAATATTCAATCGTCTCTTTGTGTCACGCATTTCAGGTAGGAGAATCCTTCCTTTGTTCCGTTCTTTAGAACCGCACAAAAGCACTGAGAACCGAATTTCTCTGGCATAACCTCGAAATAATTGACGCCAGGTCCAACTTTGGTTGGATAGTCCGGGTGTCTCTTGAACAGTTCTGCGAGATGAGTGGTGTCTTCGGGCGAAACTATTTCACCGGGGACGTAGCGATTAAGCATCTCCTTGAAAAAGGCATGAGCTTGGGTTTGATTATCGAAGCTGATTGTTTCGAGAACCACGGGTTTTCCTCTTGCCATTTCGTCCTCCACTGAAATAATTCAAAAACTTATCTGGCCTATGTTACCCCTCGAATCGTTCGTCATCTTTTCTGACAGATGCGGCAATAGGGGACTTCTAGCCATTTCTCGTTAGCTTTCAACGACCGTGATGGCAATCGGCCGAGCGACTATTGGCTCAATTTATCAGCACATTCGCCAAACCATCCAAGCGCCCTTTTACCTTCTCCCACTCTGGCATCACCTGCCCCATAAGCCGATAAAATCGCTCGCTGTGGTTGTGCTCGGCCAAATGGCAAAGCTCGTGCAGGATTACGTAGTCGATACAGTCTCTTGGGGCTTTAACGAGATGGGGATTGAGCGTCAACCTTCCTGCGGGTGAGCAGCTACCCCATTGGGTTTGCATGGTAAGGACTCTTAGTGGCGGCTTATCGCTCACCCATAACGCCTGCTCCAGCATGGCATCAAGCCGGCGAATAAAAACCTCTTTGGCACGAGCTTTGTACCACTCGGAGAGTAATGCCCTAATTTTCTCGGTTGATTTTTCCCGCACCGTGACTTCGATTTTTCCTCGTAACAACTTGACTGAAGGTCTCTCAACTGGGTTTTCAATCACCTTCAGCACATACTGTTTGCCAAGGTAATAGTGGCTTTCTCCGCTGATGTACTGGCGTGGGCGCACATGCTCTAGGCGAGAACGGAATTCTCGTAATTGTTGATAAATCCAGCGGGCGCGCTGCTTGGCTGCGGCGATGACAGCCTCATCGCTCGCGGCTTCCGGTGCGCTAATTTGCACACGGCAATCAGGTAAAACCTTGATCAGGATTTTAGTGGCCTGGCTGTATCGCTGCAGTCGCTCAAAACTAATCTGCTCGTCAGCGTAGCGAAAGCTTAAGCCTTTCTTGCCTAGCGGAGGCTTGATGGCAACATTCACGTCAATGCCCAGCTGCATTCAAGCCAACGCGGGTGATCTGCACCACCCACTCAACTATTGCCTTGGCTTGGTCCATGCCCGCGCCAATGGCTTTGCACTCTTTAAACAACAGCGGTAGCAATTGCTTGCGGATATTTGCCTCAATATTCCGTGGGTTAATCGAGTGCTCACAGACGACTTGCTCAACCAACTTGTCGATATCGAATGCCATTTCAACCCACTTTTCGACAACCTGAGCATCGCTAATCGCAAAAACTTCAGGTAGTGTTTTTTTAAATATGCCGAAATAGGCCTGTGCATGGCGATTCCCCGCAAATACGTCGGGCAATTCGTCCAGTTTGCGTTGCTGCACTTTTTCTTCGAATGCATGGAACAGCAGGTACTGTTTCAACGGATGATCGAATAGTTTTTCCGCTTCAGCAATTGCATCACGTAGCAGTTTGGAGAAAGCTTCCTGCGCATACGGATCATCTTTCAACTCTTGCTCAATCTCTTTGGCAACACGCGTTTTAATGATGTCGGTTTCATTGCGTGTTTTTTCCTCCGACCAGTCTTCTGGCTTGGGTTTTTTCCCCATTTTGCCTACTTCGTAGGTGCCGCTTGGCTCTCGGACCTCTATGCCGACCACATGCTTATCAAGCAATTTCTTTACTTGCACCGCATAGTCGTCATAGTTGATGGTTTCACCTGCATCTTGTTTGGCCAACAAGCGAAGGCTGGAAAATTGCTTAACAGTCTCTTTGTAGTGCAGCCGATCTGCATCGCTAAAGCTCTTATCTTCAAAGAACGTCGCTGATTGCAGCGCCACTTTCAGGCAAGCAGAAAACTCGGTTAACGCTTCGTAGAAGTCATCACGCACCCTCTGGTTTACATCCACCAGATCGCCATCGCGCTCTTCAGTTTTCGGGATCAAGACCTGCCGCAGTTGCTCGATGTCATTTTTATTTTTTACTCCATCGAAAATAGCCCACAACTGCTTGTAGAGGCGTGGCAACCGCTTGTATTCAGTGCTCATCGGGGTATACAAGCCGGCAATATCGTTGATGTCGTAGCCGCCTTGGGTACGCGACGCCAAATCCTGATACTTGGCGATGGTGGTATCCAGTTCAGCCAAAATGCCGCGATAGTCGATCAGCAAGCCAAACTTTTTCAATGGATGCAATCGGTTGACACGGGCAATTGCCTGAATCAGGTTGTGCTCCTTCAATGGCTTGTCTATATAGAGCACTGTGTTTTTTGGCTCATCAAACCCTGTCAGCAGCTTATCTACCACGATCAGTAGCTTGAGCGAATCATCCTTATCAAAACGCTCGATGATGCGCTTGGTGTATATCTGCTCATCCTGAGAGCCGACATTCTCTTTCCACCACTGAGTCACTTCCGGGATTGAGGCCTCATCGACGTCCGAGTTACCTTCACGGGTATCTGGTGCACTAATGACCACCGCAGATTCAAACAGCCCAGCCTCATCCAGATATTTCTTGTACTTGATCGCAGACGCTTTGCTGTCGCATGCCAGCTGCCCTTTTAGGCCCGCACCGATATTTTTATCGAAATGCTCGGCAATATCTCTGGCAATCAACTGAATCCGGTCGTCTGCGCGATATAGCTCACCTCGTTTTGCATATTTGCGTTTTAGATCGGCTTTCTGCTCATCCGTCAGACTGGTCGTAATACGCGTGAACCCAGCATCAATCGCCCGATCATTGATGTCCAAATCGGGAATGCGCTCTTCATACAAGAGCGGAGTAACGGCTTGGTCTTCTACCGCTCGCTGCATGGTGTAGGCGTGGACAATCGGCCCGAACTTGCTGGTAGTTTTGTCGTCTTTGAGTAGCGGCGTGCCAGTAAAGGCCACAAAAGCAGCATTCGGCATCGCCTGTTTCATGCGAATATTGCTTTCACCACCTTGGCTGCGATGACCTTCATCAATCAGCACAATGATATCGGCGCTGGTGTTAACGCACTCGGGCAGCTTGGTTGCGGTATTGAATTTGTGAATCAGCGAGAAAATAATGCGCTCAGTTCCGCGACTAATCTGCTCGGACAAGCGTTTTCCCGATGTGGCCAACGCGGCTTCTTTGTCTTTTTTGCCTGATAGCTCCCCCCCCGAAGCGAAGGTGTTGGAGAGCTGGCTTTCCAGATCAACACGATCAGTCACCACCACAATGCGGCATTGTTTCAGCGAATCATGCAGGATCAAGACTTTGCTTAGAAAGACCATCGTGAAGGATTTGCCAGAGCCCGTGGTATGCCAAATCACACCACCTTCGCGCCCACCATCGGCACGACGGGTATTGACACGTGCGAGCAGGCGTTTGATGCCGAACACCTGCTGATAACGGGCCACGATCTTGCCTACCTTTTTGTCGTACAAGGTAAAGAAGCGCACCATTTCCAGGAGCCGATCAGGCTTCAGGAGGCTAATCAGCAACTTATCCTGCCCCGTTACCGCCAGCTCGCCTCCAGCAAGCAGCGATTGATACCAAGCCAAATCCCTGGCAGGACGATGATTAAACAGGGTGTCGGTCTGTTGCTGGCTTAAATTCTTGTTCTTGATCGCATACATCTCAGCATCAGAAATGTCTTCTTCCCGCCATGCCGCAAAGAATTTCTCCGGCGTGCCGCAAGTGCCATAACGGCCATCGGTGCCATTGATGGATAAAATCAGCTGAGCATAGGCAAACAGTCGTGGTACTTCATCGTGGCGCTGGTTACGCAATGATTGCGAAATTCCCTCCCCTATCGTCGGGCCTTTCTTGGCGTTGCCATCAGGGCGCTTGGCTTCGATGATGACCAGCGGAATCCCGTTCACAAAGCACACAATATCCGGGCGGCGGCTATCCACTCCCCCCGAGCGCGTCACGCTGTATTCCTCGGTAAACAGAAAGTGATTGTTTTGGGGCGTCTCCCAATCGATCAGCGCAATAGTTGGATTGACCTTCTTGCCGTCAACAAATTCGGTCACCGAAATGCCGTACAGCATGTGGTTGTAGAGCTTTTCATTGGCCAGAGCCAAGCCCTCATTGAGAGCCGGGCTGCAGACCTCGGCAATCAATTTATCAATCGCCTTGTCAGACAGTGCTTGCTCACGTCCTTCAAAACGGAAACGGCGCGTACTTAAAAAGCGCCGCAATTCATCGCGCAACACCACCTCGTCTTGCTTACCTCCGCGCAAAGCCAAAGCGTTTTCCGGCGGTATAAAAGTCCAGCCGAGATGAGTCAGTAACGTCAGCGCAGGAATTTTTGCGCTGTATTCTTCCTGAAACTTGGGGGCATGATTCATGCCGTGATTCCTTGCGCTTCCAGCCACGCGCGACCTGCTGCGGTAGCAACATATGCTTGCTGAGGGTGATTAATGACTTCAGGATGGATGTACTGCAAAAATCTTTGCTGCTCGCGCAAAACGCTCAAATGCTGACTCTTGAGCGCCGTCACCTGCCGACTACCCAAACGGCTAGCCAGTTCTTCAGCTGTTTGCGGGCGAATGGCACATAACCAGACGATGATCGGCCACAATTTTTCGCGTCGCGGCTTTTTGCCGAGCGCGGCAATTGCCTCCTGCAGTTGAGCTGGAAGCTCACTCGCATTTGCGCTGAGGTCACTCGTATTTGCATTGAGGTCACTCGTATTTGCATTGAGGTCACTCGTATTTGTGCCTACAAACAGCGGCAACTCCGGCAAGCTTCGCAGCTGATAGTAAGTCGCCGAGCTTGCGCCCCCTTGCACCAGCAACTCCCGCTGGTGATGCAGCTTGCGCAGTACTTGGCTGGCAGACAGAGTATCCAAACCTGTTATGGCACGCAGGGCAGCATTGTCTACTGCGCCGGTTTCTCGCGCCAAAATCAGTGCCTTGGCCTCATCATCGCTCAACGCAAGATGGCTAAATTGCCGCAGCCACACCAGCTGCTCCGCGTCCAGCAACTGATGCAGAAGGTATGTAGCGGTAAACTGATTACTCTGGCTGCTACTGGCAAACACAGGAGCAGTCAAACCTGCGTTTTGCAGCAGACGGCGCATGGTTCGAACACCTGAGCCCTTGGTTTCGGCAAAATCCAAGTCGTACAGCACAGATGCAATAACCGGATTTCGCTGAACGGAGCCCATCTCACCCAGCATGGCGGTTGGCTTGAGGGAATAACCCGCGTTACGGATTTCCAACCGATTACTGTAGCGCACCACCAGAATAGGCTGGTTAACCTGATAATCACGGTGCATTACGGCATTCACCACCGCTTCACGGATAACCTTTTGCGGAAGCAATGGCTCATCACTGCGCTGGGTGTCCCCTTCACGCAAACGAAAATGACGCGGCATATCGTCCAAGATGGCCGCTTCCAGCTTTGGAATCAGCCGCAGCAAGGGCTCACGGATATCCAGCGTAGTGGCAAAACGCTGGTCGGGGTCTTCCACCCATTGCGTACCGGCAATACGCACATAATCCACCCGCATCGCGGGCAGCAAACGCCGCAGGCTCAAGGGCTTCCCGAGCAGCAACAAACCCGCCACATTTGGCACAAGCAGCCCGTTTTGTCGTTTCACCAGATTCAGAGCACGTAGCATTTCCTCCTCACTGGCCAGCAATTCTTCGGCGTGAGGACGCACCTTATGCCGAAAAGCACGGTACAAAGCAATCGCCGACGGGTCGAGGTCATCCCATTCAGCATCGGTAAGAACCACCTGCTCAAAACTTGTTCCGGTTTTGGCCAGCAGAATCGGCTCCAGCTCCTGCTGACTGCATTCGTAATCGCCATTCAGCCCACGCCGCCAGATGCCGGATTTACGCTTGTTCTTGCTATCGTATTTGCCCTTAAAGACGCATGGCTTGGCGGCTGGCGAAAGCTCTGGCACAAATACAATCAGCACCCGCTGGCCTTCCAGCAGAGCAGCCTCACCCCATACCGGAATTGGCTGCTCAAACTGATCTCGGCAATGATGCTGCAAATCCCCTAACAGCTTGTCACTATCGAGCACACCAGCCACCCAGAATTCGGCATGAGCTTCATCCGGCTCGGCCACGCCCAGCAATAGAAAGCCGCCCCCCAACCCAGGCTCGTTGGCAAAAGCACAGACGGTCTGCATCACCGAATCACCTGCGTCACGACCAAGTTTGGCCTCGATACGTGGGTGCTCATCCAGCTCGCGCAACTGTTGCAAGAGTTCTTCGGGGGTAAATTCCATTTCGTGCATATTTAATAGCCCGATTATTGTTGGTGTTCAGTTGTTCGGTTTAACCGAACAACTGAAAAAGAGTCGCCAAGGGGCTGCGTCGGTTTATGGCTTTGTTCTATTTTGTCGGCGCATATTTTCTACAGCCAATGCAAAATCTGCATTGGTAACGTCTTCCTGCCAACGGGACCAAAAATCTATTGTTGCACTTAACGGTTTTTCGGTTGGAGGATCAACTTTTATTCTGCTTGGCAAAAGTACCGAGTCCCCAACGACCATAGCTTCACCTACATCCATGATGGGTAATGCCTCTAAGAGGCTTTCCAAACTTTCTGGTAATAATTTGCGAACAGTAGCTTGGTCATCGGCATTCGTTAAACGCAGTGAAATGATGTTGTTACATTGACTGAGAATGGTGGAGCTTACATCTGAAGGTCTTTGACTTACAATCATTAACGCAACGCCATATTTTCGGCCTTCTTTAGCAATTTTTTCAAATGCTTCAACCGCTCGGCGTTCAACAGGATTACCTTCCGCGGATTCAAAAAGTAAGTGCAACAGTCAGCTGGTTTTCTGATTCAACAAGT
>CAZEIK010000014.1:0-7790 GCA_964512315.1 uncultured Candidatus Saccharibacteria bacterium
TTGCCAAACTGGTCAAGGATATGCGCCGCGGTAAAATCAAGGTCGATCTGGATCTGAAGCGGCTCGACCAGTTCGGTAGCAAAATCAGCCATAGCGCCAACCGACTCACGCTTGGCATCGTTACCGGCTGTCTTATTATTGCTTCTGCAATTGTGATGACCATCCCAAACGGCCCCCATCTATTTGGATTGCCGATACTCGGCCTGTTTGGCTTCTCGTTGGCATTTCTCAATAGCATATGGGTGGTTTTTTCCATCTGGCGCTCAGGTAAGCCCTGAACCGCCCGTCTGTTGTTTCTTTCCGCCAGTCTCTTCATCCTGGATGTACTACATTGATGGCATATATCATCCACAGTGACACAGTGAGGAGACATCAAGATGAAGGCCAAACAGACAATTTCGGGATTTACGTTGATTGAGGTGATGATTGTCGTTGCCATTATCGGAATTCTCGCGGCAATCGCGGTGCCGATGTACTCGGATTATCTGATTCGCGGAAAGCTTGCGGAGGCGGGGAGTACCTTGGGAAATGTTCGAGTGCAATTGGAGCAGTACTACCAGGATAACCGCAACTATGGCACTGGCACTGCTTGTGGCGTAGCGATGCCGGCAATGAAATATTTTACCTACACCTGCACGCTCACTAATTCTGGGCAAGGGTTTACCGCCTCTGCTGCAGGCATTGCGGCGCAAGGCGTGAATGGGTTTACGTACACAATAGATGAAACCAATAATCGGCTGTCTACAGCACTCCCAAGTGGATGGGGAACCGCTCCGGTCAATTGCTGGGTAAATCGTAAAGGCGGGGGATGTTAAGCATGCGAAATGCGCGTGGTTTCTCCTTGATTGAGATACTTTTTGCTCTCGCAATGGTTTCACTGCTGTTGATGCTGGGCTTGCCGAGTTATCAGGCTTGGATTCAAAATACAAAAATCCGCATGGTGGCAGAGTCCATTTTTAATGGCATGCAGCTAGCAAAGGCAGAGGCAATTCGAAGAAATGTCAATGTCGGTTTCTACTTGGTAGATTCGATGACCGCTAGTTGTTCCACAGATGGCTCATTCTCGAATTGGGTAGTGAGTCTGCAAGACCCATCCTCCGCCTGTAATCAAGCGCCTTCTGAAACGTTGGCTCCCCAGATTATTCAAAAGCGACTTGTGCAAGAAGGTCAGACAGAAGGAATTGTTGTTACTTCAAGCGCAGTCACTGCAACTGCAGTTCCAGATCAGATTATTTTTACTCCGCTGGGGCGTGGAAACAATCCAAATAATCAATTTCTGCAAATTGATGTCTCGATTTCTCCTGCAATATCGGGAGCTAGGCCGCTACGCATTCAAGTTGGAGCGGGCGGAAGCCTGAAACTGTGTTATCCAAGTTCCCCAAGTATCCAGTCAACGCTATCTACTACTGACCCTAGAGGGTGTTAATCATGGGCAAGCATAATACCGGTAATGTAAACCAGAAGGGTGTAATGCTCCTGGAGGCATTGTTGGCAATATTAATATTTTCGATTGGCATTCTGGCAATCATAGGCATGCAGGCTGCGGCCGTTAGATCGGTGGCAGATTCGAAATATCGCGCAGATGCAGCCTACTTGGCCAATCAGATTATTGGGGATATGTGGACCAACCGCACTAATTTAGGCAGTTATGGCTATTCTGGTGGCACGGCTAGTCCGTTACTTGCCACCTGGGTAAATAGAGTTAAATCAACGCTACCCGGCGTTGCAAATATCGCCAACAACCCAAGCATTGTTTTAGGTGCAAACAATTCTGTAACGGTAACAATTCGCTGGCAGCCTCCAAAAGTAACGACTGGCCAGACTAATACGCATAACTACGTCGTAGTAACTAGCATCAACTGAACTGGATGTGATCATGTTAAATTCCACAGCATCACGAAGAGACAGAGGCTTTAGCCTTGTAGAGGTCATGGTTGCACTGGTGATTGGCCTATTGGCGATGATCGTGGTACTGCAAGTTTTTTGGCTGTCGGAAGGCTCAAAAAGAACATCAACCAGTGGCGGTGACGCCCAACAAAGTGGTGCACTGGCGCTTTACCAAATACAGCGCGATTTATTACAAGCTGGTTACGGTATGAATTCGATGCCTATGCTCGGTTGTACCTTGCGTGGCTATGATGCTGGTCCTCCGGTGCGTGATCCAATTCCACCCAGTGTTTTTGTCCCTGTTTTTATTGCGCAAGGAGCAGGCAACGCATCCGACACCCTTACCATTTCTTATGGTAACGACGATATTCAGACCACCCCTGCAACATTAACGCAAGCCAACAATGGCACAAATGCCAATTACCAGGTTACCACCAAGCTGGGATTTGATTTAATGGATTTGATTGTCGTTACTGAGGCGGGTAATCCTGACTGCACTTTGGCTCAGGTTAATAATATTCCCCCGCCGACGTCATCAGTCATTATTCATGATACTGGCGTCAATAATCCAAGATATAACAAAGCATCCGGAATTGGCATTTCATATAACGTTGGAGCCTTGGTTTACAATCTAGGTCAGCTGCCGGTTTCGGATATATATACCGTAGTTGCGCCTTCAGCGGCCTCTCCCAGTGGCGTTTTGACAATTCAGAATTCTATTTCTGATGCGGTGGCTGCTCCTTTGGCTGATGGAATAATCAATCTACAGGCGGAATATGGCGCTGATGATGGCGTTAATGATGGCACCGTTAGCCGTGCTAGTTACGTTGCAAATGATGGAATCGTAGATCACTGGACAACTGTAAATCCAACCACGCCAGCTGGATGGGGGCAAATAATTGCTGTGAGGGTAGTGGTAGTCGCCAGAAGTTCGTTGAGAGAAAAGATCAATCGCACCACCGGTGCATGTGATGCCACAGCAAATATGCCCTCATGGTCTGGTTCGGCAACCTCTCCAATCACGCTGAGTGATGATAGTGATGGAACCAGTTGGAGGTGTTATCGCTACAAGACGTATGAAGCTACGGTTCCTCTGCGAAACATGATTTGGAAGCCATAATTATGTCTACTTATCGAAGCTTAATGCATACATCCCAGAGATTAGCGTTGTATAGCCATCAACGTGGTGTCGTTCTATTTATTGCTCTGATCGTTTTATTAGCCATGACTTTGGCCGGAATCGGACTCATGCGCTCTGTTACGATTGGCAATATGGTGGCAGGTAATTTGGCATTCAAAATGGCGACCATCAATGCTGCTGAGCCGGCGATACAACAGGCCTTCACTTACCTGCAGAGCAAGGCGGGTACCGCTTATTTAAATACCGACCATGTAAATGAAGGTTATTTTTCGTCACAGGGGGCGATAACCGATTGGGCTAATAGTTCCGCTTGGGCAAATGCATATCCTGCCACCCCCGTTGCAGATGCGGCAGGAAATGAGGTATCGGTGTTAATTCATCGGATGTGCGTTCAGGGGGGGGTGGCATATAACGCTGCAACAAACCAGTGCGCCTTGTCTATTAGTAACACACAAGGCTCCGGCAATAGCATGGGAATCCCCCCTCGGGTTTATAATTCGAAGCCAATGATCTATTTTCGAGTCACCGCTAGAGTAAGAGGCCCCCGTAACACTCAAAGTTTTATCCAAAGCTTAGTATTGATGCCTGATTAATATAAAGAGCAATCAATTTTAAGTTATAATTTTGGAGACTAAAATGCGCAAGACAAAAATCAAGACGAACATCAATCGAAAAGCACTTTTCCTAATGCTTTTTTCCGCTACGTCAATGGCAGCAATTACTGACCTAGCTAACGCGCCACTTGCGACATCGTCAACAACATCGGTTCTGCCAAATTTGATGTTCGTCTTGGACGCATCAGGGAGTATGGACTGGGATTTTTTACCTGATAGCGTAGGTAATGTCAGCACAAGCCCTTCCTATAATTGCAAAAATAGCAGTGGAGGCTTACGTGCCTGCGATCCTGCAGAGCCTCCCTATTATTCCAGCGATTATAATAAAATTTACTACAATCCCAATATTACATACACGCCAGCAGTGGATCCGGACTCATCGTTAGTCGGTGCGTCTGTTAGCAGACCAAGCCAAGGAAATCCATGGACTAATGTCATTGTCGATTCCTTTGACACGACAGTTAGCCGAATCAATTTGGTTGGCAATTACCCAGATGTTGAGTATTGTAAGTCTAATCTATCTGCCTGCAAAAGAAACTCAACTTACACTTATCCAGATTCGACTTACAATGTAATGCGCACTGCATATGGCAGCCCATTTTATTATTCAATCGCCCCAAAAGAATATTGCGATAGCGCGAGCCTAATTAGTTGCACATTGGCCACATCTCCGAGTGGCAGTTATATCTATCCGGCACCGGTTAGACATTGTCAAACACAGACACAAGCTACCGCCAGCACTGCCCAGAGCGGCTCATCTGGTGGTTCGCCAAAGTGCCAGTTAAAATATGACAGCAATCATAAATACCTGCGTTATGGAACATTTTCCAGGACAGATATCGTAAGTAGCACGACCACATATACTGGGCGTTTTGATCGCAAGGATTGCGCCGGTAATAATACAACTCCCGGCACTGGTATTTGTACATATTCAGAAGAAATGACTAATTTTGCGAACTGGTACACCTATTACCGTACCCGGATGCAAATGATGAAAACCACCGTCGGACAGGCATTTATCCCTATCGACGCAAAATATCGCGTTGGATTTATCACTATTAACCCAGGGTCGCCAGTATCGAATAATAAATATTTGTCGATTGCGAAATTTGACATTCCACAAAAAACGGCATGGTATCAGAAATTATATGCACAACAGCCGACTGGCGGCACGCCACTGAGAGAAGCGCTCTCAAGGGTTGGACGTCATTTTGGGGGAATTACTACTGGCATTAACAGTGGAATGACACCAGACCCAATGGAGTATTCCTGCCAGCAGAATTTTACTATTCTAACTACAGATGGTTATTGGAATGGCAATGCAGGGATCGACCTTTCCGGCAGCGTTCTCGGGAATCAGGATAATACTGATTCTGGCTACACCACCCGATCAATCGGTGCATATGACCCTAATCCAGTGCCAAGTGGAGATAAAAATTCACTAGCCGATGTTGCCGCTTATTACTACAAGACAGATTTACGGGCAACGGGTTCTACGGGTGTTTTGGGCACGGATGTATCCCAGGATAACGTGCCAGCCACAAATAGTGATCCAAATACGGCTCAGCACATGACCACCTTTACCGTAGGGCTGGCTGACGGAAAAATGCTTTATCAGCCTCATTACGATACAGATGCCAATGGTGATTTTTATTTAATCAAAAGTTCTTCAACCGGTTGCTCTTGGCAATCCAGCGGCACGTGCAATTGGCCTTATCCTGCACGTGATCAGGACACTGCGCTGGATGATCTTTGGCACGCTGCAGTTAATGGTCATGGTCGTTACTACAATGCGAAAGATCCAACTTCTCTTTCTGCGGGCATCGAAGGGGCACTGGCGAACGTTTCTGCAAAACGTGGCGCTGCAGCTGCGGCGGCCACCAGCAGCCCAAATGTGACTCAATCCGATAATGCAATATTTAGCACAACGTATCGTACAGTGAAATGGGATGGTGAGGTTCAGGCGCAAACGATTGATACCAATACAGGGCAAGTACTATCTGCTGTTTCATGGACCGCTCAAGCGCAACTTGATGCGAAGGCTGCTGCCAACCAACGTCTGATTTATGCGTATTCAGCAAGTACGGCTTCCAAACTCAGAGCGCTTAACTGGTCAAATCTGAATACTTCAGAGCAAGCCTTTTTTAATAATAAAGGCAGCACTATGGATCAATATGGTGGCTTAACTGTCGCTCAGCGTGCAACTGCGGATAATGGCCAAAATTTATTGAATTACATTCTTGGAGATCGTTCGCAGGAGTCTCCGGCAGCAATTTATCGGGCGCGTGATCATGTCTTTGGTGATACTGTAACAGCGACGCCAGCCTACGTACGCAGCCCTACCTACAATTTTGGTGATAGTGGATATTCGACTTTTAAATCGTCACAAAGTACGCGGCAGGCAATGCTATATATCGCTGCGAACGACGGGATGTTACATGCATTAAACGCAACGACCGGATCCGAATTGTGGTCATATGTTCCGACTGCCATGCTGTCAAAGCTTTATAAATTAGCGGACGATGGCTATCCGACAAAGCATGAATATTTTGTCGATGGATCTCCAGAAACAATGGATGTCTATATTGGCAACACTTGGAAAACTATCCTGGTTGGTGGTTTTAATGCTGGCGGAAGGGGATATTATGCCCTGGATATTACCGACCCAGCCAATCCGAAGGGATTATGGGAGTTCTGTCACAGCTCCAGTATTTGTGCAAACCATGATAGTAACGTAGGTTACTCATATGGAAATCCGGTAATTACTAAAGATATCGCTACTGGCAAATGGGTAGTAATTGTTACTTCCGGGCATAACAATATCAGCCCGGGAGACGGAAAGGGTTATTTTTACGTTCTGGACGCTGCCGATGGCTCGATTCTAAGAACATATGCAACCGGATCAGGAACTACAACCACGCCAAGCGGGCTTTCAAAAATGAGCGCGTGGGCTGATCATGCAAATGATGACAACACCGCTCTGCGCCTTTATGCAGGCGATATGAATGGTGATGTCTGGCGCGTTGATCTAACCGGGACGATTGGTGGATCTAATCCTTTTAATTTAGCCAACCTACGTGATTCCTCAGGCAATTCGCAGCCTGTTACCACTAAGCCAGAACTAGGTGTTTGTAATTACCAGAAAATGGTTTACATAGGTACAGGGCGTTATCTCGGCATTAGCGATTTAAGCAATATATCTCAACAATCGATTTATGGATTTAAGGACGCACTCAATACAACTGCCCTTGGTAATCTGCAGGCGTCTAGCTCAATGATTCAACAAACTGTTACGCAGGCAACACCTTCCTCAACAAGTCGAGGGATTAGTTACAACGCAGTTAATATTTTGAGTGATAGTGGTTGGTATTTAAACCTTCCAACGGCAGGGGAGCGCGTCAATGTTGATCCGCAATTGGTGTTGGGAACATTGCTGGTAGCAAGCAACATACCAAATAGCAATGCGTGTAACGCGGGCGGTGATAGTTGGCAATATCAGCTTGATTTCTGCTCGGGTAGTTACTTGTCGACCGCTCCAAATCAAACAGTAGCAACAAAAATGGGCAACGAAATGACTGCCGGTTTTGTTATTGTCAGCCTTCCTAGTGGGGCGCTAAAACAAATTGTTACGGGCACTACTGGATCGCAAACAACTCTTGGGGTTAATGTTGGGGGTAATTCGGGAACGGCAAAACGAGTCAGTTGGCGAGAGATATTCTGATTGGCTAGCTATCGGTTTTATAACTGATCAGAAGTATGTTTAACACAACAATACCGAAGTGCCGAAAATTCGGACTTCGGTATTGAACTTTTTGGGTTTGACAGGCAAATCACGTTATACTTCGCCTTCCTCGGCTCCTTGTCGGGCCATCATTAGTCTAAGCTCATGTCTCAACACGTATTTTCCCCCGATTCCGACAGTAAATTATCACCCGCCGAGTGGTATGCCGCAGCGTCCCTGAGAGATGGGTTTATTGCTGATCAGGCGCAAGCCAATGCCATCAGCCATTTACAGGCGCTTTACGAACTTCTGCTGGAGTTCAAGCGCAAGCGGCATCGGCCATTTGGTAAGTTGCTGCCTAGCCCGGATATCCCCAGGGGGCTGTATTTCTGGGGTGGAGTAGGGCGTGGCAAGTCGTTCCTGATGG
>CAZEIK010000015.1:0-6926 GCA_964512315.1 uncultured Candidatus Saccharibacteria bacterium
CAAAGAACATTATTAGTCAAAAAGCAGGAACAGTTTTAGTCAACCTAACGGATATGAGAAGGCACTAGGCGGTTTGCTAGTCTGCGCATTTTACATAATATACATTTGCCCTTCTCGTTTATGCGGCAATTCGTAAATAAACCTTCATAAGTTCTTCATATTGCGGCCCTTTTACAGACTCGTAAATGTAAGCCCAAACCGCCTTTTCATCATCGTGTGAAGCGCGTTCATAGCCAATTGAGGCAAGAACAATAGCGGGGTGAATCTCAAGATATCCTGCCACTTTTGCGGCGATTTCGTCAGAGAAGTGCGTTTTGCCGGTTCTATATCCGCTAATTGTGGCCTTTGCCACGCCTAAAAGTTTATGCAGGCCGTAATCGGACTGAATATTAGTTTTTACTTTCAAAGCACTAAGCCAATCAAGAGTATTCAGCATTTTGCAAAATCCGGGTAAATGGTACATGCCCGTTATACGTCTATTAGGGTAGAACGGCAACGGTCAGCGGACGTTGAACGGTAAGAGGTGGTTGAATTAGTATGGGGAAATCGAACTAGGCCATAAAACACGCCTATTCCAGACCATACCTAACCACACCTGAACGGGGCATGAAATGCGGAACGCAACCGGGAAAGAACTGGCACAAATTACGCTGCAAGGCCTGAAAAGCCACTTATCAGCGAAAGCGGGGCCGGTCGCCATGGCTGCACCGAAAAACATGACATTGCCGGGGGTAGAGATTCCGCCACCGCCACCGCCGTTGACAAAGGGCCAGCTTGAGGCAATCGCATTGGTTGAAGTCAATTTGCTGGAAATGAACCAGACAATGATTGGTTGCGGCGAAATACTGCGAAAAGCGCGGATTGGTCTGGACCATAAGAATATGGAGCAAATGCGGGCGCAAGTCGGCTTGCTTTGGCGTCAACTCGAAGCCATTCAGATAGAGCGCGGGAATCTGTCAGCATGATGCGGCGGGAATTTTTCCGCGATGCTGAAATGCATCTGCGTGTGACAACGCCTGCAGAGCTATCAAAACTCTATTGGGATAAATACCCGCTGCAGCCTGAGCCAGAAGAACAAGAGGCGGGGCCGGTCTATTTACGCAAGCCGGGCATTTACACCATGCCGGGGCCGGGTGCAGATGACGGAGAACTGTGCGACCACGCGGAAAAGATCGCGGCGCACTGCATTGATATCACACGCCTTGAATGGCAGGACAAAGACAGCGCATACCTTCGGTTACTGGACGTAGTGGAAAAGCTGGGGGCCGATGCGCCAGAAGTCGGAACCAAGGGCGTTACCGTCGATAGCTTCATTAGAAGGCTGTGCGATTCGAAGTTTTGGCGGCGGCAAATCCGTTCCATTCATGCGCGGGCTTTGGAATCGGATGCGCTGGCCGATTGCAAGGTGGGAAAGGGTAGGGCGCTGTTCGTATCTGATGATGCCATGCACCGGGCGCGGCGTGCGCGGCGGCGCAATAAGGTCATGCTAGAAAACACGCTGGCAACAAATCAGGACGATCAGCAATACACCTTGGCCGAATTGTCAGCGACAGGGGTATCAAATCCAGAAGTCAAAAAAGCCGAATTGATGACGCGGGTTCGCGGGCTGGAGCGCATCGCACAGGCAAACGGCCTTGCAGGCTTTTTCGTCACGCTCACATGCCCAAGCCGGTTTCACCGGTACGACGCCAGCGGCAAGCCAAATCAGAAATGGACGGGGCTTACGCCACGCCATGCACAGGCATATTTGAACAAGGTTTGGTCACGCATTCGCAGCGCCTGCAGCGCAGGTAAAAAGCGCGAAAAAATCCACGTAATCGGATTCAGGGGAACAGAGCCGCACAAGGACGGCTGCCCGCATTGGCATATGGCCTTGTTCGTCGAACCACGCCACGCCGAAACACTGCAGGAAATCATTGCACAGCATGCGCTGCGGGATTCCGGGCGCGAAGTGCGCCACGACTCAAAAATCAGGGTGGATATCAAACCGGTTGACTGGAGTAAGGGCGCAACAGGTTACATCCTGTTCTATGTCACGAAAAACGTTGACGGCACCAATGCGGCAACGGGCGAAACCATGGGCGACCACGACGAGGGCGGCGACAACGTGTCGGGAGCTGAGCGGGTGCGGGCGTGGGCGTCGCTGTGGGGCATTCGGCAGTTTCAACTGATCGGAACCGCGCCGGTAACGATCTGGCGAGAACTGCGACGCATGCAAGCAAGGATGTTGACGGCAGACGAGAGCGAAGCGCCGGCGGCGGAAAGTCTGGCAGAACTGCTCAAGGCGGTAGAGCGGCAGGAGCGAAGCCAGAAGCGGCTGAAAAAACACTTTTCCGGGGCCGTGGGTGAGGGGTCTATCTGGCCTGCAGCCGTGGCAGCAGACAGGGGGGATTGGTCAGCGTTTGTTGAGGCCATGGGCGGCTATCAGGTTGGACGCGGTTGTGAGTCGGTGCGGCCGCTGAAAGATCGCCACATTGCAAACCAGTATGGCGAAACGTCAGGGCAAAAAGTGGTTGGCGTGTTTGACCCGGCAACAGGCGTGGGGATTAAAACCAAGGTCAACACATGGAAGATTGAACGAAAACAGGGACGGGAAGATCGCGCATCAATGAAGCGGTTTTCTTGGACCCGTGTAAATAACTGTCACAAGGTAGAAAAATCGTTGGCGTGGGGTTTGGTGAACAAGTGGCAAAAACAAGAAAGGGAAGAAAATGGAAGGTCAATTGAGCAGCTTGGACAAGTTGAAAGAGGCAATAAAGGCGGTGGACCGAAAGCCGGTAATTCTGGCGGCGACAGAAATCAAGTCGGCGGTGGGTTTAGCCGTAACGTGCATAGATACGCATCAACAACTAATAGAAACAGCAGAGCGGCGAATGGCATCAATGGTGCGTTTGGTTGAAGAAATGAGCCAAGAACAAGAAAAAGTACTGTCTCTACTGGATAGGGTGGCAGACATAGAAGCCGAATTACATAAACGGGGGATGTTGAGCCATGGCTAAAGCGCTTGAGCAAATCGGAGAGGTGAATTGTCCTATATGCGCCTTGAGGGGAAAAAAAACACTGGTTCCCCTAAAACAGCAGGGTAACGGGCTGGCAATCCTCACATGCGGCTATTGCGACACAAAAATACAGACCTATTCGGGGGCTGTAGGGCGGGGAGATTTTATATTGAGGTCGGTTAATCTGGATCAGAAAACAGATGAGCCAGAGCAAAAGCAGCAGCACGCAACGCCAGAGCAAAAACCGCAACCGGCGCCGGTTCAAGCGCCGCAAAAACCAACGCCGAAACGCGGCGGAACTCTCTTGGGGTAAAAAAATGGAACAGGGGCAAACGCTAGACCAAAACGCCGGAATGATGGCGCACATCATGCAACGGGCCGGGGCGCTAGATGCAGATGCAGATGCAATGACAAATCCACAGCCGGAAATGCAGATAGAAGCAGCGCCGGTAATGGACGACGAAACAGAGCTACGCGGAATGCTGGAAATTGGCGGCGCCGTGCTCGGCGTAGGCTATCCGAAGGCAGGCGCGGCATTGTCAGCACATGCGCCAACACTGGCCGGGGCCGTGGTGCCGGTAATGCAGAAATACGGCTGGACGCTTCAGGGTAAATTTGGCGTAGAACTAACGGCGCTGGCGGTGGCATTGCCTGCGGGAATCGAAATTGCAGCAGGGTTCAGGGCAGATAGGCAAGACAAAGCGAGGGCCAGAGCACTGGCGGAACAAAAAAAGGCGGCGGCAGATGGCGAGCAATCAAAGCCTGCAGGCTGAAATACACGCGGCTATCGGAGCGAGCGGTTCGGGGAAAACCTATTGGGTGCAATCCGAAATCAAGCGGATAAAACCTAAGCGTCTGATTGTGTGGGATACAAAGGGAGAATTTGCAGATGCCGGATTGGCGCGGCCAGTATCGAGACTGCAAGACTTAACGCAAATCATCCTTACAGAAAAAACATTTCGACTAGCGTATGAACCATGGGGCGACGACAAGCGCATGCAATCTATGTTTGATGTTTTTTGCCTAGCGGCGTTTCAGGCAAAAAACTTGACGATGATTGCAGAGGAACTAGCAGATACCACAACGGCGGCGCGGGCGGTAACTGGCTGGCGTAGATGCACAACACAAGGGCGGGCCTATGGAATACATATTTATGGCCTGACGCAGCGACCGGCAGCGGTAGATAAGGCGTTTTTCGGAAACTGTTCAACGATACGTTGTGGACGCCTGAACTACGCCAATGACATTGCGGTAATGGCAAACGCATTGCGGGTAAGCCGGGCAGAAGTTGAGGCATTGAGCGGGTATAAATGGATCAGGCGAAACCTGTTTACGGGTGCAGTTAGCAAGGGATGAGAAAAAATGTGCCATTGAACCGGGGAAACCCGGTTTTTTTTCGTCTTTTTTTTGATCCGTTTACGCCACCTATACGCCATATATGGGCCGTATAAGTGGCTGTTTTACAATCATAAAAAAGCCGCTGATATTACGAACTGCAATTTACTAAACGCCATGGGGGCGGGTTATGGCTCAGACAGCAAAAGATGTACTTCTAATCGTGGCAGTGGTGGCGGTGATTTTCCGCGTTGATTCGCTTCGCCGCGCAATTACTGATCAGTTTTGAAAGGGTAGGAAAATGGCAGGTTATTTGAAAACGGCAGCCGTGGTAGTAGCAGTGATGATTTTGGTCAACAAAATCCCGCAGCTGAAAAGCATTGTAAACGCATAAGGGGCACAAAATGATTCTACGCGAAGAACTGCCCTTTACAAACGTAGTGGCCGGTAGCACGGCAACGCTAGTACTGCCGCCCGGCCCAACGTATGAACGACTGGTTCTGCAATTGGGCGGAACCACGATGACAAAAGCATTAATGACAGGCATTCGCCTGAAAATGAACGGAAAAACCATTCTGGATACAACCGGCACGGTGATGGACAAAATGAACACATACGAAGGGCTGGCGGTAGATGCCAACTTCTTGGTGCTCGATTTCTCAGAAATCACCGCGCGCGACCAAGTGGGACAAAGCATTTCGGCGCTGGGTACGGCTGCCGGTGTGGCTAATTTGAGCCTAGAAATTGATATTGGCGGCGGCGCAGTGGCGCCAACGATTAAGGCGTATAGCTGGCTGTCCGCGCCTAAAGCCGTTTCGGTGATTTCCAAGTTGCTGAAATATCCAACAAGTTTTTCTGCGGCGGGCACTCAGTCAATCCGAATCCCGTTTGGTGCGCAAGGCGGCAGCCTGATTAAACGAATCTATTTTGACTCGGCCAATATGACAGGCGCGGAAATCAAAATGAACGGGATCTCAATTCATAAATCCACAAAAGCCGTAAATGATTTCATCGGAAAAGACAACAAGCGGGTTCCGCAGACCGGTCTTTATGTCGTTGATTTTGTGGTTGACGGAAATATGACGGAGATGTTGAACACTGTTCCCGCTACTTCGCTTGAAGTGTGGGTAACACTGTCTGCAGCCGATACAGTTAATACTTATGTCGAGTATGTAGACCCGCTCGGCAACCTGTAAGGGGCAATCATGCTAGGCGTAGACGACGAAATTAGCGCAGAGGCCAGTAATGTAACGCTGGCCGATGTGCAGGCGCAAGGCGGATTGTCAGAATGGGCGCCGTTTCTGGCCGGGGTGATGGATAAGGTTGTAGCCGGAGCCGTATATAAGCATACAGGGCTGGCAACCGTGCCAAGCAACACGAATAACCGGCCGGTAACGGTAGACCCGTGGGGCAATACCTTTGAAGCTGGCAAGGAAACCATCATCAACGGTGTAAGAACCGTTGGCGCTGCCGCAAAAATGAATACCGGCGTGCTGGTCGCAGTGCTGGCGGGCGTCGGCCTTGTCGCCTATTTAATCTGGAAGAAATAGACATGGCAGTAGGTGAACCGCCCCTGGAAATTACAGCGCAGGCGATGCAGCAGCAGGCGAATAGAGACTGGTCGGATACTTTCTCAGATTGGGGAAAAAACCTAGCAGCAAAATTTGCAGAAAAAACAGCCAGCCTTGGCGGGCTGGCCAGCAGCATAAACCCGTATGCCGGGGCAGCGCAGGCGCTGGCGCAGGTCGGAACCTCTGCCGTAAACAACGTGGCCGGGCGACCGGATCAGATCGCAACGGGCGGCCAGTCATGGGGCGGAACGTGGGGTTTTGGCGACAGGGTGGTTAATTATGGCCAGATGGATTATCAGAAGCAGCAGCCAGCGGGAAGCGATGGCGTAGCCGCGCCGGGTGATAACTGGATGGTGTTAGCGGCAATCGGCGCGGTTGCGCTGCTGGTGGCGCTTCGGAGATAAAAAATGGGTTTCTTTTCAAGCGCATTAGGCATTGGCAATAAAGAAAGCCATTCGTCAACGTCGAATACGACTAATTACAATCTGACGGACAACAGCGAAAACGCCAGCACGCAAAGCGGTACAGTGTTGACGGGTGGCAGCAGATACGCGGATAGCTCAACAACGACATACAACGCGCTAGACGGTGGCGCCGTGCAAGCGGCGCTTGAAACCGGACTAAAGCAGACGCAAGCCAATATTGATGCCAGTTCGGCAGGGCTGAAATATGCGCTAAGCCTTGGCGGTAGCGCCATTGATGCCGGCAAAGACATTGCCATTATTGGATCGAAGGCCGGAACAGACGGCCTAAAACTGGCAGATAGTCTGAGCACTGGCGCCTATACGCTCGCCAGCGGAACAGCAAAAACCACAGCAGAGTTAGCGCAAGACGCATTCAAGCTGGTGGATAATTTCGGCAAATTCTCTGGAACATTGGCAACGACGCTGGGCGGCGATGCAATGAAACTGAGTTCAAGCCAAACCAATGTCATGGCAAAACTGGCGCAGGACTACGGCGACAACGCAGCGCGAATCGTTAGCCAGACAACCGGCGCAAATGGATCGTTGGCGGCAGATAG
>CAZEIK010000016.1:0-6865 GCA_964512315.1 uncultured Candidatus Saccharibacteria bacterium
CGATTGCTCAGCTCGATCCGGGGATTCTGGCCGGACTGGAGCCCATTCCGCTCAGTTTGCTGGCGGACGGCAACACCACCACGGCCGATATTTCCTTGATTGGCACAATTTACTCGGCGGGTACATATGCCTATCAGTTTCACCTGGATTCCGGCATGGATTACCGATTTTCCACCATCTTGAAGCAGGGTGATGTATTGGGCGACTGGGCTGCGCTCACTGATGCCGAAGGCTTGGTTTACTGGGCCAACGAGCTTGCCCAGGCAACGCTCAATGTCAAACTGGACAGTACCGCTCCCGTTCTGTTGCCGCAGGCGGATACCCTGACGCTGGTGGTTAGCAATCTGTTGCAGGGCGTGGCCAATCCGTTTCATATGGAGATCCATGCCGATTCGCACCGTTATACTGACAATGCTGTCTACCGATTCAATCTGGTGGGTAACGGTACCTATTTCTATACCGTCAATGAAGCGGAAAAAAACTTTGTGCTGGAAAATTTCGCCGAATCGGCTCGATATGAAGGGGTAGCGTTTTACGGCGAGGATGAGGCGCGGGAAGGTTATGTGCCGGTTTATCGTTTCGTTCGCGATGGCTCGTTTTTCTACACGGCGAGCGAAGACGAAAAGAACCTGCTTCTGCAGACCCATCCCGAGTATGGATTCGATGGTGTCGGTTTTTATGTCCCCGCACAAGAAAGCGTCGCAACCGATCCGGTCTACCGGCTATCTAATGCCGAAACTGGCAATTATCTGTTCACAGCCAGCCCGGCTGAAAAACTTTACGCCCTGTTGCAAGGCGGGTGGCAGGATGACGGTGTCGTATTTTATGCTCTGCAGCAGCCTGCGCCAGAATTGGCTCCTGTTGAAGCCGCTATTGCCGATGAAATTACCTTGCTTGGCCTCAGCGGCCCGATGCCAGATCTGCTACTGATCTGAAAGCGATCTTCTTACGTGACAGGTGTCTGGCTGCGCTGACGTTGCAGCGTTTTGAGTAAAGCACGCAACTGCGCCGGGCGTAGTGGTTTCATCAGCACCGGCAAACCTGTTGCTCCGGCGCTATGCATGGTTTCCGGATCGGTATCGCCGGTAATGATCGCTGCGGGCGTCTCTTCGCTCAGGTAGGCGCGTAGTGCCCCGATCATTTCCCGTCCGTTTAGCGGGCCGGCCAGTCGCAGGTCGCACAAAATCACGTGTGGCTGGGTGTCTGGCGTATCCAGCAGCGCAAAGGGGGGGGCATTGCCTGCATCTTGGCTGACCTCGCATCCCCAGGACGTCAGCAGGCTGGCTAGGCTGTTGCGCACCAATGCATCGTCGTCGATCACCAGTACCCGCATCCCGGCAAAGCCGGTATCGTCTGTCGGAGGCGTCGGGATAGAGGTCTGATGATGTGCTGGCTGCGCTACGGGCACCTGCAGCGCAAAGATGGAGCCCCGACCCGGCCGCGACCGCAAAATCAGCTGATGACCAAGCAAGTTGACCAGCCGCTTGACGATTGCCAACCCCAAGCCAAGCCCCTTGTTGCGATCACGTTCCGGATTGTTGAGCTGAACAAACTCCTGAAAGATGGCATGTTGCGCATCCACTGGAATGCCAATTCCGCTGTCACGCACCTCGATGCGCACTTGGTCGCGGCGGCGCCGCGCGGCGACCAGAATCCGGCCCTGCTGGGTGTAGCGAATCGCGTTCGAGATCAGATTGCCCAGGATTCGTTCCATCAGGATCCGGTCGCTTTTTACCCACAAGCCCGAATGGCGGATTACCAGCTCCAGCCCTTTTGCCTCGGCTGGCTCCAGAAAATTGCTTGCCAGCCGGTCGAGCAGCGACTGCAGCGCAAACTCGGTCGGGTTTGCTTCGATTACCCCGGCATCCAGTCGGGAAATGTCCAGTAGTGAATCAAGCAGGTCACCCATGGCTGATACCGCATGATCAATCTGCGCGATCAGATGGCGGCTTTCGGGGGCATGTTGCTGCCGCGCCAGCGTGGCGATGAACATGCCCAAAGCATGCATCGGTTGCCGCAGATCATGGCTTGCAGCTGCCAGAAAACGTGATTTAGCCCGATTGGCCTGTTCGGCCTCTTCCTTGCGGGCACGCAGCTGGCGGGTCGCCTCGGCAATCCGTGCCTCCATCTCGTGGCGGGACAATTCCAGCCGTGTGGCCATCTGGTTTACCCCGTTGCCCAACGTTTGCAGGGCGTCGAGCGGATAATGTGGAATGCGGACACCCTCCGCGCCCCTGCCAATTCGCTTTACGGCATCGGCTATCTCCAGCATCGGCCGCGACACCCGCCGGCTGATGGTACGCGACAGCCACCATGCGCCAATCAGAATCAGCAATGCGGTGGCGCCCACGGCTAAGGCAAAGCGCAGAGTGCCCTGAGTGACCTCGTCCGTGGACATCACCACAACTGCCATTCCGGCCGCCGGCCGCATTTGAGGAATATCCGGTTCGGTGTGCACTGGCTCGAAATCGTCGATCTTGATCTGAGGGCTGCGTACCAACATCGCAAATGGCCTGTGCCCTGTAGCCAAACTTGCGGGGTGTCTGCCTGCGAGCAAGGCGCTAAGGCTGCTGTGGCTCAATTCGGGGTTTCCACTAAAAGCTAGAGGGGTTCCTTCGTGGTTGGTAATCACAACCCCGGCAACCGATTTTTCCTGATCTACCGACTGTACGAGCGACTGTAAAGTTGCCGAATTGCCGGAAAATACCCCGTAATCTGCTGCTACCGCTAACTGGCGTACCAGCAACTGTCCACGCTGTTTCAGATTGTCAGCTAGAATCTCGCGATACTGTGTAATCATGTAGACTCCTACCAGCAGCGTCAGCACACTAACCGGCAGCAGCGATGCGGCAATCAAACGCGATTCAAGCGAACCTAGCCATCTCATCACTCACGCTCCAAACGTAGTAGGCGCTCTTTAAGGCTAGAATCATCGTCAATGCCCAAGTTTAATGAATTCGCCATCTGACGATTGCTTAGCACCGAGAAATAGCGTGGATAATGGGGAGCGGGTAAACTATCTCCGCGTAAAATCTGGCGTGCCACTTCTCCCGCCTGCTGGCCGATCTGCTGTGGCGTTGAGAATACCGCCAGGCTTGCGCCTGCTCGTACCGAAGACGCCGAATATCCTACCACCGGAATTCGGAAACGGAACGACGTCAGCAACAGATTTTGTGCCGTATCCGGGTTGATGATCTGCGCATCCGGCACTGCTAGAAACACCTCGGCCCCCCCCATTACCCGCTGCAATGCACCGAACAGCTCGCTATCGCCCTGCAATGTTTCGCTAACCAACTTCAGACCACGGCTATCCAGCAAGGTGCGGATTCGCTCTAGCTCAGTTGCCGAGTCCGGTCCGAATACCGCACCCACCCGCGTCAGGCGGGGCAACGCCTGTCGCATTAGCTCGATTTGCCGGTTCAGCGGCTGATCCAGATATACCGCAGATACTCGCCGGTTTTCGGTTTGTCGCTGCTGTGACAATAGCGCTTCGAACGTCGCACGCGGTAGCAGCACACACAGGATTAGTGTCCGGTTATCTGCCTGCTTCAGCGCCTGTTGTGCCGCCTTCGCACCTACCGCGATCAGCAAATGTGAATTGTTCAATGCGAGTTCATCCAGCGACTGCTGCCCCGCTTGGCCAAGCAATACGCGCGTATTGGCTTGTTTGCGCAGCTCAGCCTGAATTGCTTCGCTGACCTCGACATAGCCACCCCCGCTGCCGCTTAATAGTATCGCTACCGTTGCCGCCAGCGTGCCGATTGGCCATAGCGCAAGCAGAGCCGTGCTCACGAGCAGACGTATGAGTGCCGTCTTCATGCTCAGTATTCCAGTTCCAGGGTTAGCCACCCACGGCGTGGCAGCCACTGGTTACTGCGGAACTCCGTTTGTCCTCCGTTCAGTGCTTGCCCGATAAGTGCCACGCTTCCACGGGTTTTGCCCAACGAAAAAAGTTGTTCCAGCCGCAAATCCACACGCTGCTGCCCAGGAACTTTGCTTGATTCGCCAATCCAGCGCACTGGGGCCATGCGGTAATACGCGACGCTCACATTACGCCGGCCGGCCAACTGCTGGGTGGCCAGAGTATGTGCCCCGTAGCCCGGCAAGGACTCCGCCAGATATGCTGCAGATGCACGAGGCTGTGTGACATGCACCCCCACCGTCAACGATTGTTTGGTATTTGGCCTCCATCGTAGTTGCGATTCCAGGCCTGTCAACGTTGCGTCTCCCTCGTTGCGCAGGTCGAATACTCCGTCATCTGGGCGTAACTCGGCGCCTTCTGGGAGTTGATAGCGCTGTTGGGTGATCAGGTCGCGAAGCTGTTCATGAAACAGTCGTGCGTCCAGCGAAAGCCCAAGCCGCCGCCAGTCACCCTGATAAGATAGCTCTACTACACGCGCCCATTCCGGTTTAAGTCCTCCACGAGACAGGTAGCGCACATCAATGGTCTGTCCAAGATAAACAAACCGCCAATCCGAACGCTGCTCGAACAGACTGGGAGTGCGAAAAGCCTGCGAGTATCCCGCTCTGAACACGTTTACACCGTCCGGTTTCCAGTTCAGTACCACTCTGGGGGCAAAATGGGTGCCGCTTATCGAATCCCTCTCCACTAACCCGCCTGCATTTAAGGTCCAGAAATCCGAAGGCCGCCACTCCATGGATGCATAGCCGCGCAACATATGGCGTTGCTGCGCGCTCTCGGTGTTGAACAGCTGCTGGGCAGTACTGCTTTCACGATCGTATTCAGTACCCAGTGAGGTTCGCAGTGTATTGTTCAGCGCAAGAAACTGCTGATATTCCAGGTGGTCACGCACTGCATGACGAGCATAGTTGATCAACAATCCATCTAGGCTGGTCACAGGAACGAAAAATTGATCCGCCCCCTGATCTTCAGTGTGCGAATAACTGAACGACATCTCATTGTCTGCAGCAAGCGAACGCCGCCATTGCAGTTGGCCGAATGCCGAACTACCATGCTCATAACGCTCAGGATCTCCCGAATTGCGCGGCAGGCCAATTCCCAATGTATTGTGGTTGGCGCCGACCGACAGCTTCAGTTCATCCTGCTCGTTGGGTTGCCATTCTCCTTGCAGGCTGGCATAGTCCAGTCGACGATCATCAAAACGCTGGCTAAGCCCTGAATCGCTGCGGCGTCCTGCGGATAGCCGCCAGCCGCCACGATTTGTCTGTCGGCCAAAACGTGCGGCAATATCAGAGACCCCCATCCCCCCCATGGAGGTGCTTAAATAGCTACCTGCGCTCTGGCTGCCGCTTCGGGTAATAATGTTCACCATCCCCAGTAAGGCATTTGCCCCGTAGATGGCTGAATTCGAACCGCGCAACACCTCCACGCGCTCGATGTCGTCTAGATTGACCGGCAGCGTATTCCAGTCAATGCCGCCAAACAGATATGGCGCATACAGCGAACGTCCATCCAGTAACACCTGCATCCGCTGCGAGAACTGCCCTGATAGGCCGTGATAGGCAGCCACCGGACGTCCGGATCCGGCAAATCCCACCACAAACCCTGGAACCAGACGGAACAGTTCAACCAGGTCACGTGCCCCCGACGCCCGGATTATTTCCCGATCCAGAACTGTCGTCACCACGGGTGAATCGGCTGCCGCCTGCGGCAAGCGTGAAGCGGAAATAATGGTAGGAATGTCTGAAAGGAAATCTTGTTCCGACAAGAGTCGATCGGAAGCATCCGCCTCGGCCAACGCACTCGCGCAGGCCAGCAATAGCGGCAATGCCGAGACAAGTCGTATGTTGCGTCTGAGCATGGGCCTGTGTAACCAATTTGATCGATAGGGCTAATACTATCCGCTGTTTCCCTTGCGGGCGCAGATAACTAACAAGGTATATATTACGCAAAAACAGTGGTAGGGCGAAAAACCTTCTGTCTAAACCGTGACAGGGCGCGCCGTTGGCAAAAGGGGCATTCCTGATGACTGAGCGGCCAGCGTTTACTGCAACCACCGTCGGACACATGTCGAGTTTTCGGGTTCCGCTTTTAAATGGGCAGAGGGTAGGGGAATCATGCCTCTCGCGAAATCAACCTCTTGACTCTAATGTGCCAAGGCTGTCGTTAGCTGTGCCGCCAGATTGCTGGAAATGATATCGACTCCCTTCCATGAATTAGTCTCCTTTTGTTGTAAATAAGCTACAACCAAAGGAGTAGTCCTATTGGAGGGTGCCTGTCTTTAGTGATTGCCAGTCAGTTGAATTTAAATAATAATCACGGCGCTATGGCGTTGCGGAAACATTGGCCGAAGTCTTTGTGGCTGGCGTAAACCCAAATCGCCTAGACAGAGTTGGCCGTCATCGCTTAATCTTCCGAGTGCAAAAAGCTATTAGTTGAGTTCGTGCGATTGCTTTTGCATGCCACGTCCAAGGCATCGTAAAGGTCTGTACAGTGAGTGGTGTTGGCGCTGTTGACGGGCTTTTCGCTGTTTCTGGCTTATGCGCACCGTTAAAGTCGCGCAAGCATGTTTGTCGCGCGCTGTTGTTTGGATAAATCAAGTAAAAAGGAATTGTAAATGGCACAACCATACAGTGTTGTAAAAGCTGCTCTTGATGCTGCGGTTGCAGCAAGTGGTGGCAAGTTTCAGCCGTTTGATGCGAAGTACTACGTTCAAACCTATTCTGTCGTGAAGAACGACAACGGTTCGGTTGTCGATGACAGCTTGAGCAAGTTCGGCGGCGATCCGTTGCAGCACTATGTAGAACAAGGGGCCGCAAAAGGCTACAAGCCGAACGCTTGGTTCGATCCGACATTCTATCGTGCACAATATGCCGATACCCAAACCCTGGCCGAAGGTGACTTGCTGGTTCACTATGCCAAGTTTGGTGTGAATGAAGGTCG
>CAZEIK010000017.1:0-6130 GCA_964512315.1 uncultured Candidatus Saccharibacteria bacterium
ATACAACATTGTGTGCGAAGGTAGTCCGAAAGGGACGGGGTGGGGGGTGGTGGGGAAGAGGACGAGGGATCTTTTACAGATAGCTCAGTAAAAACTTCTTATAGTTATAAATATAGTTAATTAGTATTTTCTTATCTATATCACTTTCAAATGTTGTAGAGCTTATTCCTATTGCGTCAGACTTCTTTTGTATAAGCTTGTTAATGTTATCTTTGCCTAGTTGTGAATAGATAATTTTAACAGCTTCACTGTCCCCATTTACTATCTCTTCAGTTAAATCTTTTATTTTAATTTTGTCACCATGGTATGAAATTACTTTCTCTTGATTGGTTGACTCTAGGGTAACAACTGTAAAAAGTAAATTATAAGCTGAGACTGAGTCTAGTATAAAGTTGTCCTCATTTATGTTCTCATCACGGCCAATAACTAGTATTTTCATTTTTGGTGTTGCAAAGTCATATACTTTTTTTGCATCTTCGTCAGCTAATCTTATACATCCTCCTGAGTAAGTTGATGAGACCTTGGTTCCGTCTGTATGATAGGGTATGCCGTGTATAAAGAAGTTGGCGTAGAACTGTACGCTGTACGGCATGTATACCTCACCCAGAGTGCTCCAATGTTTCGGGTTCTTGAGCCCGGCCTCATATTCTCCAACGGGTGTCTCATAGTAACTGCCAGGTTTACCCTTGGTTATTATTGGGAGCGTTTCGATCGAGCTGCTACTAACTAGACTTATGCGCATATTTAGAAGGTCAGCAATTATCATTTTTTCAGGCTTGTTCTCGTTGCTACCATAAAAAGTCTTTTGAAAGTTTTCGTTTAGGGTCGGAGCAGTAGACATCTGGTTATCGTTTATATTCAAGTAGAGGCTTAATAAAAAAGAAATAAAAAAAGCCGCTAAGAATACTGTGATTACAAGGCTTATATTTCTAATTTTCTTCATTAGGACGGAATAATAACATAAAAAGTGGATAACCTCGAGCCTCGAGACAGGGGCTTGTTATACTTATAATTGTAGTTAAGATCTACATTCATATGAATACTTTACAAATTATCGGTAGTACATTAAAAGATACTTTACTGCAGGTGCTTAACCAAGTTATTAGTTATGCCCCTGTTGTTCTTATCGCTGTTGTACTTGTAGTTATTGGTTTCGTTCTGGGTAATATACTTGGACGTGCCGTAGCGCATTTTATTACATTATTAAAAGTTGATAGAGCATTAGGTACAGCTGGTCTTAATAATTTGTCTGAGCAGACAGGTGTTAAGGTTTCAGTTGCTAAGACTCTTGGTGCATTAGTACGCTGGGCAATTATTATTGCTTTCGTGTTATCTGCATCACAGGTGATGGGGCTTTATGCTTTCTCATCATTCTTACTATTTATACTAGGATATATACCTACTATATTAGTAGCCGCTTTGATACTAGTCGTTACATTCCTTCTTGCTGACTTTGTATCTAGATTAGTATCAGGTTCAGCTAGAGCAGTTAATATGCCTTCATCGGTAGCTGCTTTTGTTGCTAAGTACTCGATTATAGTTGCCGGAGTTATATCAGCTCTTGCTCAACTTAACATCGCAGCAGCAGGCCTATTAGAAATTCTTTTCGGAGGTATTGTTGCAGCGGTAGCTCTTGCTGTTGGTCTTGCATTTGGTCTTGGTGGTCGCGATGCTGCAGCTCGCGCTATTGAGAAAATGGAGTCTAATTGGAAGTAGATTGCTAATAAAAATAAAAGAAAAATAAAAGGGCGCGCCGCAGGCGCGCCCTTTTATTTTTTATTAAGACAAAACTAAGAACATAACCACACTCACACACGCAACTAAGAATGTCCCCCAAGCGGTGTCGACTAGTGCTAGTGATGTTGGATAGTCTTTTAATGTTGCCAAGTTGGTAAAGTCATAAAATGCATACATACAGAATCCTAAGAGTGCCCCAGTCCATAAGGCAGCCCATGCATCAGATGCATTTCTAACAACAAAGAAATAAACAGAGAATAATGCTATTACATAGAATATGACTGCAGCTGGCATGTTGATCACCAGTGATCCATTTTTTATGTCTACAAATGGCGCCAACTTTTCCAAATAAAATCCTTTCATAATGTGTGCTAGCCACACATAGTCTAATGCTGTAAATGTTGCCCCCGCTGCCAGTATCGCAAGTATTATTTTCATATACAAAAGTGTAACACATTAGATTTTAGTAGTATTGATGTTTCGATACAAGGTGTTACACTTACTTTTATGAGTAAGCAAGAAGTAGAAGAAATACAAGAAAAGCTTTTAACTAAATTTGTAGCCCAAGTCAGTGATATTTTTGATGAGAAGTTAAAACAATCTAGAGTTGAATATGCTGTAATGTTAGAACAAAAAGTAGATGAGATGGGGGTGTATCAAGATCAGATAAACACAATTGGCTCAAAAATAGATAACATGGATAAGAAATTTGAAAATAGATTTGATGCCCTAGAAGCAAAAGTAGACAATTTAGAAAATAGAATAATGGAGGTAGAAGATGACACCAAAGCAATCAAAAATTATCTAATGGACAATCTGGAGCCAAGAGTAAACACACTTGAGAGCGTTACAGCTTAATAAAGTCACAATAAGAAAGATACATTCGTAGCTTTTCTTCTACTATTGACTTTTATATAAAACTGTGATATATTATATGTAGTAAAAGCATTTTGCTTTTGCACATTCAAAAAGGAAACGTCATGTCGACGCAAAAAACTTTCGATGGCTTAACTGCAGCATTTGGGGCCGCAGTCTTGAACTGTTTGCCGAGGAATATGACGGCTGGGCAAATGTCTGATTACATCGCTAAGCCAAAAAAACTACAAACAGCTCTCGCGGCTGGTTTCAAAACCATCGTCGCCTCTGCTGTAGCTGCCACTTTCGTCACTGCCACCTACTTCCAGACCAGTGACAAGCTCCACGTTTGGCCGGAGTTTGCCAGCCGTATCACGGCTGCATATTCTGAGCCGATAGCAAAGCGTGGTCTCGATGGTGTCGAGAAGGCACTCGACCTCACTCGTAACATGTCAGACACTGAGATTATTTCTCAGCTTGGAGGTGAGGCTGAGGTACGCAAGTATGCCTTCACCCCAGACCAGATTGCAGACATGATCGATGCTCAGCCTAGCGGATCGCCTGGCGCAATGCTGACTAATGGTTATGCCAACATCTTTTACGTGACAGGTGTTGATGGAGTACTCTTTGCGGTCCGCGTCCGCTGGCTCTCTGGCCGCCGTCAGTGGCTCGTCGCTGCGTGTCGTCTTGGCGTGGATGGCGATTGGCTTGCGGGCCGTCGCGTCTTTCGCAACACTGTGCACTCGGTGACTTAAAACTTGCCGTCGTCTCTAGCTCTCGGATCCTTAGAACTTTGTTCTTTGGGTCCGAGGGCTTTTTGTTATAATAACTACGAGTATGAATATGTTTCAGGTTACGGTTTGAGACTATGCTCAAGAAAATATATTGATGAGAATTGCTGTGTAAAAGTATGTAGCAAGAGGTTGGTATATTTTTTAAAAACAATATATTTGTTGGTGCGCCACTCTTGTGAATTTTAGATTCCAAATAATATACAACTCAAAGAGGTATCAATGGGTGGTGGTGCAGATGGGGTGGTGCACAAAAGTACTCTTTGCGGTCAACGTCAACTGGAACTCTGACAACCGTCAGTGGAACGTCAATGCGTATCGTCTTGACGAGGATGGCAATTGGAATGCGGGCAATCGCGTCTTTCGTAACAGATTAAAATTCTAAAACGCACATTATGTGCGTTTTAGTTTTTGCTTTCTGTCTCAGTTTGTTTCTCTACTTGCCCGAGCCAACCGCCTAGCATACGGCCCACTTCTTCTAATGGTATTGATAGTAATTCATATTTTTTGTTATCTATTGATCGCGTCTCCCATAATATATTCAAGAATATTTTTAATGTGTCTAACTTCCTTATGGCTGTTTTGAGATAAACACTTTTGTCTAACTTTTTAACAAAACTTGCCGAGCAAGTCATCTCTATTAGTTCCACAAACAAGTTGTCTATTTTGAGCGCGAGTGTATAGCGATGAGTTTTGGGTATGATGTGATAAATGCTATACCAAAAAACATAAATACTTTTTATTTTAGACAACACTGGCACCAGTTTGTCTTGCGCGTTTGCGGGGGGGTAATATTATTCATGATGAGTATATGAGAAAAGTTTTCGATTATAAATACGAGGATATCATATCTGTCGGCAACCTGCTCCAAGCTTGGCGAGAGTTTAGATCTGGTAAGAAAAGTAAAAAAGATGTGCAAGAGTTTGAGTTTAATCTAATGGGTAATATTTTTAACTTGCATTCTGACTTAAAAAGTAGAATATACAGTCATGGCAATTATGAAGCATTCAAGATTAACGATCCTAAACCAAGAGATATACACAAGGCTTGTGTGCGAGATAGGGTACTACATCATGCGATATATAGAAAGCTATATCCATTTTACGATACGACATTCGTTGCTGATTCGTACTCTTGCAGGATAAACAAAGGTACACACAAAGCAGTAAAAAGATTTGAAGTTTTTACCAGAAAAGTGAGCGGGAATTATACAAAACAATGTTGGGTATTGAAATGTGATATTAAAAAGTTCTTTGCATCTGTAGATCAAGAGATATTGTTAAATATTTTAGAGAAAAGAATAATAGATAAAAATATTTTGAATTTGCTAAAAAATATAATACAAAGTTTTAACTCTGGCACAGAAGGGAAAGGTTTGCCGCTTGGTAATTTGACTTCTCAATTGCTTGTAAATATTTATATGAATGAGTTTGATCAATTTGTAAAACATAATTTAAAAACAAAGTACTATATCAGGTATGCAGATGATTTTGTTTTCATTTCTGGTGATAAGTTAGAACTGGAGTCGACGCGTCAAAAATGCGAAGCATTTTTGACGCGAGTGTTAAAGTTATCAATGCACCCAGACAAGGTCTTTATAAAAACAATATACAGCGGGGTGGATTTTTTAGGTTGGGTACATTTTGCTCGTCATAGGGTATTGAGAACGACAACAAAGAAGAGGTTATTTAGAAAATTAAACACTAGAAATATTAGTTCTTATTTGGGTATTTTGTGGCATGGGAATGCTTATAAAATATGGGAACAAATTAACAGACTTTTACAATAGTAACCCTTAGCAGGAAGGCTTGACTTTATTAGTCAGTTTGCTATAATAGCCAGCACGTTCGTTGACAATTCAATCCCACCACACTTTTTTGAAGAGAAGGGTCAAACCTTCTCTACTGTTATCCCAATTATAAAGTGTGCTAACGCGCACGACAGTAATCGGGGTCTTGTCGAGTGTAGGTGGATCATCTAAATGTTAACTGAAGTAATTCAGTTAACGATCTCTTGTGTGTGACATTATGTATTTTCCGTCACACACCTAAAGAGAAATCACAACAAGCATTATCACGAATAGATGTGATAAACCAAATTGAGAAATGTAGTATATACATTTCCTAATAGGATAATTAAGAGCATAGGGCGGATGCCTTGGCTCAAGGAAGCGATGAAAGACGTGGTCAGGCTGCGATAAGCTTCGGGGAGGTGCCTAACAACCTTCGATCCGGAGATCTCTGAATGAGGAAACTCTATTAGAGTAATGTCTAATAACTTTGACAGCAGTGTCATTGTGCGCACCCGCTGAAGTGAAACATCTCAGTAAGCGGAGGAAAAGAAACTAATCAGTATTACGCAAGTAGCGGCGAGCGAAAACGTAACAGCCCAAACCAGCATGCTTGCATGACTGGGGTTGTAGGGCAGAGTCGTAGATTTCTAGATGAGTTACAAAATGTAAGTATAGATTAGGTTGTTGGAAAGCAACGTCATAGAGGGTGATAGCCCCGTAATCGAAATATTTATATCTCATTTGACTCTGATCCTGAGTATCTCTAGACACGAATAGCTAGGGAGAATCCACCGGAACTAACCGGTAAGGCTAAATATTCCTTGAGACCGATAGTGAACTAGTACCGTGAGGGAAAGGTGAAAAGAACCCCGAGAGGGGAGTGAAATAGACCTGAAACCCTATGTTTACAAAGAGTAGAAGAGGTGCTTGCACCTCGACTGCGTGCCTATTGAAG
>CAZEIK010000018.1:0-5611 GCA_964512315.1 uncultured Candidatus Saccharibacteria bacterium
CCACCCAGGACCATAAGGTCCAAGCGTTTTTGGTCGCCGCGTCTACCGGATTCACCCAAGCGACCGCCCTCGCCACCGTGCTCGGCGAGCACCGATAACCCCCCCCCCCCCCGAAAGGACCCCCAGCAATGACCACGACCACCCCCACGACCATCTCGCCCGAGCGCCGCCAGCGGATCCGCAACGGCGCCCAGCGCACGCCGACCGCGTTCAGCATCATGGCGATTCCCGCCGAGGTCGCCGCCCTCATCCCCGCCGAGATCCGCGACCAGCTCGACCGGCTCGCCAAGGCCCGCCACGCCCACCACGAAGCCCTCGCCGAAGCCGACCACGCCCACGCCGACCTCGGCCCCGCTGCCCGACGTGACGCCGAAGCCCTCGCCGACGCGATCAACGCGGGCAAGCCCGACCCCGGCCCGGTCAACGTGAACGAGGCCCACCGCCGCCTCGCCGACGCCAAGCGCCTCGCCGAAGGTCACGCCCTCGCCGTGACCGCCCTCGAGCACGACACCTACGCCCTGGTGAGCGCCGCGGACCTCGACGCCATCGCCGCACCCCTCGAGGACCACGCCGCCGACCTCGTCGCCCAGGCCCACGCCGCCCTCGACACCGTCGCCGATCTGGTCGGCCGGGCCGACCTCGTCGGATCCCTCGCCCTGCAACTGCTCGCCCACCCCGAAGGCTCCAACGGTCTGCCCGTCGACCGGCTCGACCTCCGTCACGGCATCGACGCCGTCCGCACCCAGGCCGACGCGATGGTGCGCCCCCACCAGCCCACCCGACGCGGCGAGGACTGACCCATGACTGTGGAACTGGCAACCGCGTACGTCCAACTCGTCCCGTCGTTCCGTGGCGCCTCGAGGACCATCTCGGATGAGATGACCAAGCAGGGCGCCGCGGGCGGCAAGAAGTTCGCCAAGGGGTTCGAGGGTCAGACCTCCGGCATGGGAAAGAAGGTCGCGCTAGGCGCCGGGCTGGCCGTAGCCGGCGCAGCGGTTGCCGGTTTCGCGGTCTCATCCGCCAACGCGTTCAAGAGCATCGGCATGGACGTGGCGAAGCTGTCCCGCCTGACCGGCATGTCCACCGAGCAGGCATCGAAGCTCCGGTTTGAGTTCCAGCAGACCGGCATCGACGCCAACCGCGGTGCGCAGGGCGTGGTGATCTTCTCCAAGAAGGTCGCCGCGTCCAAGGACGGTATGAAGGACTTCGGGTTCCAGACCCGCGACGCCAACGGCAACCTCCTACCGATGTCGGAGCTGCTCGCCAACGCCGCCGACCACCTCGCCAAGACCAAGACCGCCACCGACAGAACCGCCGAGTCGATGAAGTTGTTCGGCCGTGGCGGCGCGGACATGGCGAAGCTGCTCGGCAAGGGCTCCGACGCCGTCGCGAAGCTCGGCGACGAGGCCGGTAGGTACGGGCTGATCCTCACCGACAAGAACCTGAACGCGGTCAAGCAGGCGACCGAGAACGAGCGCAAGCAGAAGGCCGCCATGCAGGGCCTACAGGTGCAGATCGGCGAGCACGTCCTACCGATCATGACCAAGTGGACCGAGTTCATGGCGAAGGAGATCCCGCGGGCCACCAAGTTCATGGAGGACCACGAAGGCGCCGTGAAGGTCGTCGGCACCGCGGTGGGCGTGACCACTGGCCTTTTCGTCGCCTACAAGGGCGCGATGGTGGTCCAGACCATCGCGTCGGGCGCCTGGTCGGCCGCGACCGGCATCGCTACCGGCGCACAGACCGCGTTCAACTACGCGCTAGATCAGGGCGCCGTGTCCGCGTACGCCGCGGCCGGATCGCTCGGAACCCTGTCGATCGCCGCGGGTGGCGCGGGTGCCCTGTTCCTCGCCTGGAAGTCCGACGCGGACCGCTCGGCACGGTCGGCCGCTGAACTGCGCTCCGAGATGGAATCGCTGTCGGGCGCCATGAAGGCTCAGAAGAAGTCCTTGACCGAGGTTCGGACCGGATGGGTCGCGACGCAGTACGCCAAGCACCGCGACGCGCTCAAGCGGTTGGGCATCAGCGTGAAGGACCTCGATCGACTCGTCGGCGGTTCCCACAAGAACTGGGAACAGTGGCGGATTGACCAGGGCCGTGCGGCCGTGCGATCCGGCGCTCATCGAACCGAGATGATCCGCGACATCAAGACCGTTCAGAACCTCCGCAGCGCCTACACGCAGACCCGCTCCGACCTCAAGGCGCAGTCCGACGCCGCCCGCGAGCTGGCAGGGTCCACGAACAAGGCCGCGGGTGCAACGCAGTCCCTGGCCGACAAGTGGTATGCGGGCGCGGCCAAGGCCACCGCGGACGCAACCAACAAGTACCGCGCATGGCGCGGCGAGGTCGACAAGGCCCGGGCCGCGCTACAGAAGCTCACCGATTACAAGATGGGCATTGTCGACGCGAATCTCGCCTACGCGCAGTCGCTCGCCGACCAGCGGGCAGGCGTCAAGGAACGCGGAACGGTGCTCGGCTACGGCACGCAGGCTGGGCGCGACAACATCGCCGCCGCCGAGGCGTCGCGTCGGGCGATCTTGCAGCAGGCCGAAGCGCTCCGCACCGAGAAGGACGGCGCCAAGAAGGCCGCGGACTTCATCGCCGCTCATGTCGTGCAGCTCAACGCGCAGGAACTCGCGATGGGTTACACCCGCGACCAAGTGAACCTTCTCAACACGGCGATGGGCCTGACGCCCCGCGACATCATCACGAAGATGGTCACTGAGCCGCGGATCGACAAGCAACGCCAGGCCCTCGCCGATTACAACGCGTGGGTTGCGGAGCACCCGGCGTACCACATCACCAACGACCAGATCATCGCCCACGGCGGCTACGGCGCAGTCGACCCCGCGCTCGCCGGGTACGCGCCCGCCCCGGTCGTCGCCCCCAACCGCCCGATCCCCGACTCGGCCGGTCTGTCCGGCCCGCGTCGCGGTGCCCGGTCGATCGGGACCGTCATCATCAACGGCGCGAAGGACGACCGCCAGATCCTCAACAAGCTTCTTTGGGCCCAGGGCCGCTGACCACCGACGCAGAAGCCAAGTTCATAGCCGCGCTCATGGGAAGTGGGCGCGGCTATGACCTGCCCGACGCCCTCAACCTGGGACGCCCCGCCTGGCACACCCGCGCCGCCTGCCGCGGTCATGGCCCGCATGACTTCTACGTCACCAGCTCCCGCACCGAGCCGGTCCGCGAGCTGTGCGCCCGCTGCCCCGTTCGGAATGACTGCCTAGCCGATGCCCTCGAGCGCGGCGACCGACACGGCATCTGGGGCGGACTCGACGCCAACGAGCGCCGCGCCATCAAGGTCCGCCGCCGGTCAGGTGGGTAAAACTGACCCACCTCTCAAGTGTTCGGAAATGAACACTTCGCCGAAGGTCGGCAGACCCAGGTGTCACAGTCTGTTACAGGTGCCCGGGAACGCGAAGCGCCCCGAGGCTGTAGCCCCGGGGCGCCCCTTCGTGGTGAGCGGTTGCGTCAGGCCGCGTCGGGATCGGCAGCCTTGACCGCCTCGAGCCGGGCCGCGCCAGCCTCGACCAGTGCCGGGTCCATGTCCGCGAGGTCGCGGAGCTTCTGCGTCATGTCGAACAGCTCGCGGTGACCGACGAGCGCCTGCGCGGTCTGCCACGTCGCGTCCGTCGTATCGACCCGCCGAAGGTCGCCCTTGGCGAAGTTGTTGACCGCCGCCGCCTCGATCGCCGCGGTCACCTCGTACTCGACGCCATCGGCGATCACGAGCAGGGTTTCGGCCCGCTTGAGCAGCGGCTCCACCTGGGCGACCAGGTCGGTCATCTCGCGGGTGAGGTCGGCGCACTCGGCCCGCAGCGCGGCCGGGATCGTCACGCCGAGGATCACAAGGTCATCGGTGGTGGGTTCGGTGGTGGTCATGGTCGGTGCCTCCAAGGCGTTGCCCTCAGAGCAAGAGATCCACCCCACAACGCTGACCGAGCCTCTAGGCCCTGTCTCAGTTGGTCGGCGATAGCACAACGTTCGCGGGTAGAGGCTTATGAGTCCCCTGCTCTGACCATTGAGCTACCGCCCCGCCGGGATCGTAGGCGGCGACCGGAGCACCGATGGCCGACACATCCCATCGAGACCTCACCTGAGCAACTGCGGATCCAGATCCCCGACGCGGGCCACGACATGGGGTCCATCGCTGCACGACCAGACGGCGGCACCGCCATCCGACACGGCGTGCAATCCCCGTCCGTGCCGCGCGCACGTCGGCCAGAACCGCCGCGCGTACTGGTCCATCAGCGTCTCCTGCACCGCGTCGGCGACAACGGCGATCACCTCGGCATCGTCGCCATCGAGGTCGAACACGGCGTAGATGGCCGCTCCATCCACCGTCAGGCATGGCTGGCCGAACGGATCGAGGTCGACGCCGAGGACCACCGCCGGGGCGAAGGTGCGATCGAGGTCCTGTTGGATCGGAGCGATCGCGGCCTTGAACCCTTCGGCCAGCCGTCGCGTCATCTCGTCGGGCCCAGGATCCATCGCCATCGCTCCATCATGACCGCCCACCCTGGCTCGGGCTTCTCGGGAGCCCGGGCACGAGCTGACGAGGTAGACACGGTGACGGCCAGACCAAATGGCGCTGCTGGGGGCCTCGCACTCGGGAGGGACGGACATGGCATCGATCCTCGACCCGAGGGGCGAGCAGCAGTGGGAGGAGGTGCGGGCGTTCCTCGGCAGCGTGTTCGCGGACCAGCCTCGTGCGGGCTACCTCCTCGCGATCATCGACGACGTACTCGCGATCGGAGCCGACGAGGTCCTCGCCATGGCGACCTCGATGCACGATCTCGTGATCGCACCGAAGCCCATGGGTGACCCAAGGGTCGACGTCGTGGTGGTCCGGGCCCCTAGCTCGCTCGCGCCGGCGGCCGAGCAGGACCTCGTCCGCATCGATCACCTGTCTGCGTCGGGCCGCTCGACCAGCATCGAGCGGCCGAGGGCGGATGCCGTGGCGCTCTTCTGGCGCTTCATGCGCGAGGAGTTCGGGATCCAGCGGTCAGAGGTGGGAGGAACGGCAGACGACGAGCCGACACCGACCACCATCCACTGCCCGCGCTGCGGTGCGGTGATGGAGGAGATCGAGGGTGTGCTCACGTGCGTGCCCGGCGAGATGCAGCTCTCGGAGGTCATGCGAGGTCTGCTCGTCACGATCGTGGCGGAGGGACTCGAGAACCCTCCGGCTCCGTATCCCGGGTGGCGAGGGGTGGACTGGCACTGCCCCGCCGATGGCGCCCACATGGCCGACGTCGACGGCCGGATCTCGTGCCTGCAGTGCGGGCGATCCATGCAGCGGGGCACGCCCTACATGCTCGTCACCCTCCATCCGCACCGGCCGGTCGAGCGGCGCCGCTGATTCCACCGATGGGGCGGCCCACGACGCCGCCTCAGCCGGCGGTGGTGACGGCGGCGACGGGTGCACCCCACCAGGTGGTGGGCGCGCCGAGGACGTTGGAGCGGGGGATGCCCTCGGCGGCGCCGAACACGTCCACCTGGGCGACCCGCACGGCGTCGGCGTAGGCGGGCGCGAGCTCGGTGAACACGGCACCGGCGGTGTGGGCCATGACGGCGTCGAAGCTGGCGTAGGCCTCGTAGAGCG
>CAZEIK010000019.1:0-5163 GCA_964512315.1 uncultured Candidatus Saccharibacteria bacterium
AGCTGAACCTCCCCGAAAGCACCCGCGAGAGGTTCGACCTCGGCGGGACCGCCTCAGCCTCGGGCGCATCCGCCACACCAACCCAGGGATCCTGCCAGGGACGCCAGTCCGCCCGAACGAGGTACGGCAACGACAACCAGCTCAACACCAACCCACGATCGAGGCTCCGCACCGCCATGTCATCGAGCGGGAACAGACCCGACCGCCCAGCCGGGCCGTGCAACATCCACCCGCGCACCCAGACTGCCCGTCCTGACTCATCGAGCACCGGGTGGCCCTCGTCATCGAGCTGCTCACCTCGCCGGACCACGGCCGTCGCCGGCACTGAGGACTCGCCCGCAGGCAACGGAGCGGAACCAGCTGCTCGGAGGCTCACGGTCGCCTCGGCAGCGAGGAGGTCGGTCAGGATCAGGTTGAACCGGCCCGGTCCGGCGGCAGCTGCCTCCCAACCCTCGGCCGGCACAGGCCCCAGTACGCGGTACCAGTTGCCGAACTCGTGAGGCGCCCGCACTTGGAACGCATGGTCGACGCCGTCCACGGCCACCACGATCACGTCGCCCACCAGTCGTCTTGACGCGGAGCGTGGGCGTCTTGGCGTGGGCTCGGTGAACGACGATCTGCCCGCCACGTCAGCGCCGACCGGGTGCACCAAGATGCAGCAAGGCCACCGGCAGCCCTGCCCAGTTTCGACGCCCAAATGGATGCAACGGCACCTGGGGCAGGATCCAATCGCCCACCAGAACTCCCATATCTCAGGCTCCGTCACCACAAGCCGAGACCACAAAATGCGATAACCGCTGACTCCTCGCGAGGGATCTCCAATGCGCCCATAGGCACCCGCTGCTAGGAGTCTTTGGAGGGGAAGACGACGCCATCAGCTGCGCTGCGGCACCGATTCACCGCCGACGTCGGTCGATTCGCTCGGCATCCGCCAAGACCGAGGACGGAAGCTTGCTCCGGGCGTCGAGCACTTCGATTCCCACCAGTCGGCTGTCCTCATCGAAATCGAGGTTGATCATTCCGCCGACGTCCACGGGGTCGCACGGGTACATGAAACCAACTCCGCCCGTCTGAATATCGCCATCTAAGTAGATCATCACCGCGTTCGCAGACTCGTCGTAAGTAACTCTAATCATGGCCCTCCCGCCGCAAGAAGTCGCTTCACATACGCTTTCGATACATTCGTCATGACGGTCGTGATGCCACCGTCTGGCCCCTGCCCGATGAAGATCTTCGAGGAGTTGTCATAGAAGCCTTCCTTCCACATGCCTTCGTGCCAGTACGAGCCAACGGGTTGCTGCAACACCTCCTCTGCCTGGGCTGGGGTCACGCCCCGGTCGGCAAGACGCTTCAGAGCGTGGTCAGAGAACCCCTTCCAACCCATCGGGCAGTTGTGCACGAGCACCGAGTCATCTCCGGCCTCGACATAGTAGGTGTGGACACCGTCGACAGTGAGGTCGTACATCGTCTGCAGCCCAGTGCGGCTCAGGACACCGGCCACGGTAACGATCGATCCGTCGAGGTCGTGCAGGCGATCGCCGACCATCAGATCCGAGGCGTCGACCCAAGTGTTGCGGGTCTCGCCCCAGAATCGATGGTGTTGTGTTGTGTGGATCGTCGAGTCAGGCCCGCGGGCGCCTCGGACGGTGAGGTCGGTGAGGTCGGTGTCCTGGTTGACGTGCAGAGCGATGACCAGCCGTACGACCGTCTCGCCGGTCTCGGGGTCAGTCGTACGCACACGGTCGCCGATCTTCACGTCGCCGATCTCCTTGCGGGTGCCGTCCGCCATGAGAACCTCAGTGCGCTTGTCGAAGCTATGGCAGCTCCCGGCGAGGTCACCGACCGCTGCCTCTGCTTCGGTGGCGGCTTCACCAGCTTCGACCGCAGCTCCCTCGGCGCTGCCTTCGGCTGCTCCTCCGGCATCGGCGAGCTTTCCTCCGGCTTTCGCGACGGCGATGGTTGCAGCGAGGGCACCGGCGGTGTGGGCGAGGCAGTGGCTCCAGGAGAACTCGTCGCAGTCGTTGATGTCGACGAGCGGCATGAAGTGCCAGCGCACCGCTTCACGCAGGCCGTGTCGGCGCGTGATTCCGGCCTCCTCGAACAACAGCGACACCGGGTTCGACCGCCTCTGCATCGCCTCGATCGACGCCATCGGATGCCGTGCGATGCTCGACACCGCACCCCACGTGGCATCCACCGCACCCTTCCTGAACGGGATCGCGACCTCATCGATGAGGTAGTTGTTGGCGTGCGACACCGATGCCGAACCCCTCAGCCCCGAGGGACCGCCGAGCGTCGCGACGCTCGAGCCACTCGAGAAGCTGCCGAGCGAACCCGATCCGCTCGGGCCTGTGTAGCCGGGCCGCGGGTCGTGGACCGGGGCCCCGTTGTAGCCCGAGTTGCCATCAGCCGGCACCCGCAGCCCAGACGGATCCGAGTACGAGGTCGGGTTGTCAAGCGCGTAGGCGTAGCCGTTGAGGGTCTGGGGGTTCGTCGGGCTCGACAATGGATCGACGGCGAGGAACTTGCCCAAGGCCGGGTCATAGGGACGGGCACCCATCTGCACGAGACCCGTCGAGTCGTCCTTGACCTTCCCGATGTAATCGCGATCGGTCGCCAACACGTTGTCGACGCCACGGGCCTCGCCGTAGGGAAGGTGACGCTGGCGCTGCACCGTGGTCGTGCCCGCCGCCACGGTGATCTGCGCAGAACCCTGACCGTCCGCCAACAGCCACCGCACCCCCGACGCCCGCCGCATCGCGACCGTCGCACCACCCGACCCGTAGTACCGGACCGCCGTGACCGCCCCACCCGGAGCCCTCGTGACCTCCTGACCACCCAGGTACAGCGTCGTCGCACCATCAGGCGTGCGACGCAAGACCCGAGTGCCATCAGCCCAGAACACCGAACCCGTCGTGTCCGAACCGACAGCCACCGCCGTCAACTCGTGCTGGGCATCCCACGAGTACGCCGTCGAACCCGCCGGCGTCGACCGCGACACCATCGCACCGTTCGCGTCATACCCGAACGAATCCGCACCCACCCCCGCCACACCGGAGTCGATCGAGGTCACCGCGTGCGGACCCGCGCCACCGGTGCCGTCGTAGTGGTAGGTACGGGTGACCGGGTTGGTGAACCCGGTGGTCGCCGTGAGCCGGTTGTCCAACTCATCGTGGGTGAACGTGAGCCGGTAGGGATCAGGACCCGCAGTCGCCGAGGCATTGGCGATCGTCGAGCAGTCGACCGTGGTGCCCGACGTCCAGGCCTGGTACAGCCGGTTCTGCGAGTCGTAGTTGAAGCACTGCTGCTGCGCAGCCCCACCCGTCGCGTTGTCGGTGATCTTGGCGACGTTGCCGTCGAGGTCGTAGGCGTAGCTGTCGTTCTGGAACGTGCCCCCGGAGGCGAACGCGGCGGCGATCGTTGACAGGCGCAGCGTCGCCGCGTCATAGGCGTAGAGCCGGGTGACCTTGTTGGCGTCGTTTCCATAGGTGCGTGACTGGAGGAGCCCGTCGGGCCGGAAGCCGGTGGCCGACACATAGGTCATCGACAGGCTCGAGGTGAGGGTGGTGGGGCGCTCCTTGGCGTCGTAGGCGTAGGTCAGCGTCTCCGCAGGCAGGTCGCCGGCCGCAGGCATCGTCTGGGTGAGCGGGTTGCCCATCAGGTCCTGGCTCGCCGTCGCCGTGTAGCTCCCGGCCAGGCCGGTGCCGGCCGAGGCCGGGATGGTCGTGGTCTGGCTGGTCGGACGCCCGAGCGCGTCCCACGCGTTGGTCGTCTGGGTGTAGGTGTCGGCACCGTCGAAGGTCGACGAGCTCAGGAGACGACCCTTGTTGACGTTGGCGCCGTCCTCGTAGTCCCACTCGGCGACCTTCGTGCCCTTGACATCGGTGCCGAGGTAGCGGGCCGTGGGTCGCCCGAGATCATCGAGGTTGGTGAAGGTCGAGTTGCCCTTGGCATCGGTCGACCCGATCAGGTTCGAGTCCCGGTCGTAGCGGTAGCTCCAAGCCCCCGCATCGGGGTCATCGCTGGCGACCCTCCGACCCAGGTGGTCGAAGGTGTTGGTCGTGTGGTTGCCGTCGTCGTCGGTGATCTGGGTCAGCTGGTCGTTGCGATCCCAGGTGAAGCTCGTCGTGGCGTAGTGGCTCGCAGTGTTGCGGTACTGCTGCTCGACCGACACGACGTGCCCGCGCACGTCCCAGGTCTGGGCCCGCTTGCGGCCCTCGGGGCTGGTCGCCTGGGCAACGAGCCCCGTGTAGGCCGTGGTGCCCACCGACACCACCGTCGAGGCGTTTCGCAGGATCGACGCCACCGGCCGTTGCAGTTCGTCGTACCAGGTGAGCGTGTTGTTGGGTGGCGCCGCCACGTTCGTCAGACCAGAGCCCGGCGTTCCGGTCGCGACATAGGGCGCCGAGGCCATGGTGACGAGGCCCCGGTCGTCGTACGCGGTCTGGCTGACCAGGCGCCCGGTCCCCGACGCCGGCAACGTCTGGGTCTCCCGGGTGCGCCCGAAGCTGTCGACCAGCGCGTACGACGTGACGACCTTGCTCGAGGTGGCCCGCACTGCCGAGGTGACCTTCGACAGCGCCGTGTGGTTCACGGTGTAGGTGAACTGGTAGCTGGGAGCGGTGAGGGCGTCGCCCGGACGGAACACCTTGGTGGTCCGGCCCACCGGGTCGTAGTTGGTCGCCGTCACGTTGCCGCCCGGGTCGGTGACCGATTCGGCGAGCCCGCGGCGGATGTCGAGCATCGTGGTGGTCGCGTAATCGAGGTGGGTGACACCCCCCCGGGTCAGCGGTCACCGTGACCGAGCGTGTGAGGCCTGCGTTGGCGGGTGTGAAGGCGGTCGTCGTGACCTTGCCAGCGGCGGACGTGGTCTGGGTGACCCGGCCGTAGGCGTCGTAGACCATGGTCGTCTCGAAGCCGTTCGCCGCCATGGGGGTGTCGTCGAGCGTGGAGGCCTCGTAGCGGACGATCTTCGTGGGTCGGCCGGCCAGAGGTGGATCGGTCAGCCCGGCATGGTTGTCGTAGAAGGTGTCGGTGATCCGGTCATAGGGAGCAGCGCAGTTGTTGTCGGTCTTGACGCGCGCCACCCGGTCGCGGATCCACGATGCCTGGTTGTCCGCGTAGATGATCTGGCTGCACCGGTCATCAGCCGTCGTTGCCTGG
>CAZEIK010000020.1:0-4854 GCA_964512315.1 uncultured Candidatus Saccharibacteria bacterium
CCTCGGGTCAAGTACGCAGCATGATACAACCCTTAATTGCCGGGTGAATAAGGTTTTTACATACCTTTGCTTCGCTCATATCGTGCCCGGAGCCCTGAAGTCACCCTCTGCAACCCGAACTTATGTCAACTTATGTTCAAAAGTATAAGTTATGTTTTTAACCATAAGTCGCTATAAGTTGGCCGAGTAATACTGGTCGGTAAAGCGATGGGTAGCCCGTGGCTTTGCTGGACATGGCATTTTTTTTGCAGTCGCTTAGGCGTTTTCGGATGTGTGCAGCGGCAGATTTCACGATTTTCCATGTCGTGTTTTCTATACAGCTTGCAAGTAAGGTTTTTGTCCCGCTTGGAACACGGACCCTGCCACCACCAGCACATGCAATATCTCCTATAAAGCTGGCAGGTACAGGACTCTGGACGTGATTCTGGGTTGCCGACGTAGGCTGGGGATGAGGGGCAGACATCTGGTTTGTGATTGGATGGAGTCAACGGCCTGAGTGAAGCCTGAGATTGCCATTTCAGTCCGAGATTTACGTATGCGTCGGTTATCTGTGCGGTTTTTTGCCTGTGACGAACAGGACTTGCTACGTACAGACTACGATTTATCGATGTGGGGAATGACCCGATATCGTGACATCGTAGCCCTCGATTCCATAAGTCTTGTTGACGTCGTTAGAATGAGATTCGAGCAAAGCGACACCGAAGTGAAATGCGGACCGGGCTCGACGCTGCGCAAACAGCGGTACCGCAGACTTTTTGCCAGGTGACTGACAAGACGTGCATATGCACGCGGGAAATTTGCGATGACCGGGGCCGGCGTTTGCAACGTCTGGCAGCACCTAACCGAGCATTTTCATGTTGCTGGGTTAGGGTAAGCTCTGCCGGCTTTTGCCTGTCGGTGTGCTTCCGCCTCCACAAAAAAGGCAGAGAAGCAAACCGGGTTGCACCGGATTGCCATCTATAAAGGTTGGAATGTCGCACTGAAAATGTATTGGGGTCAACCTAGCCCACCGGTTCAGATAGCCATGAGATGTTGCCTTGTCCTGATTCATTCAAGTCGGCGACAAAGTCATCTGCTGCTGCTTCTGCCAATGAAATTACAAACGCAACCTCGACTCCGTGCTGGACATCTTTTAGCGTGGCGCCGGAGGCGTCAATTTTCCTGCGAAGCAAACCTTCCAGCGCATAGGGTACCTGGCATCGCAAAGTGCGTTGTTTGATGATGGCGATTTTCTGAGCAGTACGGAGAGCCTGCGCGATACAGTCGGTGTAAGCGCGTAACAATCCGCCACCACCCAATTTTACTCCGCCGTAATACCGGACCACGGTAGCAACGACACCTTCCAGGTCTTGATGTCGCAGTACCTCCAGCATCGGCTTTCCTGCGGTCCCGCTAGGCTCTCCATCGTCTACCGCTGCAGATTGGCCGCTTGCCAGCAACGCCCAGCAGACATGGCTGGCATCAGGATGCTGTGCACGTAAACTCGTCACTATCACTTGAGCCGCCGCCCGGTCGGGAACGGGCTGAACGCATCCAAGGAACCTGCTTTTCTTAATCAGCAGTTCGCTGAGTACTGGAGCTGCAATGGTTTGGGGCATGGAGTAGAGCATTCGACATTCGGATAACAAGGCATTACCGAGAATCTGAAGGCAAAAAAAAGAACCGCAAGTTTACTCTTAGAACGAGGATTCTGTAGCTTTTGGCTGTGGTGCGCGCCAGAGTCGGCGAATGTATGATGAGGTGTTCGATGCCTTAAAAACTGGCATAAGTCTTAATCAACCCGTTGGCCAATTCTATAGAAGGAGCTGCATTTGAATCTCAGTATTACGGGGTTGCCTGCCATAGCAATTACAGTAGGCTTTTTGCTGGTCTTTGCTGCGCCAGTATGGATGGCCGCCAAACTTGTGGGGGCTCATACGCCGACATTGCTTAGGTCAATATTGGCGTTGCTGTTAGGTATGGTCGGAACGATTGTGAGTGCGGCCATCGCCGGCACTTGGGCACTCTTGCTGGCGCCTTTGTCGTATATCTTGTCTTTCAAGTTCGTGCTGGGCACGACATTTCTTCAAGCCATATTGCTCAGCATGCTTGCGCTTGTTGGTTACGCGGCCATGCTGCATTTTATTGGAGGGGGTATGTCGGTCAGCGAAAGTGGAATCAGTATTTAATCACTGGTGCGAAGAAACCCATTGCCTTAGGCCGTTTTCCTCGCCGAGTACCGTATACACCTGGCCTATGGTCAGGTCGTTGCCGGATAAGTCGTCGAGCGAAGTTAGAGATACAAACCACAAAGTTGGCATTCATTTTTTGGGGCTAGACATGGTGAACTACAACGAGGATGTCTCCGCTTGGGCGATAGAGCAGGCCCGCTTTCTGCGAAACCGACAATTCGGACAATTGGACATCGAGAACATCGCAGATGCCCTCGAGGACGTCGCCAAAGCCGAGCAACGTGAGCTGGCCGAATGCCTGGCGTCACTGTTGGCGCTCACCCTGACGAACCCGACAGGGCACGCCTACGAAGCCGAGAAAATGTCTATTCGTTACCTGCTGCATGAGTCACCCAGCTTGGCGAAAAAATTCAGCGAGCCAAGATGGCGAGAGCTGGTCCAAGCCAAAGCGCTGGCACAGGTTGACCAGCCTTTAGATGTCATCCAAAAAACCATGGATGAAGTCTTGGCCCATATCAGCGCCGACTAACTTATAGCCACTTATTGCTCGGACTATAACTTATGTTTCCGAACATAACTTGGCTAGGACGACGTCCTTAAGCCAAAAAAACCGATTGTGGCGTTGGAGTTATTGCTGACGCATGATTTTCCATAAAATCCGACGAAAACCAGCAAGGTTCATGATTACAGCCATATTTATAGCTGTAATCATGAGAAACAGGGGATAATGGCCTAAAAGGAGGCCGTTATGTTGAACATGAATACGCCGGAAGAGCTGGAACAAATTGTCGGAGACGGCATAAAAACGCTCCGGCTAAACGCAAACATGACGCGGGAAGAGGTGTGCCGGCAGGCTGGCATTAGCGTGAACGCGCTGAAAAACCTTGAGAACGGCGACGGTACAACACTGAATACCTTTGTCAAGGTCCTCCGAGTCTTGAAAAGGACAGGCTGGCTGGATAGCTTAGCGCCAGTACCCACTATCAATCCGTTGACGCTAACCGCCAGGCAAAACCCCAGGCAAAGAGCGAGAGCCAAAAAGCCGCGTTAGTCATCGCGCCGCATCCGGTCGAGGTCGCCTTCCCAGTTGAGTTTGCCCCGAAACTGTCGCAATTTCCCTTGGCCAGAAACAGGCTGAGAGTGGTCGTATAGCGTTTCTGGCGCAATATCGATGTTGCCCGGCCAGACTACGGTGCCATAAGCAACGGAAGCCATGGCAAAAAGCGGCGAATCCTTCAATTGGACAAAGGGCTTTTTATCCATGAAGGGCGCCATGTCGAATACCCGTCTCTCGCCATTTTCAAAATCTAAAACCAGGAGATAGCCGGGCCCAATCTCAACGCGAACGACATCGAGTAGCTGGTCAGTCATAAATCAATCTCTCGCCCCACAGCAGGCATTTCATCCCAGCCGTCGACACGCGGAAGCTCTTCCTGCGATTCGGCAAGCAGGTCAGCAAGTTGATAACGAGGACGGGTCGGCGCCGTGACGGAAATTTTCGGCCCAAGCAGTTTGCTTAGGCTGCGACTCATCACAGCCCTAGCGTCCAGAATGGTTACTTCTGCAATGCCATCTGCGGCGTAGCCAATGTTCACGTTCCAGCCATGGGACACATCTTTCGTTATCGGCTCCTTAGAGAACTCGATATGGAGAATGTCGTCCTGAGCGTCGTACTTGATTCGCATACATTTGCCCCCTGTAACGTTTAGTTGATGATATTGCAAAACTGCCGACCAAATCACAGCAACGCCGAGCTTCGGTCAAATGTATCCACAACCTCATGAGTGGCGCCTTGGGGAATAGGGGTGAGCGACAACTTATAGCTCAAACTATAAGTTGGCTGTGATGGCTCCCTCTAGCCAAAGTTACGTGGAAAGCCGTCAGAGTTTGGTGGCAGAGGCCAAGGCATTGGAGCCCAAATTTCCCATTACTCTGCGAGAATAAATAGCCTGTGCGGACCAATCCCCATATTGATTCGAGAGCAGGAAATAACGTCAAACATTACAGCCGTTATCTTGGCTGTTATACCGATAAAGCCTGTGTAAGAGCCTGATAAGGGGCTGTTATGTTGAGCGTGTAAACTACAGGAGAGCGGGCGCAAATTATCAGTGAGGCCGAAAAAATAATCCGGCTAAACGATAAGTCACGAACCAGCCAAACTTTATTGACCACCCGTAACATTGACTATGGCTGCGAAAGTGTTCGCTGCTAAAGTCAGTTCCCCACAGTAAGCCGGGTGACTAATCCTCTTAAGATGTTTCGTCGGAGGTGGGGTCTGTTTGGTCAGGGATATTGAACAAATCCTCTGCGAGACTAATAGTCGACCGGCCCGAAGATGCGTCCAGCGGAACAAGTTTGGCAACCGGACGACCGTTGCGAGTGATGATGATTTCGCGTTCCTGCTTCCGCTCGATAGCCTCAACCAAACGAGATAGAGAAGATTGGGCTTGCTTAATGTCGACTGACCGCATCGCAACAGCGACCTTGTTTTGTGAAATTTCGCGAGTGCTCTAGCCGGTTTCCCGGCATAACCAGCACGGCTGGTTCTTTCCTCGAAAAGGAAAGAGGCGAGTGGATACCCTTGCGAGCCTCGATTTATCCACCTGGCCGCAGCATATACCCGCATGGGGGAACAGTAAATAAGCTATTGATGGTCATGTGCTCACCTTCCAGTTTTATTAAA
>CAZEIK010000021.1:0-4569 GCA_964512315.1 uncultured Candidatus Saccharibacteria bacterium
GGGCGATTGAGACGCACCAACTCAATCACCCGGACGTAGAACACGATATCGCCGACTTGCAGGCCACCCACCCGTCCCGCTACCCCAAGACGACCATCTGCTGGATGTCGCCAAGCTGCACAAGTCATTCACTGGCGAAGGGTCGGCAGCGGAAGAACCTGACGCAGCTTGACCTCTGGGGTGAGCACAAGGTTGATCCGGAGGAGGAGCGCAGCCGCGCGACCATGCGCGAAGTGGTGGAATTCACCGAGTACCACCGCTACGAGATCGTGATCGTGGAAAACGTCGTGGACATCCGCTACTGGGCGCACTATGAGGACTGGCTACGGGCGATGATGAACCTCGGCTATGACTACAAGGCGCTCTACCTGAACGCCATGTTCTTCGACGTGCCGCAGTCGCGTGACCGGATCTACATCGTCTTCTGGAAGCGTGGGAACCGCGCGCCGGATCTCGACTTCCGCCCGCCTGCGTTCTGCGCCGAGCACGGACAGGTGAACGCCGTGCAGGTCTGGAAGAAAGCGGGATCGCCATGGGGCCGCTACGGCAAGAACCGCCAGTACACCTACCGCTGCCCGAAGTGCGGCACCGAGGTCAAGCCGTACTACCGCCCCGCCGCCAGCGTCATCGACTGGTCGATCCCGAGCCAGCGGATCGGCGACCGCGACAAGCCGCTGAAACCGAAGACGATGGAGCGGATCAAGGCGGGGCTGCGGAAGTTCGCGCGCCCGGTCATGATCGACGTGGCCTATGGCGGTCAGCCTGGGTATGTGTATCCGGTCGACGAGGCGATGCCGACGCAGACCACGCGGCAGACCTTTGCGCTGGTCGAACCGTTCATGCTGAACTACGTGAACAACGACAGCCGCCCGCGCGGGGTCGATGAGCCGATGCAGACAGTCGGCACGCGCAACACCCCGCCGCTCGTCGTGCCGCCGTTCCTCGTCAATTACTACACCCGCGAGGACGCGCAGAGCGGCATTGATCAGCCGATGGGCACGCTGACCACGGAGAAGCGGCACGCGCTGGTGATCCCGCCGTATATCGCCGAGCTGCATGGCACATCGACCGTCCGTGACGTGAATGAGCCGATGATGGGTATCACGAGCGGCGGGATGCATCACGCGCTCATCACACCCTTCATCACAACCTATAACAAGCACTCGGTCTATGTGGACGTGAACGGCGTGCTGCCGACGATTCCGACGCTGGATCGGCACGCGCTGGTTGAGTGCGACGCGACCGCGTTCGACCCTGCCGATCTGATTGATGCCTGCGGCTTCCGGATGCTTGAACCGGAAGAACTGAAGCTCGGCATGTCTTTCCCGAAGGAGTATGTGATCACCGGGAACAAGCGTGAGCAGGTTCGGCAGGTCGGTAACGCGGTCGCCTGCAACGTCGCCGAGTGGATTGTCGAACGGTGCGTGGAGTCGCTCGCGTGAGAAACGTCATCCCCCACCCCGACCCCACCGTCTGGAAGGCACGCACCCGCGCCGGACATCAGCAGTATCCCGTTTTGAACCGCTAATCTAAGGAGGTCTTTGATGGACGAGTATCACGAATTCCTAGCAGCAAAACAGGTGGATGCGGAACAACCCGCCGGTAATTCGACGGCATCCCCTGAGACCCCCATGAAGAAGCTGAGTGCGTATCAGCAGTTTCTTCAAAGTAAACGCATGGTCGTTCCTGCATCAGGGATCGAAGTGCAACCGGAAGATGTGAACGCAGCACTGTTCGGGTTTCAGCGTCAAATGGTGCGTTGGGCGGTTAGCAAAGGGCGCGCTGCATTATTTGCCGACACAGGACTGGGAAAGACCGTGATGCAGGTAGAATGGGCGCGCCTTCTTGGAGGGCGAACGCTTATCCTCGCACCGCTCTCGGTCGTGTTTCAGACGGTCGATGAAGCGCGCACCCGCCTCGGTGTTCACATCCACTATACGCGAAGCGGTAACGATCTCATCGATGGGATAAACATCACGAACTATGACATGCTCGACCATTTCGATTCGTCCGCGTTCAAGTCGGTTGTGTTGGACGAGAGTTCTATCCTCAAGAACCTCGACGGCAAGACGCGCCGCCAACTGACGGAGATGTTTGCCACAACCCCCTACCGCCTCGCCTGTACTGCTACGCCAGCGCCGAACGACTTGACCGAGATCGGACAGCACGCCGAATTTCTCGGTGTGATGACAAGCGCGGAAATGCAAGCGACCTTTTTCATCAATGACATCAAGTCGAAGGACGGTGAACCGCGCCTCAAGAAACACGCCGTGAACCGCTTCTATCGCTGGCTGGCGTCATGGGCAATCGCGGTCAAGAAGCCGAGTGATCTCGGCTTTGCCGATGAAGGGTACGAACTTCCGCCGCTGAACACAACTCCGATCTTTGTCGATACCGACTACACGCCGGACGGCATTCTTCCTGGGTTTGGCGTCGTTTCCATCAGCGCGACGGACGCAAAGAAAATTCGCCGCGAGACGGTAGACCAGCGCGTAGGGGAAGTCGCAACGCTCGTCAACGGTAACGATGAACAATGGGTTATCTGGACGGGACTGAACGACGAAGCGGACGCCGTTGCCGCCGCGATCCCAGGCAGCGTGAATGTACACGGCGCAATGACGCCCGGCGAAAAAGCCGATCATATTCGTCACTTTGTCGGTGGATCGCTCCGCGTACTCGTCACCAAGACCAGTATTGCCGGGTTCGGGATCAACATGCAGAAGGCGCATAATATGATCTTCTGCGGGATTGATTACTCGTGGGAAAGCTACTATCAAGCTGTCCGCCGCATGTGGCGATTTGGTCAAGGGCATCCAGTGAATGTCTATATCGTGCTGAGCAAACAAGATCAATCTATTCTGGACAGCATCACCGCTAAAGAGAAAATCGCCAGCATTATGACAGGTGAACTGATCCAACACGCGAAACGTTTCACGCGGGAAGAACTGGATAATCTGCCGGTCGATGAATTCGAGTACAAAACGGGCGAATCATCCGGCGACAACTGGCGGATGCTTCTCGGGGACAGCGCCGAACGCATTCATGAACTTTCGGATAACAGCGTTGATCTCAGTGTGTTCTCGCCCCCATTTATCAACCTATACACCTACAGCGCGACAGAACGCGATCTTGGGAACAGTCGCACGTCAGAGGAATTCTTCGCTCAGTTCCAATTCGTTATCGACGGACTGATGCGCGTCACGAAACCGGGGCGCAACTGCTGTGTTCATGTTCAGCAGGTCGCGGCAATGATGAGCAAAGACGGCTATATCGGCATTAAGGATTTTCGCGGGGATGTCATTCGCGCTTTTACCGCGTCGGGATGGGTATTCCACGGTGAAGTGACGGTTGATAAGGACCCGCAGGCGCAAGCGATCCGCACTAAATCCCGTTCACTGCTCTTTGTCCAACTTCGCAAAGACAGCACTGTGAGCCGCCCCGCGTTTGCCGATTACCTCCTGATCTTCCGCAAACCCGGGGAGAACGTCGTCCCGGTTACGCCGGACATCTCGAATGAGGATTGGATTTTATGGGCGCGTCCGGTCTGGTACAACATCCGCGAAAGCGACGTGCTGAACGTTGCGATTGCTCGGTCTGACGAGGATGAGCGTCACCTTGTCCCGCTGCAACTCGAATTTATTGAACGGTGTATCCGACTCTATTCCAACCCCGGCGAAACGGTGTTCGATCCATATTCAGGCGTTGGCTCGACTGTACATGAAGCGGTTCGTCTGAACCGTAAGGGTGTCGGGATTGAATTGAAGGAAGAATACTGGCGACAGGCGATCAAGAATGTCCGCAACGCCGAACAGATCGCGGGGCAAATGGACTTGTTCAGTTGGGCGGAAAAGGCTAACCCCATCGGCGTTGATATGCCGGAAATCAAGGCGGGACTATCAGAGGCAGTCGAAGCTTGATCGCCATCGACTGGGACGCCCGCACGCCCACCGCGAACACCGACGAATTCACGCTCACCCTCAAAACGGGGGTGAGCAGGGCGCTGCAAAACCGCCTGACCGCGCTCGCGCTGCCCGTGAGCATCGACACCATTCATCCGAACTACTTGGTTGGTCGCCCTTATTCCTCGATGCGCGACCCGTTCGACAACGCGAGTCGCATCGTCGTCCTCACCGAAGCCCGCACGATCATCCGCGAACTCGAAACACTTCAAGACCAGCTCGTCATTCTGGATCACGCGGAGTACGACCCGATCCCTGAGTTTGTGCTTTATAAACGTCTCACCCGCATGGGGATGCTCCGCATCGTGATCGCCTGGGGCATCGTCCCCAACGGCGCGACCTCGAAGGGCAAGCGGTTGGGTGAATTCTACTTCGTGATCTGCCTGCAGGACGAAGTGGAAGCAGTCTTGGATGACGTGTTCAAGATCGAGCGTTGGTTCGATACCGACGAGCCGAAGCGACCGGAGAAGGCCAAGCCGAAGGCGAAGCCGGTTGTGTCCGACGAAGCGGCGAAGCGGGCAGCGATTGAACGGGTGCTGAGGGAACAGGGAGTAAGGGCGTGAGCGACTACGAGTACCCGCGCTGGCTGATCCGTCCGACGCGCTGGCTG
>CAZEIK010000022.1:0-4557 GCA_964512315.1 uncultured Candidatus Saccharibacteria bacterium
CGATGATGCCGACCCGTACCGTCATGCCCGGCACTCTATGCGATCGCGTGCATGACTATGCAAGAACGCGGCCGGGCGGCCCGTCACCAGAGGGTCGCCTGGCGGCCCTGCTCCCCGCCCGCCGCCGCCGACCGATCCCCCCGCAGGCGCACCGGCACCCGAGCCGAGCGCAGGATGTCGCCGATGTGGGAGGTGAGTCCGACTCGTCGGGTCAGCTCTACGCCGGTCGACGCCGCACCGATCCGATCGATGAGGTCGACCAATCCGTCGACGCCATCCCGCGGATCGAACAGCACCCATCGATCCGCGGTTCCGTTGGTCAGGGAGAAGCCGTCGCTCCTGTCCCTGTTCAGCTGTACGAGCCAGATGCCCGCACCGTCGTGTACCCACTCGATTCGGCACGGGCCGACCAGATCCGCCGCCTGGGTGTAGAGGGCTACGGCATCGTCGACGATGTGGCGCGGAAGACGGGAGTCCGGGACGGAGCCGGTCATGTAGTCGTCGCCCGCCCCCGCAACCCCGCGCACCTCAGGCAGGTTTCCGTCGAGGACGACCGACCCCGAATAGGCGGCATCGACGCCGTCTTGGACGAGGACGGCGCCGAGGTCCTTGCCGGACGGGTCCTCGTCTGCCAAGAGTGCGAACACGTCGACCCAGTTCGGATACGTCGGGAACCGGCCCGGTGAGAACTGGCGCGGGCAGGTGCGCACCCATGTGCGAGCACTGCCAGTGGGCCGACCGAGCGTGAACGGCTCGACGTTGCGGCACAGCACTTGTGCCCGCGGCACCGGAAGCCCGAGCACATCGGCGAGCAGCAGCCCGAACGCCTTGTCGCCGATGAACCGCGAGAAGCGATTGGGCCAGGAGATATGTGCGTCACCCTCCGGCATCCCATCGACCACGTCGGCCACCTCCCAGACGATCGACCGCTCGCCCCGGCATCCGACGGGTCGTGGGTGGAGGCTGAACTCGACCCGGAACGTCGGGCGGAGGTCCTGGAGAGGCGTTCCGACGCCGTAGATCACCTCGAAGACATCCTCAGCCACCGCCGAAGGCAACCCCGCGGTACCCGGGTGCTCGACGCACCGGGGCGTGTCCTCGGGTGCGAACTCGGTCCAGCCGTTCCACCGGACGCCCGAGACCCCACCGTCCTCGACCTCGAGCGTCTCGTTGACGATGGCGTGGTAGCCGTCCTGGGCCAACGACCGAACCAGGGACTCGACCGCGCCAGGGTCGGTCATCGCATACTGAAACGGGTTGCCGCTCGGACGCGCTTGCAGGAACGACCGGACGTTGACCGTGCGCGCGGCCGACCGACGAAAGAGCGCCTCGATCGGGGCGACCGACGGGTCGTCATGGCGCAAGACCCGATGGCGCAGCGGCGCCTCGGGGCCCGGGCCGTAGCTAACGAACTGGGCGACGTTTGCGACCCGGCTGACCTCGGCAAGCTGCTCGTCCTTCAGTCGCGCCGATGACAGGTCAACCACCAAGCGCCTCCAGCACGGAACTCCGGGCGGCACGCCATGATGCCGACGCGATGAGGTGTGACGCTTGCTCCAGCTCGGCGAGCAGCACGTCGCGCTCCAGCCGATGGAGCCGCTCGTCGAGGATCTCGCACCCCTTCAGCAAAGCCCGGCCAAGCTCCCAGGTGCACCCGGTCGAGAAGGCCCAGCCGTCGCACATGACGAACGTCCCGACGTAGCGGTCGACGACCGTCATCCAGTAGCCATGGAACTCGAGCTGCCCCCACCCCTCGGGTTCGGCCACCGTGAACAGCGGGTCGATCACGGTCCTGGGAGCGAACGCCCGCCGCACCCGCACGATGACCTCGCGGGCGTGCGCTGCGTTGGCGGACCGAAGGACTGCGCGCTCGGCGCGCGTGGGGCGGTCGCCCGCACGCACCCGCTCGAAGAAGCGATGGCCAGTCGTGATGGGCGTGGAGACATAGACAGTCTCCATCCCCAGGGGCAGGTGGCCGAAGTCCTGGGCGACCTGGTCGAGCACATGCTCGCTGCACACCTCGAGGGGACTTTCCACGGTGACCGATCTATCAGGCGTCATGACCACTTCAGCACCTTCAGGTCCTCGGCCGAGCCGTGCACCTCGAGCCAGCTGGCGATGTCCTTGGGGATCTGATCGGCACCATTCGCCCCGTCGTGAACCTCTTGGAGGAGGCTGAGGACGCCGATGAGCTCCTTGACCAGGTAGTCGCCGGTCTTGCCGAGTGGCTGTTCGGGGAACCGCTCCACCTCCTTGCGGTACGCGCTCACCCGGATGGTGGGACTCATCTCGCTGCACGCCTGCTCGGCTCGCTCGAGGTCGAGGTCGGCGGCGTGTGCTCGGTGCAGTTCGGTGACGAGGTCCTTGAGCTCGGTGCGCGATGCGAGCACGGTGCCCACGGCGAGACGATCCAACACCTCGTCCGACGGGCGCACGTCATCCTTCCCGACCCAGAGCGCATCAGCGAGCTCGCCGAGCACCTGTCGCCGAGCCGCCCGGTCCGGCGGCAGGATGAGGTACCGCTCGTCGATCCGGCCCGGCCGCAGGATGGCGCTGTCGATGCGCCAGGCGTAGTTCGTCGCGATCGCGAACACCACCTGCTCGCGACGCCGGAGATCGTTGATCTTGGCCAGCATGCTCGGTGTCATGAACTGGAACATGTCGTCCTGGCTCACATACTCGTCCGACGAGCGGTCCAAGAGCAGGCGATCGATCTCGTCGAAGAGGACGATCGTGCCGCTCTGGTGCTCGAGTGCCTCGAAGAGCTGGCTCGCCCGGGCCTCGACCTTGTCGCGGCCCCCGCTCACGAAGTGGCTCGGCGTCACGGTGATGAAGGCGAGGTCCCGTTGCCGGGCGAGCTGCTCCTCGATGGTGGTCTTCCCGGTGCCGGGCGGGCCGTAGAGGAGCATGGACCAGGCGGCCTCTCCCGTGGCACGGTCGGCGATGAATCGCTGCTTGATCCCGCGCAGCGCCGCTGATCCATCGAAGAATCCGGGAATCGCCCCGGCATGGGGCCGAACCACCAGATCAGCGCTACGACGCATCACGTCGGCCGTGTAGTTGGCGAGGAGCGCCCCATAGACGAGGAGGTACTGGACAACCTGGCTCGTGTACCAGGTCTCCACCTTGCCAGCCGAGGAGTACTCATGGTCCGAGGCCCATCCCTTGTACCGGACGCCGTCATGAGCGACGTCCACCGATGTCGCCTCGAGGTACTGCAGGTAGCGCGTGAACACCGGCCGGAGCGAGGTCAACGCTTGGAACCGCAGCTCGCCATCATCCACACGTCGGATGATGCGTACCAGCGACGCGTAGACCTCGACGCTGATCGGGATGTGCACACCACCGGTACGGGTGACCTTGAAGGGCCGGCGCGGTGAGAGGCGCGGATCGGCGGCGTGCGCGTCGATGACGACCTCGACGGCCCGCTCAAGCAAGCCCGCCGACATGGCCCGCCGATCGCAGAGGGTCAGCCCGTCGAGCGCGAAGACGAGCTGGGCGACGTCGAAGCTTGAGTCCCGCACCTGGGCGAACCCGAGCTGCAGCGCGGCCTCGCGTGCGAAGTACGCCTCGAGCAGCTCGGCCAACGCTCCGGGCTCGGCAGTCGCCGCACCGCTGCCAACCTTGTCCGGTCCCGCAGCCTCGCCCAGCAGCCCGCATGCACGAGCGAGGTAGACCACGCGCACAACCGGCCACACGTTCGTCACGAACTGACCTCCGCTCACGTCTGAGCGCCCGTCGAGGCGGAAGCCCTCCGGTCCGTCTTGGATCAGGCGCCCGAGCACGCGCTGGGCCTCAGCCTCGATCGGCGCGGCGAGATCGCGAACGGCGGCGTCGTCGACGCCGGCGACAGCGGCGACAGCGACCAGCCGTTCCATCCAGTCGAGCGTCAGCGGGTCGTTGTCGCCGAAGAGACTCGAGTCCACGAAGGCAGGATCGGCCTGCTCGAGCGCGGCAATCGCATCGCCGATGCGCTTGATCGCGGTTCGGTGCCACCGCGAACCGTCGAGTGCCTCGAGAGCCCGTTGCAGCTGCTCGTCGGCCGTGGCCGCAACGCCAGGGTCGGCCGGCACCGCGTCGGCACCAAGCGCCTGCGGCAGGGCGCGAAGGCCCCGAGCCAGCCGTGCCTCGAGCGAGCCGATATGGGCCTTCGTCGCTCCGATCTTGCGGGCTGACATGGCGTCGGGCGCCAGTTCGTCCTCGCGCTGGATGGCACCGGTGAGGAGCGCGAGCGTGAACAAGATCATCGCCGTGGTACTGGCCGACCTCGATGCGGACAGCTCGCCGGAGTGTTCGTACGCATAGGGCCAGAAGGGTTCCTCTCCTGGCGGCAGGAGGGTGGGGAGCACCTCAAGGACCAGTGCCTGAAGCGACGCGAGCTCCGTGTCGAACGCACGCTCGTCGCCACCTGAGACCATCGCCTTGTTCTACACCGCCAAGCGGCGCCGCTGACGGAGATCGGTCCATCCGGCAGGGTCCCGCACGGAACGCCACGCCCCGTCAGGTCCTTGACAGCATCCCCGCCGACCCCTAGAACCTGGACTCGTGTCCAGCACT
>CAZEIK010000023.1:0-4287 GCA_964512315.1 uncultured Candidatus Saccharibacteria bacterium
CAGCGCGAATCGTTAGCCAGACAACCGGCGCAAATGGATCGTTGGCGGCAGATAGTATTGCTGCACAAAACAAGGCCATGTCAATGGCTTTGGAAGCGTCAGCAAGTACTGCGAGGGATGCACTAGCGGCCAATACCACGACAACCAAAGGCGCATTTGCGCTGGTGGGCGATACCGGTTCAAAACTCATGTCAACGTTTACCGATTTAGTAGGCATGACAAAGCACGTTGCAGACAAGAACGACGCATTAGCAGGGCTGGCTATAGGCAAGGTGCAAGACGCATGGGGCGATGCAAAGCAATTTCAAGCGGACGGCGGCGCCAATAAATATCTGATTTATGCGGCGCTGGCCGTGGTGGCGCTGGTTGGCTTTCAGGCGCTGCGAAAGGCGGCATAAATGCGCACACAAAATTTAATCTTTTCCGCAGCAGGCAGCGCCAGTTTTTACGGAGTGGGCCGCTATTTCCGCTTGATTGACGTGACGGTATCGGCGGTTGACGTAAACATCAAGCGCAACGGCGCGGTGATTTACGCGGCGTATGGCGTAGGCGCTGGCTTCTGGTCTGAGCCTGAAAACGGCTTTGATGAGGTGGAGATTGTCAGCGCCGCCGCTCAAACGGTAACGGTGGCAATGACCAACGGGCGCGGCGGCTATGACAAGCCGGCGTCATCGCTGGCGTTGACAGGCGGCGTGTATCTGGCGCAATCGTCAACCATCGTAGATTTAGCGCCGGTAACGGTAAACACATCGGCGGTAATCATCGCTGCGGCCAGCGGTTCTAGGCGGCAGGTGCGCATTAAAAACGACGGAACAGACGCCATATATATTGGCTCGTCGGGCGTAACAACAGCCAACGGCGCCGCGAAAATCCAGCCCGGGCAATTGTGGGTAGAAGATGCCGCAGCAGCGGCGAATATTTACGCCATATCGGCAACGGCGGGCCAGTCAGTAAAAATTCAAGAGGTGCGATAAATGGCAGGCATAGCAAACGCACCAGCACGACGCCAACAGGTTTTCACCAGTTCGGGAACCTTCGTAAATCCGAAGGGCAGCGGAGCTCTGCTGATTACCGCAACCATTATCAGCGGCGGTGCTGGTGGCGGCGGCGGCTCGGTGAATTCGGCAACGGGTTCAGCGGCAAGTGCGGCGGCAGGCGGCGGCGGCGGTGCCGGTGCATCGTGGGGCCGCGTCGATCTGCTGATTACAGGTAACGTAACGGTAGTAGTGGGCGCCGGTGGCTCGGGCGGCACGGCAGGCACGGCAACCAATGCAGCGGCAGACGGAACGGCGGGCGGTAATGGCGGAGTAAGTTCAATCACGCATGCGGGCCGAACTATCGGGCAGCCGTCAAACCCATACGGCGGCGCAAAGGCGGCAGCGACGATTGGCGGTTCGGGCGGGGTGGCAACGGGGCCAAATACAACGCAGGGCGCGGCGGGTTGGGCGTGGGCGCTAGGATCGGAAAACGCGGGCGGCGCGGGCGGCGGCAACGGCGCGGGAGGTTCGCAGGGATCGGGCTTTAAATTCGGCGCGGCAGGTTCTGGAAACAACGGAGGAGGCGGAGGCGGTGGCTGCGGCGGCTTCGGTAACGGCGGCAATGGCGGAACCGGGCAAGTGGCCAACGGCAACGGCGCGGCGGGTACAGGCTACGGCGCGGGCGGCGGCGGCGGCGGCGGCTATCAAACCACATCAGGCGCCAGTGCGACAGCGGGCGCGGGCGGTGCAGGTGCGGCAGGGCTGGTAATCATTGAATGGTGGGAATGATGGCAAAACAGGCGCTGATTACAGGCGGCATCGTGCAAAACATCATCATTGCGGACGACGATTTTGCAGCGGTATTAGTGGCCATAGGAATGGCAGAAACAGCCGTAAACGTGGACGAAAAAACGGTTGATATTGGCTGGCACTACAGGCAGGCAACCAACGATTTTGCGCCATGAATCAAAAAATGAAATGGGCGGCAGGAGCATTAATTGTGTGGCTGCTGTTATCAATTCGCAGGAACGGCGAAGAAATAGAACTGGCGCCAATTGAAGGCGTAACGGAAAAAATGGACAGCGTGAAAGCATTGATACCGGGCGCATTCGAACGGTCAGTAACCAGCGGCCCGGGTGCGAAATATTACGACAGAATCGAGCAAATCGGCGCGGCCAACGGCTTGCCTGAAAACCTGCTTTCACGTGTGGCGTTTCAGGAATCACATTTTCGCGATGACATCATCAGCGGCAGAAAAATCAGCAGCGCCGGGGCGGTGGGAATGTTTCAAATCATTCCAAAATGGCACCAGAACGCAAGGCCGCTGGATTGGCAGGCGGCGGCGGATTATGCAGCCAAGTATCTGGCGCGGCTCTATCGCATGTTCGGCACTTGGTCGCAAGCCGTCGCGGCTTACAACTGGGGCGAAGGCAACCTTAAAAAATCAGGGCTGCAAAACGCACCACGCGAAACACGCAACTATTACCAGCAAATTTTGGCTGATATCGGCATTGAACCGGGGGCGGCATGATTATAGCGGGCGTAAAAGTACCAAGCTGGGCGCTATATGGCGCGGCAGCCATAGCGGCATATGCCGTTTATCGTGCAGTGACAAACCCGGAAAAAGTAGGCGAGGCGGCAGGATCGGCGGCGGTGGGGATCGTGGCCGGTGTGGCAAAAGGCGCGGGCGCGGCGATAAAAGGCGCGGTAGATGGAACAGTGCAGGCGTTGCGGGGCGATAACACCAGCACGCTGGGCACATGGATATATGATTTTTTGCATCCTGACGACGGTAAAATCATGGCGCCGCCACAAGCAGTGAAAGTAAAGAAAACCGACACAGCGGAGCTAGATGCATGGCTGCGGGATCGACAAAACAACTCGCCATACAACGCTTATGGATTGGAAACATTCGCAACAGTGGCAGGATTCGAGGGCTTTAAATGAGATGGTTTAAGCAGCGATTGGGCGAGCCGTCAACATGGGCAGGGCTGGCGCTGGTGGCAAATGCTTTGGCCAATTGGCTGGCCGGGGATAAATCGGCGGCGGTGCAAGGCGTATTTGGCGGCATCGCCATGGCAATGAAGGAGAAAGCCTAATGGAATCTTTATTGCTGGCGCTGATATCGGGCGCGGCCTCTTTTGTCGGAACATGGGCCGCTCATCGGGTGCATATGCAATATCTGAGGCGTGATATTGATTTGGCACATAAACGCATAGACAAACTACAGGAGCGACCGCCATGCGGGTTAAAACATACCTGATATGGGTATCAGTAGGCGCGGCATCAATGCTGCTTTACGACGTGATTAAATCCAAACTCATGAATCAATAAAGGCCGGTTGTCCCGGCCTTTTTTGTTTTGCAACGTTATTTTGATGGTGAGGGCGTGTAATGATTAATGGTTAGATCAACGCCAGTATTCGAGCTAGCGGCAAGCGTGGTGCCATCGGGGATATTGATGACAACCTTGACGCCGGAGTAATTAAGTTTGCCAACCCTGAAGCCAGTATCAAAGGTGATGTCACTGTTAGCGCCGGATAGGTTGAATTCGTCAATGACTGCATTTTTGCCAATCTTGACAGTATGACCGCCGCCGGAAAGGGAAAACGCTTTAATATGCTGATTATCAGCAATGTTTATGGCGTCGTTGATGCTGGAAACAGAAACATCGTAAACGTCAGTGCGGTCTAAGTTAGTGGTGCATTTGAAACATGAAATGCTAACAATTGGCGGGCCGCTATCGTCGCCACCGTCACCGCCATTACAAGCGGCCAGCCCTGCAGCCAAAAATACAGCAGTAAAATACCTCATATAGTTACCTTTCTTCTGGTTTCACGCCGGGATAAGCAAGCGTCATTAACGCGCCAACAACGTGGCGCAAGCGGGTTTCAAATTCAGATTTGAGCAGGACATCAGCGGCGCACAGCTCGGACCTGAGCCGATCGTTTTCACGTTGCAGGCGGTCCATAGAATCGAGGCGTTGCGCGATATAGAACCAAGAGCGGGCTTGATCAGAATTAATGGCGTTTTGCCAGTGCTGGCCGGGGGCCACAAAGTATTTACCGTCAACAACACGAAACCCGGCAAACTCGCCAAAGCAATCAGGCAAGATACCGCCACAATAAATATGCAGTAAACGCTGTGCCGTAGTTGGGATTGGGCCACCTGTGCGCCAACGGGAAACCGTCGAGCGATGCACGCCAACCAGCAAAGCGATATCATCATCAGAGCGATTTTTAAACAGCGATTCGCGGTAAGCGTCCGGCCATCCCATCTGCCATGACCGCCTCAGATCGAGGAAGATAGTG
>CAZEIK010000024.1:0-4266 GCA_964512315.1 uncultured Candidatus Saccharibacteria bacterium
TATTTTGATCTTTTGTTGGCAAGGTATACCGAGAAGTTGGCGCAGTCCCAGGTTGATGCTTATCAGGAACAAGCGCGGCTCTCGTTGCGGATGTATAAAGGTGGGGAGGGCACGCGAACAGAAGTGGCTGAAAGTGAGTCTTTGCGCGACGTTGCACTGGCTCAATTAATCGAGGCCAAAGATCAGTTGGAGGTTGCCAGACGAAGTCTACAACTCATTACCGGCCTAAATCCGGATGGCATTCAGCAATTACGCCCGGGGTTCAGGCCGGAGCCGCTTTATCCTGCAACGCTTGCTGAATGGCTTGACTTGGCGGTTCGGGATAGTTCAGCTTTGGCGGTACGCCGCAGTGCAGTGGAAATCAGCAAGCAGGAGGTATCACGCAATCAGGCGGGGCACTTCCCGAGGCTGGACTTTGTCGCGGCATATTCGCGCGGAAGCAGCGAATCGATCAATACAATTAACCAGGATGTTAATACCCGATCCGGAGGGATTCAGCTTAATATCCCTATTTTTTCGGGCGGCTATGTTAATGCGGCGACCGATCAGGCCGTGGCTTCTTTGAGGAAGAGTGAAGCCGAGTTGGATAATGAGTTGAATAATCTGCAGATCGAGGTTCAGCGCCAGTTTTTGGCTACCAGTAATGGGTTGGCCAAAATTAGTGCTTATAGCCAAGCTGTAAAATCAAGTGAAATTGCATTAGAAGGCACCATTTACGGGCTGAAGGCTGGTACTCGCACCAATTTAGATGTGTTGGATGCTCAAAGACGGGTTTTTGTTTCCAAGCGTGATCAGGCGCAGTCAATGTATAACTATCTGTTGGCTAGTCTGAAATTGAAGACTGCTGCGGGGCGTCCGATAGAAGAGGTGTTTTCCGAGATCGACAAAAATATAATTCAGCCATAATCTTATTCTTTTCAGGCGTTTTTCCGTGAAAATCCTTGTTGTTGATGACCACGCTTTGATCCGCGAGGGGTTGCGAGCCATTTTGCAGGGATTTGATCCTGATTTGGTTTTTATTGAAGCATTTGATGGCAGGAGTGCTCTGCAGCGCTTAAATGAATATCAGGATCTAGAACTGGCTTTGCTTGACGTCAGGATGCCAGACTGTGATGGCATCGATCTTATGCGCGAGCTACATGCGTATTATCCTTTGTTACCGGTGGTGATGTTGTCGGCAGAGTGTGATGCGGATACGGTCAGGAGGGCTATCGATACTGGTGCGTCCGGCTTCCTTTCGAAGTCTTCATTGAGCCAAGTTCTGGTATCTGCTCTGAATTTGGTAATGGCTGGTGGCGTTTACATCCCTCCGGAAATCTTGCGAAGCCAGCCTGCAAGGCCCGCACCGTTCATGGGGCAAGCGTCCTCTGCGGTTTCTACTGGGCCGTCCGATTCTGTGGCCTCATCTTCTTTGCCTGCATCAAACGTTGCTAACCGTGAGTCATCCTATGCTGAATTGGGACTTACAGAGCGGCAAAATGACGTATTGTTGCGCTTACTGGAAGGTAAGTCGAACAAGCAGATTTGCCGTGAGCTAGATCTGGCGGAAGCGACAGTGAAGGTACACGTGCGAGCAATCTTGCGTGTACTGAGGGTCAATTCTCGCACTGAGGCGATGGTGGCGGCCGCAAGGCTAGGCTTGGGGGTTGCCGCAAGTCATACGCAACCGACTGGTGAGTGAGCTTTTTGTGTTAGCCGGCAATGATTGAACCTCCGTTGCGCAGCAGGAATTTCGATGTGTTGCGCGGATTGGCGGTCTCCGCTGTCGTGAGTCACCATGTGTTCGCCCATACCGGGCTGACAATAGCCTTTCTCGGGCATTTCGGTGGCTTGCTCGGTGTCCAGCTATTTTTTCTGGTCAGTGGTTTCCTGATTGTGCAGAGTGCGGTTGCCAGTAGCGCTACTGCATATTTCTTGCGTCGAGGCTTGCGTATTTTTCCTTTGTACTGGTTGGTCGTGCTGGGATGGAGTGCCTGGTATGGCAAGCTGGATGCCGATCTGTTGCAATTGAAATGGCCCGATTTTCTGGCGAACTGGTTGGTGCTGTCGCATTTCGTCCCAGCGGCCTTGTTCGGATTTGACGTATTGACCGTAAGCTGGACGTTGTCGATCGAACTGGTTTGGTATGCATTGGTACCATTGATTGTTTGTCTGGCAAGACTGATGCCGGGAAGGCTTTTCTGGCTTGGATTCCTGTGTGTTACCTTGTCTGCCTCGACGATCTGGGTCTGGCTGGCCCAACGTGGCCAGCTGGATTTCCTGTATGCCGGCGCACTGGCCAGGGCCGGGATCTCTCCGGTTAGTGATTCCAGCCGTTTTGCTTTTGTGGTCAACGCCTTTCCCGCTCAACTGGTGTTTTTTGGCATAGGGGCCGCTTTGTGGTATTACCGTTCAGCATTATCACTGCTACCTAGCTGGCTATTGCTGCTGGTAGCGGTTGTTTTGGCTGGCTGGCCCGAATACTGGAATCAGTGGTTGCACCTGAACCCGTCTCCGGCGTCTGGCGTGGGCTTGGCTGCGCTGTTTGTGCTTGTTTTGCGGCAGGAGCGCTGGCGACTATCGCTGCTGAAATGGTTGGGTGAGATTTCTTACCCGGTATATCTGCTTCATGTGCCAATTCTGTTACTGGTGTTTCAGCATTGGAAGCTTAGTGGCTGGGGCGCTGTCGCCCTGGCGATGTCGATCATTCTTGTTGCTTCGACCTGGCTGCATCATTTGGTTGAGCGTCCTTGCATCGCGTGGGGGCGAACATTGTTTTCTTCGGGAACCAGACCTTATGCATATTCCTCCCCGTCCGTTTGACCAGCCCTTGTATGTGACTCGCCCATTCTTGCCACCGCTGGCCAGATTCACCGAGCGGCTGGAAGAGGTTTGGGACTCCGGTTGGCTCGCCAATAACGGGGCACAGCATCAGGCGCTGGAACTGGCGTTGTCAGGCTATCTGCGCGTACCGCATTTGTCCTTGTTCAACAATGGCACCATTGCGTTGATTGTCGCCTGTCAGGCCTTGCGGTTGTCGGGCGAGGTCATTACCACGCCGTTTACTTTTCCGGCAACGCCTCATGTCTTGTCCTGGAACAACATTACCCCGGTGTTTGCCGACATTGATCCGGTGACGATGAATATCGATCCGCGTGGCATCGAGGCCAAAATGACAGCTCGAACGTCCGCCATACTTGCTGTGCATGTGTATGGCACACCGTGTGATGTGTATTCCATTCAGGAGTTGGCCGATTTCTACGGGCTGAAGGTGATTTATGATGCTGCACATGCCTTTGGTACGGAAATAGATGGCCAGCCAATTGGTGCGTTTGGTGATGCGACCATGTTCAGCTTTCATGCGACCAAGCTGTTTCATACCGCTGAGGGTGGTGCGTTGCTCGTGCGTGACCCGGCGTTGAAGCGCCGCATTGATCTGTTGAAGAATTTCGGTATCAAGAATGAATTCGAGGTAATGATGCCGGGCATCAACGGCAAGATGAATGAACTGCAAGCCGCAATGGGGTTGGAGGTGCTGGAGTATGTCGAGCAGGAACGGCAGGGGCGTAGCCGGGTAGCGGCACTTTATCGCGCCCGTTTGCAGGATATCCCGGGGCTCAGTTTCAATCCGGTTTCGCCGCATGTACGCAACAGTTATCAATATTGTGTCGTGCGCTTCGATGCGGTCGTTTGCGGTAAGAACCGGGATCAGATCTACGATGGCCTGAAGGCATTCAATATTTTTACCCGCAAGTACTTCTATCCACTTTGCAGCGAATTCAGTTGCTACAGGCAGTTACCGTCGGCCCATCCTGATAATTTGCCGATTGCGCACCGCGTTGCCAGCGAAGTGCTGTCGTTACCGTTTTTTGGCGGCCTTAGCGATGACGATGTTCACCAAGTGTGTGATGCGCTGGAATATTTGTTGAAAACCTGATTCCGGCAATTGCACGCTGGCGTATTGGTAACGAAAGCGCGCAAGATGTGATGGGCTTGGTGTCTAATCATCTTCACGACTTCCAGCTTGAAGCTGGTGCCGAATGTTCTGCGTTTTCTGGTTATTTCACTTTTCCTCAATCGGTGGATTTTCCACCTATCGACGTGTCTGGGGAAATTAGCCTACTAGCTGTCGCATCCCTGACGATCATATCAGTATCCGTAGCTGGAAATTAGCCACCGCGCGTGAACTTCTGGCTACACTTCTGACATCGCTGGGAGTTAGCCAACCATGATGGTGCGCATGTCCACCGGCTCCGTGGCCAGCCACCACTGATCGACCCGGATCAC
>CAZEIK010000025.1:0-4095 GCA_964512315.1 uncultured Candidatus Saccharibacteria bacterium
GACCACCGGATCGGCGGTGAGCGCGTCGAGGTCGAGGTGGATGTGGCGCACGTAGGCGACGCCGTCGAGGCCCGTCTCGGTGACGGGCCCTGTCGGGGTCGGCTCGACCTGGGTCGGCGCCGAGGCGGCCGGTGCCACCCCCGCAGGGCCGCTCGGCTCGCCGTCGACCGCTGCGGCCTGGACCCGCTCACCCACGCGGTCGCGATCGAGGCAGGCGGGCAGTGCGGCCATCGCCCCGACGACGGCGACGGCACCGACTGCTCCGCGTAGCGCGCGTCCGGTCACGCCGCGCCCCACAGCTCGGCCTGGACGCGGTCGTCGACGAGGTACTTGGCGATGAGGACGGCGAGCGAGCAGGTCGCGCTGCCCGGGCCGTAGATGACGGTGAGCCGTCGCAGGATGTCGCCGGTGGACACGAGGTCGGCGCGCAGCAGGTCGCGCACCGGGGAGTCGTCGCGGGTGAGCCACGCATCGACGGCCGCTTCGGCTGCAGGGGAATCACCGGTCGCGGTGGAGGCCGGGGAAACGGCCCCCACCGCGACCAGCTCGCCGTGGAGCGAACGGACCAGATCGGATCGCCGCAGCGTCACCCGCCGCAGCACCGCGGCCTGCGCCGACCCGTCGTCTCGTCCCTTCGCCCGATCCGCCGCCGAACCGGTTGGTGCTGACTCCATGTGACGTACGAGTCAGCGAACGCCCGGATCCATGCGTTCGGCCTCGCGATTTGTCGGATTTCTGCCGCCGGTGCCCGCCGAGGTGTGCCACCTGGAGCCGACATGCCCCCACGCCGACTCCAGATGGCCTCGAGCAGGTACGAGTCCGGAGTGACCGGTTTTCATGCACTCGCGCGGGGAATTCGTCCGATGTCGGTGGCCGCCTGCGAGAACGACGAAGGCCTGGTCAGGTGACCAGGCCTTGCGTGCTTTGTGGAGCTAAGGGGAATCGAACCCCTGACCTCTTCCATGCCATGGAAGCGCTCTACCAACTGAGCTATAGCCCCGTGGGAGTCGCCACTCTAGGACCGGGCGGCGGGACCCTCCAAACCGGCTGCGACCTGCCCGCCGTCGCCCGGATCGGGCTCCCAGGCCACCTTCGGGACGTCGGCCCAGAGGCGCTCGAGGTCGTAGTAGCGGCGGGTCTCCTCGCCGAACACGTGGACGACGAAGTCGCCGTAGTCGAGCAGGATCCACTGGGCGTCGCCCTTGCCCTCGACGCGCAGCGGCTTCTGCCCGCACTGCTGGCGGACCTGGTCCTCGATCTCCTCGGCGATGGTGGCGACCTGGCGGGTGTTGGTGCCCGACACGATCACGAAGTGCTCGCACACGGCCAGCACCGGGCCGACCTCGAGGACGACGATGTCCCGGCCGGACTTGGCGTCGGCAGCGCGTGCGGCGACGATCGCGGCCGGCAGCTCGGGTTCGGTCATCAGAATCCTTGGGAGGTGGTGGTCAGGTCGCCGGCCCCGGGGAGCGTCGAGCCCGGGAGGGTCGCACCGGGCAGGGTCGAACTCGTGGTGGTCGACAGCCCGGTGCCCTTGCCGTCGGCCCCGAGGAGGTCCTTGCCGAGCACGACGGTGAGGTCGAGGGTATCGGGCGCCTCCCGATCGAGCCGCAGCTTTGCGCCGCCGCCGAGCGCGGCCTGGACGATCTTGGCGTAGTCACGGTCCTCGGGATCGCCGTAGACGATCGTGGTCTGGGCCTGCCCGAAGGCCGGTCCGTTGCCCACGATCGCCACCTCGCCGTTGAGCGAGACGATCTTGGACAGGATCTCGGGCGGGATCGGCGACGCCGACACGCCGTTGAGCACGCGCACCGCCTGACGGGAGTCGTAGTAGGCGGCGACGGGCGCCGGCACGGCGGCGGTGACCATGGCGTTGGCGGCGGCGGTGTCCATGCGCAGGAGCGTGGGATCGACCTCGTCCTGGGTGACGGGCAGCACGTCGGAGGTGATCGGCCCCGAGGCGAGGGTGCGGGCGAACAGGCCCATGCCCGACGACGTCTCCCCCGGCACCGCCGTGTCGAGCCCCGCCTTGGCGATCGCATCGAACCAGGCCTGCCAGAACACCTGCTGGCGGTTGAGGCGGTTCAGGTCGCTCTCCCCGTCGACGGTGGCCGCGAGGTACGGGCCGACCTGGAGGGGCGTGAGGGTGATCGGTCCGGCGGGCAGCACGGTGCCGTCGGCCAGGGTGACCTCGTCGGGGTTCTCCAGCGGGATCGCCCCGACAGGCGTGGTGAGCTGCGCCCACGTCTTGTCGTCGACCTCGATCGTCTCGTCGATCCCGACGTTGAGCAGGTGCGACACCTGGGTGGCCAGCAGCCGGCGCCCCTCGGCGGGCTTGGCCGACAGCGTGTCGTAGGCCTTCATGAGGCGGTCGATGCCGAGTGCTGGCTTGCGCAGGGCCGTCTCGAGCGGCACGAAGATCATCGACCCACCGCCGTTCTCGCCCGAGAGCGACATGAACGTGGCCGCCACCGGCCGCCCGGTGGCGTCGTGCTGGAGCACCAGCGCGGTGGGCGTGGGCTCCACGGCTGCCTCATAGCCCGGGTCCCGCGGGGTGGGCGCGCGCCCGGCGAACTCCCCGTCGGTGCTGCGGGCGACCAGGCGGTAGCCGTACACGCCCAGCACCGGCACGGCGAGGATGAGGCCGACCAGCGCGAGCGAGAACACCGTGCGGGCGAACGCCGACGGTCGCTTCGGGGGCGCCACGTGGGCGAGCTGGGGCGGCAGCGGCCCCACCTCGGGCGGCGCGGAGGTGGCCGACGGCTTGCGGACCTTCGCCGGCTTGGGGTGCACCGCCACGCGGGGTGGCGGCGCCGGGGCCTCGGTCGGCGGCACCGGCGCCCCCGGCTCGAGGTCGGGGATCCGCGCCAGCTCCTCGGCCAGGCTCGGCCGGGCGGGAGGCGTCCCACCTCGCGACGGCGGCACCGCGCCGGGTGCCGGGGGGTCGACCGAGAGCGCCTCGCGGCGGAAGGCCGCGTCCGGCCGTGGCCGTCGGCCGGGTGGCACCGGCGGCTCGTCAGTCATCGGGCGAAGGATAGAGGCCCGACCGGGCGATCTCGGTCACCACGGCGGGCGGGGTCAGGAACGCGATCGACCGCCCGGCGGCGACCCGGGCCCGCAGGTCCGTGCTGGAGATCTCGAGCCCGGGGATGTCGACGCGGTGCCAGGTGTAGGCGGGCTCGGGGACGCGGTCGGCGCCCGGGCGGTCGACCACGACCAGCTCGGCCGCCGCAGCCACCTCGGCGTGGCGCTCCCACGTGGCGAACCCCGCCGCGGCATCGGCCCCGACGATCACGAACCAGGTCGCACCGGGCTCCTCGGCGGCGAACGCGGCGAGGGTGTCGGCGGTGTAGGTGGCACCGCCCCGGCGAACCTCGGCATCGCTGACCTCGAGCCCATCGACGTCGGCGGCCGCCGCCCGCACCAGGGCGAGCCGGGTCGTTGCCGGCGTGATCGCCCGCTCCCCCACCTTCTGCCAGGGCTCACCGGCCACGACCAGCCGCACCACGTCGAGGGCGAGCGCGTCGCGGGCCTCCAGCGCGGCCACCAGGTGGCCGATGTGGGGAGGATCGAACGTGCCCCCGAATATCCCGATCCGGCGGCCGGGTCGGCTCCGAACACTCATCGTGGCGCCTGCTGGCCCCTGTCGACCGTGACGAGCGTCACGGTCGACAGGGGAAGAAGACCAGGGGGCGTCACGGTTCCAAATTACCTGGGTGCTACCCGTCGGCACCCGTCAGGGTTGTGAAGCCACGGGAATGGGTACCCGCACCGCACTGTTGAAGAGGCCGGTATGAGTGATTCTGTTGGTCAGTACCTGAACGAGATCGGGGCCGTGGCCCTGCTCACCGCCGAGGAGGAGCGCGAGCTCTCCCAGATCATCGAGCGGGGCGTCGCCGCGCGCGAGCGGATCGCGGCCGGCACCGGCACCATCGAGGACCGCCGCCTCGACCGTGCCGCGGCCAAGGCCAAGGACCGCTTCATCCGCGCCAACCTGCGCCTCGTCGTGTCCATCGCCCGCCGCTACCCGCTCCCCCCGGGCATGGAGCTCCTCGACCTCGTGCAGGAGGGCAACCTCGGCCTCGAGCACGCCGT
>CAZEIK010000026.1:0-3726 GCA_964512315.1 uncultured Candidatus Saccharibacteria bacterium
CGAGGGTGAGCTGCTCACCGAGATCCGCGACATCCTCCGCGCCCAGCAGGGCTGACCCACCGGGTGCACCTCGTGCCCGGACGCGACGGCGCCCCACCCGGATCGGGTGGGGCGCCGTCGCGTTCAGCAGCGAGCAGCGATCAGGCGGAGGCCCGTGACCGCTTCCGGGAGGCGAGCACCAGGAGGCTGCCGCCGGTCAGCAGTGCTGCGCCGACCAGCACCATCGGCGTGACGTCAGAGCCGGTGCGGGGAATCTCGCCCGTCGGCACCGTCGAGGTGGTGGTTCCCGGGGTGGGCGAGGTGATGGTGATGTCCTTGCTCTGGACCACCGAGCCACAGGTGGCCGTGATGGTGTACACGCCGGGGGGCAGGTCGGGCAGGGGCAGATCCAGCGAGAAGTTCCCGTCATCGTCGGCCACCGTGGTGCCCAGCGCGTCGCGGCCCTGCTTGGCCTTGGCCTTGGGTGCGATCGTGACCTGCACGGTCTCGCCCGCCTCGCAGCCGGTGCCGCTCACCGTGACCTGGCCGCCCTGGACCACCGTTCCGGGCTCCACCGTGAGCGTGTATTCAGCGGCCGCAGGGGCTGCGAACACGCCAAGCAGCACGACGGCCCCGACCAACATCTTCCGCAACATGACGGATGTCTCCCTCCGGTGGGTTCTTGGGAACCCATCAGCGAACAAGTCTTCGTGACAGGCTATCTCATCGTCACCAGGAAGGCCATGATCCAATGAGATCCGTCTGATTGGGGCAAACGGCCCACTCGGGGGTGCTTGGTCGATCACCGAACGATGGTCGCCTCGAGATCGGCGGTGTCCTCGAGGAGCCCGAGCGACCGGACCCGACCGCCGCGGGTGTCGTCGCCGGCGAAGCGGGCACCGCGTGCGGTGACGGCGACATCGAGCACATCAGGGTTCGCGGTGGCCTGGGGCAGCACCTGGAGGTGGTAGCCCCCGCGCAGATCGATCCTGCCCCTGAGCTCGACGACCACCGTGACCGTGCCCCCCGGAGGGACGACGATCTTGCCGCTGTCGTACATGTTCAGGCCAGCCTCGGTGTCGGGGCCGAGCTGGACGGCCTTGCCGTCGACCGTGGCCGACACGAGCTGGTGGGGGGTCGCGATGGTGAGCGTCGAGACGTTCGAACCCCGCGGTTCGGCACGGGTGTTGGCCACGACGGTGTTGGGGAGGTCGGTGCTCGGCACCTGGTTCTCGAGCCGGATCGTCAGGGTGCCCTGCACCGTCCCCTCGGACGGATCGACCTTCGCCCGGTAGCGGATGGTCCGGTGGAGGTAGGCGTCGATCTTGTTGTTGCCGCTGTTCTGCTGGATGACCGAGAAGGCATCGGCGCCCGGGGTCAGGGCGAGCGCGCCGTCGGCACCCAACCGCTCGAACGCCTGCTGTTCGGTGGGGTGGCGGGACCACAGGTACAGGTGGCGCGCATCGACCACGGGGCCGAGCGCGTGCCCCAGCGTCCGGGGCGCGGGCAGCGACGCATCGGTGAGCGCTTCGAAGGTGGCGCGCGTGGCTGCCGCCAGGATCTCGCCTCGAGCGGCCCGGTCGCCATAGGCGAGGTACTGGCGCCGCAGGAGCTGGTCTTCGACGTTGTCAGCGGTGAGGCGCTCGGGCAGCTCGGGGTCCTCCACGGGTCCGGTGAGGCGCAGCAGCGCGGCGAGTCCCGCCGGGTCGACGCCGATCACCCCGTCCACGGGGCGGCCGCCCGACTGCGGGTACAGCTCGGCGAATGCCGAGGCATCCGCGGGGAAGTCGGGGGAGATCGTCAGGTCCTGCAGGTAGTCGGCCAGGTCGTTGCGTCCGTAGCGCCGCACGTAGTCGGCCGGTCCCGTCAGGGTGCGGGTGCCCCGCGGCGCCGCCTCGAGCAGGTCGTCGATCCGTCCCGACCGGACCAGGTCGACGTGGCCGTCGACGGCGCGCAGCTCGGCGTAGGCCCCGATGAAGCCGCCTGCACCGCGGAGCTCTGCCGGTGTCATGAAGGCCACGAGGTACGTGCGCGCGCCAGAGCCGCCCAGGAGGCCCGGAGACACGTCGAGCAGGTCGCTCGCCAGCCTGGCCGACTCGCCCGTCTGCTCGACGTCGGCCCGCAGGTCGTCGATCCGGGTGCGCAACGGCCCGACGAGCCACGGCGACGCGGCGCCGTCCAGTTCTTCCTGCGCCCTGCGCAGCGTGAGGTCGACGTGGCGGGCGGGTTCTTGCAGCGCAGTGACAGCCTGGAGATCGACATCGCCCTGGTAGCGCAGCTGGTCGTAGTCGGCGGCGCGCACGAGGTCGTCGGCGGACTTCGCGATGGCGAGGCCCTGGTCGACCGCCACCGACGCAGCCTCGACCTGCTGGGCCACGACGGGTACGAACGCCGCGAGTGCGGTCGAGGAGCCGTCGAGCCGCTCGGAGGCGGCGGCGAGGTGCACTCTGGCGTTGGCGAGGCGCTGCTCGGCGGCGTCCGAATCCCCGCCGCGCACCGAGCGGAGCGCGGCCCGGGCCGCCGACGATCCCGCCTCGACGTCCTGGCGGGCGCTGAGGGCCGCCCACGCACCGAGCGCGGTCGCCACCACCATCAGGCATGCGGTCACCGCCGACAGGATGCCGACCGCCCGGCGGTGTGGCGCCTGGAGGGAGGGCCAGCCCGATGTGAGCACGAGCAGTGCTGCACCCGTGGCGCCGAGCCGGCCGAGGGGTTGCGGCGTGCCGGGCGGGTACCAGAGCACGGCGTTGGCGAGCACGCCGACGATCAGACCGCCCAGGTCCCTGGGGCGCCGAGGCAGGACCGTGCTGCCGGCCGCGCCGGCCAGGCCGACGAAGCCCAGGACGAGCGAGGCGTCGCGGGCCGGCACGACCACGAGCGCGCCGGCCACGATCCAGGCCCACCGGTGGGCATGGGCGCCGACGAAGGTCACGACCCCGACCAGCAACGCGCGCTCGAATGCGTCGACGACCGGGGCGCCGGTCAGCGACAACGGGGCCGACGCTGCGATCAGGCTGCTGAGCACGGTGATCGCGATCAGCCGCTGCGTTCGAGCCTTGGAGGAGCCCTGGCCGGCTGCGGGGGAGGGACGGCCGCTCATAGGTCGGGATGTTCTACCACCCCGGCCGCGCGCTTCCTGGTCACCTTCGGCCTGTCGGTCGTCGTCGACATCATCCACCGAAGGGCAGGACAGTTCGTGGCTCCCCGGGGCCCGCCGATGACCCTCGACAGTGTGGACAGCAGCACGATGTGGGAGTAGCGTGATCCGGCCCTCGCCGGGAGCCAGGGTTCGGGGACACCGAGGGAGGATCATGCCACGCGCGTCCGAGACAACCGACTCGGCGGAGGTGCGGCGCTCGTTCCTGCCGCGTGACCACAAGGAACGGCGACGCATCCAGGCCCTTGCCGATGGGTGCGTCATGGCCGGCTCGGTCATGGTCGCCGGCTGGCTGCGCTTCGAGTTCGACGTTCCCGCCGGCGAGCTGGGCTCCCTCGTCGCCTTCGCGGCACTCGGCGCGCTCCTCCTCGTCGTGGTCGGCACCCTGCGCGGGCTGTACGCGGGACGTTGGGGCTTCGGATCGTTCGAGGAGGTGTCGGCGCTCGTCGAGACCGTCGGCCTGGCGACGGCGCTGATGCTCATCGCCGACCTGGCGCTCGGGCGCACCGTGCCCCTGTCGGTGCCGCTCATCGCCAGCACCCTGGTGCTGTCGGCGAGCGCCGGGATCCGCTACGTCTGGCGGGCCTTCC
>CAZEIK010000027.1:0-3678 GCA_964512315.1 uncultured Candidatus Saccharibacteria bacterium
GGGTAATCCGGCCCTTTCGGCCAGCCCCTCGCCGACCTAGGGTGACGGTCTCCTTTCCCCTCACGCTGGGTAGTTGCCAGCGCAAAGGAAGCCCTCCGGCGATGGCCATCTCCGACCTCACCTACCTCGACGACAGCGACGTGGCGCTCATCCGCCGCACGCGGGCGGGGGACACGGAGGCCTACGGGCCCCTGTTCGAGCGCCATCGGCGCGCCGCGCTCGCCCTGGCGTGGCGCCTCAGCCGTTCCGCATCCGACGCGGACGACCTCGTCGCCGACGCGTCGGCCAAGGTGCTCGCCGCCCTGCTGCGTGGCGGCGGGCCCGAGATCGCGTTCCGGCCCTACCTGTTGAGCACCATCCGCCGCCTCGCCTACGACCGGACCGATAGGGAACGACGCGAGAGCCCGGCGGAGGAGACCCAGCTCGAACCCGTCATCGACCTGCGCGATCCGATCCTCGACGACTTCGAGCGCACCACCGCGGCCGCCGCCTTCCGCTCGCTCCCCGAGCGGTGGCGCATGGTGCTGTGGCACACCGAGGTCGAGGGCCAATCGCCCGCCGAGGTGGCCGCGCTCCTCGACATGAAGCCCAACGCGGTCGCGGCGCTGGCCTACCGGGCCCGCGAGGGCCTGCGGCAGGCGTACCTCACCAACCACGCGATGGTGCTGCCCCACGCCGCCTACGACTGCCGGCGCACGAACGACCGCCTCGCCGCCTACATCCGCGGCAGCCTCACGCCGGCCCGCCAGGAGGCGCTGCGTCGTCACCTCGACCACTGCGAGGACTGCCAGGCGGCCTACCTCGAGCTCGTCGACGTGAACGCCTCCATGCGGTCGTGGGTCGGCGGTGCGGTCCTCGGCACCGCACTCACCCCGTACCTCGCCGAGCTCGCCCAGCCCACCCTCGCCCACGCCGTCGGGGCCGGGGGCATCGCCGGCATCGCGGGCGCGCTGCGGCACGCGGGCCTCGGCGTCACCGGTCGGCTCGTCGCGCGCGGCGGGACCGTGGCGCGGCGCGCCCGGTCCAACCCGAGACCCGCCGGGGCAGCGGCGGCCACCGTCGCCGTGGCGGTGGGCGTCGCCGTGGCGGCATCCGGAGGCGGACCCCACACCGCAGATGCCGGTCGCGAGCCCACGGTCCGGTCCGAGCGCACGTCCACCACCATCGCGTCCACCACCACGGCGGATGCTGCCGCGACGCCCCCCTCCACCCTGGCGGGGACGCACGCCCCGACCACGGAGCCGGCCCGGGAACCGGCGGGTCGCCAGGTGCCTCGTGCTCGTCCCCAGGCCGCCGTCCCCGCCCGCCCGGTCCCGCCCGACCCGGCTCCGGTCGTGACCACCACGACCGCGGCGCCGGCGACCACGACGACCACGACCACGACGACGACCACGACCACGATGCCCGTCGAGCCGGGTCGCCTCCAGGTCGACCTCACGTCGGCGGGTGGGATGGTCGCTGGGCGGGCCGGTGTCGTCGCGGCGGTGGTGGCCAACGACGGCGCGGGTGCGGCCGACGACCTGACCCTCGAGATCGACCTGACCCAGATGACCGCCCGACGCTCGCCCGTGATGCGCAGCGCCGACGACTCGGCCGACTGGTCGTGTGCCGTCATCACCCCGCAGCGGATCACCTGCAGCGCCTCGTCCCTCGCCTCGGGTGCGCACCAGACGATCTACCTGCCGGTGGTGGTGCCGGCCGACGTCGACACGGTGGGTGCCTCGGTCACCGCGGCCGGGCGGAACACGACGCCCAACCCCGACGGGTCACGGCGCGAGGTGGAGATGGCGGTCGAGCCCGACGGCATGGCCGCCCGGTTCGCCGCCGTCGACAACGGGGGCATCGCTACGGCGGCCGCGAGCCTGGTCACCTGCCCTGACGCCACGCCCGGCTGCGCCTCGGCCCGCGGTCGCGCCGGAGCCCAGCTCGACGACGGCGACTACGACATGGTCGCCCTCGATGTCGACGACGACCCCACCACCGCGGTCTCCAGCGCCGCGTCCCTCACCCTGCCCCCCGGCGCGACCGTCACCTCTGCCCAGCTCTACTGGGGCGGTGACCTCAGCGGGGGCGCCGGCGGCGATGCGGCGCCGGACCCTGATGCATCCGGCCTCGTGCGCCTCACCCCGCCCGGATCGGCTCCGGTGACCGTCGAGGCCGAGCGGGTCGACCAGGTGGGTGACCGCTACCAGGGCGTCGCCGACGTGACCGACCTCGTCGCAGCCCACGGTGCCGGCGCCTGGGTGCTGGCTGATGCCCAGCTGGGCACGGGTCGCAACCGGTTCGGCGGCTGGTCGCTCGTCGTCGTGTACCGCGACCAGGCCCAGCCGCGCCGGTCCCTCGTCGTCCTCGACGGCCTCCAGCAGGTCGCCAGCGGGTCGAGCGCCTCGTTCGATGTCGGCGGGTTCATCACGCCCTCGGGCGGGGGCGGCTCGGCGGCGGTGACCGTCCAGGCCTACGACGGGGACCTCGGCCTGGATGGCGACCAGCTGCTCGTCGGTGGCGCCGATCTGGTCGACGGTGCCAACCCGGCGGGCAACACCTTCAACGCCACCATCAGCGATCGGGGCACGCTCGCCCAGGGCGCGGGCGCGTTCGCGAACACCTTCGGGTTCGACGTCGACACGTTCGATCTCGCCGGCGTCCTGCCCGGAGGCAGCACGAGCACCACCGTCGAGCTGCGCACCGACGCCGACGTCTACCTGGCCGGCATGGTCGCCATCTCCGTCGACCAGTGACGGTCCGCCCGGCGAACGGGCAGGATGGTCCGATGGTCGCGCCCACCACGATCGTGCTCGTCGTCGCCCACGGCAGCCGGGCTGCCGATGCCAACGACGCCCACCGACGCCTGGTCGCCGAGCTGGGTGCCCGCACCGCGAGGCCGGTGCGGGCCGCGTTCCTGGAGCTGGCCGAGCCCTCGATCCCCGAGGCCATCGACGCCGCGGTGGCCGACGGCGCGGCGGAGGTGGCGGTGCTGCCGTACTTCTTGCACCCCGGACGCCACCTGGCCCGGGACCTGCCGGCGATCGTGGCCGACGCCGATGCCCGCCACCCGGGCAGCCGGGTGCACCTCACCGAATCGTTCGGCGCCCGGCCCGAGCTGCTCGACGTGCTCGCCGCCCAGGTGGCCGAGCTGGGCTGAGGCCCCCTGGGCTACTCGACGATGGTGTAGGCGGGGTTCACCACGACGATCCGCCCCTTCTCGGTGCGGGTCACGCCCTCCACCAGGATGCGACGCCCGCAGTCGACCCCGCCGAGGCGGCGACGGCCGGTGAACACGGCGGCGGCCCGGCCGCTGCCGTCGGAGAAGGTGACCTCGAGCGAGGGCGAGCCCAGGCGGGGCACGACCTGGACGCCCTGGATCTCCCCGGCCATGAGGACGGACTCGCGGTCGGGTGCCTCGGCGATGCGGGCCACGCCCAGGTCGGCGAGGCGACCGGCGAGGCGCTCGTCCTCGATGTCCTCGATGCTCTGGCTCAGGCGGCGGCGGAAGCTCTTCAGCACCCGGCCACCTTCGCACGCGACGCCGGTCGGGGCAATGCCTGGATCGTTGGGTGCGGTGGGTCGGCGATCACGGCACCACGTCGACCGGGGTGCCGTGCGGGGCCAGGCCGAGCACCGTGGTGATGTCGTCGTTGGTGAGGCGCACGCAGCCGTGGCTCGCCGGCGTGCCGATCA
>CAZEIK010000028.1:0-3663 GCA_964512315.1 uncultured Candidatus Saccharibacteria bacterium
GGGGTCGGAGGTTCAAATCCTCTCAGCCCGACGTGGAAGACGAGGCCGGCCCTCCGGGGCCGGCCTCGCCGCGTCGCAGTGACGGTCCCCGGCTACGGGCCGAGCGCGCTGCCGCGGCGGAGGATCATCTCGCCCTCGTCGCGGCATGTGCCGAGGTGATGCCCAGATCTCCCAGCGGCGTGTCCTCGCCGGCGAGCGCGACCCGCGCTCGCTCCGTGTGACCTCGTAAGGTCCGGCCTGACCATACGGAGGGGGGTGTTCGTGGCGGACGATGTGATCTTCGTGGAGGCGGGCGAGACCTGGGTGCCGATGTCGGTCGCCGTGTTCGCTTCCGAAGATGACCTCCAGGGCTTGATCGGGAACCACCCAGAGTTGCTCGGCGGTGCGCAGATGCGCCCTGACGATCCCAGGCGGTTCTTGTTGGTGGCACGCGAGGTGGGCGTCCCGGACCGGGAGCAGGGGTCGGGTCGATGGAGCCTCGACCACCTGTTCGTGGACCAGGAGGCGGTCCCGACCTTCGTGGAGGTCAAGCGGGCGTCCGACACGCGGATCCGCCGCGAGGTCGTCGGCCAGATGCTCGACTACGCCGCCAACGGCACCAAGCACTGGCCCATCGACGAGATCGAGGCCGCCTTCGACGCCACCCACCAGGACGGGGCGCACGAAGCGCTCGTCGCCCTGTGCGGCACCGAGGACGTGGACTGGTTCTGGCCCGAGGTCGCCAGGAACCTGGGCGACGGGCGCATCCGACTCGTCTTCCTCGCCGATCGCATCCCGCACGAGTTGCGTCGCATCGTGGAGTGGCTCAACGAACAGACGGCGAACGCGGAGGTCCTTGCGGTCGAGGTCGCGCACTACGGCACCCCCGGTCATCGGGCGCTCGTGCCACGAGTCATCGGCGCCACCGCGGCTGCCGCCGAACGGAAGCGGCAGACCAGTGGCCTCGGGTTCGCTGCGCTGCTCGACGCTGCGCCACCCGAGGTGAAGGAGGTCCATGCCCGCCTCGAGGCATGGGCTGACGAGCTCGGTGTCGTCCGTGCCGACACCAGCAAGGGCAGGAAGTACCTCGCACCTGACGGCATCGGCCTGTTCCTGCTCTACCCCGAATGGAAGGCTGTCGAGGTCTGGATCGCGGCGCACCGTGGAACCGACAGCGCCGCTGCGGACCGCCTGTACGAGGCGATCGCTGCGTTCACCGGCAGTCGTCCCTCGCCCAAGTCCCCCTACGTCACGTGCCGACTCATACTCGATGGCTGGGACCGCTGGCGGGACGAGGTTCTGACGCCCTTCATCGGAGCGTTTCGACGATGACGCACCATGATCGGGTCCATGCCGATGCAGTAGGCGACGCGATTCGGGGCACGGCGGAGGCGCTCGGTCCGTGGGTCGCTCACCAGATCGGCGTCTGGCCCCCGGATCGTCGAGGTCGGGTCAGCCCCCACGATCCGGCGTACCTCGTCACCGTGATCCTCGATCAGTGGATGGGGACCTTCCGAGCCACACTCGGCGACGAGAACCTCGCGCTCGTCCACAAGTACCGGGACCTTCGGAATCGCTGGGCCCACAACGAAGCGCTCGATGCGCACGACGCGATGGAGGCCGAGGGCATCGCCCGTCGCCTGCTGTCAGCGATCGGGGCCGCCTACGAGGTGTCGCCCGTCGAAGGACGGTCGCCTGGCGTTGGTGCGACGCCAGGCGAACATCGCAAGGCTCGCTCGCCTGAGTTCCGTCGTGAGCAGTGGGACCAGCGCTTCGCACCGCACGTTGCGCCCATCAACCAACTCGTGGACGCCTTGATCGTCGAGCGCCCCGGCTCGTGGATGCCCTACGTCGCGCCGTACCACGGCGGCACCCAGGCCGAGATCCTCCTGCTCTACCAAGACCCCGGCCCCATGACCTCGACGACCAACGGCGGCTCCGGGTTCATCGGCTGCGAGAACGACGACCCCACCGCTGAGCTTCTCGCCCTGTGCCTCGATCAAGCCCAGATCGCGCAGGCCCAGGTCACACCATGGAACTCCTACCCGTGGTTCGTGCCGGCTCAGGGTGGCGTCACCGCAGGAATGATGAATCAGGGCATCGAACCGTTGCATCGACTGCTCGACCTCCTCCCGGGCGTTCACGTCGTCATCACCGGCGGCAAGGTCGCCCACGAGACGTGGAGGCGCTTCACGAGCCGCCATCGCGAGGAGGCGGCCCGCTATCGCCACCTCGAGACCTTCCACACCAGTCGGCGGGGCATCACCAATGGCGGCCAACAGACCCGGGCCGAAGGCGTCGCCCATGTCATCGCCACGCTGCGGTCGGCGCAGCAGACGACGAGGGTGGAGCCATGACCTCGCTCGCGCTGAGCCTGTGCCAGGCGTGCGAGCGCTGGGAGTTCAAGGACCCCATGGGCGTCTACGCGACTGACTCAGGATTCGCCCATGGAGATGGTTCCTCGACGTGTGCCGCCTTTCCCGACGGCATCCCCACCTGGATCGCACTGGGTGGCGATCACCGGCGTTCAGTCGACGGGGACGAGGGCATCGTCTTCCAGCTGAGCAGGGGACGCGACCTGGTCTATCGGGCATGGCTTCGCAAGGCCGGAGCCGACGATGACCCACAGGTCTGGATCGATGCTGGACTGTCCCCACCCCAAGGGTGCTCCTAGGCCGAGCCCGTCCCGGCCCCATCTGGCAGCCCGACCTCGGTCCCTCAGATCAGCGGATCACCCGACCGATCTTCTGCGTCCCCGTCGCCGGTTCAGTCTGCGATCGCGGTCGGGGCGTCGGCTTCCTCGCGGAGCAGGGGCGGGGTGAACAGGCCGGGGCGGAGGCCCTGCTTGTCGGCGTAGAAGGCCCGGATGCGGTCCATGTCGGCGACCACGTCGTCGGTCGGGTGGAAGACGGGCCCGTAGCCGCCGGTGCGGGAGGGGCCGTCGAGGTAGGTGAGCGCGATCGGGATGCCGGCGTCGACGGCGATGCGGCGGAAGCCGGACTTCCAGTGGGTGCCGAGCGACCGGGTGGCCTCCGGCGGGATCACGATGGCGCTCACGTGGCCGTTGCGGGCCCGGTCGGCGACGCTCGCCGCGAGCCCGGCGGGGTTCTGCCGGTCCACCGGGATGCCGCCCATGGCCCGGAAAAGGGGAGCGAGCGGACCCCAGAACATCTCCTTCTTGCCCAGCCACACCGGATCGATGCCGCTGTGCCACGCCATGGCGATCATCAAGATGAAGTCCCAGTTGGACGTGTGCGGGGCCGCGACCATCACGCACACCGGATCCTCGGGCGGGGTGCCGGTCAGCTTGTAGCGGGACACGGCGAGGACGACTCGGGCCAGAAACCGACGCATCGGGCACCGTACAATCGGCACGGGCAGTGCCAGCAAACCGAGCGAGGCGAGGCGGCACCCAGCCCAGGTGGGCCGTCACTTGATGCGGGTGCCGTCGGGGCGGTGGACGTGGAGGGTCCCGTCATCGTCGCGGTGGACGGTGAACCCGTGGTTGCGGAACCGGTTGTGCTTCCCGCACGTGGGTGCCCCGTTCCCGGGGTCGGTTCTCCCCTTGTCCGGATGCGCCCAGGGGAGCAGGTGATCGGCCTGGCAGGTGCTGGCCGGTGCGTTGCAGCCGGCCCAGGCTTCGACGTCACCGTCGACCTCGGACTCGTTCTTGCCGGCGTCGGT
>CAZEIK010000029.1:0-3616 GCA_964512315.1 uncultured Candidatus Saccharibacteria bacterium
GATCCTCGGGTCAAGTACGCAGCATGATACAACCCTTAATTGCCGGGTGAATAACGCAACACCCGGCACCTGGAGTTCGCTTTGCCTCGCAAGCTGGGCCGTACTATTCGGCGCATCGCACCACCTTACAAGCCGGCGCAAACGCAGTCTATATTTGACTAAATAACGCTAAACAGGAGCAACCGATGCAAAAACGATTGTTAGCCAGTTCATTATTGCTAAACGCTCTCTTCATCACTTCGCCGGTTTACGCAGCTAAAGCCGATGGTTATGCCTTTGCCCTCTATACACAAAGCCTGACTAGCCGCCTCGCGGCCAGAACATGCTCCAATGCGATTCCGGGTTATAGGCCGCGTTTTGATAGTGCTTACCGGGCCTGGAGTGGTAAAAACGTGCAGGCAATTGCAACGGGTGAACAGATCTATCACGACGCGGTTAACAGGCTGGTGAGAAACTATTTTGTCTCCCACGTTGGGGCAAAAAAACCGGTAAATCCGGATGCTTTTGCTTAAAAACTTAGCTATTTGCTGAAAATTTAGGCAGTTTTTGCGAATTTTTTGCAATTATTCCCACGACAAATCTGGCGCAAAGAGTTTCTCACCAGCCTGTTAAGTCCGCAGCGTCGGCTTCCAGTAAGTCCCAAGTAAAACTCGCGCAAATTGAACAGGCGCGCAGTGCTTTATTCCAACCTGAGACGGCAGCACCGACGGAAAATATTGAGCCGCTGTCCGAAAACGGCAAGGCTTGGTGCGAATCGATCATAAATAGTTTAACCGGGCAGTAGCGACGACGACCCGTTGCCCTGCTTCAACATCCATCACCAACAGCACGGCGCCCACCCGCACTTCCATATAACCGAGAGCGTTACTCCCTGTTTCGGCACAGCCTTTGCTTGTTATCCCGCCATCCCCCACCCTTCTTCCGGGATGGCAAACCATGTTGATCCAGCCCAGCAGTGCTTATTCCGCGCTCTTGCCAAGCACCGCCACCTCTCGCGTCTAAGCAGCGCAGGCGACAGATGTTGGTGTGGCGGCGGCAAATGTTGCCGAGCGCAGCAGTATTTCTGCCGCCGGGCGGGCGCGGCTGGCGGCGGATTCGACTGATGCGGACAGCGGCAAGACCGAGGCTTACGATACCGACCACGGCACGCTGCAACTGGATATCGACGCCTATTTCACGCCGCCGGCGCAGACCGGCGCGACATTTGCATTGCCGCCGCTGCTGTTGCCCAGCCCGCGCAATATCGCGGCATTGCGCGAGCATGTGTCGGCGGTTATGCCGCAGTTTCTGGCGCAGCACGGCATTGAGGCAGCGCCGGCGAGTATTGAATACGACAACCGGGGGCAGATGATTCTGCCGGCCGATTACGCCGATGCCGCGGCGTTTCGCCAGGCGCTGGCGGCCACGCCGGCGCTGGATCGCGAATTGCGCACCAGTGCTGCGCTGAGTTCGCATCTGGTGGAGATGAACAAGTCGCTGGCGTTTCAGCAGGAATATGCCGCCGCCAGTAGCCCGGCGGCGGTGCAGCAGGTGCTGGCGAAATATGCGTGGCTGTTTGCCGAGCAGCGTTCGTATTCCACCATTACGCTGCAGTTTGCCGCCAACGGGCAGATGAGTATTTCTGCCGATGGCCAGCCAGTGGCCTGATACAAACAGCCATGTAGGGCGGGTCGTTTGACCCGCGCAGATCTGGCGCCGGATCGGATCTCATTGATTTTGCGGGTTACGCCTTCGGCTGACCCGCACTACCAAGCTGCAGAGCGCGTGGATATTGGGCTGCAGGCCGGCCTGCAGGGCAATACAGGAGCGGGTTGCAGGTTCATGAATGAATGGGCAAAAACATCCGCCTTGCTGCAATCATCACTCCCCACGCCGGGACACCCGGCAAAAAAAGGGCGGCACGGCCGCCCTTTTCCATTTACGCCGATTGCGGCTTATTTCGGCCAGCTGGCCGGCAGGTAGCCTTCGCGAATCCGTTGCGGGTGGTCGCCAACGGTGACGCGGGCGACTTCCTTGCCGCTGTCGTAGTTGATGACCGACATCTGGTCGGTGCCGCTCCAGGAGATGTAGCAGTTCTTGCCGGCCTTGTCGCTGGTCACCCAGTAGGGTTTCTGGCCGAGGCCGGTGAGCACTTTGTAGCTGAGGGTGTCGCGCTGCACCAGCGCCACGTAGTCGTCCATGGTGCCGGCCACGCACAAGGTGGTGCCGGCACCGTTGATGGCAATGCCGTGGTGGGCTGAGTCGTTGACGTATTTTGTCACCGACAGGTCGGGCACCAGATTGGGCAGGCGGGCCAGACGCGTGATTTTGTCTTCCTGCATGTCGTATTCGACAAAGCCGTGCAGGAACGACAGCTGGAAGTAGAAATAACGCTCGTCCGGCGAAATCGCCATCGGCCGCACTGCGGGGCTGAGGTCGCCGAGGCCGGCGGCTTTCAGCTTGTCGGCCATGTCAAAACGCTTGAGGATTTGCAGCGATTTGGCGTCCACCACCTGAAACAGGCGGGTGCCTTTGGTGCCGTCGAAAATCTTGGCGTCCAGCGGCGAATACACGGTGCCGATGCTGGCGTGGAAAATCTTGCTGCCGTCTTTCGAATAGACGTTTTCGTGCGGCGAATCGCCGCTGCTGAAGCGGCCGAGTTCCTTGCCGGTGCGGATATCGAGAATGTGCACCACATTGCCGGTGGAGGCGGATACCGCGACTTCGTTGCCATTCGGCGACAGGCCCATGTGGTCGGCGCGGATGCCATCCACCACAAAGCGCCAGACGATCTTGCCGCTGGCCGGATCGATGCCGACCACATCGGCGAAGCTCGGGCGCGAGACTACAACCAGCTTGCCGTCCGGCGTGCTGTACATGTCGTCGACAAACTGGTCGTGGCCTTCGCCGATCAGGGTGCGGATGGCGAGAAATTCCGCCAGTCGCACCGGGTTGAGATAAATCTCGTTCAGGCGTGTCTGCTTGTCGGGAATGCCGTTGATGCGGCCGACTTTCTGGTAGGTGCCGGCGTCGATGACGTCGATGCTGCCTTCCCAGTTGTTGCCGACAAATACCACCGGGCGGGTGGTGGCTTCCGCCGCCTGCGCGCCGGTGGCGCCCAGCAGCATGGCCGATGCCAGCGCCAGTTGTAATGCCCGCTTGGCAAATCGGGTAACTCCTCGTGTATTCATTATTGTCTCCTGTGGTTTTATGGGTGCTGCCGGCAAAATACTATCACTGTTATTTTACTTATCAACGTTATTACCAATACATCATCCCTGTCTGTGGTCTGCGCCAAGTTGCTGATTTCCGCAGGCCAATTGCCATCACCCCGGCAAAGCAGCTGGCGCTGTGCCATGCTGATTCAAGTTCTGTGGCGACACCTCAAAATAAATAGTCGAAACCTATCAATCCGTTCAGATCAATCAATTAGTGTAATCACGCAACACCCTCCACAATTCAACGCATCGTTGTTCTATTCATTTGCACCCGAAGGAGAGAAAAATGACTGCACAAAATCAATCGACCGGCCAAGGTGGTGGCTGCCCGTTTTCGCACGGCAGCATGACCACGACGGATCGGTCGCCGACAGCCTGGTGGCCGAAGGCGCTCAATCTCGACATCCTGCATCAGCACG
>CAZEIK010000030.1:0-3585 GCA_964512315.1 uncultured Candidatus Saccharibacteria bacterium
GGCCGATGGCGGTGACGCGGTAGAGGTTGCCTTTGTAGTGGCGGTAGATGCCGAGGGGGAGGGAGGGCATAGGTACGCATGATATCAGGTGCGACGCGTCGAGAGGTGGGGCGCAAAGCGCCTCCCTGGGTTGGTGGGTCCGCCGCCACTTTTTTCCGTGTTTCTATTAGCAAAAAAGAAGAGCCGCCAACATGGGTTGGCGGCCTGGGGTGCGTGTCCGTCGGTTATTGGGGCGGTGCAGGGCACGAAGGCGACTGCCGCCTATCATCGGATCACGCGAAGTAGAGGGGAGCCTCCTTCCCCGCGGCCACGAGGATGTGGTCGTCGGGATATTCCTCCAGCATCTCGCGGATGAGGGCGGCGAGCCCCCCTTTCGTCTTGATGGCCTCATGGATGACGGCTCCCCACATGTCCAGGGGGTTCCCCCTGAAGTCGATTGATTCCGTCTTGAGGCCGGCGTGATCGGCGACCCGTTGCGCGCTCCTTTCGGACGGATAGAGAAGCGCGCCGACCCCGCAGAGGGCCTTCTTCAGCTCATTGCCGCTGGTGAACGTCAGCTCATTGCTCGGGGCGGCCTTGGGCTCAGGGGCGGGGAACGCGTTCAGGCACGCCTGCAGTTTCGGGTTCGAGACATTGGCCCTGTAGGCTCCGCGCACCAGCACTTCGAGTGCGTTCTGGCGCTGGAAGTACTTGACGAGCGCAGTGCTGGCCTTCGCGACATCGTCCGATTGCCTGACGATGTTCTCGAGCCGGAGGCTCAGCTCGTACCATGCCATCAGCCGCAGTTTTTCCCAGGTTGGGAAGGCGTCCTGCAGCGCTTCCGCGATCGCTTGAGGGGTGATCTTCTCCTCGGTTGCGGTCGAGGATCCCTCGCTCGCCGTCGCCCCCTCCTCCCGCTTCACGAGCTCCGCGAGGAGCTCGTCCTGCAGGTTGCGGCCCTCGCGGGTCGCGTGGCCGCGGGCGTTGTCGTACTCGTTGACCGCCTTCCGCCAGTTGGGGTCGATCGCCACGAGCTTGGCGTAGTCGCCGCCGGCCGCGCGCATGGCGCTCGCCATGGCGAAGGCGTCCTTGGCGGGGACGAACTCCGGCCGCACGCGGGTGCGCACGAACCGGACGAAGGCCTGGGCGGAGGGGCCCTTGAGGGCGTCCTCCGTCCGCCAGCCGATCTCGGCCTCGTCCTGGCCCGCCTTGAGCGGGCTGCCGTCCCAGGGGGACAGCCAGCGCGCCTTGCGGGGCGCCGCTAGGTCCTTGGGCTCGATCACGGAGAGCCCCTTGTACGTCTTGCCCGCGGGGCGCTCCTCGCCCTCCTCGAGCAGGGCGAGCATGAGCTCCCAGGTGGCCTCGGCGTCGACCTTCTGGTCGCCGGTCTCGGCGTCGACCTTCGCGAGCAGGAACTTGAGCTTCCTCCCGGCGGCCGCGAGGGCCTCCGGGCGCTTCTCGCCGCGCGCGAGCGTGCCGAGGAGCACGCGGGGCTTCATCTTGTCGAAGTCCTCGTCCGGCTCGGCGCCGGGCGCGGCCTGGGCCGCCGCGGTGCGGATGTCCTCGAAGGCGACGAGGGCCCCGGGGGGGACCTGCGCGGCCACGAGGCGGGCCTCCGACGCCTTGAGGAAGACGTCGACGGTCCGGATCCCGCCCACGGACATCTTCCGGGCGATGTCGACGATCTCGTCCTCGTCGAGGGCGGCGCCCAGGAGGGCGGCCGCGATCTTCGCGAAGAGGTCGTCGTTCATCTTGAGGTCCGAGGGCTTGCTGATCTTGAGGTTCGTCATGGCGCGTCTCTCCTTGTGTTCCCCGTTGTCGGTTGGCCGTCTTCCGGCCCGAGGCCCCTGCGTCCCACGGGAGGTGGGGGGAAGGGGGCTCGGGAGGAAGATTTTTATAAAGCACCGCTTTTGACGATGCTTTCCCCTTTGGGATCCTCCGGAGAGAATCGCATAGGGGATTGGCGCCAGGTCGCCAGGGAAGACGTGCGGCAAACGGCCGCTGCCTGGATGCGTGGTTGGATGGGGGTGAGGTCAGCCGGACAGCCCGGTCAGGTCCTGGTACCCTTGGTCCTTGAGCCATGCCATGAAGGTCACGAGTTCGATGACGCTGATCCCTGAGCTGCTGATCCGGGTGATGAGTTTGCGCTTGTGGTCGAACTCGAACGCGGCTCGAGTCCTGGCGCTGACCCCGGATTCCGCTCCCCAGGGCTCCGCCACCCCCTGCGGCGGCACGCTCCCCCGCTTCACGAGCTCCGCGAGGAGCTCGTCCTGCAGGTTGCGGCCCTCGCGGGTCGCGTGGCCGCGGGCGTTGTCGTACTCGTTGACCGCCTTCCGCCAGTTGGGGTCGATCGCCACGAGCTTGGCGTAGTCGCCGCCGGCCGCGCGCATGGCGCTCGCCATGGCGAAGGCGTCCTTGGCGGGGACGAACTCCGGCCGCACGCGGGTGCGCACGAACCGGACGAAGGCCTGGGCGGAGGGGCCCTTGAGGGCGTCCTCCGTCCGCCAGCCGATCTCGGCCTCGTCCTGGCCCGCCTTGAGGGGGCTGCCGTCCCAGGGGGACAGCCAGCGCGCCTTGCGGGGCGTTGCGAGGTCCATCAGGTCGAGGATGACCGCGAAGCCCTTGTAGGTCTTCCCGGCGGGCCGCTCCTCGCCCTCGTCGTGGAGCTCGCGGATCAGGGCCCAGGTGGCCTTGGCGTCCACCTTCTGCTCGCCGGTCTCGGGGTCGACCACCGCGAGCGCGAACTTGAGCTTCTTCCGGGCGGCCTCGAGGGCCTCCCGGCGCTTCTCGCCGCGCTCGAGGGCCTCGAGGAGGGCCTGCGGCTTCATCTTGTCGAAGTCCTCGTCCGGCTCGGCGCCGGGCGCGGCCTGGGCCGCCGCGGTGCGGATGTCCTCGAAGGCGACGAGGGCCCCGGGGGGGACCTGCGCGGCCACGAGGCGGGCCTCCGACGCCTTGAGGAAGACGTCGACGGTCCGGATCCCGCCCACGGACATCTTCCGGGCGATGTCGACGATCTCGTCCTCGTCGAGGGCGGCGCCCAGGAGGGCGGCCGCGATCTTCGCGAAGAGGTCGTCGTTCATCTTGAGGTCCGAGGGCTTGCTGATCTTGAGGGTCGTCATGGTGCGTCTCTCCTTGGTTCCCTCGTTGTTGATCGGCCTTCCGGCCCGAGGCCGCTCCGCCCCACCGGGGTGGGGGGGAAGGGGCTCGGGGCGGGAGGGGTAGGAGAGGGTATAACCAGCTTAGACATGCTACCAGAAAAATGCCTTATTGTCAATAGTTTAGCTTAAATTACAGTAAAATAGGTATTTTGTAAGCCAAAAATAGACACGACGCAGGCATTTTAAGCGAAGCTTAACAGAGCCTTCTTTTTCGCTCAAATTTAGGTATTTTCACAAAAAAGAGGGTATCCACATTAGGACGCCCTCTTTTTTTCTGTTCCGGCGTTCTTTCCGCCTCAGCTCTCCCGCTTCCCCCGCATCAGCAGCTCGACTGCCTTCTTGAAGGACCCCGCCTGCACGATCTCCCCCTCATTCACGAAGAGGATCTCGTCTGCGCTTTGGATGGTGTTGAGGCGGTGGGCGATGATGACCTTCGTGGTCGTGGCGG
>CAZEIK010000031.1:0-3529 GCA_964512315.1 uncultured Candidatus Saccharibacteria bacterium
ATCCTCGGGTCAAGTACGCCGCATGATACAACCCTTAATTGCCGGGTGAATAAAGTCATATTCTGCGTAGTGGTATCAAACACGTAGATGCCGTTGGTGAACAACGCCAGCAGCCGATAACGGCCATCGGGTGACTGTCCGAGCAACTGAAACTCTGATGACCAATCATCGACAGAACCCGTTGCAACAATCTGACGTGGATTGGCAAAACCGGCATCACGCCAGTAGATATTTCCGGTCTTGGCGGCAACCAGATACCCGCTCAACTGGCCAGCGGCCGAATACACCTCATCTGCACGAAAACGATCCACGCTAACGGATATGGGCACTTCCGTCGCAGCCATTCCCAAGCGAATTTCGCGATATTCATCATCGGCAGTCAGACAACGCAAATCCTTGCCGGGCATCCGGTATTTCAATGTCGCCACGTCGTTGTTCGGGGTATACCGCACGGGGTCGTGGAAATCACACATCGAATTGGCAGCACTCTCGCTCGACACCTGCACCGGTTGCGGACGTGTAGCACCAGCGGTAGCCAAGCGATAAAAACGATTGTTGGCGGTATACAGCAATACCGAGTTGCGGCTATCGAGGCTCAAACTTGTACCGGCACCGGTGCTTTGGGTATACAGCCAGGAAGAGGGCTTGTCGGTAAAGGTAACAATATTGCTGGGCGCGGCCGAAAAATCGTCGCGCGGCAACGACCGCAGTTGCGAACCATTCAGCCAGTAATCATACAAAGCCACACTGCTATTGCTGCTCCCGTTCGCCGGGTTGCCCGTGGTGTCTACCGGGGCAGTTGTGCCGCCATCCCCGCCGCCACTATTACAGGCGGTCAGCGCACAAAACAGGGAGAAACCAACAAGACTCGCCAGACGTCGACGCAGACGTGATTTCTTGTCATTTGCCATGAGAATTAAAGCCTTGGAAAACAATTCAGGCGGCATGTTAGCACATACTTTGAGGCACATACCTTGTGCAGAATCATGCCGCTGCCCCCACTTCCGGCGACAGCCAACGCGCCATTTTCCTTGGCCAGTACCCAATCAAACGGCAGCAACATTTGTTAAGCTGAAAGCCAATCCCAGAGCGGCCTGCAGGCAAGGCTGCGAGGCAATGGCAGAGCGGCTTGCCTGCAGGCCAGTCTCTTGCCAATGGCCGCACATAAGGCGCGCACCCATCACCTGTAAAAAACGGCTGCCGAAGCAGCCGCTGTTTAGCGCACTTGACCTGATCAACTATTCAGGGAAAAAGGCATGGTCACTCTTCCAGTTGACAAACAGGTCTTTCTGTTGGTGATCAAGCAACACTACTTTGCCCAAAGCGCGGTTGGCACGCAGATAATATGTGGTATTGCCATTGAGGGAATAACCGTTACCCAGCACAGTATTGCCAGCATCCAATCCAGCAAAACGGTAGTTGTAGACGTCGTTCGGCATCACGCCGATGGCGCCACCGATGCGGCCGGTATTGATGTCGACCCAGCTCAGATTACCGCCGGACCATGCTCCCCATGTCGATAAAGATACCGCCTGCGCCAGATAAACATGATCCGATAGCAGCGCAGGAAAGGCGGGATGGGCGCCATCGCGATGATCAGTCCCCACCCACACGCTACCGTCAAACACCACCTCGTCGCTGCCATCGGCCTTCATCGAACCCGCCTTTGTCGACCACACCATTTCACCGTAACGGTTATGAAGCGACGGGTCGCTACGGTTAAACGCCGTGTAATAGACACGTCCGGCTGCGGTCGACACCTTCTCAACTGATGCCAAGGTCTTGATCAGCTTGGCTGGCAAGGCGGGATTGCGTAAATCCAGGCTGTATATCTCGACATCTCCCCCCTCAGGCTCTTGCTGATAGACCAGATAATTGTCCGTCACCCCCACGGCTACATCGATATCCGTCATCACTGTCTGAAATGGAGTCATGCCATCCATTGGCACCCGCATTACGGATTTGTTGCCGCGAGGATGAAGGCCGGGCTTATGCGGCTCCCAACCGGGCCAACCGGGGGCTGTTGCCTGCTTATAAAAGTAGTGGTAACCAGCATAGGAACCCAGGCTGGCATACGGAGCAAATTCCAACATCATGGTCATGTTCTGAGTGGTGGTGTCGAACACATAGATGCCGTTGAAATCCAACGCCAGCAGCCGGTAGCGGCCATCGGGTGAGCTGTCCAATAGATTAAAATAATGAGACCAATCAATAGCGGTATTCTCTTTGGCAATAATTTGCCGCCGGTTGGCAAAACTGCTGTCGTACCAGTAGATTTTTCCTGCTTTTTCTGTCACCAGATAGCCTGACAACTGCCCTGCCGACGAATAGATCTCATAGGCGTGGGCGCGATCAACGCCGATAGGCAACGGCGCCTCGCTGCTAGTCATTCCCAATCCAATTTCGCGAAACGTGTCATCGTCGGAAAAACACATCTGATCCTTGCCCGGCAGCCGGTATCTCAATGTTGCGGCGTCAATGTTCGGGATATACCGCAGAGGCCGGCGGACACTACAGATCAAATCCGCGCTGCTTTCGCTCGACACCTGCACCGGCAGCGGAGGGGTAACGCCAGCCGTCGCCAAACGATAAAAACGATTATTGGCGACATACAGCAATACCGAATTGCGGCTATCAAGGCTCACACTCGCGCCGGAACCGGTGTTTTGGGTATATAGCCAAAAATGGCTATCCCGGGAATAGCCGCCAAGGTCGCGGGGTAAAGAGGCAAAATCGTCGCGTGGCAAAGACCGCAATTGCGAGCCATTAGTCCAGTAATCGTACAAAACCACACTATTGCTGCTCCCGCTGGCCGGCGTGCCCGTGGTTTCTACCGGGGCCGTGTCGTCATCGCCACTATTGCAGGCGCTGAGCGCACTAACCAGGAACAAGCCAAGCACTATTGCCAGCCGTCGACGAAGCCGTAATTTATTTGAATTTACCATTATAATCATAACGTTATATAACAATATCGGTGACATGTTAACACATATTTAGTAGCATCCGCCTGGCTGCCACCTCTTCCGGCGACAGCTAACCAGTCAGCCCTCCCCGCCAACGCCCAGCCGAACGACGGCAACACTGCTCAGGCTGCAAGCCAATCCCCGCGCGGCCTGCAGGCCGGGCTGCGAAGCAATGGCAGAGCGGCTCGCCTTTAAATAATAATTAGGATTCCTTTACTTTTAGCAGGCTCTGCCCGAGAATAAACACATGGAACAACCCACCGAATCAGTCTGGAACGGCACCCCCAGCGTGCAGGAGCGTATTGTCAGCGCCATCGGCCGCATCGCCAGCGTGATGCGTGGCGGCATGTGGCAGTTTGCCACGCAGGAGGGCCTCAATCCGGCGCAGGCAGACATGCTGCAACTGCTGTTGTCGCGGCGTGAAGGCGTGCGGCTGTCGTGGCTGGCGCAACAACTGGCGATCAGCCCGGCCAGCGCCAGCGATTCGGTGACCGCGCTGGTCAACAAGGGGCTGGTGCAAAAGGCGCGCGCCGCCGACGATGGCCGCGCCGTGGCACTGCTGCTGA
>CAZEIK010000032.1:0-3081 GCA_964512315.1 uncultured Candidatus Saccharibacteria bacterium
ACACCAGCCAGCGCTTCAGCGCCTTCGGGTGCCGGGCGAGCGTGGCGAAGATGTTCAGGCCGCCCGCGCCCGCGACGATCGCCGCGGTCTCCGGGTCGAGCTCCTCGGAGGAGGCCGGTGCCATCCGTGGTGCCATCAGGTGTCCCCTTGCCCCGGCGTGGCCGCCGGACGACGGCATGTTCGCAGACCCGGGCCGGTCGAGCGTCCGGGGCGGAGCTGCGGCGAGCCGCTCAGGCGGGCGGCGGCCACTCGGGGCAGGTGGGCTCGGTCGCCTCGCCGGCCGGGAGGTACGCGCGCTGCTCGGCCTTGGTGAGGTTGCGTCCGGCCATCGCGCATGCGGCGCGGACCCAGTGATCTGGGTCGAGGTCCCAGATCTGCACGCCCTGGGCGGTGTTGGTGGCGAGACGATCCCCGGTTCCCAGCAGCCGTGGCGTGTCGATGCTCGGGAAGGGGTCACCGAGGGGCCGGAAGGTCGTGGGGTCGTACAGCTGGGCCTCCTCGCCGGTCGAGGCAAGGTGCGCGTCGGGATGCGACAGGTCGTAGGTGACATAGGTGGGGTCGATGCGCACCCGGCGGACCATCCTCCCGGTGGCCGAAGCTCGGATCTCGAGCGTGCCGTCGCCTGCCAGGAGGCCGACGAGGCGTCCATCGGGTGAGAATCCCGTGAGGAAGCGGTCGTCGGCGCGCCACAGCGCTCTGCCGTCCGTCCCCCGGAGGATGAGGGCGTCGTCGCCGCCCGCGCCGACGTAGCGCCCGCCGGCCGAGAGGACGACGTGGGAGTCGGCTGCGAAGGGCAGGCGCTTCCAGGGGTGCCCGATCTCGTGCCCATCGGACCCGAACCGGCGGAGGGAGCCGTCCTCGTACGCCACGATCACCTGGCCGTCGCTCGTCACCGAGGCCTGGACCACCCCCGCGATGTCGATGCGGAAGCTGGGACCCACGTACGTGCCCGAGGTGAGGTCGCGACGGTCCACCTGCAGCCGGTCGAGGTAGAAGGCGGCGACGACGCGGGGCGCGGTCAAGGTTGGGAAGGCCGCGGTGGGGAAGCGGCCGAGGAGCTGACCGGTGGCGATCGAGCGCACCTCCCCGGCGGCGACCACGCTCGGTCCGGTTGGCACCAGCACCATCGATCCGTGGGCCGCGGACCGGTCCTGTCGCAGGCCCGGCGCGTCGATCATCGTGGCGATCTCGGCCCGGCCGTCGAGCGCCCATCGTCCAACCACCGAGGTCGAGCGGGAGGGCAGGTAGAGCGTGCGACCGTCGTCGCTGACGACCGCGCTGGTCGTGTTCTGGAGCCCGTGGATCGGCTCGCCGATGACGTGGCCGTCCACGCTCGATCGCTCGGTGAAGATGCCCGAGGTCCCGGTGACGAAGACCGACCCCCCGTCGCGGGAGAAGGTCGCCGAGGCGCCCGCCACGAAGTTGTTGGGGACCTCCCAGCGCACGGCGCCGGTGGCCTCGTCTTGGAGGCGTTCCACCCCGCGCCGGACGTTGAGCAGGTAGCGCCCGCTGCGATCCAGCCACAGCTGGCGCGTCGGGTCGGCGAGCTGCACGAGCCCGCCGCTCTGGTCAGCGACCTCGTCGGGGGCCTCCCGCTCGATGGTCCACGCCCCGATCCGGCGGTACTGGAGGGTGGCACGGGTCGTGGAGATGAGCGTCGAGCCGTCATGGCTGAACGCGACGGCGACCGAGGTCAGGTCATCGGTCTCGTCGAGGGTCCGTCGAGCTGACGGCCTGACGGCCGGCCAGACCTCGAGGTGGCCGTCGACGGTGCCCGCCGCGATCCAGCGACCATCGGGGGAGACCGCCAGCTGGTTGGCGCCGTGACCGAGGTCGACGGGGGCGCCGAGCGCTCCATCAGGCAGCGACAGCGGCCACACCCGACCCGCCGCCGTGTAGACGACGCCGTGGACGCCGTCGTCGGCGACCGCGCACCCGACCGCGCTCCGGGGGACGTCGGCATCGGTGGCCGCGGTCGACGCCTCGGCAAGGCGCTGCCGACCCGGCTGGCGATCGCCTGGGCCGTCGTCGGCATCGATCACGGCGAAGGCCCCGTCGTTCCCGCCGAGGATCGACCGGTGGGATCCGGGGATGGGGCACAGCGACCGGTAGCCCGAGGCGAACCGGGGGTCGTTGTGGGAGGCCAGGAGTCGTGGGTCCTCGATGATCGCCGCCTGGAGCGCACCCGTGCTCTCGGGCGTGGTGCGCAGCTTCCGGGCCTCGACCGCGAGGAGCAGCGAGAGCTCGCGCTTGGAGCGCCGCAGGTCACGGGACTGTGCCACCAGGGCCCGGAACTCGGCGTCGCGGGTGGCGGCCTCCGCCGTCGCCTGGTTGCGCCGGGCCGTGCGGGCGTTGCGCACGGCGACGACGGCGGCGGTGGCGGCGGCGAGGGTCAGCACCACGAGGATCGCGGCGGCGGCGCGGGCCAGGCGCAGCGCGCGCCGGTGCTCGCGGATGTCGGTGCCGACGAGTTCGTCCTTCGGGAGGCCGTGCAGCGGCGCGGCCAGGTCGGCGATCGCGTCCACCAGCCTCGGGTCACGTCGGTCGATCGCCGACCGGTCCGCGATCCAGGTGAGATCGATGAACCTCGGTTCCTCGGCGAACGCCCCCTCGAAGGAGGGCGGGACCGCGGTCGAGGCGGCATCCCACCCGCCGCTCCGGGCGTCCCACACCAGGGAGCCGCAGGTGAGCACGGGGAGGATCCGGCTCACGTCACGGTGCTCCCGCCAGTACGCGATCTCCTGGTCCACCCACGGGGAGGCCGCCGCCTGCTCGGACAGGAGCACCACGAACCACGCAGCGTCGTCGAGGGCGTCGGTGATCGATGACCACAGCCCGGGGTTCGCCGACAGGCTGGAGTTGTCGAGGAAGACGTGGAGCGCTCGGCGGCGGTACCACGGCTTCGCGAACCGCTGGATCCCGTCGCGCAGGACCGGCGCGAGCTCACCGTCTGATCCGTGCGAGTAGGAGATGAACGCGTCGTAGGCCACGATGCCCTCCCGGTCATGGGCGCCTGGACCCTACGTGGTCAGATCCAGCGGCCGGGGTTGAGGAGGCCGTTGGGGTCGAGCGCGGCCTTGA
>CAZEIK010000033.1:0-2974 GCA_964512315.1 uncultured Candidatus Saccharibacteria bacterium
CGGGCCCGGGCCGCGAAAGCGGACGACACCGTCGAACGGGTCCTCGAGCTCGCCCGCATGGCACACGAACGCGAAGAGCGCCTCTTCAACTTCCTCGCGAAACAGGAGCGACCAGGATGACCATCACCGAAGACATCAAGCGTTGGCTGCGCGACGCCGCCGAACGCGCCGCGCGCGCCGCCGTCGCAACGTTCACCGGGCTCACGCTCGCCGGGTCGCTGTTCGGCGTCGACGGCGCGCTCGACATGGACCTCCTGCACCGCGCCGGCGTCGCCGCCGCGTCCTCCGCCGTGTCGGTCGTCCTGTCGCTCGCCGCGAAGTGGGCCGGCGACCCGACGACGGCGTCGTTCCAGAGCTGAAGGGACTTTTCACATGGCAACCGGGCCCTCTTCGTCCACCGCGACCTCGACCCTCGACGCCGTCGGCAACGCGACAGCGTTCTCCGTCGCGACCCCGTACATCCAGCTGCACACCGCGTCGCCCGGCTCTGCGGGGACGACGTCGGTCGCGACGAACACCACCCGAAAGCTCGTGTCGTTTGGCGCCGCGTCCGCCGGGTCGATCGCGAACGACTCGGACATCACGTGGACGTCCGTCGCCGCGACCGAGACGTACACCCACTGGACGCTGTGGACCGCGTCGTCGGGTGGGACGTTCGTCGGTTCCGGCACCATCACCGGTGGCGCGGTCACGTCCGGGTCGACGTTCACGATCGCCTCGGGGTCGTTGACGATCTCGTTCACGACGGCCAGCTGATGAGCACCGTGCTGGTCATCCCCGCCGGCGCTTCCGCTTCGGACGCGTCGTGGATCGAACGCGACGGCAAAGCGTGGACGTGGGCCGAGGTCGCCGCGGACAACGGCTGCGACCGTTGCGAACCGCTCGACGGCGCCTGGTGCACCGACCGCGCGGTCGACGGGCTCGGCATCCGCGAAGACGCCCCGCCCCCCGAACCCGCGCCCGACCCGGAGCCGCAGGAACCGGCGGCCGATCCGGTGCAGGACAAGCTCGACACCCTCGAGGAGAAGCTCAACGCGATCCTCGCCAAGCTCGGAGGCTGACATGGCTCTCACCTACACCGACCAGGCGAACCTCGTCACGAACGACGCGTGGCGCGCCCGCGTCGCGTGTTGCGTCGCGGACATCGCACGCACGCAGATCCGCACCCTCGTCCCGACGGACAACAACTACACGAACCTGATCCGCATCTCCGTCGACGCGGTCCGTTCCGACACCTACGAGCAGGCGTTCGCGCTCCTCGTGGCCGCCGGGATGCCGTCGGGTGTGACCGTGCTCGCGACCCCGCTCGACCAGACCGGTTCGGACACGCAGCTGCGGGCCGCGGTGCGGTCCGCGTTCGACGCGCTCGTCGCGTACTGAGGAGGGCTGAGCCATCGCTACCACGAATCACAAGGCGTACACCGCGTCGCTCACGAACGCGTTGACGACCGAGTTCAACTCGCTCGCGAACGGCTCCGCGACCGCAGCGTCGTCGGCGATCGACAACACGTCGAACCTCGACCTGTTCATGGACCTCCAGCTCAACGTCGCCGCCCAAGGGTCGTCGCGCTCGAGCGGTGCGACGGTCACCGTGTACATGGCGACGTCGCTCGACGGCACCAACTTCGACGACGCGAACACGACCGTCGCCGAGGTCGTCGCCGTGTTCCCGCTCGACGCTGCGACGACCGCCCGCCAAGCCACCCGCAGGGATGTGCCGATCCCGCCGGCGAAGTTCAAGCTGTTCGCGTTGAACTCGACAGGCCAGGCGTTCGCGTCATCGGGGAGCACGCTCGGGTATCGCTGCCACAGCGTGACGACGGCCTGATGGCTGCGCCGACGATCGGGCGGCGCCTCGCGTGGTCGCCGCCCGTTGGCGCCGTGGTCGACTGGTCCCACCCGCTGTCCGCCGGTCTCGTGCTGATGTCGTACTCGGCAGGCAACGCGATGATCGACGCTGTGCGAGGTGCCACAGCACCAGGGTTCGGTGCGGTCGGCACCGGGTTCGGGCGCGGGTCGCGGTACACGGGCAGCCAGACGTCCACGAGCTCGTTCCCGGTGCGGATGGACACGGCGTCGCAGATGACGTTCCGGTGGCTCGGATCGTGGGATGCGTTCGCGTCGGGCGACAAGCTCGCGCTCGAGTACACCGCCAACTCGAACTCGGCGAACGGGGTGTTCCTCGACCCCGACAACTCCACCGGTGGCACCGCTGCGATCAAGTTCGGGTTCGGTGCCGTGAACGCAGGGACGAACTCGTCGAAGTCGTACACGCGGTGGACGGCAGGCCAAGTCGTGCACATCGCCGCCAGCAACGACTTCTCCACAACGAACGGGCACACCGCGTACTTCAACGGGAACCGGTGGACACCGTCATCGACAGACTCGACGCCCGCTACCACGGGCACCGTCGCCGACGACTCGCTGTACATCATGTCCCGTGGCGGGTCCGCCTTGAAGGCGACCGGGACCGTCGTGTCGATCGCGATCTGGCGTCGCGTGCTGACCGCCGCCGAACACGCGCAACTCGCCGCCGACCCGTTCTGCATGTTGCGCTACTAGAGGAGTGGCATGGCTGCGTTGACCCCGTTCCGCACAGCGCTCCTCGAAGCGCCAGTCATCGCGACCGTCAACGGTTCCGGCGACGGCGCCTGGGGATCATGGACCGGCACTGCGACAGGCGTCACCACGTTCCTCGGTTCCGCCACCGGTACGTGGGGATCATGGACAGGCGCAGCGACCGGTGTCGCGACCTTCAACGGAACCGCCACCGGCACGTGGGGATCGTGGACCGGCACCGCCTCGGGGTCCGGGGTCGTGCTCGGCGTCGCCACCGGCGCGTGGGGAACGTGGACGGGGCGCGCCGTCATCGCCCGCATCGGCACCGTCACGGTCGCCGCGCGCGGACTGACGACCCGCTTCAAGGTGAGAGGACTCCGCACATGACCCGCTACATCGGCCAGCAACGCGAAGT
>CAZEIK010000034.1:0-2966 GCA_964512315.1 uncultured Candidatus Saccharibacteria bacterium
GCGTTGGCCTCGAGGAGGCGGTGGGCCTCGGCGATCTCGGCGAGGGGGAACCGGGCGGAGATCACGGGCGTGATCACCCCGGCGTCGATCGCGGGGAGGACCTGGGCCGCGAAGCGACGGGTGGCGTCGACCTTCTCCTCGAGCGGGCGGGGCCGCAGGACGGTGCCGATCAGGTGGGCGCGCTTGGGGAGCAGCATCCCGAGGGAGAGCTCGACGGTGCCGCCGCCCATGACGCCGACCTGCACGATGCGCCCGCCGGTGCGGATCGCGGCCACGTTGCGGGCGAGGTAGTCGCCGCCGATGACGTCGAGGACGACGTCGATGCCGGCGCCCTGGGTGGCCTCGGTGCACGCCTCGACGAAGTCGGCGCTGCCGTAGTCGACGACGACGTCGGCGCCGAGGGCCCGCACGGCGTCGACCTTGCCGGCGCTGGTGGTGGTGACCACCCGGGCGCCCATGGCCTTCACGATCTGCACCGCCATGGTGCCGACCCCCGACGCGCCCGCGTGCACGAGCGCCCAGCCGCCGGCCGTGAGCCCGCCCTGGGTGACCAGCGCGTCGTGGGCGGTGATGCCCACCTCGGGGATGGCGGCGGCGTCGAGGAGGGGCAGGCCGACGGGGACGCGCATGGCCTGGCGGTGGTGGACCACGATCCGCTCGGCGTAGGCGCCGCCGGTCACGATCGCCATGGCGGGGTCGCCGACGGCCCAGCCCTCGACCCGCTCGCCCACCGCCACGACCGTCCCGGCGAACTCCATCCCGGGGATCTCGTGGGCCTTCTTGGGGCCCGGCTCGGGGTAGAACCCGCGCCGCTGCAGCAGGTCGGCCCGGTTGAGCGCAGTGGCGGTGATCTCGACCAGGAGGTCCTCGGGACCGGGGGTCGGCTCGGGCACCTCGGCGATGGTGAGGACCTCGGGGCCCCCGTACTCGGTCAGGACGACGGCTCGCATGGGGGCATCGTAGAGGGGGCCTCCTACGATGCTGCGGCGATGGACCTGCGCCTACCTCCCGAGCTCGACGCGCTCGCCGCCGAGGCGGAGGCGGTGGGCCGGGCCTTCGCCGAGCGGCGGCCCGTGGTGCGCGAGGACGGCTGGCTCGTCGGCCACGACCGCGACGTCGCACGGGAGCTGGCCGCTCGGGGCTGGCTGGGCATGACCTGGCCGACCGAGGTCGGCGGCGGCGGCCGCTCGCCGCTCGAGCGCTTCGTGGTGTTCGAGGCCCTCATCGGTGCGGGCGCCCCGCTGGCGTCGGCCTACTTCGCAGACCGCCAGATCGGCCCGACGCTGCTCCAGTTCGGCACGCCCGACCAGCAGGCCCGCTGGCTGCCCGGGATCCTCGACGGCACCGCCGTGTGGTGCGTGGGCATGAGCGAGCCCGACGCCGGCTCCGACGTGGCGTCGATCCGCACCCGGGCGGTGCGCGACGGCGACGGCTGGCGCATCGACGGCGCCAAGGTGTGGACGAGCGGCGCCGCCCACGGCGACTGGTGCTACCTCGTCGCCCGCACCGACCCCGACGCCCCGCCGCACCAGGGCCTGTCGGAGCTGGTGGTCGACCTGCGCAGCCCCGGCGTGGAGGTCCGGCCGATCGTCGACATCACCGGCGACCGCCACTTCTGCGAGGTGCGCTTCGAGGGCGTCCACGTGCCCGACGATGCGCTCGTGGGCACCGAGAACGGCAGCTTCCGCCAGATCATGCGCCAGATGGAGCACGAGCGCGGCGGCATCGACCGGCTCGTGTCCAACCGGCGCCTCTACGTGGACGTGCTGCCGTTCGCCGACCGAGGCGACCCGAAGGTGCGCCAGCAGATCGCCCGCCTCGAGACCGGCTACCGGCTCGGCCGGCTGCTCGTGCTGCGCGAGGTGCTCGGCCAGGCGCCGAAGCAGTTCTCGGCCGCGACCAAGACCTTCTGCACCGAGCACGAGCAGGCGGTGGCGGCGTTCTGCGGCCAGGTCCTCGGGCCCCGGGCCGTGGCGGCGACGCCCGGCAGCGCGGACCACGAGGCCGACGAGCTCGCAGCGCGGGTGGCGCGCGGCCTGACCTACGCCCCCGCCTACACGCTGATGGGCGGCACCACCCAGATCCTGCGCACCATCCTGGGCGACCGCGTGCTCGGCCTCCCGAGGACCTGAGCGGTCCGGTTCAGAGGCGGCGCACGCGGGGCCGGGTGTCGGGCACCTGGCGGCGCAGCCCGATGCGGGCATCGGTGATGGCGGCGGCGCCCTCGGCGACGAGCACCGGGTTGAGGCGGGCCGACACCAGCTCGGGGACGGCGTCGGCGAGGCCCGCCAGGCGCACGAGCAGATCGAGGAAGGCCGTCCGAGCCTCGGCGCCCTGGGCCTCGACCAGCTGCCCGACGGGCGACTCGGCGAGGAGGCGCTCGGCATCGGCATCGGTGAGCGGGAGGATGCGCATCGCCCGCATCCCGACCGCCTCGACCGCGGCGCCGCCGGGGCCGAGGGTCATGATGTCGCCGAGCACGGGATGGCGGTGGATGGCGACGGCGCACTCCGCGCCGTCGGGCACCATCTGCTGCACGATCGTGGGGTCCATGGCCTCGCCGAGCAGCTCGTGCATGCGCTTGTAGGCCCGGCGGACCTCCTCGGCCCCGTGGACGTCGAGCGACACGCCGCCGGCCTCGGTCTTGGCCAGGCGGGCCAGGCCCCCGGCCTTGATCGCCACCGGGTAGCCGAGCTCCTCGGCGGCGGCGATGGCGGCACCGACGCCGTGGACCACCCGCTGGGGCACGGGCCCCAGCCCGACCGTGGCCAGCAGGGCGGCGACATCGTCGGGGCCGAGGTGGCGGACGGGATCGGTGGGTCCTGCGCCCTCCAGGTGGTCGCGCACGAGGGCGCGGGCCGCGGCGAGCGCCTCGGGATCGCAGACGTGGGGCTGGCCGAGGGGCTGGCGGCGCCACTCGGCGTAGGTGACGACGCGGGCCAGGGCGTCGGCCGCCTCCTCCGGGA
>CAZEIK010000035.1:0-2906 GCA_964512315.1 uncultured Candidatus Saccharibacteria bacterium
GGCCACACCGGCGGCATGGACAAGCATCCTCTCCCCCAGGGCAAGCTGTGGCTTTAACCAGTGGGGCAGCTGGAGTGGGCCTGCTTGCTCAACCTGCTGAGCTGGAGTCCTTGGTCAACAACCTTACCCTCCAGTTTATGTCAAGGATGTATGAGGAGCAGGAGAGGAGGAAGAGAGAAAAGAAGGTTAGTGTGTTTATTACTAAACTATTTGTCATGCATGTTCATGCTCACGTTGCCCATCACATGAACTTTTTTACATACACGTTTATTCATGTCTTTTATTTCATCCAGCTGCACTATTATATCGTTTCAAATGCATTTACAGTCATATACACATTCATACATGCATTTGACACATCATCCTTGTTGTTGTGCACATCACCCATCATTCAGCCATGCATGCAATTTTTGCCTGACATTTTCCTTTTACTGTTTTCAGGAAAAGAAGAGGCGGAGGAGGGACAGGAAGAGGCGGCGAATGCAACATAAGAGCTGTGCCAGTCAAGATTCGGACAGCAGCTCGGACTCCAGTGGTACTGAGTCTGATTAGCTTTGTAGCATGTCATGTATACTTGTAGTGTTTGTTTAGGTTAAGCAGATCAGAGATTCAATGTCACGTATCCGTAGGTAATAGGGTTACCTTGTATCTGACGTGCTAACTGTGAAGTAAGCCAGTGTTTCCATGCTTCACACTTCATAGTACATTCACCAGCCATGAGAATTTGTTTTACAAATTGAGGTCGTGTTGCAGGGCATGGATACGTGTCATTTATTTCATTGAAGCTTCGTATCATGGTTAAGAATTGTTCTGTATGTAATCATTTGTCATAAGAGATGAGTTTGCAGGTCCCTTTAGTCCATTCAGCCATGCATGCACACAGTCAGTCAGCCCATTGTATTATACAAGAAGCTTGCATGATACAGAACCAATCCAACAATCCTTTTGAAACGTTTGTTTACAGCATAATTCACAATGTCATCACTTTATTCTGTCAATAAAGCAACAGTATGACCTTGCATGCATTGGAAAAGATGGCTTGAATGAACCAAAGACAAGTAAAACGAAAGCAACCCTGACATATCATCAGGTTAACACCTGCAAAGTAATAATGAGTGCATAGAGATTCTGTGTCCATTTCAAGCTAAACAGCTCTGTCCAGCCTACTCCATCCACCACCTTAGAAGCCCCAGTCACACAGTCAAAAATTCTCTAAGTCCGGAAGCCCTGTGACCATATGGTACACTGTACAGAGTCAATCTCAGCCCAGAATCCTTCGCTTCACAAACTTCCAAGTGCTCCAGGCACCCCATGATCAGCCCTACCGCGCCGGCCTGACAATCACGTTCGCCGGCAACCGGGTGGCCGGCAAATGCCGAACGACCCTGAACCGTCCTGGGCCCCGCGGGAGGCCGAGACGGCGACTTTTGCCGGCGGGCTTGGAACCATAGATATGTCATGACACGTGCTATGAGCATGCCGAACGGCATCACGTGCCTGAACCCCCGGCGTCTGCTGTCGTCATTCTAAGGTGGCACCCGGCCCAGAAAGTTACTGGCCGCCGGTAAAACGGCCAGAACTCGCTGCTGCCGTAAGTTCTGCCGGCGCCAACGACAGATCCTCAATGTGCACGTCGTACCGGTCACGGGACACTTTCCAGCACGGCGAACGCACACTTTTCACTCCGTGAAGTCAACACTTTGCTTTATACAGTGCCGAGGCTCTCAAGTCTCCTCCCAACTGCTACAAACTATCCATAGGGTCTCGAGACGGACAGAAACCGTCAACCGGCTATCTCCCGGCAGACGCAGCGTGAACAGACACCATTGGGCGGTAAAGGTGCACATTACCGTACTGAAGCACGGCGGCAACAGCACAGGCCGGCTGCCGATTGCATGCAACGAGATTTGAACAACAAAGATAGCGGGAGCAACATAGGGAGCATCAAGAGGATAGGAATCAATACGTATAGGTGCCAACAATAACATCAAGGCAAACACTCTGATGACCATCACCAATAAACACATAATACTGAAGCATCACAGCAGGATAGCCATCATATATAGGACCATGCACACCATACATACGACCGACCGCGGCAGCATCAGGCAGGACCCGCGGGTGCATAACCCCGTGCACATAGCATGATGCTAGGCACTGACTGATGATGGGCAAATAGCATGATGGGCAAATAGCATGATAGGCACTGGCCGCAAAGGGCGGCTGCTGCGGGGGGCTGGCAGTACATCATTAGAGGGCGGTACAATGGAATGCAGTGGCATACATAGGCGGTATTGCTTGCGGTAATGCAGTATGATGAAGAGGCGGCGCGGCACACTGCGATCAAAGTAGGGTTGATGGTTCACATGTTACATAGCTGCGCTGATCATCATCATTAGCACTGCGGCCAATAAGGCGGCAGAAGCCGGCGGCAGTAGCCATACAGTACATACATCATTACATATCATAGCATCAGTCAATCGCATGGACACACGCTTGCAGTTCTTTACCATCATCGGCATAATAAACATCAAATTAATTAAATGAATATGCAATATAAACATGCATGCATGCGCACAGTCAGTACTACATCATACATACTCCTCATCCTCCGAGTCAGACTCCACCGGGACCATTTGCGCATGATACTCAGGCATCACACCATAACTGAACTTCTCGTGATGCTTCATGTGCGCGTCATTCATAACCCACTGCATGTGCAACACATTCATACACCGAGGGTTGCCGCACGTGTGGTGCACACACCAATAGCGCTTCTTGCGGCAGGCGGGTGTGTATGCAAGCAATTCATCACTCCAGTGGTGCTGGCTGACTGCCTCATTCTCAACCCACGGCGGCCCGCACACTGCCCACTTCAGTAGCCGGTGAGCATACTCATAGACACC
>CAZEIK010000036.1:0-2880 GCA_964512315.1 uncultured Candidatus Saccharibacteria bacterium
AAATTCTCGCGCTGGCGCATGAAATTCAGGCGTCGGTGTTGCAGCGGTTTGGGGTGGCGCTGGAGATGGAGCCGGTGGTGGTTTGATGATTCGGCCAAGGCATCGGCGCATATTTGAAGGCTGGGTTGAGAGCTGTCAGTGTTTGTTAAGCCGAAACACTGCTGCGCGAGATACATTCGAACATTCGTTCAAGTCCGATTGGCGGCCGGCCGGGTCCACTGCTGCTGGGGTAAGCGGGCGCCAATACGGCCAGCAGGGAAGACCAATGGGTGATCACTTCCAGTTCAGCCAGAAACCGGTCATGGCGGGTGAGTTTCTTTTTGCGGCTGTATTCCAGATCAGAAAAACTGGTTTGCATCTGGCAGGATTCCAACCGTATGCGGTAAACGCTATTGTCGCGGATCCTTGTTGCCTGCTTGGCTTTATAGCGGGAAAATATTGCACTTGGGAAACCTTACAAACGCTTGAGTCTTGAAGTGAAGGATATTGCATGCCCTCCGAAGTTAACAACCGCACATTATTTCCGTACCGAGCGGTCGTTTTCATTCAGGTGACATTTCCGGATGGCCACTCCAGCAGGGGAACAGGTGCGGTCATTGGTAGAAATGACATTCTGACTGCTGCGCATGTCGTTTACTCGCCAGATAATGGAGGGTGGGCGACGTCAATCAAGATTCTGCCAGGTGCGGATTTCAATTCAAGAACAAATGTCTTCGAAGATCGGCCCTACGAGCTGGGCAATTTTTCGTTTAGATTTGAGGCATGGACCTCACAAGCATTCAGCAGTGGCGCAAACGATAATATGACCTTCGCCGAGTCAAGCTATGACATTGCGGTGATCGGCATCAGTGAACCGCTTGGGGATCGTTTGGGGTATTTCGGCTATGCGGCAGGATATGATGCACCTCAGTGGGCCACTGCTATCGGCTATCCGCAGGAAGGGGTCGGCATGATGATGGCGCAAACGTGGGTGATCAACGAGCCGGGATATGATGTTTATTCTTCCTACGCGAACAATGGCGGCGATCTGATGGGCCCCGGCAGTTCGGGTGGGCCACTTTTTGTTGGCTCGGGAGATGAAAAGTACATCATCGGCGTTAAGTCAAGTGGCACTGACGGCGTTAGCAATCACTGGGCAAACATTGGCCATTTATTCAATGGTATCCAGAACGCCATCAAAGAAAACGACACCATGATTGTCGTGCCGCCGCCTGAGATCGAAATTCGTGCACAAAATGCTTCTCAGTATGAGGGCAACGGCGGTTACAGAACTTTCACCTTTATTGCGAAATGTGCTGGCGATCTCCCCAATTTCTGTCGTGCCACCTGGAGCGTCAAGCATGGCAGCACTTCCAGTGACGATTTTGATCCTGCTAGCCTTACCGGAGTCTTGTATTTTACTGCCGCAGACAGCCAAGCGGAAATTTCGATAAGGGTCAAATCGGATTTTGACGTTGAAAACGACGAAACATTCTCGATCAGCTTGGATTCCGCAACCGGAGCATCGATCAGCCAGTTCTTCGCTTCCGCAAACGCCGTTATTTTCAACGATGACCTGGACGACTACAAGGCGGATACAACGACTTCGGGTCTGACCAGTGTCGGTTCCAAAACTCAGGGAAACCTGGAGTCTGGCAATGATGTAGATTGGTTCAAGATTTATTTGACTCCTGGAACATTTCGGGTCGAGGCTCTTGGACAAGCCACAAATGATGGCACACTCAATGATCCGAAAGTCAGCCTGATGGACGGACAGGGTGTAATAATTGCGGTAGACGACGACAGTGGCAGCGGGCTGAACGCGCAGCTTGAATATGCCGTAAGAAATGCAGGCACCTACTATCTTTCTGTTGCCAGTGCCAACAACGGCTCCGGCTCCTACAGAGTAAATGTCACTTCAATGAATTCGCCCGAGCCAGTTTATCGTTTTGCTGCTCTGTCGAATGGTGCGTATTTCTACACCGGAAACGAAGTCGAAAAATCGTTGATCCTGCAACATTATCCAAGTATGCGTTTCGAGGGAATTGGATTTTATGGGGATGTTGCGCCGAGCGAGGGGCTGCAGCCCGTCTATAGGTTTGCAAACCTAAAAAATGGTGGATATTTTTATACTGCCGTTGAGGCTGAAAAACAGACAATACTGGCAAACTATACACATCTGCGCTTTGAAGGGGCTTCTTTCTTCATGCCAACCGCCGCAAGCGAAATCACCACCCCGGTGTTCCGGCTTGCCAACTTGATAAATGGTGCCTATTTATATACGACCAGTTCCGCAGAGAAAGCTTCGGCGATGGCGACGGGACGCTTTCGCGATGAAGGCACCGCATTTCAAGCGTGGGCCAATGCCCAGTCAGTGCATAAAGCCGAATGGCTTGATTCAGACGTACCTGCAGAGTTGGAAAATGTAGACTCGACGCTTGGTATCGACTTTATTGTGCAGAACACCCATGTAGATCAGGCTTATGACTGGCTTTGGTAAACATGTGCGGGTCCTTTGATCCGCAATCATTGGCGCTTGACCTTGCCTCGTTGATTTCAAGGCTTATGACCGTAGGGAATCCCGTGGGACCCCTTCGGCGAACCCAATGGAATGGACTTCTCCCTCCCGACACGGCATCGACGTGCCAGGAGGGAGGAGTCCATTCCATTGCCCTACCATTGCTGCACGCCGCTCTAGTATTGTCTCGCAGCCCGGCCTGCAGGCCAAGCCCAGAGCGGCCCCCAGCCTTACCCCTTTCTGACTGGTTTGGCCCGCGCCGCTAGCCCCATCTCCGTCCTGATAAATCTGCCAATTTTGCGGCGAATGCACTACACCTAAGGAAGCGCTGATTTATTGGCTGCGCGGGCGAATTGCTGCGTACCAAAGGCAGGCAAGTCGCT
>CAZEIK010000037.1:0-2676 GCA_964512315.1 uncultured Candidatus Saccharibacteria bacterium
GATATGTAATATCCGGCAACTACGCCTGAGAACCCCGCCAGTGGCGGGGTTTTTCGTTTTGCGTGCATGAATTTTGGATTGCTAAATGATATTAGTTAGTCCTATATTGCTTATTGAGCCGAGAAAGATTCCTTTCTTGATGAGTTTTTTGTAAGAAATTTGATAAGGGTGTGAAATTGAGCGCATCTAATACTGGGTTGCAATGGATTTCGGTTGGAGCCAAGGGGCTGGCGCTTGCTTCCCTATGCGTCGCTTTGACTGCTTGTAGTGGTAGCGGTGCTAGTTCCTCTGATAGTTCAGCTGGAAGCAGTGGCGGAAGCAGCAGTGGAAGTGGTTCTTCTACTACGGCGGCTGGTTTAACGCTCACTACATCTAGCCAATCGGTTAGTCTTGATGTTCCTGCTACGGTATCCGCTACTGTATTGGATGCCAAGGGAGTTGCTGTTCCTAATGCCTTGGTCACGTTTTCTGTTGGAGATCAGACTGTCGGTGCCTTGAAACCTGCGAATGGCAAGGTGCTGACGGATGCCTCTGGGGTTGCGAAGGTGCTGCTGTCTCCTGCGAGTATTACCGCTTCTGGTGCAGATAAAGTCACTGCAATTGTTGATATTTCTGGCGTTCAATATACCAAAGATGCACCTTATCAAATCGGTGCGACTAGTGTTACGTTGGGGGATGTCTCTGTTGGTTCTAGTTCATTGTCTGCGTATGGTACAACGGATGTGCGGGTGACTGTGTTGGCTAACGGAACACCTTCGGCATATGCACAGTCGGTTAAGTTTTCTTCAAGCTGTAAGTTGAGTGGAAAGGCTGCGTTAGATGAAGAGGCAACAACTGTGAATGGGGTTGCTATCGCTGCTTATCGAGATCAGGGATGTGGGGGGACTGACACAGTTACAGTGTCCATTAATTCCGGACAGACTCAGAAAACTGCTGTAATTACCGTTGCGCCTCCGCAGGCGGTTTCTTTGCAATATGTCAGTGCTTCTCCTCAAATTATTACCCTAAAAGGCTACGCGTTTGCCGGGCGACCAGATACATCTCTGGTTACTTTTAAAGTGGTTGATTCAAACAATAATCCTATTCAAGGCAAATCTGTAAGCTTTAGCTTGGATACGAGTGTTGGTGGCGTTCGCTTGGATAATACAGTTGCAACAACCAATTCGTCTGGTGAAGCGGTGGCAACTGTTGTAGCAGGGTTGGTCCCAACTCCTGTGCGCGTAACTGCCAAGGTATTGGCAGATAATTTGTTGTCGCAATCCAGTGGCTTGTCTATCTCTACTGGCTTGCCTGACGGCGATAGTTTTTCTATGTCTGCAGACAAATGGAATATTGCTGGTTGGAATTGGGATGGTGCTGAAGCAAAAATTACTGTGCGAATGGCGGATCATTTTAATAATCCTGTGCCTGATGATACTCAAGTTAACTTTATTGCAAGTGGTGGCCGCATTGGTTCGGGTACACAAGGTTCTTGTAAAACAGTCGACAGTTCCTGCACTGTGACCATATACAGTCAGGCTCCCCGTGGAGGTATTGTCGATAGCGCGGCCTCATACAAATTTACCGGTCGTGTGCATATTCTGGCTTATACGCTAGGTGAAGAGTCCTTCTTTGATGCAAATAGTAATAATAAGGCCGATGCTGTTACCGAGATGGTTGATGGTGTTGGGCGCTCCTCTGACATTGGCGAGGCTTTTGTCGATAATAATGAGAATGGCGTTTTTAATTCGACTGTTGATACTCTCGTGGACTTTAACGGCAACGGTGTTTATGACGGCCCAGATGGTTATTTTAATGGCACTCTGTGTGAAAGTACATTTGCTAAATGCGGGGCAAATAAATCACCTTCGCAGCGCACCTTGCATGTTTACGCACAGGGTACTGTGATTTTTTCTGGTGATACCCCTATTGTTGAGTTGTACGATAGTAGTAATGTTTTTGTCGCAAATGGTTCGTCGTTGAATATAAGCCACTGCTCTACCCAGTTTGGGTATACCGCGCGTATTACAGATGTTAATGGTAATCCAATGCCAGCAGGTACAACGATTGCATTTAAAACATCGGATGATGGTAAGGTTTTTGCTTGGGGTAGTCAGGCGACGGTGCCGAGTACAACTATCGATAGTATTTTAAAATCCCCTTCGTTGTTTGCGGATGGAGCTAATGCCTTTGCGTTTAGCGTTGGTGCTGACGGCGCATTTGCTAATGGGATTTGTTCCGATACTACTGATGGAGGGGTTCTGTATGCTGAGGTTACTGTACCTCGCCCGGATGGGGCTACCGTGACGAAGGTGCCATTGTTGGTGTTGAATAGTCATTAATAAAAGGGCCAGTCGGCCCTTTTATATGGCGCGATTTATTGATTTAAATGACAAGGCAATCATGAACACCACCCTCACTATATTCGAATAAGTTATATAGCCACCTAGCAGGCTGGTGAGAAACTCTTTGCGCCAGATTTGTCGTGGGAATAATTGCAAAAAATTCGCAAAAACTGCCTAAATTTTCAGCAAATAGCTAAGTTTTTAAGCAAAAGCATCCGGATTTACCGGTTTTTTTGCCCCAACGTGGGAGACAAAATAGTTTCTCACCAGCCTGCTAGGGAAGCGCTGAAGTATTCAATCAGCGTAACTTATTGCATCCCAATGCTTGATCCAACGCCAATGAATTGAAGCC
>CAZEIK010000038.1:0-2627 GCA_964512315.1 uncultured Candidatus Saccharibacteria bacterium
TCGACGAGAAGTTCTTCCGCCCCGCCGAGGTCGACCTCCTGGTCGGCAGCCCGGCGAAGGGCAAGAAGGTGCTCGGCTGGGAACCCAAGACCTCGTTCCCCGAGCTGGTGAACATGATGGTCGACGCCGATGTCGCCCTCCTCTCGGGCGACCTCGAGGGCCTCTCGCACTGATCCCCGGCGGCTCAGGCCGCCGGAAACCAGTTCCCGTGGAAGCCGAAGGGCACCCGCTGCGGCAACAGCACCCGGGCGATCGGGCCGGCCTGCACGTCCTGGGCGTCGGTGACAGCCAGCTCGCTGCGATCGACGGCGGCGTCGTAGACGAACGAGACGAGCCATCCGCCGTCCTCGTCGCGCTCCCGCCCGGGATCGGCGACGAACACCGCCTCGGCAGTGGCCTTTGTCGCGCCGAGGCGCCCGACCTCGACGCGCTGGCGCACCAGGTCGTGCTTGATGATCGCGTTGCCCGGCTCCAGGACGCCGCCTCCCGAACGGCCGGGCCCGGCGCCGACCCCGTAGACGTACCGCACGGCCCCGAGGCCTGCACCCGGGTGCGCTCGGGGGAACTCGAGGGCCCGATCGTCGAGCGTGGTTTGCCGCACGATGCCGGCTGGGACATCGATGTCCCAGCGCTGCAGCCGCGGCGGCGTCTCGAGCGGGCCGGCCGCGTCCCGGTCGAAGATCCGGCGTGACACCGACAGGTGCACGGTGACCCCGCTGGGGGTGTCGTGGGCGGCGATGTCGTGGTTGGCGAAGCACGGCGGGACGTCGAGCCATCGCACGCTCCCGTCGCCGTCCCGCTCGATCAGGCCGACGCGAGCCTGGTGGTGCTCATCCCAGGCGAACGGGAAGACCCAGCCGGCCTCGAGGCGCTCCGGGGTGAACACGACCGGGAGGTCGTAGAGGACGACGTAGCGGCCGGTGAGCGAGAAGGTGTGCCACATGCCCGCACGCGGGATGTCGATGGGCACCGTGCGCACGATGCGCCCCGAGCGGTCGATCACCTGCCAGACCGCCCAGGGCGCTCCGGTGATCCGGTAGCCGACGTTGTGGAGCTCCCCCGTCGCTGCGTCGTACTTGGCGTGGGCGCTGAGGCCGTGGTCGAGCCCACCGCCGAAGTCGATGCGTCGGAGCGTGCGCCCGGTCGCGTCGACGACATAGGGCATCGAGCCCTCGGCCACGCTCAGCACCTCGCGCCCGAACGGCACGACGTTGGTGTTCGAGCCGTCGAACACCAACGGCGCGGGTCCGGGCGCGAGGGGACCGCCGAGCGCGGCGACCGCTCGGGTGGTGCGGAGGTAGCGGTTGCGGTACGCGACCGCTACCCCGCCCCTGAGCTCGACGGTGTGGATTATGCCGTCCCCGACGAACCAGCTGTGGTGGGCCGGATCCGGCACCGCGATGGGGTTGGGCCCGTTGCGCATGAAGCGGCCGTGCATCGCCTCGGGCAGATGGCCCCGCACGGTGAGCGCCGTCGCCTCGACCTCCTCGACCACAGGCGCGAAGTTGCCGGCGAGATACGGGTTCGCACTGGGACGGTGCTCGGGGACGCGAGGCGTGCGGGACCGCGGGGGTGTGGATGTGGCACCCGACGCTCCCCCAGGAGCGCCGGGGTCGTCGCTGCACCCGACCAGCGCGCCACCGGCGCCGAAGGTGAGCGCCCCAGCGGCCCAGGAGGCCGCCTTGAGGAAGGCCCGTCGGTCGGTGCGGGCCGGATCAGGACCCGACCGCTGCTCGTCTGCGTCCGGCATGCTGCACCTCGCTCCTTTGGATAGTGTCACTATCCAATGTAGCGGGTGCGGCCCCGGATGTCGGACCGTCAGGATCTGCGAGCGAGGTCCTCGTGGGCAAGGCGCCGCCAGGCGGCGAGGACGGACTCGAACACCACCGTGCCCGTGACGGCCCACTCGACCACGCCGGCCTGATCCAACCCCTCGGGGCGAGCCGCGAACTCCGTCCCTGCGAGTTCGTGGGCCACCGCGGCGTAGGGCGCCAGGACCGAGGCCGGCGCACCCGGGAACCGGTTTCGCAAAGCGACCAGCGACTGCGCCAGCTGGTCGATCGCCGGCGCGTCGAGGTCCACCTGCCAGCCGAGCTCGCCCACCAGGGTGACGACATCGGCTCTGGCCTGCACCTGGTCGGGTTCATCGTCGATGCGCTCGGGTCCCAGGGCGTAGAGGGCCTGGCGGACCAGGTCGTGATGATCGACCTCGCCGGCCTCCATCACCTCGATCACCGCCCGCGCGGTGGCGAGCGACAAGCCGCCCACATCGAGCAGGGCCCGGATCAGCCGCAGGCGCGAGAGGTGGGATTCGTCGTAGGTCGCCCTCGTGCGGCTCCTCGCCTCCCCCGCAGGCAGCAGGCCCTCGCGGATGTAGAACTTGATCGTCGGGACCGAGCAGCCAGACCGGGCCGAGAGCTCGGACACCAGCACGTCAGCAGACCCCGATGCGACCCATCGCCCGACACTAGACCGCGCTCGAAGCGACCTTCGCCCCTTGTGCCGCCTCGCCGCGAGGTGGACGCTCGGGGCATGAAGGCACTCCGGCTCACCCAGTGGAAGCAGCCCGGCGAGGTGCTGGAGGTCGCGGAACCCGACCCCGGCCCCGGGCAGGTGCTCGTCCGCAT
>CAZEIK010000039.1:0-2560 GCA_964512315.1 uncultured Candidatus Saccharibacteria bacterium
TCACCGCCGACGACGCCTCCTCGACCACCAGCGGCGACAGCAGCACCACCACCACAACGGCGCCTGATCCGGGCGCGAGCACGGAGGCACCGAGCAAGGACGACCTGGCTCCCGGCGAGGTGCTGTACCAGGGCGAGAGCGGCGACGACATCGGGTTCATCGCCCAGGACGGCCAGAGCCGGTTCCTCTCGATCGACGGTCCGGGGGTGGGCATCGGCAACGGCGCCATCCCGTCCCGGGCGATCACCTGGCCGACGACCGGGCGGATCACCGACTTCGGGGTCACGCTCGGGTCGAGCACGAACCGTGGCCGCTACGGCATCAACGTGTTCCTCAACGGCCAGACCTACGCCGCGGGCTGTGCCATCGAGATCGGCCAGACCGGGTGCCGGGCGAAGGCCGGTGACCTGAAGGCGTCACCACCGATCACCAAGGGCGACAGCGTCACGATCATCATCGGCGAGCAGGGCCATGCCGACGCCGAGGGCGACTTCCCCCTGTCGTGGTGGTTCACGTTCAAGCCCGACAGCTGAGCCGGGTCGGGCCCGGCGTGCGGAGGGCGAGCAGGGGAAGGGGGCGCCGCCGATGACCGAGGACCGGCGCTACCTGGTGCTCGCACCGATGCCCGTCGAGCTGCGATCGGTGACCCGCACGCTGCGGCTGAACGCGGCGGGCGACGGCACGCACCGCGGCAGGGTCGGCAGCGCCGAGGTGGTGGCCGCCCTCGCCGGCATCGGGCCGGCCGCGGCGACGAAGGCGGCACGCCGGCACATCGCCGATCTCGATCCCGTCCACGTGATCGTCACCGGCGTCGCGGGCGGGGTCCGCCCGGACCTGGCGGTGGGGTCGCTCCTCGTGCCCGAGCGGGTGGCCATGGCCGCGGACCGGGCCGAGGATCGGGTCGAGCACCGGGCCCACCCGCTCGGCGATGCCGTGCTCGCCGGAGGACTCATCACCACCACCGACCTCATCGTCGACCCGGCGGTCCACGCCGCGCACCTCGCCGCGGGGTTCGACGCGGTGGACATGGAGACGGCAGCGATCGCCGCGGAGTGCGAGGCGGCGGGCCGGCCGTGGACCGCGTTCCGAGGGATCAGCGACCACGTCGACGAGGGCCTGCTGGCCGACCCGGCGATCCTCAGCCTCCTCGACGCCGACGGCGGCGCCCGACCGGGCCGGGCGGCCGCGCTGGTGCTGCGCCGTCCGTCGGTCCTGCGCACGTTCGCCAAGCTGGCCTCCGGCACGCGGGCCGCCACCACGGCGGCCTCGCGGGCGACCCGCGCCGCCCTCGAGACCAGCTGAACGGCGTTCACCCGAGGGCTAGGGTGCGGCCGCCCGACGACGCCTCGAACGGAGCACGCGTGACCGCACCGCAGCGCACCACCGGTCCGGCCCGGCGCCGGTCCCCCCGACCCGACGGCCGGCGCGCGGCAACCGGCCTGCTCACCACGGCGCTCGTCGTGGCCGTCCTCACGTCGTGCACGACCGAGCCCGACCCCGGCTCGGCCACCACGAGGTCGACCACCACCGCACGCGCCCCCGCCCCGGCCCGCGAGCTCGTGCCGGCGACCGTCGGCGACCTCGACGTGGTCGCCACCGACTACCGGTTCGCCATCACCCCCGACCCGTCGCAGCCCGTCGCCGCGGGATGGACCAGGGTCCACCTGCGCAACGACGGCCGCGAGGCGCACCAGATCATGTTCGCCCGCATCAAGGACGGCGTGGACATGGCCGAGCTGTCCAAGGCCGCAGCCGGGGATTCGTCGGGCGCCGGAGCCATCGCGTTCGTCGACATGCTCGGGGGCGTCAGCTACATCGGACCCGGCCACGAGATCACCGCGCTCGTCCGGCTCCCCGCCGGCACCGTCATGGCCATGTGCTACGTGCCCGACGCCCACGGCGTCGCCCACGCGCTGATGGGCATGACCGCCACGCTCACCGTGGCCGACGCACCTGCCGAACGCACCCGCGCCACCGCACCCGTCCAGGGCACGATCGAGCTCGCCCACGGCGGCTACCGCTTCCCGAAGGCCATGCCCGCCGGCTGGTACCACGTGGTGAACACCGACGAGGGCGACGCTGGGTCGGGCCTGCACGAGCTGTCGCTCATGCGGCTCGGCGAGCCGCTCAGCGACCCCAAGGCAACCCGGGTCGTGGCCGCGCTGGCGGCCAACCGGGACCCGGGCGTGGCGCTCGAGGCGGTCGGCGGCATGGGGGCCCTCTCGCCCGGCTTCGACGGCTACGTGCACCTCGACCTGGACCATGACCCGCACCTCGCGGTCGACTTCATGCCGGATCCGGGCGAGCCGCGTCCGCACATGCTCGACGGCTACCACGCCACCGTCACGCCCTGACCGAAGTCAGGTCGGTGTGGCGAAGCGGCGACGGTACGACTGCGACACGAACACGATCCTGGCGATGTCGGTCATCGTCTTCGAGGTGTCGGCGAGCAGCGAGTTGTAGGTCGGCGCGTCGACGGCCCGGCCGAGCAGCGTCTCCCACAGGGCGACGATCTCGTTGCCCCGCTGCGTCTTGGTGACGTACTCGTTGGCCTGGGAGA